>DATKMW010000120.1:0-119128 GCA_035541675.1 Anaeromyxobacter sp. | reverse complement strand
CTCCGGCATGTAGGTGAAGACGTTCTTGGGGCCGATCTCCGCGCTGGTGCCGAAGGCGAAGGTGGTCTTGGGGAACTCCTCCGCCATCTCCAGCACCAGGTTCTTGTACTGGGCGCCGTGGGTGATGACGATGTCGTAGCCCCCGGAGGCGTACTGGCGGGCGGCCGAGCCGGCGTCCACCGGCTTCATCTTCTCGCTGTAGCTGTACTCGACGAGCGCCGGCCCGTACTTCTTCTGCACCGCCTTGATGGCGTCGTGCATGGCCTGGCACCAGCCCTTGTCGTCGACGGTGGACTCGACGATGAGGGCGATCCTCACCTTGGCGGCCGGGGCGGCCTGGGCCTGGAGCGCGACGATCGCCGCGCCGAGAGACACGAGGAGCTTCTTCATCGGGCGTTGCCTCCGAGGGGTCCGGGGTGCCGAGTCTAGCGGAAGGCGCCGGGGCGCACCACCGCGAGTGGAGGGCCCTCGGGCCGGCGAGGAGGCTTTGGTTGCCGCCTCCTCGAGCAGGCCCCGGAGCCGCGCGCTGCGTCAGGGAAGGGCCCGGAGGAACCGCTCGGCACCCGTCCGGCCCACCGGGGTCCTTCACCTGGGTGCGATCGGACCCCGGGTTCCGGTCAGGGGCTGGAAATCCCAAGGGTCCTGCGGGTCTAATGGGCCCCCGCGTTGCACACCGAGGCGCGTCGGGCCTGGGAAACTGCATGGTGTCCACCGAGTTCGTCTGCATCTTCGTTAGGGCCTCCGGCGACCGCCTCCAGGCGGCGGAGCGGCTGGCGCTGGCCTTGCCCTCGCTCCTCGGTCCGGCCCTGACCGACTGCAGCCTTCGCTACCAGTCACAGGCGAAGCTCCTGGCGATCCACGTTCGCGTGGAGGTGGGCGAGCTCTCCCGGGCGCGGCGCGACCGCCTGGTCTTCTGGACTGCGCGGGCCGGCGGGCGGGCCATGGCGATCGAGGCGCTGCCCGAGGAGGCGCGGAAGAAGCTCGACGCCTCCCTGGGTCGGCCCAGCCACGCGCTCGAGGGCGTGCCGCCCGCCGCCCTCCTCGACGCCTCGGCGCGGTTCTTCACCGAGGCGGGCGCGACGCCGGGACGGCCCCGGTCCGTGCCCGAGCGCCCGCGGCTGGTGATGGACGTGGGCGGGCCGGGCTGGGACGGGGTCCGCTGGTCCGCGGCCGAGGGCCTGCTCTTCGTGGCCGCGCCCTTCGCCCCGCCGGTGGGGGACGAGATCGCGCTCCTGGTTCGGGTCCCGGGCGCGGGGCGGCCGGTGGAGGCGAGGGCCGAGGTCACGGCCGTACGCAGCTCCGCCGAGGCCGGCCCGGGGGCGCCGGCCGGGTATGCCCTGCGGCTGGTGGCGCCGCCGGCCGGGCTCACCGAGATCCTCGGGAGATCCACCGCCGCGCCCTCGTCGGACGCCTCCCGGTCGGCGCCGCGGTTCCAGGTGAACGCGCCGGTGAGGATCTCCGCCCCGCCGGCCGCTCCGGCGGAGCCGCCCACGGCGGCCCCGCACGCTCACATCGAGTACGCCACCGACCAGGAGCTGGCGGCCGACTACGTGGAGAACCTCTCCCAGGGCGGCGCCTTCGTCCGCACCCCCGCGCCGGCCGCGGTGGGGACGGCCCTGGATCTCGAGCTCACCCTCCCCAACGGCACCGACCTGCGCACACGGGCGGTGGTGGCCTTCTCCAACGCCCACGGCATGGGCGTTCGCTTCCAGCTCGACCCCGAGGCCGAGGCGGTGCTGGCCGCGGCCATCGCCCACATCTCCGCCCGCCCGCGCCGGGCGCTGGTGGTGGACGACGATGAGCTCCAGTGCCGCATGCTGGCCGACGGCCTGCGCGACCGCGGCTTCGAGGTGCTCACCGCCCCGGACGCCAGCCAGGGGCTGTCCATCCTCTCCGACGAGCTCCTGGCCCTCGACCTCCTGGTGACCGACGTGGTCATGCCGGGCATGAGCGGGGAGGATCTGGTGCGGCTCATCCGCAAGACCGGGGGCGAGGTCGACCTGGCCATCGTGTGCGTGAGCGGGCAGGTGGGGGAGGCGGGGGTCGAGGCGCGGCTCGAGGCGGCGGGGGCCGACGCCGTGCTGGACAAGGCGCTCGGCCCCGACCTCATCGCCCAGGCCTCCGACGCCGTGCTGGAGCGCAAGCGCATGGTGGCCCAGAAGGAGTAAGCTCTAGCAGCTGGCCACCCGCGGAGGACGGGCGGCACGGGGGTGTGAGGGTGGATGCGTCGGCCGGGGGGAAGGGACCATGACGCGCGCGGGCCTGGTGGCGCTGCTGGCCATCCTGCACGCCATGGCCTGCGTCACCCTCGCCCACGCGGCGCTGCCGGCCTTCCTTCTCGCCAGCCACCTCGCCGCCAAGCTGCTGGCCGCCGCCGGGGCGGGCGCCGCCTTCGCCGCGCTCCCGCGCCGGGGCGGTCCGCGGCGCTTCTGGGGCGCGCTCTCGGCCGCCTACCTGCTCCTGGCCCTGGCCGAGCTGCCCGCGGCCGGGGCCTTCCCCGCCTCCCGGGGGGTGGCCGGGGTGCTGCTGGCCGCGAGCCTGCTCCTCGCCGCCAACGTGGTCGGGGTGGTGGCCAGCGCCCTCCTCGCCTTCGAGCTGCGCGCGCCGGCGGCGCGGGGCGTGGGGATGGTGGGGCGTCTCTCCCTCTATCTCCTGGCCGGCGCCGCGGTCGGCGCCGCCATCGGCCCGGGGCTGCTCGCCGAGCTCCGCCGGGCGCTCGACGGCGGGGGCGAGACCGCCTGGGCGAGCGCCATGTCCTACGTCTGCGACGCGGTCACCTTCGTCCTGCTGGTCCCGGTGGTCCGGCGCGCGGTGGCTCACGGCACACGGGCCGCCGCCGCCCCGCTCTGGGCCTTCACCGCCTCCGGGGTCTGCTGGCTGCTCTTCTCGGCGCTGGAGACGCTCCGCTCCCCCAGCGGCGCGACCTCGCTGGTTCCGGCCGAGGGGCTGCGCATGGCCGGAACGCTCCTGGCGGGGCTGGCCGGCCTCTACCAGCTCGGGGTGTCGACGGGGAGCGCGCGGGCCGCGGTGGGCGAGGGCGCACGGGGACCGGGCCAGCCGGGCCAAGCCGAAGATGGGGTCGCAGCCGGGTCCCGGGAAGGATAAGCTAGGTCCTCGGATCCGGATGGAAGACGTCCTCGGAAACACCCTCGGGCTGAAGGCCTCCCAGCTCCACGCCCTCCGCCGGACCTACCGCCGCCGCGTCGACGCGCGGACGATCGTCTCGCCCGAGCTGGCGCGCCACCTGGTCGAGGTGTCGCTGGAGACCGGCCGGCAGGTCGGCGTGTTGCTCGACCGCAAGGGCGACGTGCAGGCGGTGATGGTGGGCGACGCCCGCAAGCTCGAGCTCCCCGACGTGGGGCGCGGGCGCGCCGGCGAGAGCCGCCTGCGCGGCCTGCGCCTGGTTCACACCCACCTCCAGGGCGAGCCGCTCACCCGCGACGACCACACCGACCTGGCCCTGCTCCGGCTCGACCTGGTGGCGGCCATCGAGGTGCGCGAGGACGGCCTGCCCGGCAAGGTCCACTGGGCGCACCTGCTGCCCGAGAACCCCCAGGGCACGCTGTGGAAGGACGAGGTGGCGGAGAGCATCCACGCCCTCGACCACGACGCGCTGGCCGGGGTGCAGGCGCTGGAGGAGGAGTTCGCCCGGGCGCGCGCAGCGCGGCGGACCGGCGGCCGGGAGCGGGCCATCCTGGTGGGCTACGGGGGCGGCGCCGGGCACAAGGGGCGGGGGCGGGGGCGGGCCGAGGCCGAGGCCTCGCTCCAGGAGCTGCGCGAGCTGGCCCGCACCGCCAGCGTCGAGGTGATCGACGCCACCCTCCAGCTCCGCCGCGACCCCGATCCGCGCTACCTCATCGGCAAGGGCAAGCTCGAGGACATCGTGCTGCGTTCCATGCAGCTCATGGCCACCATGATCGTCTTCGACGCCGAGCTCTCGCCCTCGCAGGCGCGCCACATCGCCGAGGCCACCAGCCTCAAGATCCTCGACCGAACCCAGCTCATCCTGGACATCTTCGCCCAGCGGGCGCAGAGCGCCGACGGCAAGCTCCAGGTCGAGCTGGCCCAGCTCCGCTACCTCTACCCGCGGCTGGTGGGCCGGGACGAATCGCTCTCGCGGCTGGCCGGTGGCATCGGCGGGCGCGGGCCGGGCGAGACCAAGCTGGAGATCGACCGCCGGCGGGTGCGCGACCGGATCACCGCGCTGGAGCGGCGCATCGAGGCCCTGGGCGCCAGCCGCTCGCTGCGCCGCAAGCAGCGCAACGCCCGGGGCCTTCCGGTGCTCTCCATCGTCGGCTACACCAACGCCGGCAAGTCCACCCTGCTCAACGCCCTCACCGACTCGGACGTGCTGGCCGAGGACAAGCTCTTCGCCACCCTCGACCCCACCAGCCGGCGGCTCCGCTTCCCGCGCGACCGGGAGGTGATCGTCACCGACACGGTCGGCTTCATCCGCGACCTTCCGCCGGACCTGGTGGACGCCTTCCGCGCCACGCTGGAGGAGCTCTCCGACGCCGACCTCCTCCTGCACGTGGTCGACGCCTCGGACCCGCGCCAGGACGGGCAGATCGCGGCGGTGGAGGCCGTCCTGTCCACGCTGGGGCTCGAGGGCAAGCGGCGCATGCTGGTCCTGAACAAGATCGACCGGCTCCCCGCCGGGGCGGCCGCAGGGCTGGCCGGCGGCGCCGAGCGGGTGGCCGTCTCGGCGGTCACGCGCGAGGGGCTCCCCGAGCTGCTCGTCCGCTGCGAGCGGCTCCTGTGGGCGCAGGGGCGAGTGGCCCTGGGCGACGTGGCGGCCGACCCCGGTCCGGTCGCGCAGGGCGCGCCCGAGCCATCCAGCGCCTCGGCCCCGCCACCCCCCGCGCCCGAGCGAGCCGAGGAGCCGCCTGGGCCGGCGGCGGACGGCGCTCCGGCTCCGCGCCTCCTTCCCGCGGCGCTCCGGCGCGTCTCGTGAGATGATGGCGCCCCGCATGCGCGTGGCACCGCTCGCCCTCCTGGCCCTCCTCGCGGCCTGCTCCCGCGGCGACCCGGCGGCCAAGCACCGCCTCTTCGCCCGCGAGGAGGACCGAGGTGCCTCCCAGCGCTTCGATCCGTCCCACCCCGAGGCGGCCCTCCGGCTCGACGCCGACGAGGTGGCCCGGCGGCTGGGATCGTTCGAGTGGGCGGCGGCGGTGGAGTGGTCGGTGGCGAGGCCGGACGGGACCCAGCTCCGCGTCACGGAGCAGCACCGGCTGCGGCAGGCTTCCAGCGGCGAGTTCGAGGTCCGCGCGGACGTGGACCCTGGGTTGGGGCCGTCGGCGGTGCAGGGGAAGCAGGTCGTCTACGTGGACCGCATGACCTACGCCCGGTCGGTGCCGGCTCCCTTCCGCCAGCGGCCCACCGACCGCGGGCGCGATGCGCGCCGCTTTCGCGAGGACAGCTTCGGCCTGGCCCGGTCGGTGGCCGAGCTGGTCGGGCCCGGGCTCCGGCTCGAGCCTTCCGGCCGCGACGCGGTCCTGGGCCGGGAGGCGCTCCGCTACCGGGTCTCGCTCGGGCCGGAGCGCCCGGGCGCCACCCCCGAGCCGCCCCCCGGCTTCCAGGCGGGCGATCGCGACACCGCGGTGCGCCGGGGCTTCCTCGAGGGGCGGGTGCCCACCGCCGCCTCGGGCGAGTTCCTCCTCGACGCCCAGACCGGGGCGCCGCTGCGGGTGCGGCTCGAGGCGACCTTCCAGGCACCGGCCGAGGGCGCGCAGGGGCCGGCGGTGACGGTGGCGGTGTCCGCCCAGGTGAAGGCGCTCGGCGGCGAGGTGAAGGTGGTGGCCGCGCCCGCCGGGGCGCTGCCCGACGAGCGCAAGCCAGCCGGCCCTTCCACCGCGCTGGAGGCCGCGGGCCTCAAGAAGCGCGGCGAGGAGCGGCCCTCCGCCGAGCCGGCGGACGAGGGGGAGCAGTGAGGGGCGGCCGGCCCTCGGCCTCGGGGGAGGACGCCGCGTGAGCCCCTTCCGCCGCTTCGCCCTGGCTGTGCTGGGCTACAACGTGGCGGTGACCCTGTGGGGCGCGTTCGTGCGGGCCACCGGCTCGGGGGCGGGCTGCGGGGCGCACTGGCCCCTGTGCAACGGTGTGGTGGTCCCCCGCTCGCCCAGCGTGGAGACCGCCATCGAGCTCACCCACCGCCTGACCAGCGGCCTGGCCCTGCTGTCGGTGGTGGCGCTGGTGATCCTGGCCTTCCGGGCGTTGCCGCGGGGCCACCACGGGCGGCGCGCGGCGCTGTGCGCGGCCGGATTCATCGCGCTGGAGGCCCTGGTGGGCGCGGCGCTGGTCACCTTCGGCTGGGTGGCCAAGGATGGCTCGGGGGCGCGGGCCGGGGTGATGATCGTGCACCTGGTCAACACCTTCCTGCTTCTCGGCTCCATCGCCCTGACCGCGGCCCTGGCCGATCGGCCGGCCGGCCTGGACCTGCACGAGCGCGGCCCCTTCGCCGCCGCGCTGGGCCTGGGACTCGCCACGGTGCTGGTCAGCGGGGCCACCGGCGCCATGGCCGCGCTCGGCGACACGCTCTTCCCCGCCCGGACGGTGGGCGAGGGGGTGCTGGCGGAGCTCAGGGGGGGCGCCCCCTTGGTCCTCAGGCTGCGGCTGGTCCACCCCTTCGCCTCGCTGGCCAGCGCGCTCGTGCTCCTGGCCCTGGCGCGGGCCGTGCTCCAGGCCCGGGACGAGCGGCTGCGGCCCCATGCGCTGTGGCTCATCGGCCTGCTCCTCCTGCAGGTGGCGGGAGGGGCGCTGTCGGTGGCGCTGCTGGCGCCGGTGTGGATGCAGATCGCCCACCTGGCCGTCGCCGACCTCACCTGGATCGCCCTGATCCTGCTCGGGACCGCGGCGCTCTCTCCGGCGGAGAGGCCGGCGGCGGCACCGGCGGCGGACGGGGTGAGGCCCTAGCGCGAGGGCCCGAGGCGGCGCCACTCCACCATCAGGCAACGGTCCTGGACGACCAGGATCCCCTCGCCCGCCAGGGCCTCGGCCGCCTTGTCGTTGCGGATGCCGGACTGGAGCCAGACCGCGCGCGGCCGCTTGGCGAGGATGTCGGGAAGGTGCTGGGGGACGTCCTGGGGCCGGCGGAACACGTCCACGAGGTCGATCGGCCCCGGGATGTCGGCCAGCCGGCGGTGGACCTTCAGGCCGAGGATGGTCTCGGCGTCGGGGTAGTAGACCGGCACCGGGACGATCTCGAGCCCGGATCGCGCAAGGTAGGCGGGCACGTCGAAGGCGGGCTGACCGGCCTGCGCCTCGGTCTTCATCCCCAGCACCGCCACCCGCCTCACGGTGGCGAGCAGCTGGCGGATGGGCTCGTCCTCGGTGAGGAGGTTGTGGGAGAAGGTGGTCATGGAGCCATTCTCCTCCGCGCTATCGGCTTCGAGAAGGTCCCGAGAATCCGGGCGATTGGCCCTGGGGCGGCGGGACCTCCACCGAGGGTCCGTGTCGGATTTGCCCTGTGAAGTCGGTAGGTTGTCCACTGTAAGGCCCTGTGGGCAAGGCTCCGGCGAAAAGTGGACACGTCAGCCCGCACCCCTAGCATGGAGCCCATGGAGACGAAGAAGAGCGCCACGGCGATCGCGCTCGAGCCGGCCGCGCAGGCCGCGCTCCGGCAGGGTGTCACGCGCGAGCTCGCCCCCGACGAGGAGCGGGTCCTGCGGATGCGCCTGGGGGCCGTCCCGCCGGCGAGGGCCCCGCTCGAGCGCGCGGTCCCGGTGCGCTCCGACCTGGAGATCGAGCTCCTGGCCGCCGAGATCGAGGCCCATCTCCGACTCCGCGAGCACAGGAGGGCCCAAGCGATCGGCGCCGAGCCCGCGCCCTCCCGCAGCAAGGCGAAGATCATCCGGGCGCTGCGCCGCAAGAGCTGACCTGGGGCGAGCCGGCCCCGAACTCGCCGCTTGCCGCCGTGCGCCGCCGCGGGCCAGGATGGCCGGGTGCTCCGGGTCCTCTCCGCGCTCTACTGGGCGTTCGTGCTCGTGACCATGCCGGTCCTCTTCCTGGGGGCGCTGGCCATCTTCCTCGTCACCGTGGCCTTCGACCGGCGGCTGGTGGCGCTGCACGTCTACTCCTGCGCGTGGGCGACCTTCTACATCGTGTCCAACCCGCTCTGGCGCGAGCGGATCGAGGGGCGAAGCCGGCTGCCCTGGCACGGCCCGGCGGTGATCGTGGCCAACCACCTCTCCATGCTCGACATCCTTGCGCTCTACGGGCTCTTCCGTCCCTTCAAGTGGGTGGCCAAGGGGGAGCTCTTCCAGGTGCCGGTGGTGGGCTGGAACATGGTCATCAACGACTACGTGCGCGTCTGGCGGGGCGACCGGGAGTCGGTGCGGAAGATGATGGAGCACTGCCGGCGCCACCTGGCCCGCGGCTCGCCCATCCTGCTCTTCCCCGAGGGCACCCGCTCCCTGGACGGCCGGCTGCAGCGCTTCAAGGACGGTGCCTTCCGGCTGGCCTTTGAGGCCAAGGTGCCGGTCTACCCGGTGGCCATCAGCGGGACCTCCGAGGCGCTGCCCAAGCACGGCCTGGTCATGCGGAGCCGGATGGCCGCCCGGGTGCAGGTGCTCGAGCCCCTCGACCCCGGCGACTTCGAGGACGCCGAGGCGCTGCGCGACGCCACCCGCGACGCCATCGTGGCCGCGCTGCCGGAGGCCAACCGCCCCGCTCCGGCCGGACCGGCCGTTGCGGACGGCTGACCCGCCCGCTATCGTTGCCCCTTCCGGCATGCCCCCCCGCCGCATCACCAAGGTCCTGGTGGCCAACCGCGGCGAGATCGCGGTGCGAGTGATCCGCACCTGCCGCGAGATGGGCATCGCCACGGTGGCCATCTACTCGGACGCCGACCGGGGCTCGTTCCACGTCCGCAACGCCGACCAGGCGGTCCACGTGGGCGCGTCCCCCTCGCGGGAGAGCTACCTGGACATCGGGCGGGTGGTGGACGCCTGCCGGAAGACCGGCGCCGATGCCGTTCACCCGGGGTACGGCTTCCTGTCCGAGAACCCGGCCTTCGCCCGGGCGGTGGAGGAGGCGGGCGTCGCCTTCATCGGCCCGCCCCCGGAATCGATGGAGGCCATGGGGGTGAAGACCACCGCCCGGAGGAACATGGCCGCGGCCGGGGTGCCCACCGTGCCCGGGTCGCCCGACCCCATCGCCGACGAGGCCGAGGCCCACGCCCTGGCCCTGCAGCTGGGCTTCCCGGTGATGATCAAGGCGGCAGCCGGCGGTGGCGGCAAGGGGATGAAGCGCTGCGACGGCCAGGCCGACTTCTCGCGGCTCTGGCAGTCGGCGCGCCGGGAGGCGAGCTCGGCCTTCGGCGACGACCGGCTCTACCTAGAGAAGTTCCTGGAGCAGCCTCGGCACGTGGAGATCCAGGTCTTCGCCGACGCCCACGGCGGCTGCATCTGGCTGGGCGAGCGCGAGTGCTCGGTCCAGCGCCGGCAGCAGAAGGTGATCGAGGAGAGCCCCAGCTGCGCCCTGGACGAGCCCTTGCGCCGGGCCATGGGCGAGGTGGCGGTGAAGGCGGCCCGGGCGGTGGCCTACCGCGGGGCGGGCACGGTGGAGTTCCTGGTCGACGTTCATCGAAGGTTCTACTTCCTGGAGATGAACACCCGGCTGCAGGTGGAGCACCCGGTCACCGAGCTCGTCACCGGGCTGGACCTGGTCCGCCTGCAGATCGAGGTCGCCCAGGGCGGCCAGGTCCCCGCCCAGGAGGCGGTGGTGCGCCGGGGCCACGCCATCGAGGCCCGGGTCTATGCCGAGGACCCGGCCCGTGGCTTCCTGCCCAGCCCGGGCAAGATCACCTACCTCCGGGTGCCGGCCGGGCCGGGCGTGCGCGACGACTCCGGCGTCTACAGCGGCTGGGTGGTGCCGCAGTTCTACGACCCGATGCTCTCCAAGCTCCTGGCCTGGGCGCCCACCCGCGACCAGGCCATCGCCCGCCTGGTCCGGGCCCTGGACGAGTACACCGTCCACGGCATCACCACCAACCTGTCCTGGCTGGTGGCCGCCCTGCGCCACCCCGCCTTCCGGTCCGGCGACTACGACACCGGGTTCTGCGCCCGCTACCAGGAGGACCTGGTGGCGCGCCCTGACCCCACCCTGGAGGAGGTGGCGCTGGTGGCCGCGGCCCTGTCGGCCTTCAAGCGCGACACCGACGAGGCCGAGGCGTTCGCGGCGCGGGCCGGCCAGGCCTCGGCCGCCCGCTCGCGCTGGGCGCGGCTGGGCCTTTCCCGGGTGCTCCGCGGAGGCACCCCGTGAGCGCGACCGGCCCCATCACCTACATCGCGCTGCTCGACGGCGGGAGCCGCGAGCAGGCCGTGGAGGTGACGCGGGTCGGCCCCGGCCTCTACCGGGTCCGGCTGGGCGGCCGGGTGCACGAGGTAGACGCCTACCGGCACGACCACGGAACCCTCTCGCTCCTGGTGGATCGCAAAAGCTACAGCGCCACCCTCGACGAGCGCGGCGACCGGGTCCGCGTGCGGCTGGGGGCCTCGGTCTTCGACATGGAGATCCCCGACGAGCGACGGCTCCGGCTGCGCCGAGCGGCGGGGCGGTTCACCGTGGAGGGCAAGCAGACCCTCACCGCGCCCATGCCGGGCAAGGTGGTGCGGGTCTTGGTCGGGCCGGGTGCGGAGGTGGCGGAGGGCCAGGCACTCGTGGTCATCGAGGCCATGAAGATGGAGAACGAGGTCCGCAGCCCGAAGGCCGGGAAGGTGGTCGAGCTCCACGTCGCCGAGGGGCAGACGGTGGAGGGCAACGCCAAGCTCTGCGCGGTGGAGTAGCAGGGTGTGGGCGATCGGGGGCCGCTGTGGTCGGGCCGCGCGAGAGCGAGCCCAGATGACCACTGCTGACCCTTGGTCCCGGGGCGGGCGCGCCCTCGAGACGGTGGTAGTCTCGAAGGGGCGTGAGCGACGACCCCAAGCCGACCAACCCGCAGCGCGGGCGCCCCGCCGGACCGGCCATGCCGCCACCGCGGCTCGAGCGCTCCCCGGCGCCCGGCGCCGCTGCGGCGCCGGCCGCGCCCGCTCGCAGCGCGCCGGCCGCCGCGGCGCCGCCCCCGCCTCGGCCCGCGCCGAGGGCCAACTACGGGATGGCGGCGCGCGAGGTCTCGCCCGAGGCCGCCATCACCGCCGGCCTGCAGCTCTCCGGCTCGCTGGAGCAGGCGTCCCCCCTGCGGCTCTTCGGCCTGGCCGCCGCCTCCCAGGCGAACGGCGAGCTGTCGGTGAGCACCGAGGGCCGGACCGTCACCTACATGCTCTTCTTCCGGCGGGGAACGGTCGAGCACGCCGGCTCCTCCGACCCGGCCGACGACCTGGGGCGCTTCCTGCTTCGCAAGGGGGTCCTCACCCCGGAGAAGCTGGCCCAGGCCGAGGCCGCCCGGGGGGCGGCCGGCGGTGACCTCCTGGGCGCGCTCATCGCCACGCGCCTGGTCAACCCGGCCGACGTGGCCGCGCTCCTGGCCGAGCGCGGAAATGCGGTGGTGGCCCGGGCGCTGGCCTGCGAGGCGGGGAGCTTCGCCTGGGAGCCGGGCGTGCCTCCCCCGCCGTCGTCCTTCCCGCTGGGCTCGCCCTTCGCCTCCCTCTGCGCCGCGGTGCGGGCGCTCGACGTGGCGGCGGTGCAGCGCCGGCTGGGGGACCGGGAGCGCGGGGCGGCCAGCCCCACCGCCGGTCGCGTCAGGGTGGAGGATCTGCGCCTCACGCCCCAGGAGGCCCGGGCGGTCGGGCTCTTCGACGGCGCGCGCAGCCCGGCGGAGATCGCCGCGGCCCAGCCGGCCGACGCGGGCATGGTGCTCCGGCTGGCGCTCCTGCTGGGCGAGCTCGACCTCCTCACCTTCGGGCCGCCCCGGGCGCTCCGGGCCGAGGCGGCGCCGCGGCCGCCACCGCCGGCCGACACCCCGGCGCCCCGCCCCTCCCCGCCGCCCGCACCCGCCCGCACCGCGCCCGTGGCTCCGCCCGAGCCGGCGCGGACCCCGCCGCCGCCCCGGCCCGCGGCCCCTGCCCGCCCGGCCGCGGCCGCCCGCCCGGCGACGACGCCGGCGCCCCGGCCCGCGCCCACCCCCTCGCCGGCGAGCTGGGCCTCCATGCCGCTCGACGTGGCTGCCCTCCGCGCCGTGCTGGAGAAGCAGAAGGGGGCGGACCACTTCCAGGTGCTGGGCGTGAAGCGCGACGCCGCGGTCTCGGTGGTCAAGGCCGCCTACTTCCAGCTGGCCCGGACGTACCACCCGGACACCGTCCCCGCCGAGGCCTCGGCCGAGGTCCGCAAGCTGTGCGCGGACGTGTTCACCCGGGTGGGCGAGGCCTGGGCGGTCCTGGGCGAGGACGCCAAGCGGGCGGCCTACCTGGAGGAGCTCAAGTCAGGCGGCGCGGCCGACGTGGACGTGCTCCGGATCCTCCATGCCGAGAACGTCTTCGTGGAGGCGACCGGCCTGGTGAAGGCGCGAAGGTACGCCGATGCGCTGGCCAAGCTCGAGGAGGCGGTGCAGCTGAACCCGGACGAGGCCGAGTTCGGCGTCTGGAAGGCCTGGTGCGAGTTCCTCCTGGCCGCCGACAAGAAGCGACAGCAGCCCGCCAGCGCCGCCGCCATCGAGGCGGCGCTCAAGAAGAACGGGAAGTGCGCCCCCGGCTACCAGTTCCTGGGCCAGATGGCCAAGCTGGTCGGCGACCTGGGCCAGGCCGAGCGGCACCTCAAGCGCGGCCTCCAGGCCCTGCCGGAGAACGCCGACCTGGCCCGCGAGCTCAAGTACCTGCGGCGGTAGTAGGCTCTGGCCCATGCCGCTCCCCACCAGCCCGAAGAAGCGGGCGCTCATGCCGTCCTCGCCGCTGCGCCGCGCCCTGCGCGCCGCCGGGCACCACCTCTCCCCGGTGGTGCAGGTGGGCAAGGAGGGCGTGACCGCCGCGGTCGCCGAGCAGCTCTCCCAAGCCCTGGACGCGCACGAGCTGGTGAAGGTCAAGGTCGGGACCGAGAGCCCGGAGGATCGCTTCCAGGCGGCCGAGCTCCTGGGCCAGAAGGCCGGGGCGCAGATCGCCCAGATCCTGGGGCGGACCGTGCTCGCCTACCGCCGCCACCCGGAGCGGCCGCGGTTCGAGCCCCTCACGCCCGCCGAGAAGGCGAGGGCGTCCGAGCGTTCGGGCAGGTGAGGGGCGGCCGGGCCGGGACCCTGGCACCCTTTCGTTCACGGAGCGTCAGTTCAGGTCGCCGTCCCGCTCCGGGACGTAGCGCGACGAGGAGGCCGAGGGTTCGCCGCCGTCGTAGCGGCGGCGCGCCGCCTCCAGGTCCTCCTCGTCGGCGATGCCCTTGTCGAGGAGCAGGCCCTCGGTGATCTCGGCCTGGCTGACGGCGTGGGCCACGTCGGCCTCGGCCGCCTCCACCCGCGCCGACAGCTCGCGGATGCGCTCGGAGAGGCCGGTGAGCTCGCCGGTCAGCCGCCTCTCGCGCCACAGCATCCTGGTGAAGCCCGCCGCCACCATGGCGAGGGAGGCCGAGAGGGCGAGGGCGATGGGCACGAAGCCATGCTACTGGCCCCGGCCGGGTCCTTCAAGGCGCGCGGGTCGGTGCTTGTCGGCGCGCCGGAGGTCGATATGCTCCGATGTCGTGCAGGAGCGCCTCAACCTCACCCTGGCGGTGAAGCGGCTGGTCCGCGACGTGGCCCGCCGGCTCCCCGAGCTCGGGTACGTCCGCGCCTCGCACGTCCTGGTGGTGGCCGGCGAGGCCCGGCGGACCTCGCGGGCCACCATCCGGCCGGCCCGGCAGGCGGCCAGGGATCGCCGGCCGGCCAAGCCACGGGTGCGGGTGAAGGGACGCGAGATCCTCTACGTCATCACCCTGCGTCCCCTCTGGTTCCTGGACTCCACGCCGGAGGAGCGGGTGGCGACCATCCTCCACGAGCTCTACCACGCCTCCACCCGCTTCGACGGCACGCTCCACGGCGGCCGCCGCCACTCCCGCCTGCCGCTCACGCGCTACAACCGGCGCATCCGGCGGCTCCTCGCCCGCTACCTGGCGATGGCGCCGGCGGAGGTGCTGGCGCCCTTCGCCCACCGGGGCGAGGTGCGGGTCCGGATGTGGCTGGAGCGGCCCGGCCCGAGGCGCGACGGGGAGCGCGCCGGCCGCCGGCTCTACACCGAGGAGCAGCTCTTCTACGGGCTGGCGAGGATGCGCGGGCCCAGGCGCCCGGCCGGGGGGGACCGGCCGCGCGAGCGGCAGGTCCAGCTCCAGTAGCGGGCGGCGCGCGAGGAGGCGACGAGTGCGAAGGACGATCGAGCTCTCCCCCGGCGCGGCCGGCCGGCTGGACCGCGCCCTGGCCGACCAGCTGGGCCTGGGGCGCGCCGCGGTGAAGCGGGCCTTCGCGCTGGGCGAGGTACGGGTGCGGGGGCGGCGAGCCCGCGCCGCCGATCCGGCCGAGCCGGGCCTGCAGGTGGAGATCGACGTGGAGGGCCCGGCCGGCCCGCCCGTGCCGCAGCCGGACCTCGCGCTCACGGTGCTGGCCGAGTCGCCGCGCCTCCTGGTGGTGGACAAGCCGGCGGGGGTGGCGGTCCACCCGCTGGCGCCGGGCGAGGTGGGGACCCTGGCCAACGCGGTGGTGGCCCGCTACCCGGAGTGCGCCCACAGCTCGCCGGCGCCGCGCGAGGGCGGGGCGCTGCACCGGCTGGACGTGGAGACGAGCGGCTGCGTGGCCTTCGCCCGGGACCTCGAGGCCTGGAAGCTGGTCCACCCTCGGCTCAGCGGCGGCGGCGAGGTGGAGAAGCGCTACCGGGCGCTGGTCGCGGGCCGTCTGGCGGCCGGGGGCGTCTCCTCGGTGCCGCTGGCGCAGCGCGGCGGCCGGGTGGTGGCGGCGCCGGACGCGCTGGCGGAGGACCGCCTCCGGGGGAAGGGGTTTCGACCCCGGCCGGCCGAGACGCGCTGGGAGGTGGAGCGGCGCTATCTCGGCCACACGCTGCTCTCGGTGCACCTCCTCACCGGGGTGATGCACCAGATCCGGGCCCACCTCGCCCTGCTCGGCCACCCGGTGGCCGGGGACGCCCTCTACGGCGGCGCGGGGGCGGCGCTGCCCGGGCTCTCCCGCCACTTCCTGCACGCCTCGCGGCTGGCGCTGCGGGTGCCGGGGCTCGAGGGGATCGAGGCCACGAGCCCGCTGCCGCCGGAGCTCGCGCGGGTCCTGGACGCGCTCGAGCCCGAGCCCTCCTGAGGCGGGTCCTTCGTGGGGAAGCCCTTCGGCTACTGCCCCGCCTGCGCGGAGATGGGCGGGTCGGTCATCACGCCGATGGTGTTCACGCCGGCGGAGTGGGCCGCGTCCAGCACCTGGAACGCCTGGTCGTACTTCACGTCGTCCTCGGCGTTGAAGAAGAGGGGCTTGCTGGGGCGGCCGTCGTAGGCCTCGTGGAGCTTGTCCATCGCGTCCTTCACCTCGAGCTCCTGCTTGTTGAGGAGCACCTTGCCGTTCTTCAGCACGGTGAGGACGGTCTGATCGGGCGGGACCTGGTCGGGCGGGACCGGCTGCAGGTCGGGCTGGTACTCCGGCACGCGCAGGAACTTCTGCTTCTCGGCCAGCGGCGTGAGCACCATGAAGATGATGAGCAGCACCAGCACCACGTCGATGAGGGGCGTGACGTTGATGTCGGTGACGGGCTTCTTGGAGCCCAGCCCCATGGCCATGGCGCTACCCCTTCTCCTTGACCTTGGTGCCGGCCAGGCTCACGCCCATGAGGTGGGTCTTCGAGATCTCGAGGACCAGCTCGCGGACGTGCTTGTACTCGGTGTCGCGGTCGCCCTTCACCAGCACGGGCGAGCCGGGGTGGGTCTGCATCTGCTCGGTGAGGGCGGTGGCGAGGTCGTCCTTCTTGACCTCCTGCTTGTCGATCCACCACCGGCCGTCCCGGGTCACCGAGACCATGATGGGATCGCCGCCGCTCTTCAGCGCCGAGAGCTCCTTGGCCTGGGGGAGCACCACCGGCTTTCCGCGCTGGAGCATCGGGGTGATGACCATGAAGATGATGAGCAGCACCAGCACGACGTCGACGAGCGGCGTCACGTTGATGTCGCTCCTCACCCCCTTGCCGCCAACGTCCATCGACATCGCGTCTTCTCCTCGAGGAGGGGCCGCGGGCTACCTCTCGCCGCGCCCTTCCTTCATGAAGAAGTCGACCAGCTCGGTGGCCGAGTCGGTGATGTCGACCTGCATGTCCTCCACCCGGTTGGTGAGGTAGTTGAACATCATCACCGCGGGGATGGCCACCAGGAGGCCGAAGGCGGTGGTGATGAGGGCCTCGGCGATGCCGGCCGAGACCGCGCCCAGGCCGCCGGAGCCGGTGGCGGCCATGGCCTGGAAGGCGGTGATGATGCCGGCCACGGTGCCGAGGAGGCCGACGAAGGGGGCGGTCGAGCCGATGGTGGCGAGGGCGCCCAGGCCGCGGCGCAGGTCGTTCACGGTGCGGAGCGAGCTGCGGTCCACCGCCCGGTTGACGGCGGCGATGACGTCGAAGGCGCCCACGTCGCGCGGGCCGACGGTCTTGAGGGCCTCGATCCCCTGGCTGTACTCCTCGATGGCCAGGCCCAGCACCTTGGACAGGTGACCTCGCTTCAGCTTCTTGGAGAGGGTCACCGCCTCGGAGAACTTGGCGGCGGGGAGCAGATCCCGCAGAGCGTTGGCGAAGGTGCGGGAGGCCCTCTGGGCCCGCCAGTAGGCGATGAGCCGCTCGGCCATGACGCCCAGCGAGTAGATGCTCATCACCGCGAGCACGCCCGCGATGAACTTCGCGAACGGGCCCATGGTGTGCCACATGTGGACGAGGTCGAAGGAGACGGCACCCTCGGCGGCCTGCCCCAGGACCAGGGAATGGACGGCATCGAGCACTTGAACCGACATGAAGTGTGTCTCCTCTACGACCATTGGGCCGAGCGCGCTCGGCCGCGATTCACTCCTGCGTGAAGCGGATGGGCAGGATCATAAAGATCGAGGTGGGGCGCCCGGCCGCGTCGGCGCCGGGGACCCACTTGCAGCCCTGGATGGCGGCCCAGATTCCGCTGGTGACGCGGTCGGGCAGGCCGCTGGTCATGGCCTGGAAGTGGCTGGGCGTGCCGTCCCGGTTGACCGCGAACTTCACGGTGATGACGCCGCCCGAGATGCGCTCGAACAGGTCGTCGGGGATCCGGACGTTCTTCACCACGCAGGTGGGATCGGCGGCGGCCGGCTTCTTGAACCCGGCAGAGGCGTAGACCGGGGCGTCCTCCACCGACGGCGCCTTGGGCGCCGGCGGGGGCGGCGGCGGGGGCGCGGGCGGGGCCGGGGTGGGGGCTTGCCCGCCCACCACGCCACCGACCACGCCTTCCCCCTCGTTGCCCGAGTAGTCGTACTCCGGCTCCTTGGGCTCGTTGGGGTCGACCTTCATCTCCTGCTTCACGTCCTGAGGCTGGATGAGGGCCTGGGGGGGCGGAGGCTTGGGCAGATCGGTCCGCGGCTTCTGCTCGGCTGGCGGCTTGCGCGCCGGCGGGGGGGCAGGGGGGGGTGGAGGGGCGGGGGGCGGCGGTGGGGCCGCCTGCTTCACGAAC
The DNA here is from genome assembly GCA_035541675.1 of Anaeromyxobacter sp. Classification (GTDB taxonomy): domain Bacteria; phylum Myxococcota; class Myxococcia; order Myxococcales; family Anaeromyxobacteraceae; genus Anaeromyxobacter. The sequence continues at coordinate 101,584 of DATKMW010000120.1, read as the reverse complement.
TTCACCTCCACCTGGGGCTGGTCGATCACCGTCGCCTTGATGGCGGCGGAGGCGGTGATGATCCCCGCCACGACCAGGATCTGGAAGACCGTGGAGCCGAAGACGAACCCGGCCCGCTTGGCCGCGTTCTTCCCGCCCTCACGCTTCATCACCTCATCGAACACGGTCTTCTCGCTCGCTTGACGGAAGAATCGGCCGAAGGAAGCCCCGCTTCCTAGTAGCACCCCGCCCGGATGTCAATAAGGCACGGCAACCCGCACCGAGGGTCATCGTGGTGCGACCGCGGGGGCGATCTGCCCATCGCCGAGGGGTCCCGATCGAGGCAGCGAGGAATGGAAGCGACCTGCGGTACGCACCGGTTCGGGTGCGAGGGCGCTCGTCGCGGACGCCGGCACCCCCCGGAACGGCGAGGGCACATGTAGGAGAAGCTCCCGATAAGGCACCACTTTTCGGTGATGCGCGCGGTGCCATAACAACCGCCTGCACGAAACGCCAGCACCCTAACAGTCCAGAGTGCCTTGACATTCCCTCCAGACGGGTGCTTAGACGTGGGGCCAATTGACCCGCCGGTCGATCGCGGGTGCGCTCAGCAGGCGCACCCCCGCCCGACCGTACGGGAAGCTGAGTCCTCTCTCCCCAGGAGGAAGTCATGGCGATGAAGTTGCGGCGACTCGTGCGGATCGCTCCGCTCGCGCTCCTTTTCGCGGGCACGGCGATCGCGCAGGGCACGAGCTCGATCACCGGCGTGGTGACCGACGGCTCGACGGGCAAGCCGGTGGTCGGCGCCGTCGTGGTCGTCACCAGCCCCGCGCTGCCCGCCGAGCAGACGGCGGTGACCGAGGCTGGCGGGAAGTTCACCGTCCCCAACCTCCCCGCCGGTGACTACACCCTGGCGGTGCAGTTCGAGGGCTACAAGCCCTTCGAGCGCTCGGACCTGAAGCTGAAGGAGGGCACGACCCTGCGGGCCAACGCCGCGGTGGTCCCCGAGGCGGTGCAGATGGAGGAGGTGGTGGTCACCGGCTCCCGCATCCGCCGAAAGGACCTGACCACGCCGGCGCCGGTCACGGTGCTGAACCGCGAGTCGGTGCAGGCCTCCGGCAAGGTCTCCATCGGCGACTTCCTCCAGTCCCTGCCCGAGCAGGGCAACGCCATCAACACCGCCGTGAACAACGGCGGCGGTGGCGACACCCGCGTCAGCCTCCGCAGCCTCGGCGATCAGCGGACCCTGGTGCTGGTGAACGGCCGGCGCATGGTGCCGGGTGGCACGGGCGCCGACGCCTCCGTCGACCTGAACACCATCCCCACCTCGGCCATCGAGCGGATCGAGGTGCTGAAGGACGGCGCCTCGGCCATCTACGGCTCCGACGCCATCGGCGGCGTCATCAACATCATCACCCGCAAGAACTTCAACGGCGCCGAGGTGAACTACTACACCGGCGTCTCCAGCCACGGCGACGGGCAGATCAACGACGTGGCCCTGACCGCCGGCACCACCGGGGACACCGGCAGCGCCATCTTCTCCATCGGCTTCTCCGATCAGAAGAAGGCCATGGCCGGCGACCGCAGCTTCTCCAAGACGCAGCAGTTCTTCGACGCCACCGGCGAGAACGGCACCGGCACCCCCGGCGTCTACCTGGCCGGCTCGAGCCGCACCCCGGGCGGCCGCATCTCCACCGCCGGCGTGGCCAGCGGCAACGCCGCCTTCCAGGGCCTGGTGGCGAACGCCAGCGGCGACGCCTCTGGCTACCTCATCCACGACAGCTCGCTCACCGCCAGCGACCCGGGCGTGTCGGCCTGCCTGGCCGCCAACTCGAGCCTGACCCTGGCCGACTGCCAGTGGCGGAACATGAGCCCGAACCCCGCGATGGCCGGCGCGGGCGGCGACCTCTACAACTACGCCCCCCTGAACTACCTGCTCACGCCGCTGCAGCGGTACTCCTTCTACTCGCAGGGCGACAAGAAGCTGAACGACTACGCCCGCGCCTTCTACGAGGCGATGTACGTGAACCGGCAGTCCAGGCAGCAGCTGGCTCCCGAGCCCCTCATCATCGGCGCGGGCGGCGTCACCGACGCCGGCGGCAACCTGGTGACCATCTCCAAGGACAACTACTACAACCCCTTCGGCGTGGACTTCTCCAACGCCTCCATGCGGCTCACCGCCTTCGGCGACCGCGTGCACGTCGAGGAGATCCAGAGCTACCGCGTGGTGGCCGGCCTCGACGGCACCCTGCCCGACGCCCTCGGGCCCTTCGCCGGCTGGTCCTGGGACGCCTCCCTGAACTTCGGCCGCACCTACGGCACCTACACCATCAGTGGCAGCCTGGAGAGCTCGCGCATCGCCCAGGCCCTCGGGCCCAGCATGGTCATCGGCGGCAAGCCGGTCTGCGTGGGCAGGGCGGGCGACCCGACCAGCGTCATCTCCGGCTGCGTCCCCCTCGACCTCTTCCACGGCTCGTCGGCCATCACCCAGGACCAGGTCGACTTCCTGTCCTTCGTCGGCCCCTCGACCGGGTTCAACCAGCTGCGGGCCTACCAGGCCAACGTGGGCGGCGACCTCTTCCAGCTCCTCAGCGACCGCAAGGTGGCCCTGGCCCTGGGCGTCGAGCACCGCGACCTCTCGGGTGCCTCGACCCAGGACCCGCTCACCGCCAAGTTCGACTCCTCGAACGGCGGCGGCGCCAACACCGCCGGCTCCTACTCGGTGAACGAGTACTACGGCGAGCTCTCCATCCCCATCGTCAGCAACATGGTGGGGGTGCAGGACCTGGAGCTCCAGGCGGCCCTCCGCGGCTTCCACTACTCGAACTTCGGATCGGACTCGACCTACAAGCTGGGCCTGCGCTGGTCGCCCGTGAAGGACTTCACCGTCCGCGGCACCTACTCCACCGCCTTCCGGGCGCCGGACATCTCCGACCTCTACACCGGCCAGCTCGACAACTTCCCCAACGTGTCCGACCCCTGCGCCCACCCCACCGACCAGCACGTGGTCGACCGGTGCGGCTCGGCGGCCAACAACGGCGACGACTCCACCCAGCTCCGCAGCATCAACGGCGGCAACCCCAACCTGAAGCCGGAGAAGGCGGACATCTACACGGCGGGCCTCGTCTACCAGCCCACCTACCTGCCCGGGTTCTCGGCCACCCTCGACTACTACAACATCGCCATCCGTCAGGCGATCGGCACCATCGGCGCCGCCACCATCCTGAACGGCTGCTACCTGGGCTCGAACGACGCCTACTGCGCCCTCATCAGCCGCACCGCCGACGGCAAGGTGAACTACATCAGTGACCTCAACCAGAACGTGGGCAAGGAGAGCGTGGCCGGCGTCGACCTGGCGCTGCAGTACGACATGCAGACCGAGGTGGCCGGGCGCTACCACTGGGTCTTCGACGGCACCTGGCTGCAGAAGCACGACCAGACGCTGGCCGACGGAACGGTGGTGCACGGGCGCAACACCTTCGACCTGCAGACCTCGTCCGGCCAGGGCGGAACCAACCCCGAGTGGAAGTTCAACATCGGGCTGATCTGGGGGATGGGGAACATGGGCGCGGGCTGGACGACCAAGTTCATCGGCCCGTTCAAGGAGTGCGGCGACCCCAACGGCGACTTCTCCGGAAGCGGCCAGTGCTACGTCGACAGCACCTTCCAGCGCCAGGTCAAGGCCTGGGCCCAGCACGACATCTTCTTCAGCTACAACCTCACCACCATCGCGGGGAAGACCAGCCTGACGGTGGGCGTGAACAACCTCTGGGACAACAACCCGCCCAAGATCTACAACACGTTCGCCAGCGCCACCGACCAGTACACCTACGACCAGGTCGGTCGGTACTACTACCTGCGGCTGGGGCATGCGCTGTAGCGGCCCGCTTCCCACGGAGACAACCATGCGTTCCCTGACAATGCCTCACCGCATCCTCATCGCCGGGGTGGCGCTCGTGGCAGCGCTCTGGGCCGCGCCGGCGCGCGCGCAGCTGTCCGCCGACGTCGCGGTTTCCATCGACACCCTGAGCTCCATCCCGGTGACGGGCGTCGAGCCCAACGCCGACCAGATCTCGTGGGGCCAGACCAAGGTCTACGAGATCACCCTCACCAACGCCGGCCCCAACCACGCCGAGGGCGTGGCGCTCACCGACTTCACCGCCCCCGCCGAGCTGGAGCTCAAGTCGATCGCGGGCTGCGTGCCGACCGGCACGGTCAGCGCCGCGAACCCGCTGGGCCTCCCCTGCAGCGTCCTGGGGACCAACGGCATCGGCCAGCTCATCGATGGTGAGTCGGAGGAGATCGACGTCACGGTGAAGCTGCCCCTCCCCGACCCGACCGACCCGGCCGATCCGCTCTCCGGCCTGGCCAAGGTCTGCCCGGTCGGCGACGAGCTGGCCGACACCACCGCCACCATCAGCTCGAGCTCCGACACCTGGACCGACCCCGACACCAGCAACAACACCAGCACCTTCGTGAACACGCTGGGTGCGTGGGCCGACCTCCAGATCACCATGACCGCCCCGTCCAACGCCAGCGTCGGCGACACCATCGACGTGGGCGTGCACCTCGTCAACACCGGCCCCTGCACCGCCGTGGCGGTGGAGGCCGTGGACTACGGCGCCGACGCCTGGACGTCGTTCACCCTCAACTTCCTGGGCCAGGACGACGCCGCCGGCTCGAGCGGCCCGTGCAACGCCGCGGCCGCCGACGGGATGGGCTGCGTCATGGGCGACATGGCCGCCGCCGCGACCGAGGACTACACCATGCACTTCCAGGTGCTGACCCTCCCGGACACCTTGACCCAGAGCGGCGATCCCGTGACCACGCAGGTGTGGTCGGGCGGCCGGCCCTACTACGGCACCTCGGGCCACAACAAGCACTTGCGCACCTGGGACCCGAACGACGTGAACAACAAGGGGCGGACCAACACCATCGTCCAGCACACCGCCAAGAGCTGCAGCACGGGCGGGATGGGCGACGCGCTCAGCCTGCTGGCGCTGGCTCTGCCCTTCGCGCTGCGCCGCCGCCGCAGGGCGTAGCACCGAGCTAAACCGCTCGACCACGGGCCCGGGCTGCGCTATGCAGCCCGGGCCCTTTGCCATATCCGCGATCCCCGTCGCACGGGAGTTCACCTTGGCACCCTTCCAGCGCCTGCTCCGGCTCGTCACCGCGCTCGCCCTCGCCGCCGCCCTCCCGGCCCCGGCGCGGGCCTACGACCCGAACAAGCTCTCGCCCGGCGCCCTGGCCGGCGGCGCCTTCAAGCCGGCGCTCCCCGCCTCGGCGCAGCTCGGGCCGGACCCGAGCTACAAGTGCGGCCGGAGCGGCATCCTCTCCGACCTGGAGCGCAAGCTCGCCGACCTGGCCAAGCAGAAGAAGGTGGCGCCGGCCGAGAAGGACGGGCAGCTCTGCGCCCTGGCCGACACCTTCACCGGCTGGAAGGAGGACGGGGCGGTGCCGACCGACCTGGCCGCCGCGGTGGCCCAGCACCTGGGCATCCCGCTCAGGCCCGAGGTGGAGATCGCCACCTTCGCCAGCTCCCAGCCCGACGACGTGGTGCCGTCGCTGCTGCAGACGGTGGGCAACTTCATGCTCAACGCCCGGGCGCCCCGCTACGGCCTGGTGGTGGAGCGGATCCGCGGCGGCAGCGCCCGCGAGCGCACCGAGAAGGCCCGGGTCACCCTGGCGCTCCTCGACGCGCCGGTCGCCTTCCAGCCCTTCCCGCGGCGGCTCGAGCCGGGCGCGAGCGCCACCGTGGCCGGCGAGGTGGTCGGCGACTACACGGCGGTGAAGGTCCTCACCTCCGACGAGATGGGGAAGCTCGAGACGCCCGAGCAGCCGCCGGGGAAGGCCTTCAAGGCCGAGGTCCGCTGCGGCGACAAGGCCGGCGGGCGGGTCACCGTCGAGGTGCACGGCGAGGGCGCCGCCGGCGCGCGGACCCTGGCCACCGTGGCCATCCAGTGCGGCGGCGAGCTCCCCGCCACCTTCCCGGTGGCCGGGGCGGCCTGGCCCAAGGACCCGGCCGCGGCCGAGGAGCGGATGGGGCAGGAGATCAACGCCGACCGGGTGGCCGTCGGGCTGCCCCCCCTGGAGTACGACCCATCGCTCGCCTCGGTGGCCCGCAGCGTGGCGGAGAAGCTGCGCGACGCGATCGCCGAGGGGCGCCCGCCCACCGTCGACACCGGGACGCTGCTCAAGGACGCCGGCCTGGCCTCCCCGGTGCTCCTGCAGAACCCGGGCGAGGCGGGGAGCGCCGAGGAGGCGCAGGCTCGCTTCTCGCTCTCCCCCTCCATGCGCCAGAACATCCTCTCCGCCGAGGTGAACCACGTGGGCGTGGGAGTCGCCGCGAGCAAGGACGCCGCCGGCCGTCCCACCGTGCTCGTCACCCAGCTCTTCACCAAGGTGCTTCCCCAGATCGACGTGGTCCGGGCCCGCTCCGACCTCTACGCCGCCGTGCAGCGGAAGCGGGAGGAGGCCAAGGCCCCGGCCGCGGCGGTGGACCCGGCCATCGAGAAGATCGCCCAGAAGTACGCCGAGGCCATGGCCAGCGCCGGTGGCAAGCTCTCCGACGACGAGGCCGACGAGATCACCCACCCGCTCCGGGCGCCCTACAAGAGCATCAACATGATCGAGGGGGCCAAGGGCAGCATCGCCGACTTCCTCAACGAGTCGACCGTCACCTGGGACGGCAGCGCCATGGGGGCGGGCGTGGCCCAGGGCACGCACCCGGTGCTGGGCAAGAACGCCCTCTTCGTGGTCTTCGTGGTGGCGACGCCGCGCCCGGCGGAGAAGCCCGTTCCTCCCGCGCCGGCGCCGAAGACCAAGAAGAAGTAGGGCGCACCGGGCGAGCCGGCGGCGGGGCCCACCGCGTGGTCACCTCCGGCCACGCATGGCATATTCGGGCCATGGCAGGCTCGAGAAGGGCCCGCTCGAGGGGCCCGAGCACGGTGTCGTCCCCGCCGCCGACGCAGGCCGGCGAGCGCCGGCGCGCGCACGGGCGGCGATCCGACCCGAGCTCGCCGGCCCCGCCGAAGGGGGAGGGTGCGCCGCTGGACCACCGGGGTCGGCGGCTGGCGATCCTCCTCTCGGTCACGGCACTGACGGTGGTCCTGGCGTGGCGCACGGAGTCCTCGCGCGACTTCGGGTACCACCTGGCCACCGGGCGCTGGATCCTCGAGCACGGTGCCTGGCCACGCGTCGATTCCTTCACCTACACGCTCGCGGGTCGCCCGTACATCGACATGCACGGGCTGTTTCAGATCGCTCTCGCCGTGGCCTATCGGGGCGGGATGGCCGGCGTCGGCCTGCTCCGGGTCGCCTTCGCGCTGGGGACGGTGGGCTTGCTGTGGATGTCGGCCCGCCAGCGCGGCGTCCGCTCGGCCCCGCTGCTCGGGGTCGGCTTCGCCATCGCCCTCTTGACCCTCGAGAACCGCCTCATGGCGCGGCCGGAGCTGGCCAGCGGGCTGTGCCTGGCGGTGCAGCTGTGGCTGCTCCGCCGCCACGCCGACTCGGGGGACCGGCGCTGGCTGTTCGCGACCGTCCCGCTGCAGCTCGTCTGGGTCTACTCGCACGCCCTGTCGACGTTCGGCATCGCGGTGCTGGGGCTCTATGCCGGCGCGTCGCTCCTCGGCGGGCTGCGGCGAAGGGCGGTCGACCCGGCGCCGTGGCTGGCGCTGGCCGGAGCCACGGCCGTCCTGTTCCTCAACCCCTACGGAGCCCAGGGCGTGCTGTTCCTGTGGAGCCTGCAGACGCGGATCCAGCCGGGGAACCCCTTCGCCGAGTCGATCGCGGAGCTCGTGTCGCCGTTCTCGGCGCAGGCGGCCCAGGTCCCGGCGCTGCGCGCGTTCAAGGTCATGCTCCTGGCCACGGCGGCGGTGGTGCTGGCGCGCGCACGCCGGATGTCGCTCTTCGACCTCTCCGTGGTGGCGCTGTTCGGAACCCTGGCGGCGATGCGTGCGCGGGTGGTGGGCCTGTTCGCCGTGGCGGCCTTGCCGGTCGCGCTCGAGGCCGCGTCCGGGCTGGGGCACCAGCTGGCCGCGCGGGCGAGGCTGGGGTTGGCCCGGGCGGGGCCGTACGCGGTCGCCGCCGTCACCCTGGCGCTGGCCTTCCTGTGCGAGGAGACGATCGCCGGCGGGTACTACGCCCTGAACCGGTACCCGTTCCAGTTCGGCTGCGGCGAGTCGCCGGCGGTCTTTCCGGTGGGCACGGTCGCGACCCTCGAGGCCTACGCGCTCAGCGGCCCCATCTTCAATGCCATCGAGGCCGGCGGCTACCTGGTCATGCATCGCGGCCAGGGCCAGAGGACCTTCATCGACGGCCGCCTGGAGGTGATGGGAGAGGAGTTCTACGCGGAGTACCTGCGGGCCCTCTCCGGCGAGGGATGGGAGGAGGTCGAGGCCCGGTACGCGCCGACGCTGGCTCTGGTCCCCGCCAACCGGCGGGAGCTGGCCCGCCGTCTCCAGCGCGACCCGGCCTGGGTCCTGGTCGATGTCGACGCGGTGGCATTCCTGTACGCTCGTGACACCCCGGACCACCACGCCGCCATCGCGGCGGGCCGGGAGCGGCTGGGCCAGCTCGACGCTCCTGCGGATCCGGACCTGGAGGCGATCGCGCCACCCCCGCGTCCGACCCTGCTCGCCGCGCTCCTCGGCCCGAGGCGCGTTCCCTTCGCTCCCTGGGGCCGGGGCTCCAACTTCCTCCAGCTGGGGATGTTCGAGGCGGCCCGGCGGGAGCTGCGGCAGGCGCTGCTGGCCTCGGACCAGCCGGAGGCAGCGCTGGTCAAGACCTACGTGGTGGTGACCGCCCAGCTCGGTCGCCTCGAGGAGGCTCGGGCCTGGTGCCGGAGGCTCGTCGAGATCTCCCCGAACGACGACGGTGCCCGGGCGCTCCTCGCGCGCCTGGGGTAGGGCGGCTCCCCGACCGGCCATGTCCCCTCCCGCCCAGGAACCCCCGGCCCAGGCCACCTCCCACCGAGGGGGCTCACGAGCCGTGGCCGTGGTCCGGGCGCTGCGTCCACACCAGTGGATCAAGAACGTCCTCGTCTTCGCGCCGGTCGTGGGCGCCCACCTGCTCCGAGACCGCCGGGCCATGGCCGCGACCGCCGCCAGCTTTCTGGTGTTCAGCCTGGCCGCGTCCGCCGGGTACGTGCTCAACGACGCCCTGGACGTCGAGGCCGACCGCCTCCACGTCTTCAAGCGACGCCGCCCGTTCGCCTCGGGGGTCCTGCCGGTCTGGTGGGCCTGGGTCATCGGGCCCGTGGTGGCTGCCTCGGCGCTGGCCATCGCCCTGGCGCTTCCGTGGCGCTTCGGGCTGCTCCTGGCGGCCTATGTCGCCGCCACCGTCGCCTACTCGCTCGGGCTGAAGCGGAGGTTGATCGTCGACGTGCTGCTCCTGGCCGGGCTGTACACGGCGCGGATCTTCGGTGGAAGCCTGGCCTCCGGGGTCCCGGTCTCCGAGTGGCTGGCCACCTTCGCCATGTTCCTCTTCCTCTCCCTGGCGCTCCTCAAGCGGGCCAGCGAGCTGCACGACGCGTCGGACGCCCTCCCCGGTCGTGGCTACGCGCCGGAGGATCGCCAGACGGTCCAGGGCATGGGCACGAGCGCAGGCTACCTGGCCACGCTGGTCCTGGCGCTCTACGTCTCCTCGGGCGAGGTCCGGAGGCTGTACTCGCATCCGCAGTGGCTCTGGGGGCTCTGCCCCCTGGTGCTCTACTGGCTCTCCCGGCTCTGGATCGAGGCAGGGCGCGGGACGATCCGGGAGGACCCGCTGCTCCACGCGCTCCGGTCCTGGGTCACCTGGGCGGTGATGGTCGCCGGGGCGGCGCTGGTGATCATGGGTTCGCTTTGAGCGACGAGCGCTTCGAGTCCTGGGGTCGGTTTCCGAAGGCCGCGCCTTCGAGGGTGGTGCCGGTCTACTGGCGGTCGGAGGTCCCCTTCGTCCGCGGCGCCCCGCCGTTCCTGGCGCGGGGCAATGGGCGCTCCTACGGCGACTCCTGCCTCAACGGCGGCGGTACCCTGCTCACGGTCCGAACCCTGGACCGATTCATCGCACTCGACCAGGAAAGGGGGCTCCTCACCTGCGAGGCGGGCGCCACCCTGGGCGAGATCCTCGACCTCGTGGCGCCGCGTGGCCTCTTCCTCCCGGTCGTGCCCGGGACCCAGCACGTCACCGTGGGCGGAGCGATAGCCAACGACGTGCACGGGAAGAACCACCACCGGGCGGGGAACTTCGGCGCCCACGTGGAATCGCTGGAGCTGCTGCGCTCGGACGGGGTCCGGCGCACCTGCTCGCTCGCCGAGAACCCCGAGCTCTTCGCCGCAACCGTGGGCGGGCTGGGCCTCACCGGCCTCATCCTCTCGGCCACGCTGCGGTTGCGCCAGCTCGGACCCGGAGTCCCGCAGGTCCGGGCGGCGACGGTGGCGCTTCGCGGCCTGGACGATTTCTTCAGCCGGGCCGAGGAGGCGGACGCGGCCCACGAGTTCACGGTTGCCTGGATCGACTGCCTGGCTACGGGCGCTCGCCTCGGCCGCGGTCTATTCACCCTGGGGGACTGGGCCGCCGAGGGCCTGCCCGGCGCCCGGCCCCGCCGACGCCGCCTGTCGGTGCCGGTGGACCTCCCGGTCTCGCCGCTCAACCGCCTGACGGTGACGGCCTTCAATCGCCTGTACTACGCCGGCGGGCGGATGGCCTCCGGCCAGCGGCTCAAGCACTACGAGTCCTTCTTCTTCCCCCTCGACCACGTCGCCCACTGGAACCGCATCTACGGGCGAGACGGGCCGCTGCAGTTCCAGTGCGCCCTGCCCCGCCCGGCGGCTCCCTCGGCGGTCCGCCAGCTGCTCGGCATGGTGGCCAGGCACGGCGAGGCCTCCTTCCTGGCCGTGCTCAAGACCCTCGGGGAGGTCGAGTCGCCCGGAATGCTCTCCTTCCCGCGCCAGGGCGTGACCCTGGCCCTCGACTTCGCCAACAGGGGCGAGAGGACGACGCGGCTCTTCCGCGAGCTCCACGAGACGGTGGCGGTCCACGGTGGCAGGCTCTACCCGGCCAAGGACGCTCACATGTCGGGCGAGCACTTCCGCCGCCAGTACGCCGAGGTCCTGCCGCGCTTCAGGGCCCAGGTCGACCCGGCCTTCTCCTCGTCGTTCTGGCGAAGGGTGGAGGGATGAGCACGCCTCCCAAGGTGGTCGTCTTCGGCGCGACCAGCGGGATGGCGCAGCAGACCGTCCGGCTGCTGGCCGCCTCGGGCGCGGAGCTCGTCCTGGTGGGGCGAGACCCCCGGAAGCTGGCGGCGGTCTCCGCCGATGCCCGGGTTCGAGGGGCGGGGCTGGCCGAGCCGGTCGCGGCCGATCTCGACGAGCCTTCGCGGTTCGACGAGCTCGTGGCCGGGGCGTTCGGGCGCCTGGGGAGCGTCGACCTGGTGATCGTGGCCCAGGGCCTGCTCGGCGACTCCCGCGGCTGCGACCGGGATGGCGCGCTGGCCGCACGCGTGCTCCAGACCAACTTCACCGCGCCGGTGCTGCTCCTCGAGCGCGTCGCTGCCAGGATGGCGGACCAGGGATCGGGGACCATCGTCGCCATCGCCTCGGTGGCCGGGGATCGAGGGCGGCAGTCGAACTACGTCTACGGAGCCGCCAAGGGTGGCCTGGCCACCTACCTGGCGGGGCTGCGCAACCGGCTCTTCCGGTCCGGCATCCACGTGGTCACCGTGAAGCCGGGGCTCGTCGACACCCCCATGACCGCGGACCTCCCCAGGCGCCGCCCGACCGTTCCCCCCTCGGCCGTGGCGGTGGCGATCCTCCGAGCCGTGCGCCGGCGCGCCGACGTGGTCTACGTGCCGGGCTTCTGGCGCCCGATCATGTGGATGGTCCGGCACGTGCCCGAGCGCATGTTCAAGAGGATGCGGCTCTAGGATCCATGCGCCCCGAGACGCGACGCCCGGGCCCTCTCCGGGGAGGGGCCCGGGCCCGGCCAGCGGCGCGGGTGGCCGCGGCTACTGCGCCATCTTGGCCACCTCGGCGGCCAGGTCGTCCTTCTTCTTCTCGATGCCCTCGCCCAGCACGAAGCGGGAGAAGCGGCGAACCTGGATGTTCTCGCCGATCTTGGCCACCGCCTCGGTGATCACCTCGTGGACCTTCTTCTTGTCGTCCTTGGCGAAGGGCTGGTCGAGCAGGCACACCTGCTCGTAGTACTTCTCCAGCTTGCCCTGGGCGATCTTCTCCAGGATGGCCTCGGGCTTCTTGCCGTCGCGGACCTGCTCCTTGGCGATCTCGATCTCCTTGGCGACCACCGCGGCCGGCACGTCCTCGCGCCTCACGTAGAGCGGGTTGAAGGCGGCGATCTGCATGGCCACGTCCTTCACCAGCTGCTGGAATCCCTCGGTGCGGGCCACGAAGTCGGTCTCGCAGTTCACCTCGACCAGCACGCCGATCTTGCCGCCCATGTGGATGTAGCTGCCCACGGCGCCCTCGGCGGCCACGCGCCCGGCCTTGTTGGCCGCGCGGGCCAGCCCCTTCTTCCGGAGCAGCTCCTCGGCCTTGGCGGAGTCGCCAGCGGTCTCCGACAGCGCCTTCTTGCAGTCCATCATCCCCGCCCCGGTCTTCTCGCGGAGGTCCCTCACCAGCGTCGCGCTCACCTCGGCCACGGCCTTCTCCTTCCTTGCGTTCCTGCGTCCCAGGAAAAATGCGAGGGCGGGCGACTCCGGCCCGCCCCCGCGCGAAAATCGTCCGGGCGAAGCTACTGCGGCTTCTCCGCGGGGGCGGCCTCCACCACCGGGGTGACCTCGCCCTTGTGGACCACCTCGACGTCGGCGCTGATGGAGGAGCGCTCCCGCTCGCGCTCGCGATCCCGGCGGGGCCCGCCGCGGCGGTCGCGCCGGTCGCGCCGGTCCTTCTGGCCGCGCTCGCTGGCCGCGTCGCGGTCCTCCTCGCCCTCGCGTCGCTCGTCGCGGCCGCCGTGCTCGGCCACCCAGACCGAGTAGCGGGCCCGCCCCTCGATGCAGGCCTCGGCCACCTTGCCGGTGAAGAGGCGGATGGAGCGGATGGCGTCGTCGTTGCCGGGGATGACGTAGTCGATCCCCTCGGGGTCGCAGTTGGTATCCACCACCGCCACCACCGGGATGCCCAGCCGGTTGGCCTCGTGGACGGCGATGTGCTCCTTCTTGGTGTCGACCACGAAGAGCGCGGCCGGGAGCCGGGAGAGCTCCTTCACGCCGCCCAGGTTCTTCTCCAGCTTCTCCCGCTCGCGCTCCAGCGAGGCGACCTCCTTCTTGGGGAGCCGCTCGTAGGTGCCGTCCTGGGCCATCTTCTCGATGGTCTTGAGCCGGTCGATGCCCTGCTTCACGGTCTTGAAGTTGGTGAGCGTGCCGCCCAGCCACCGGTTGGTCACGTAGAACATGCCGGAGCGGGCCGCCTCCTCGCGGACGGCGTCCTGCGCCTGCTTCTTGGTGCCGATGAAGAGGACCGAGCCACCCTTGGCCACCGCGTCGGAGACGAAGCGGAGCGCGGTCCGGGCCAGGCCGACCGTCTTCTGCAGGTCGATGATGTAGATGCCGTTCCGGGCGCCGAAGATGTACGGCTTCATCTTCGGGTTCCAGCGCTTGGTCTGGTGGCCGAAGTGGACGCCGGCCTCGAGGAGCTGCTTCATGGTGATGGCCGAGCCGCTCGAGCCGAGCGCCTGGGCCATGGCGTCCTGGGGCGCGGCCGCCGGGGCGGCCTCGGTGGCCGCGGGCGGTGCGGGGGTCTCTGGGGTCTGCTGCTGCGTGTCCATGATCTCTCCGGTTTTTGTCCGCCACTCCCCACCTTTGCGGCGCGCCGCAGACCGGGGCGGACGCCGTGAAGGCCGTCTCTCCGGTGAGCACCGGTGCGCGCCGTGCTCGGGGAGTGTGTGAATTTGGCTGCCGTCCCGCCCTATCCCGGGCGCAGGACGCCCCCAGCCCGACCGGGCCTTGGGGGGACGGTCATCTAACACAACGGAGGGTCTTGGGCAAGGTCTCCCTGCCGCCCTCCTTGCGGCGGAACCTCTCGACGCTACTCGCCTTTCCCGCCGGGCGGACCCGCCTTGCCCCCGGGCCGGCGGCCAGTCTGCCACCAGCCCAGCAGGACGAGCGCGCCGTCGTAGCCGCGCCAGGCCACCGGCCGCGGCGGGGCGGTCCCGCGCGATCGGTCGGGCCCGGAGCAGGCGTGCCGCGCGATCCGCGCCCCGCGGAGGAGCGACGTCCCGCCGCAGCCCGGGCAGCGAAAGCGCGCCTCGAGTCCCTGCCACTCGGCGGGCGTCAGGGGAAGGTCCGGGTCGCCGCCCGCTTCGAGGGGCGCCGGGAGCCCGCCCGTCCGTCCGCCGAACAGGCCCCGCGCCCGATAGGCCTCGAGCTCGGCGACCTCGGCAGCCTCCCCTCCCCTGGCGCGCTCGGCCTCGGCTCGCTCGCGGGCGCGGCAGGCCGGGCAGGGCGAGAACCCCAGGCTCCGGGCGCAGAGGATGTCGACCCCGCCCGCCTCCTCGCCCTCGCGCTCCCACTCCTCCCGCGCGTCGATCTCCACCGCCCGGAGGCCGGCCGCCGCCAGGGCCGCCTCCTTCTCCGGCTCCACCGCGTGCGTGACCAGGACCTCGAGGGCCAGCGCCGGCCGCCCGCCGGCGCAGAGCAGCACGTCGGCCCGGAGCGATCCCACGGCCCCCTCGGCCAGGGCGCTGTCGCCCAGCGCGGCCAGGTCCTGCGGCGTGGCCCGGCGGCAGGCGGGGCAGCGGGCCAAGACCCGCACCCGGCGCCGGCCGGCGAAGGCGTCGGCGCACAGGGAGAGGAGGCGCTCCTTGGTGTCCTGGTGGAGCGCGGTCTCCGGGCTGGCGAGCGGGCAGCTCGAGCCGGGGCGGTGAGCGAAGTGGGGGCTGCGGACGCGGCCCAGGTGCGGGATGAGCTCCTGGCTGCAGCCGAGGCAGGTGAAGGGGGCCCGGGCGCGCCGTTCGGCCGGGCCCAGCGCGGCCGCCCGGACCTTCTCCCCTTTCCGGTCGCGGGCCCAGGCGAGCTGGACGGCGCCGGCGCCGCGGCCGCGCGCGGGCGGGGGTGCGGTTCTCGCCACGGACCGGCGGCGCATGGCCGGAGTGTAGCGCGGCTCGCGCTGGCGCCCCGCGAGGGTCCTTCATCGGGAGGCGGGCGGGCGGTAGGTCCTCGGCTCGTCCGGGCAGGGGATGGCCGCCCGGGCTCGCTCGCGGGAGGACGGGATGGCCCTGGAGGTCGGGAAGAAGGCGCCGGAGTTCGCGCTCCTCGACGAGGACGGCGAGGAGGTGAAGCTCTCCCACTTCAAGGGCAAGCGGGTCCTGTTGTTCTTCTACCCGAAGGCCATGACCTCGGGCTGCACCCGCGAGGCCTGCGACTTCCGGGACGAGGTGAAGGCCTTCGAGAAAAAGGGCGTGGTGGTGCTGGGCATCTCCCGGGACCAGCCGGCGGCGCAGAAGAGGTTCAAGGAGAAGTACCAGCTCCCCTTCCCGCTCCTCTCCGATCCGGAGACCCTGGTGCACCGGTCGTACGGGGCCTGGGGCGAGAAGACCCTGTACGGGAAGAAGGTCACCGGCGCCCTGCGCACCACGGTGGTGGTGGGGCCGGACGGGAAGGTGCAGCAGGTCTTCCCCAAGGTGAAGGTCGACGGGCACGTGGCGGACGTGCTCGAGAGCCTGTAGGCTCCGCGGGCGGCTCGTCCCTCGAAGGGGAGGAGCGGCGCCGCCCGCCCCGTGCCCAGATCCCGCCCCACCACCCTGCGCCCGCCGCGCCTCGACCTGGTCGACGCCGCGGTGCTGGAGGTCTTGGGGATGGTGCACGACCAGGGCTGGCTGGCCGACCGGGCGCTGGAGCGGGTCCTGCGCCGCGAGCGGAAGATGTGGGCCAACGAGCGGCGGCTGGCGGCCGAGTCGCTCTACGGCCTGCTCCGCATGCAGGGCCAGCTCGAGTTCCTGCTGGCCGGGGGCGAGCCGGGTGCACCGGCCCGGGGGCTGGGGCTGGCGGCGCGGTACGCCGCCTTCCTGGTCCGCTTCGGCGGCCTGCGCCCGGAGGAGGCGGCGGCCCGGCTGGCGGTCCCGGCCGGCGCGCTCAGGCCGCTCTCCGAGGCGGCGGCCCGCATCGCCGCCATCCCCGACCCGCACCTGCGCCTGGCGGTCGAGGGCTCGCTGCCGCGCTGGATGGTGGAGCGGCTCGTGGCCGAGCTGGGCGAGGAGGAGGCTCGGGCGCTGGTCGGGGTGCTGAACGAGCGCGCCCCGCTCACCGTGCGCGCCAACCTGCTCCTGGGCGACCGCGAGGCGCTCCGGGCGCAGCTCGGCGCCGAGGGCGTCCCGGCCGAGCCGACCCGCTTCTCGCCCTGGGGCCTCACCCTCGACGGCCACCAGAACGCCTTCGCGCTCTCCTCCTTCCAGGCGGGGGCCTTCGAGATCCAGGACGAGGGGAGCCAGCTCATCGCCCTGGCCTGCGGGGCGCGGCCGGGGAAGGTGGTGGTGGACGCCTGCGCCGGCGCGGGGGGGAAGTCCCTGGCCCTGGCCGCCGAGATGCACAACAAGGGGACGCTCTGGGCGCTGGACTCGGACGGCGAGCGGCTCTCCGAGGCGCGCCGCCGGGCCACCCGCGCCCGGGTGGACAACCTGCGCACCCGGGCCATCCCCGCCGGCGCCGAGGCGGCCGAGGCCATCGCCGACCTCGCCGGGAAGGCGGCGGTGGTGCTGGTGGACGCGCCCTGCAGCGGCCTGGGGACCCTCCGGCGCAAGCCCGACGCCCGCTGGCGCCTCAGGCCCGAGGACCCGCCGCGCTTCGCCGCCCTCCAGCGGGAGCTCCTCTCCCGCTTCGCCCCGCTGGTGGCGCCAGGCGGCCGGCTCGTCTACGCCACCTGCGCCATGGGCAGGACCGAGAACGGCGACGTGGCCGACTTCGCCGAGCGCGAGCTGGGGCTCGCCCCGGCGCCGCTCGAGGGGCTGCTGGGGGCGGAGCGGGCGGCGGCCCTGGGTGCCTCCCTGAACCGGGTGGAGCTCTTCCCCCACCGGCACGGGACCGACGGCTTCTTCTTCGCCGCCTTCCAGAGGGGCCGGTGAGGACCCGGGCGCGGGAGAGGCCCTGCCGGTAGAGTGCTAGAGATGCCCGAGCTCCCCGAGGTCGAGTTCGCCGCCCGGTGCCTGCGCCGCTGGGCGAGGGGGCGGAGGATCCTGGCGGCGGAGTGGGACCCGCGCGCCCGGCGCATCTTCCGTCCGGGGAGCCCCGCCGCCTTCGCCCGCGCCGTGGCCGGCGCGACGGTCGAGGAGGTGGGCCGCCTCGGCAAGCACCTGCTCATCAGGCTGTCGAGGGGTGGCGCGCCCCTGGGGGTGCTCTCGCACCTGGGCATGACCGGGAAGTGGCTCGAGGTCCCGGGGCCGGACGCCGCCTCGCCCCGCCACTCCCGGGTCCGCCTCCTCCTCGACGGCGGCACCGTCCTCCACTACCAGGACCCGCGCCTCTTCGGCCGGCTGCGAGTCGTGCCGGGGGCGCGCTTCGAGGAGATGCCGGAGGTGGCCGCCCTGGGGCCGGACCCGCTCGAGCGGGGAATCGACGGTGATCGCCTGCTGGCCGCGCTCGCCCGCACCCGGCTGCCGGTGAAGGTGAAGCTCCTCGACCAGCGGCTCATCCCTGGCGTCGGGAACATCCACGCCGCCGAGGCCTGCTTCCGCGCCCGGGTCGACCCGCGCCGCAGCTCGCGCTCGCTGGGGCGGGCCGAGGTGCGGCGCATCAAGGCGGCGGTGCTGGCCTCCTTCCGCATGACCCTGGAGGCGGAGCGCGGCCGGGAGATCACCTACGTGGAGGAGGGCGGGGAGAACCCGTTCCTGGTCTACGAGCGCGAGGGTCAGCGCTGCCCGCGCTGCCGCCGGGGCCGGATCCGCCGCCTGGTGCAGGCCGGGCGGTCGACCTACTTCTGCCCGAGCTGCCAGGGGTGAGCGGCACCCAGGTGGCCCTGCTCCCGCCCGGCCCGGGCGGTGGTCCGGCGGGGCCCGGTCGTCGTAGACTCCGCCCCCGTGACGCCCGCGGACCTGGCCCGGCTGTCGGTGTCCGAGCTCCGGCTGCGCCTGCTCACCCAGGGCGAGCCGCTCCCCGAGGAGTGCGAGGAGGCGCTCTCGGCCGACCCCCGCGCCGGCGCGCGCGAGGTCCTGCGCCAGGTGCTGCGCCGCCGCCGCCTGAACCGGGCCGAGGGGCAGCGGCTCCGCCACCTGCTCCGCCACGAGGTGGCGCTGTGGGGTGCCGGCGTCCTCTACGTGGCCGGCGTGGACGAGGCGGGGATGGCGCCCCTGGCCGGGCCGGTGGTGGCGGGGGCCTGCATCCTGCCCCACGGCTACCGCCCCCGCGGCATCGACGACTCCAAGCAGCTCGACCGCGCCGAGCGCGAGCGGCTGGCCGAGGACATCCGCGGGAACGCCATCTGCTGGGCCACGGCCCGGGCCGAGGTCCAGGAGATCGACCAGCTCAACATCTACCACGCCGGCATCCTGGCCCTGACCCGCGCGGTGCGGGCGCTGCGGGTCGCGCCGGGGCACGTTCTGGTGGACGCCCGCAGGCTCCCCCAGCTCGGCCTCCCCCACACGCCCATCATCCACGGCGACGCGCTCTCCCTGACCATCGCCGCGGCCAGCATCCTGGCCAAGACGACCCGCGACGCGCTCATGGGCGAGCTGGACCTGGCCTACCCCGGCTACGGCTTCTCGCGCCACAAGGGCTACCCCACCGCCGAGCACTTCGATGCGCTAAGGCGCCTGGGCGCCTGCCCCATGCACCGGCGGTCGTTCGCCCCGGTGCGGCAGGCGCTGGGGCTCGAGCCCGCCCAGGCCGAGCTCTTCGCCCACGATCCCTGACACCGGGTGCGCCTGGCCCGGGCGTGCTCGCGCCTCCCTTTGTTGACCCAGGAGGCCGCCTGTGGCTAGAAAGGGCGCTGAGGACGAGCCCGACGGTGCAGGCGCGTTCCCTCGTCCGGGATCCTCCCGGCCCAGGGCGCCCCCCGATCCGGCGACCGCATGCACGACAGATCACGGACCGCAGCCCTGAGAGAGCCGCACCCGCAGCACCCCCACCCAGACGACGCCGACGAGCCGGGCCGGTCCCAGGGACCGCCGCCGGGCCTGGCCCTCGATCCCCCCGACCTGCCGCCGCCCTCCCACCCCCCGGAGATCGCGGTGGAGCGGCTCGATCCCGAGGCGCTCAGGGTGATCGCGCGCCTGCGGCACATGCACCACCGGGCCTACCTGGTGGGCGGCTGCGTGCGCGATCTCCTGCTCGGCCACAAGCCCAAGGACTTCGACGTGGCCACCGACGCCCACCCGGGCGAGGTGCGGGCCATCTTCCGCAACTGCCGGCTCATCGGTCGGCGCTTCCGCCTGGCCCACGTCTACTTCCGGGGCGGCAAGGTGATCGAGGTCGCCACCTTCCGCAAGAACCCGGTGGACGTGGCCGACGACCTGGGCGCCGACGGCGACCTGCTCATCACCCGCGACAACGTCTTCGGCACCGCCGAGGAGGACGCGGTCCGCCGCGACTTCACGGTGAACGGCCTCTTCTACGACGTGGCCACCGGCGAGGTGATCGACTACGTGGGCGGCCGGGCCGACCTGGAGTCGCACCGCATCCACACCATCGGCGACCCGGAGATCCGCATCCGCGAGGACCCGGTCCGCTCGCTGCGCGCGGTCCGCTTCGCCGCGCGGCTCGGCTTCTCCATCGCCCCCGACACCTTCGAGGCCATGCGCCGCCACGCCGGCGAGCTGGCCCGCTGCGCGCCGGCCCGGGTCCTGGAGGAGACGCTCAAGATCCTCCGCTGCGGCGGCTCGGCCCGGGCCTTCCAGCTGCTGCGGGCCTGCGGAGCGCTGCCCTTGATCCTCCCCGCCCTGGGCGCGGCCCTCGAGGCCTGGGACGAGCCGGCCCGGCGCAGCTTCTTCGCCCACCTCGGCGCGCTGGACAAGCTGGTGCGGTCGGGGGCGGAGGTGTCGGAGGCGGTGCTGCTCGCCACCCTGGTCTCGCACCTCGCCGCGGTCCCGCCGCGCGGGGGGGCCGCGGAGCCGCCCGGGCCCGGGCAGGCCCGGACCGGGCACGAGGCGGACGAGCTGGTGGCCTCCCTGGTATCCACCTCGCGGCTGCCGCGCCGGGTGGCGGAGCGCGTGCGCCTGGCGCTCAACGCCCAGCGCCACCTCAAGGACCCCGGCGGCGGCCGCCGGGGCCGCGGACGGAAGATGGCGGGCCAGACCTACTACGACGACGCGCTCCAGCTGCTGGAGATCGCCGTTGAGGCCACCGGGCAGGGCGCGGAGCTGCTCGAGCGCTGGCGGCAGGCGCGGGACGGGAAGCCGGCCGAGGGCCACCCGGCGGAGCGATCCCGGGTCCCCGGGCACGGACGCGCCACGCACGGCGCACCGGGGCGCGGGCAGGAGGGTGGGCCGATGGAGGTGGTGGCCTCTCTAGACCCGGAGGCGCCGGCGGCTCCCTCGAGGCCCGAAGGAGAGGGCCCCGCCGGGCCGGCGACGGGCGACCCGGGCAGGCGCCGGCGGCGCCGCAGGGGAGGCCGGCGCAGGCGCCGCCGCGGGGACGGCGGGGCCGCGCCCGCGGCCTGACCTGCTTCCTTGACCGTCCATGCGGCGCCCGATACAAACCGCCGACAAATGACCGAGAAAGCCGCCAAGCCCAGCGCTCGCTACAAGCGGATCCTCCTCAAGCTCTCGGGTGAGGCCCTCATGGGCGAGAGCAAGTACGGCATCTCGCCCAAGACCCTGGCCACCATCGCCCAGGACGTGAAGGACGTGGTGGATCTGGGCGTCGAGGTGGCCATGACCATCGGCGGAGGCAACATCTTCCGCGGGGTCTCCGGCGCCACCGAGGGCATGGACCGCTCCTCGGCCGACTACATGGGCATGCTGGCCACGGTCATCAACTCCATGGCCCTGCAGGACGCCTTGGAGAAGATCGGCGTCCCCACCCGCGTGCAGTCGGCCATCGAGATGCACCAGGTGGCCGAGCCCTACATCCGCCGCCGGGCCATCCGGCACCTGGAGAAGGGGCGGGTGGTGATCTTCGCCGCCGGCACCGGCAACCCATACTTCACCACCGACACCGCGGCCTCGCTCCGGGCCATGGAGATCCACGCCGACGTGCTCCTCAAGGCCACCAAGGTCGACGGCGTCTACACCGACGACCCCAAGAAGAACCCGGCGGCCACCAAGTTCAAGGAGCTCACCTACATCGACGTGCTGAAGCGCAACCTCAAGGTGATGGACTCCACCGCCATCAGCCTGTGCATGGACAACGAGCTGCCCATCGTGGTGTTCGACCTCACCCAGCGCGGCAACGTGCGCCGGGTGGTGCTGGGGGAGGAGATCGGCACCACCGTGGGGAGGAGCGGGCGGGACGAGTAGCCCCCCCGTGCCCCGGGCGGGCAGGGGGCGAGCGGAGGAATGGCATGAGCGTCGGCGACGACATCGTGAAGGACCTGCACGACCGGATCCTCAAGACCCTGGATCAGCTGCGGCACGACCTGACCGCGGTCCGGACCGGGCGGGCCTCGCTGCACCTGCTGGACGGGGTGCGGGTCGACTACTACGGCACGGCCACGCCGCTCAACCAGGTGGCCACCCTGTCCGTGCCCGAGGCCCGGCTCATCGTGGTCAAGCCCTGGGAGAAGAACATGATCCCGGTGATCGAGAAGGCCATCCGGGACGCCAACCTGGGCGTGAACCCCATGAGCGACAAGGACATGGTGCGCGTGCCCATCCCGGCGCTCACCGAGGAGCGGCGCAGGGAGATCGTCAAGCAGGTGAAGCACAAGGGCGAGGAGCACAAGATCGCCGTCCGCAACGAGCGCCGCGACGCCAAGGAGCTCCTCGAGGTCGCCAAGAAGGACGGCGACATCTCCGAGGACGAGGCCAAGAAGGCGCTCGACAAGGTCCAGAAGGAGACCGACGACGGCGTGAAGAAGATCGACGAGGTCGTCGCCGCCAAGGAGAAGGAAGTGATGCAGGTCTGACGGCCCTCAGGCCGTCATGCCGCCGTCGATGACCAGGGTCTGCCCGGTGAGGAAGGTCGGCGCGGAAAGCGCCAGCCACCCCACCAGGGCGGCCACCTCCCCGGCGGTCCCGAAGCGCCGCATGGGCACCCGCCCCACGGCCGCGGCGCGCTGCTCCTGCGTGAATCCAGCGGTCATGTCGGTGTCGATGAACCCGGGCGCCACCGCGTTCACCGGGACGCCCAGCGGCGCCAGCTCCTTGGCCAGCGAGCGCGTGAACCCGATGATGGCGGCCTTGGCGGCGGAGTAGTTGGTCTGGCCGGGGATGCCGGTCAGGCCGGACACCGAGGTGACGTTGATGATCCGCCCCGCCCGCTGCCGCATCATCTGCTTGGCGGCGGGCTGGGCGGTGCCGAAGAGGCCGTTGAGGCTGGTGGCAAGGACCTCGGTCCACTCGGCCTCGCGCATGAGCGCCAGGAGCTTGTCGGCGGTGATGCCGGCGTTGTTCACCAGCACGTCCACGCGCCCCCGCTCGGCCACCGCGCCCTCCACCAGGGCCCGGGAGGCGGCCACGTCGCGCGCGTCCACCTGCCGCGCCTGGACGTCGCGCCCCTCGGCCGCGAGGGCCTCGACCACCAGGCGCGCCGCCTGCTCGTTCTTGACGTAGGAGAAGCGGACCGCCATCCCGGCCCGCGCCAGGTGCTCGACCACCGCCCGGCCGATGCCGCGGGAGCCGCCGGTCACCACCGCGACCTGCGCCCCCTTCTGCCCGGGACCCTGCTCCTCAGCGCTCATCGATCCTCGCGAGGACGGCGGCCGCGCAGGCGCCGTCCAGGGTGGTGGTGGTGACCAGGGCCCGCGGGACGTCGCCCCGGGCCGGGGCGGTGAGGTAGCCCAGCCCCGGCACCTCCGGCTCCAGCAGCCCGGCGATGGGGGGGAGCTGGCCGGAGCGCAGGGCGTCGAGCGCCGGGAGGCACTGGAGGAGCCCGCCGGCGTCGAGGGGCTCGCCCAGGCACGCCTTGACGGCCGTGACCGGGGTGCCTGGCGCGGCCGCGCCCAGGGCGGCGAGGAGGCCCAGGGCCTCGGCGCGGTCGAGCTCGACCACGCCGGCGGCGCCGGCGCTGACCAGGCCCACCGCCGGGCCGGGGCCGGCCTGGGAGAGGGCGCCCTGGCAGGCGCGGGCCAGCGCGGCGGCGCGGTCGGAGGGATGGGGGGCGAAGGAGCCGCCCATGCCCGCGACCAGGGCCCGCCCGGCGTTGCCGCGGGCGCGGGCGTCCGGGAGCCGCTCCAGGACCAGGGCCACCGCCCCCTCGCCCAGGGCCGCCCCCTGCCGGCGGCGGTCGAAGGGCAGCGGCCGCCCATCCGGCGCCAGCCAGCCCGCCCGCTGGGCGGCGAGGGACAGCTCGGGCGAGAGGCCGAAGGAGGCGACCACCAGGCAGGCCCTGGCCCGGCCGGCGGACAGCATCCGCGCCCCCAGGCCGAGCGCGTCGAGCCCGGCACCGGCGCCGGCCAGGGCCATGGAGAAGGCCTTGGCGCCGAAGGAGAGTGCCACCGCCGCCCCGGGCGAGCTGGGCAGGCCGAGCGGCATGAGGGCCGGGTTGCCGCGCATGGGACCCTGGGTGGCGACGCTCCGGTCGTACTCCAGGAGCGTCTCCAGGTGCCCCAGCGAGCAAGCGGTGACGGTGCCCAGCTCCTCGGCGGGGATGGCCCCGGGGGCGAGCCCGGCGTCGGTGAGCGCCAGCTGGACCGCGGAGATGGCCATGCGGATGGGCCGGCCGTAGAGGCGCAGCCCGCGGATGGTGGCGTAGCGGGAGGCGTCGAAGTCGGGCACGGCGGCCGCGGCGCCCAGGCCGGGCAGGGGGGAGAGCGCGCCCCGGCCGGCGCGGAGGGCCTCGAGGACCGGGTCGAGGCGGTCGCCCAGGGGCGAGATCACCCCCAGGCCGGTGACGGCCACCGCCGGGGCGGACGGGGCGGCGGTCACGGCGCCCTCCGCAGGACCAGGCAGACGTTGAAGCCGCCGAAGCCGGCGGAGAGGTTGAGGCAGGTCTCGACCTTGCGCGGGCGGCCCACGCCCGGCACGTAGTCCAGGTCGCACTCCGGATCGGGCTCGGTCAGGTTGGCGGTGGGGGGCACCGCCTGGCGCTGCAGCGCCAGCACGCAGGCCACCGCCTCGATGGCGCTGGCGGCGCCGTTGGTGTGGCCCAGCATGGACTTGAGGGAGCTGATGGGGATGCCGACGGCGGCGGCGCCGAAGACGGCCTTCATGGCCTTGGTCTCGCAGAGGTCGTTGTAGGGCGTGCCGGTGCCGTGGGCGCTCACGTAGTCCACCTCACCCGGGGACACTCCGGAGCTGGCGAGGGCCTGGCGCATGGCCCGGGCGAAGCCGTCACCGCTCGGCTCGGGGGCGGTGATGTGGTAGGCGTCGTTGGAGACGCCGTACCCGGCCACCTCGGCGTGGACCGGGGCGCCGCGGGCGCGGGCGTGGTCCAGGGCCTCGAGCACCAGCGCCCCGGCCCCCTCGCCGAAGGTGACGCCGTCGCGCCGCTTGTCGAAGGGGCGGCAGAAGCTCTTGGAGAGGGCACCGAGCCTCAGGAACCCCGTGTAGACCGCCCGGGTGAAGGTGTCGGCGCCGGCCACCACCGCCAGGTCGGCCTGCGCCTCGGCCACCAGGTCGAAGGCCATGGCCAGCGCGGCGTTGCCCGAGCTGCAGGCGGTGGTGGAGACCAAGGAGGGGCCGCCCAGCCCGTGCTCGCGGGCGAGGAGCGCCGCCAGCCGGTGGTTGTCGGCCCGGGAGAGGAAGCTCGGGTCGACGGCGTCGGGGGCCTGGGCCACCAGGCGATCGGTGAGGTCGGTGACCTGGCGCTCCTCGGCCATGGTGCTGCCGACCAGTGCCGCGGTCCGCGCCCGCACCGCCGGGTCGGCGGGGAGGGCGGCGTCCCGGACCGCGCGGCGCGCGGCGGCCAGGGCCAGCTCGGCGCAGCGGGACCGGGCCCGGTTCGGATCGATGTCGGCGGGGAGGGCGTCCTCGGCCGGGAGCTCGACCTCGCTCCCGGTCAGGTACTCCTCCATGCCCTTGCAGGCGAAGGAGCGCAGCGGGCCGAGGTGGCTCTTCCCGGCCATCAGGCTGGCCCAGAAGGGATCGAGCTCCGTCCCGGCGGCGGTCGCAACGCCCCGCCCCGTCACCGCCACCCGGCGTCGCATGCGCTCTCCGCTGCCCGGCCGATCCCGCGCCGGCGCCTCACTTCTTGATCGACTGGATCAAGGTGAGGAGGTTGTCGAAGCTCTTCACCTTGGCGTACCCATCCTCGGGCACCACCAGGCCCAGCGTCTTCTCGATCTCGAAGACGATCTCCAGGGCCCGGACCGAGTCCACCCCCAGCTTGTCGCGGAAGCTCGCCTGGGCGTCGAAGTCGGGCGGGATCTCCGCGATCTTGGCCACGATGTTCCTGAGCGTCTGCTCCATGGTATCGCTCCCCGGGGCGCCCCAGGGGCGCCCCCTCTCGATCAGCGGTTGCCTGGGATGGTCTTGGCCTCGACCATGCGCTCCAGGTCGTTCACGGTGCGGAAGTTCTCGGCGTTGACGTCGGTGGGATCGAGCTGGATCCGGTAGCGCTCCTCCAGGAAGGCCACCAGCGCCAGGGTGGTGAAGGAGTCGAGGATGCCGTTTTCCTGCAGGTCGGTGTCGTCGGCGAAGCCGCGCCCGTCCCCGGAAAGCCAGTTCTCCACGATGTACTGCCGGATGTCGTCCTTGGCGCTCACTGTACCCCCGATGTTCCCGATGCCGTGGTCACCGCCGCCCGAGTCCGGATCCGGTCGATCTTGCCGCTCGAGGTGCGCGGGAAGTCCTCGACCAGCCGGATGGTGCCCGGGATCATGTAGCGCGGCAGCCGGGCCGCGCAGTGTCGTTTCAGGTCCATCACCGACAGCTCGGGGCCGGCGGGGACCACCACCGACCAGAGCTGCTGCTCATGGGCGAAGACGATGGCCTCCCGGACGCCCGGGTGCGAGAGGACGGCGGCCTCGACCTCGCCCGGCTCCACCCGGAAGCCGTGGATCTTGAGCATGTGGTCCCGGCGCCCGTGGTACATGAGCTGCCCGTCGGCACGCCGCGAGACCAGGTCGCCGGTGGGGTAGGGGTGGCGCGCCGGGGTGCGCCGCCCCCCGTCCCAGTAGCCGAGCATGACGGTGGGCCCCTCGATGAAGAGCTCGCCCACCTCGCCGTCCCGGACCGGCTTCCCCGCCTCGTCGAGGAGCAGGGCCACGTCGCCGCAGCTGGCGGTGCCGATGGGGATGGCGGTGGCCTCGGCCGGGGGCGGGCCGGGCAGGGCGTAGGCGGTGCAGACGTTGGTCTCGGTGGGGCCGAAGAGGTTGTGGAAGCGAGCCTGGGGGATGGCGGCCATGGCCCGTCGCAGGTGCTTCACCGGGAAGACCTCGCCGGCGAAGTAAACGACCCGCAGGGTGGGCAGGCCGAGCTCCTCCAGCCCGCCGTTCTCCATCATGAGCACGATGGCCGAGGGGACCGAGTACCAGACGGTGATCCCCTGGGAGCGGATCCGGTCGACCATGGCCCGGCCCGAGACCACCATGCCCTCGTCGACGATCACCACCGTGGCGCCGCGGGAGAGCGAGGACCACAGGTCGAAGGTGGAGAGGTCGAAGTGGAAGGGGGCCACGCTGGCCACGCGATCGGCCGGGGAGAGCTGGATGCAGTCGGCGGCCCACTCGGTGAAGGCGAGGGCGCTGCGGTGGGAGTGCATCACGCCCTTGGGCGTGCCCGTCGAGCCCGAGGTGTAGAGGATGTAGGCGAGCTCGTCGGGGCCTCCGGCCGGCGCCGGCGGCGGGGAGGGGTCGCCCCCCAGGACCTCCTCGAAGGCGTGGACCAGCGAGGGCGCGGGGAGGGCCGGGGCGGACGCCGGCTGCGAGAGGTAGTAGTGCTCGGGGCCGGTCACCCCGGCCGCGGCCCACTGGGCGAGAAGGGCCGGCGAGATGACCACCTGGCGGAGGGCGCAGTCCTTGGCGATGAGCCCCACCCGCGCCGGCGGCGAGCTCGGGTCGAGCGGGACGTAGGCTCCCCCGGCGCGCAGCGCCCCGAGGATGGCGGCCAGGCCGCGGCCCGAGCGCGGCAGGTGGATTCCCACCCGGTCGCCGGGCTGGAGCCCGCCGCGGAGGAAGGCGCGGGCGAAGCGGTTGGCGAGCTGGTCGAGCTCCTGGAAGGTCAGGGTCTCGTCGCCGCCCACCACCGCCGCACGCCGCGGATCGCGCTCGGCCCAGGGGCCGACGAGCTGGTCGAGCCGGTTCACGGGATCCCCATGCTCCGGGCGATGATGGCCCGCTGCATCTCGGAGGTGCCGGAGAAGATCCGCGACGGGACGGCGTCGCGCAGCAACGCGTCGATGCCGGTGTCGGTGATGGCGCCGGTGCCGCCGAAGACCTGGACCGCGTCCAGGCCGGACTGGACCGCCGCCTCGGAGATCCACAGCTTGCACATGGCGATGGCGTCGTCGCAGCGCTTGCCGGCGCGGTGCAGCTCGCCCGAGCGGTAGAGGAGGAGGCGGCCCACCTCCAGCCGGAGCTTCATGTCCACCAGGCGGTTGGAGACAGACTGGAACTCGCCCAGCTTGTGGCCGAACTGGACCCGGCCCTTGACGTGCTCCAGGCAGCGGTCCAGCGAGCGCTGCATGGCCCCCACGTAGTAGGCGAACAGGCAGGCCCGCTCCCACACCATCGACTCGGCGAAGAGCGCCGCGCCCGCGCCCTCCGGCCCGAGGCGGGAGGAGGCCGGCACCTCGCAGTCCTCCAGGTACACGGTCCCCCAGGGCGAGGAGCGCAGCCCGCTCTTGTGGTGCTCGGGCACCACCCGGAGCCCGGGGGTGCCCCTGGGCAGGAGGAAGGCGGAGATGCCGAACATCTTCCGGCCGGGCGCGGTGCTGGCGTAGACGAGGAGCAGGTCGGCCACCGGCGCGTTGGTGCAGAAGATCTTGGTGCCGGAGAGGACGTAGCCCTCGCCCACCCGGCGCGCCGTGGCCTTCATGGCGTAGATGTCCGAGCCCGCCTCGGCCTCGGTGGTGGCGTTGGCGCACAGGACCGCGCCGCTGGTGAGCTGTCGCAGCCACCGCTCCTGGTGCTCCCGGGAGCGCGACCGCCAGATGGGCACGGCCGAGGCGAACATGTGGGCGCAGAGGGAGAAGGCCAGCCCGCCGTCCTCGCAGCCCTGGCCCAGGGCCTCCACCGCCAGGATGGTGTCGAGCGCGTCGAGGCCGCTGCCGCCCCACTCCTCGGGGATGGGCAGCCCGGTGAGCCCGAAGGCGGCCGCCTCGTTGAACAAGTTCCGGTCGAAGGAGGCGGTGGCGTCCCGCTCCGCCGCGCCGGGGGAGAGGCGCTCCCGGGCGAACTCGAGGATGGCGGCAGACCGCTCCCGCTGCGCTGGGGTGAGCTCCATCTCCCCCGTATTCACTTGTAGGCGGGTAGGATGTCAATGCCGGGGAGAAGGTACACGGGGAGCGGTCACAGAATCCGCCCTGGGGCATCTACCTTTTGTCGCGGCCTCGATCCGGGGGTCCCGGGAGGGCTGCGTCGAGGGTGACCTCCGGCAGCAGGCCAGGACCCGGGTCGCAGCGGGTGGGCGGGGCTTACCTCCCAGGTCCGCGCACCGGTCGTTGGAGGGCGGGACAAGGCCCCGTGCGCGCCCTGCTGTGGGTACACGCTGGGATCGGGTATGAAGACGGGGCGCATGGAAAACGCAACCGGGGTCCGTCTCCCGCGCCTCCAGGCCGATCTCATCCTCCTTCACCCGCCGGCGACCTTCGACTTCCGGGATCGCCGCGACATCTACTTTCCCTTCCTGGGAACGACCGGCGACATCCCCATCACCCCGCTCTACGAGTACTACCCGCTGGGATTCCGGGCGCTGGAGCGCCACCTGGCCGGGCGCGGGCGGAAGGTGGAGATCGTCAACCTCTCCACCCTCTTCCTGCGCCACCGGAGGCTCTCGCTCGGGCAGGTGGCCGAGGCGCTCGACGCCAAGCTGGTCGGCGTCGACCTCTTCTGGATGGTCCACGCCCAGGGGAGCCTGCGGGTGGTGGAGGAGCTCCGGGCGCTCCGGCCCGACCTGCCCCTGGTCCTGGGGGGGATCACCTCCAGCTACTACGCGGCCGAGCTCATCCGCTATCCCTTCGTGGACATGGTGCTGCGCGGCTACGACACGCTCCGCCCCATGGAGGAGCTCCTCCGGGCCCTGGAGACGGGGGGTGACCTGGGGCGGGTGCCGGGGCTCACCTGGAAGGACCGGGGCGGCGAGGTGCGGGTCAACCCGCTGCCGCCGCCGAGCGGCGCGGTGGCCTGCGGGATCGACTGGTCGCGCATGAGCGGCCAGGGCGGCGGCTCGGTGCTCTCGGTCCGGGAGCTGGTCACCAACCACAGCGCCGGCTGCAGCTTCGGCTGTGGGTGGTGCGGCGGGAGCCGGGACGCCTTCCGGCGCATCTACGGCGAGGAGTTCAAGGTCCAGCGCAAGGCGCTCGAGGAGGTGGCCTTCGAGCTCGGATCGATGCGGCCGCTCCGGGGCGCCGACCGCTATCACATGTACGTGATGGGCTGGTACAACGAGCCCGACGAGCGGCGGCCGGCCATCCTCGGTCAGGTGGCCGAGGCCAACGTCAAGTCGGTCAACTACGAGCAGTTCCGGCTCACCGGCGAGGCGGACCTGAGGCGCATGGTCGACGCCAACCGGCGGACGGCCATCACCCTCTCGCCGGAGAGCCACGATCTCGAGGTGGCCAGGGCTGCCGGGCGGGGCGTCTACACCAACGAGGAGCTGGAGGCCTGGCTGGAACTCGCCCGGGGCATCGGGATCGAGCGCGTAGACATCTGGTACTTCGTGGGCATGCCGCGGCAGGACGAGGCCTCGGTGGCCGGGTCGGTGGAGTACATCGAGCGGCTCATCGAGCGCTTCGGGGACTTCGTGAACCCCATGATCTGCCCCATGGTCCCGGTGCTCGACCCGGCCTCCAACTTCTTCGAGGACCCCGAGCCCCACGGCTACAAGGTCTTCCACCGCACGCTGGAGGGCCACCGCCGGGCGGCCCAGCGCCCCTCGCTCATCGACCGGATGAACTACGAGACGCGCTGGCTCTCCCGCGAGGACGTGGTCCGGACCGGCTTCCGGGCGGTGGCCGCGGTCATGGCGGCCAAGGCCCGGCGGGGGAAGGTGCCGGCCCCGCGCGCCGCCCTGTTCAACAGGAACATCGAGGAGGCCCTGGCCTTCACCTTCGAGCTGCACCGGCTGGACAACCTCCCCGACCCCGCCGACCGGGCCCGGGAGCTCGAGGCGCTCGGCGACGAGATCCGCAAGCGGAACGAGATGGTGCTCTCCGGCACGGTCATCGACCAGAACTTCCCGGTGGCCCGCCCCATCGGCGGGCGCTGGTGCGACGACACCGGCTGGGCGCCGGAGGTGGTGGAGCAGGCCCTCAGCCGGTGAAGAGCATCCCGGCCAGGGCCACCGCCCAGAGCAGGTGAGCGGGGCCGGCCAGGGCCGCCAGCCGGCGGGCCGGGGCTTGGGCCGCGCCCGGGTCGCCCTGGCGGATGGCGCGGACCACCTGCCGCCAGGCGGGGAGGGTGCCCAGGGCGAGGAGCCCGAGGCGGATGAGCACCGCCACCAGGCCCACGACGATGCCCGGGCGCGGCACCCCGCCGCGGAGGGAGATGGCCAAAAGCCCGGTGAGCAGGGTCGCCAGGCCGGACCAGAGGTCCAGGGAGAGGGCCGTCCCGGCTCGAGCGGGCAGGGCCTCGAGGTGGGGCGGGCCCAGGGCCAGGGTCCGGCGGACGTCGCCGGGGGTCCAGAGCGCGGCGCCCAGCCAGGTCGCGGCCGCGCCGACGTGCAGGAAGAGGACGGGGGTGAGGGCGTTCACGGGGAGCGGACTCCGGGTTCGGGCATGGCCGGTGCCTAACGCCCGGGCCCCGCCGCCGCCGGTCCCCGATCGGTCGCGCCCCGCGTCGCCCGGGGCGAGGTCAGCGCGCCTCGCGCTCCGGATAGCCCTGGGAGAAGGCGATGCACTGCCACATGTAGGAGGGGTTGGCGGGCTCCAGCACCGGCGTGCCGTCGACGAAGTGGCGCGGGCAGGTGCGGTAGAAGCGCTGGCTGAAGGCCAGGGCCCGGTCGACGTCGGTGTAGAAGCTCCACTCGGCCGCGCGCGGGAAGGCGAGGTCGGAGTACATGACGTGGTCGGCGGGGATGCCCAGGGCCCGGGCGTCCTTCTTCATGACGTAGAAGCGGAGGACGTGGTCCTGGTCCTCGAGGTCCATCATGGCCTCGTAGATCTGGGGGCAGGCGGTCTCGCCGGATAGCCCCTCGGCGTAGGCGGAGACGAGCACGTAGGCCTTCCGGAAGGCGCGGAACAGGCCCGCCACCTGGGCCGGGCTGCTGCGCGAGTCGATCTCGATGGTGGCGTCGAGGTCGAAGCGCTGGCCGTCGAAGGGGTACTCCCCGGCGCGGGTGAGGTAGAGCGACACTTCCTGGAAGCGCCGCTCCACGCGGGCCAGGAGGGTGAGGAGGCTCCCGGCCGGCATGGTGAGCGGCCCGCGCCCGAACAGCCGGCAGAGGGTCCCGGCCTTCGAGCCGGCGCAGTAGTCGCAGCCGTCGTGCACCGAGTTGCAGCCGCCCTTGAAGGTGACGAGGTGGGGGAGGGGGAACCTCTCGCGCCGGTTCCGGTGGCGGTGGTAGCCGGGGAACCAGCTCAGGTCGAAATCAAGTCCGTCGAAGTCGCGCTCGCCGAAGATGTAGCCCAGGGGGTTCTCGAGGCGCCGGCCGGTCAGGTTGGGGATCCGCTCGGCGGCCTCGCCCTCCACGAAGAGCCGCAGGGGGAGCTCGTTGTCGCCGCGGATGAAGTAGTCCACCCGGTAGCGGCGGAAGATCTCGGGGTAGACGATGCCGGCGTACATCCCGCCGAAGAGGATCTCCGCGGCCGGGTTGTGGGCGCGGATGAAGTCCACGATCAGGCCGAACTCGTGGAGCTCGATGAACCAGGAGAGCTCCACCACGAACCGGTGGTGGGCCTCCACCAGCTCCCGGGTGAGCTCGAAGCCGTAGACCCCTCGCACCCGGTCCGGGCAGGGGGCGAACATCCAGGCCAGCGGCGCCGAGAAGGAGCCGTCCAGCATGAGCGTGGGAATGACCACGAGCGTCGGGCGCAGCGGCGTTCCGGCCACGGAGAACCCCTCCCCGCGGAGGAACCTACCACGCTCGACGGTCCGTTCGTGTCCCTAGTAGCGGTAGCCGTGGGCGATGGGGAAGCGCCGCCCCTCCCCGAAGGCCTTCTCGCTCACCTTGAGCACGGGTGCGGCCTGGCGCCGCTTGTATTCGCTGGCCACGACCATCCGGAGCACCCGTCGCACCGTGTCGGGATCGTGGCCGCGCGCCACGATGGCCTCCCTGGGGAGGCGTTCCTCCACGTAGGCGTGGAGGATGGAGTCGAGGACGTCGTAGGGGGGAAGGGAGTCCTGGTCCACCTGGCCGGGCTTGAGCTCGGCCGAGGGGGGCTTCTGGAAGGTGCGCTCGGGGATGAGCGCCTGACCGGCCCGGGCGTTGGCGGCGCGCGCCACCCGGTAGACCAGGGTCTTGGGCAGGTCCCCGATCACCGCCAGCCCGCCGGCCATGTCGCCGTACAGGGTGCAGTAGCCCACGGCCAGCTCGCTCTTGTTCCCGGTGGAGAGGACCAGGCCGCCGGTGTCGTTGGAGAGCGCCATGAGGATCTGGCCGCGGATGCGGGCCTGCACGTTCTGCTCGGCCAGATCGCCCAGGCCCTGGCCGCGGGCCCGCAGGAGCTCGGCCAGGAAGGCGGCGTGCATGGGCTCGATGGACACCTCGCAAAAGGCGATGCCCAGGTTCCTGGCCAGCGCCGCCGCGTCCTCGCGGGAGTGACCGGAGCTGTAGCGCGAGGGCATGGCCACGCCCTGGACGTTCTCCGGGCCCAGCGCCGCCGCGGCGATGCAGGCGGTGAGGGCCGAGTCGATCCCCCCGGAGAGGCCGATGACCGCCGCGCGGAAGCCGCACTTGCGCACGTAGTCGCGCACGCCCAGGACGAGCGCCCGGAGCACCTCGTCGGCCACCGGGTCGGCCGGGGCCGTGCCGGGCCTCAGCGGGGCGCCATCGAGGCCGATGGCCTCGGCCTGCCCGGTGGAGAGATCGCCCACCAGGATCGACTCCTCGAAGAGCGGGGCCCGGGCCAGCACCGCGCCGTCCCGCGCCACCAGCATCGAGCCGCCGTCGAAGAGCAGGGCGTCGTTTCCCCCCACCTGGTTCACGTAGGCGATGGGCACGCCGTGGGCCCGGGCGCTGGCGGAGAGCATCCGCTCCCTGAGCTCGGGCTTCCCGATGGCGTAGGGCGAGGCCGAGATGTTCACTATCAGGGAAGAACCGGAGGCGGCCAGGTCGGCGATGGGATCGCGCTCGTAGCGGGGCCGATCCCAGAAGCGCTTGTCGTTCCAGACGTCCTCGCAGACCGAGAGCCCGAGGTCCAGGGGGACGCCGCGGCCCGCGGGCACGGCGGTGGAGGCGGGCGAGGGGAGGAAGTAGCGGGTCTCGTCGAAGACGTCGTAGGTGGGGAGGAGGGACTTGCGCCCCACCGCCCGGAGCGCGCCCCCGGCCAGGAGGGCCGCGGCGTTGTACAGCCCCGGGGGTGGCGCCCCGGCAGGAGCCTCGGGGAAGCCGAGCACCACCGCCACGCCCTCGGACCACGCGGCCGGCCGGGCCAGCTCGGAGAGCGCCTCCCCGCACCGGGCCACGAACTCGGGCAGGTCGAGGAAGTCGCGGGGCGGGTAGCCGCACAGGCACAGCTCCGGGAAGAGCACCAGCCCGGCGCCGGCGGCGCGGGCCCGCTCGGTGGCGAGCCGCACCTTGGCGGAGTTACCCCCGAGGTCCCCCACGGTCGGGTTCACCTGGGCCAGGGCGATCCGGGCGTGGGGGGAAGTCATCCGGGAATGCTACATTACGCGGACCATGGCGGCGCGCATCCTGGTGGCGGAGGACTCGGTCCCCGTGAACGCGGCACTGCGCCGCGCGCTGGAGGGGGCCGGCTACACCGTGGACGCGCTGCCGCTCGCGGAGACCCTGCGGAGCGTGACGGCGGCGGGGTACGGGGCGGCCATCGTGCACCGGGGAAGGCTGGGCGCCGAGCTGGTGCGCGCGCTGCGCGGCCTCGATCCGCACCTGCCGGTGATCCAGCTGGCCCTCGACGAGGAGGAGGCGGCGTCGGGCCCGGACGAGATGGACGCCGAGGGCACGCTGGTGGGGCCGCTGGCCGCGCCGGCGGTGGTGGGGGCGGTGCGGATGGCGGAGCGGCTCGGGCGCGCCGCCCGGCACGCGGCCGAGTTGGAGGTGGCGGCCGAGCGGCGGAGGGAGAGCGCGCAGGATCTGGCCCTCCTGAAGCGCATGCTGCTCCTGGAGGTGAAGCGCTCGCGGCGCTACGGCTACCCGGTCTCGCTGGGGCTGTTCGCGGTGGATCGATGGGGCGAGGTCGCCTCGGGGCTCGCGCCCAGCGGGGCGGCGGCGCTCCTGGCGGAGCTCCTGACCGTGCTCACCTCGTCGGTGCGCGAGATCGACCTGGCGGTGCCCTTCGACGAGGACCGCCTGGTGGTGCTCATGCCGCACACCCGCGTCGAGGGAGCGCTCCGGGTCGCGACGCGGCTGGTGGCCAGGGTCAAGGAGCGCGACGCCGCCTCGCGCGTCACGGTGAGCGCCGGGGTCGCCGGGTACGCCGGCGGCGGCACGGTCTCCTTCGGCGCGCTCGTCAAGGACGCCGCCGCGGCCCTGAGCCGGGCGCGGGCGGCCGGCGGCGACCGGGCGGAGGCCGCGGAGCCCGCGCGACGCGACCGGGTCGTGATCGGCTAGCGTCCCTGCAGGGGCGCGGAGCGTCTCGCCATGGATTGGTCCTCCATCCATAGCCCGATAGGGTAGTGCTATTCAGACCCAGCATGGTGGGTGGAGCCTTACCCTTCTGGGGTACATCGTGTATAACTGTCCTATTACAGCTAGTTGCACGAATGTGGCTCAAGGGGGGTGGAAACCATACGGGGCGGTATTATCGTCCGGTAGCTGGTGCGGAGCCACCGAGCAGGGGCGTCCCGAGGAAGCTTCGGCTCGTTGGGGGTGTTGAACAGGCACGCGAACCGGCCCCACTGGGGCCAATCCGGGGAAGGGAAACGATGGCCCAGATCGACATCGAGGTCCTGACGCCGTTTGCCGCAAAGTTCATGGAGGGTACGAACCTCACCCCCGCCGAGCGCGCCGAGGTCCTGCGCATCGCCCAGGGCTTCGCCTGCAAGGACTCGGCAGCCGCGGCCGGGGTCTCTCCCGAGACGATCCGCGCGCGCCGCAAGCGGATCTACCGCAAGCTCGATGTGCCGGGCTCGGGAGAGCTCCTCGCCAGCCTCCTGGCCATGTCGCTGCGCATGCTCGCCCAGGGCGAGCGCATCGAGCGCCCGGCCGCGATCGCCCAGCCGCAGCCGGCGGCGGCGCCGGCCGCGGTCCGCTAGGGCCGAGGGCTTTCCCCTGGGCGCGCAGGCCGGCGGGAGGCCGGCCTGCCCCGCCCGAGGGGCCCTCTAGCGCTGGCCGTCCAGCCAGCGCTCCAGGCGCTCGGCCACCTTGGCGGGCGTGAAGCCAAACAGCTCCGCCAGCGCCTTCTCCGGCGCGCTCTCGCCGAACCGGTCGATCCCGAGGAGCAGGCCGTCGCGGCCGATGAGCCGCCACCACTCGATCCCTCGCGCCGCCTCCACCGCCGCCACCTTCAGGCCGGGCGGCAGAACCTGGTCGCGCCAGGCCGCCGGCTGGGCCAGGAACCGCTCCAGGCAGGGCACGGAGACGAGCCGCCCCACCTTCCCCTTCTGCGCCAGCGCCTCGAGGGCCGCCTGGGCCAGCGGGACCTCGGAGCCGGTGGCCAGCACGGCGAAGGTCGCCCCGGCGGGCGCGGCCACCGCGTAGCCGCCGCGCAGGAGCGCCTGCGGGTCCAGGGCGCCGTCGCGCCTCACCGGGGCGAGCTTCTGGCGGGTGAGGATGAGCGCGCTGGGCCCGTTCTTGCGGGCGAGCGCGGCCGACCAGGCGACCGCGGTCTCGGCCGGGTCGGCCGGGCGCCACACCTCGATGCCGGGGATGGCGCGCAGCGCGGTGAGGTGCTCGACCGGCTGGTGGGTGGGGCCGTCCTCGCCCAGGAACACCGAGTCGTGGGAGTAGACGAAGAGGGTCTGCAGCTTGGAGAGCGCGGCCAGGCGGACCGGCGGGCGCATGTAGTCGAGGAACTGAAAGAAGGTGGCCACCGCCGGGATGAACAGGCCGTCGTAGGCCAGCCCGTTGGCGATGGCGCCCATGGCGTGCTCGCGGACGCCGAAGAAGATGTTCCGCCCGCCGTAGGCGCCGGGGGCGACCGCGCCGCCGCCCTTCACGTCGTTGTTGTTGGACTCGAACAGGTCCGCCGATCCAGCCTCCAGGCTGGGCACCAGCGGGGCGATCTTCTGCACCAGGGCGTGGCCCACCTTGCGGGTGGAGTCGTTGGCGGGGAGCTCGGCGAGGAGCCTCTGGAGGAGGTCGGCCGGCACGGCGCGCTCGACGTGGGCGTCGAGGAGCCTCGCCTTCTCCGGATTGGCGCGCCGCCAAGCGAGGGTCCGCTCGCTCCAGGCCTGCTTCAGGGCGGCCTTCTCCTTCAGGACCTCGCCCCAGAAGGCCCGCACGTCGTCGGGCACGAGGAAGCGCGGGGACTCCGGCCAGCCCAGCGCCTTCCTGGTGGCGGCGAGCTCCTCCTCGCCCAGCGCCGCCCCGTGCACGCCGGGGGTGCCGGCCTTCTTGGGCGCGCCGAAGCCGATCACCGTCTTCACGCGGATGAGGCTGGGCCGGGAGAGGTCGGCCTTGGCGGCGGCGATCGCCTGGTCGATGCCCTCGTGGTCGCGGCCGTCCACGGCCTGCACCTGCCAGCCGTAGGCCTCGAAGCGCCGGGTCACGTCCTCGGTGAAGGTGATGGAGGTCTTGCCGTCGATGGTGATGCCGTTGTCGTCGTAGAGGCAGATGAGCCGGCCCAGCTTCTGGTGGCCGGCGAAGCTGGCCGCCTCGGCGCAGACTCCCTCCATCATGTCGCCGTCGCCGCAGAACGTGTAGACGAAGTGGTCCTCGATCGGGCTGCCCGGGCCCAGCCGGGCGGCGAGCATGGCCTGGCCGAGCGCGAAGCCGACGGCGTTGGCCACGCCCTGGCCCAGCGGGCCGGTGGTGCACTCGACGCCGGGCAGGAGGCCGAACTCGGGGTGGCCCGGGGTGCGGGAGTGGATCTGGCGGAACCTCTTCAGGTCGTCCAGGGTGCAGTCGAAGCCGGCCAGGTGGAGCAGCGAGTAGAGCAGCATCGAGCCATGGCCGCCGGAGAGGATGAACCGGTCGCGCCCCAGCCAGCGCGGCTCCTGGGGGTCGAAGCGGAGGTGGCGGGTCCACAGCACGAAGGCCATGTCGGCGGCGCCCATGGGCATGCCGGGGTGACCGCTGTTCGCCTGCTGCACGCCGTCGGCGGCCAGCATGCGGATGGTGTTGACGGCCTTCTCCACGAGGTCACGGGGTGCGCTGGGCACTTTCCTTCTCCTGGCTCTAGGGTCCCCGGGAGCGGGGCGGGCAGAGTCTAGCGGAATCGCGGCGAGGGCGGGGGGCGCACCCTCCCGGCGGGCGACACCGCGCCGCAGGCCGGTCCGGGACTTCAGTCCGGGAGCGGCAGGAGGGTGAGGACCAGGACGAGCAGGCCGACCACGAAGGCCATGCTGTGCTGGCGGTACCCGTAGATGGCAAGGCCGCCGCCGAGGAGCGCGGCGCAGAGGAAGGTCGGCCAGTGCCAGCGCGGGTCGGGGAGCATGCGCGCCAGCCGCAGCCCCAGGCACGTGCGCGGGACGGTGGCCCGGTCCGGCCCCCACCAGCCGTCCAGCCTGCGCCGCTCGCTCTCCCCCACCTCGCGGGCGATGGCCTCGCCCATGGCCCGGCGGGCATGGGCCTCCTCGGCGAGGGCGCGGGCCTTCAGCTCCTGGCGCTCGGCCTCGGCCCGCCTCTCGCGCTCGCCCTCGGCCTCCCGGGCGGCGAAGAAGCGCTCGTCGAACTCGCGCTGCTCGGGCGTGTCCAGGGAGAGGCCGCAGCCCTGGCAGGAGGTGGCGAAGACGTTGTTGTCCGTGCAGCAGCGGCGGCAGCGGATGAAGGGGCGGCGCCCGTCGGTCTCCACCAGCTCGATGCCGGGATCGGGCTCGGGGCCGAAGCGCTCCAGGCTGGCCCCGGTCTGGTGGCGCGCCGGCCCGGCCGGCCCGGGCCCGGGCCGCTCCACCGCCGCGATCCGCTCCTCGGTGCCCTCGGCCGGCCGCGCCGCAGAGGCGTCGGGCCTTTCGGGGCGGGCCCGCTCGAGGTGGAGGAAGCGGCTCAGGCGGTCGGAGGGGCTCACGCTCACCCTCCGGCGCCCGAGGCGGGCCGGGTGCGGGTGGCGGCCCAGCTGCGCAGCGCGGCGATCTCCTCGCGCATGGTGACGGAGAGCGGCAGGGACTCGGACACCGCCCGCGCCAGGTGGCGCTGGGCCAGCTCGCCCCCCTCGGCGAAGGCGTCGTAGAGCGCCGAGACCAGCGCCGCCTCGAGCTCGGCGCCGCTGAACCCGTCGGCCTGGGCGGCCAGCGCGGTCAGGTCGAAGGCGGCCGGATCGCGGTTGCGCTTCCTGACGTGGATCTCCAGGATCTCGCGCCGCTCGGCCGCCGAGGGGAGGTCGATGAAGAAGATCTCGTCGAAGCGCCCCTTGCGCAGGAGCTCCGGCGGCAGGGCGTCGATGCGGTTGGCGGTGGCCACCACGAACACCGCCGCGGTCTTCTCCTGCAGCCAGGTGAGCAAGGACCCGAACACCCGGGCCGAGACCCCGCCGTCGGAGACCCCCGAGGACTGCGAGCCGGAGAGCCCCTTCTCGATCTCGTCCACCCACAGGACCACCGGCGCCACGCTCTCGGCCACCCGGATGGCCCGGCGCAGGTTCTCCTCCGAGGAGCCGACCAGGCCGCTGAAGATGCGCCCCATGTCCAGCCGGAGGAGCGGCAGCCGCCACTGGCCGGCCACGGCCTTGGCGGTGAGGCTCTTGCCGCAGCCCTGCACGCCCAGGAGCAGGAGCCCCTTGGGCTCGGGGAGCCCGAAGGCACGGGCGGCCTCGGAGAAAGCCGCCCCGCGGCGGGTGAGCCAGGTCTTCAGGTTCCTGAGGCCGCCCACGTGGGAGAGGCTCTGGTCGGCGGCGAAGTACTCGAGGAGCCCGCTCTTGCGGATCACCTGCCGCTTCTCCTCCAGGACCAGGGAGACGTCCTCGCGCGAGAGCCGGCCGTCGTCGGCGATGGCCTTGGCGAAGGCGCTCTCCGCCTCGGCCAGGGTGAGCCCCAGGGCCGCCTGCACCAGCTGGTCGGCGTCGTCGCGGGTGAGCTCCACCTTGGCGCGGTTGGTCCTGCGAACCACGTCGACGATCTCCTTGAGGAGCTCGAGCAGATCGCGGTAGGTGGGCAGCGGGACGTCCAGCACCGAGACCTCCTTCTCGATCTCGGGCGGGATGACCAGGGTGGGCGAGAGCAGGATCACCGTGGTGTAGGTGGCCTTGAGCGCGTGGGCCAGCTCGCGCACGGCGCGGACCACGGCCGGGTCGGAGAGGAAGGGGTGGAAGTCCTTCAGCACCACCAGCGTCGGGTCGGCCAGCCGCTCGACCTGGGCCAGGGCCTCGACCGGGTCCTTCACCGGCTCCTTGGGCTCCTTCCCCTCGGGCACCCCCTTCCCGCCGTCGAGGCGCGAGAAGCCGCGGGTGATGGACCAGCCCAGGAGCGCCTTGCCGTGCCCCTGGGCCAGCTCGGCCAGGACCGCCTCCAGCCGCTGCTCCTCCGGGGAGACGAGGTAGACGAGCGGGTAGCGGGCCCGGATGAGCGTGTCGAGCTCCTGCACGAAGCGCGGCGCCGGACGGCGCGTCGGCGGGGCGGGGGGGGCGGGCGGTGCCGGCACGGTCCGCGAGTCTAGCAGGCGGGCGACCGCAAAGGACCCCCGCTCCGCCTTGTGGGGAGGCGGTCCATCGCGTAAGAAGTCCGGCCATGCCCGCACACCCCAAGGCCCCGGAGGGCGCCGACGCCGCCGCCTGGGAGACGCTCTCCCGCGCCATGTCCGAGCTGCGAGCACTGGCCGGCGTGTCTGGCCTGCTGGGCTGGGACCAGGAGACGTACATGCCCCCCAAGGCCTCGGCGGCGCGGGGCGAGCAGGTGGCGGCCATCGAGGGGGCCATCCACGACCGGCTGGCCTCGGCCGAGGTGAGGGGCGCGCTGGAGCGGCTCGAGGCCCATCCTCCCGAGGATGCCGACCGGGCGGCGGCGGTGCGGGAGCTCTCCCGCGACCACGCCCAGGCGGCGGCGGTGCCGGGGGCGCTCGTCCGGGCCATCGCCCGGGCCCAGTCCGAGGGGCTCGAGGCCTGGCGGGTGGCGCGGCAGGGGGAAGGGTTCGGTCGGTTCGCTCCGGCGCTCTCCCGCCTGCTCGAGCTCAGGCGGGAGCAGGCGGCGGCGCTCCTCCCCGTCCTGGGGCGGCCGGGGGGCGGTCCCGCGCCCGAGCCCTACGACGCGCTGCTCGACCTCTCCGAGCCGGGGCTCCGGGTGGTGGCGCTGGAGCCGCTCCTGCGAGGCCTGTGCGCCTGGCTGGTGCCGCTGCTCGACCGGATCACCGCTCGGCCTCCCCCGGACGACTCCTTCCTGCACGGGACCTTCGACGGCGAGGCGCAGTGGCGCTTCACCCTGGAGCTGCTCGACCTCATGGGCTTCGACCGGGAGGCCGGCCGCCAGGACCGCTCGGTCCACCCCTTCACCGTGGGGCTCGATCCCTCCGACGTCCGCATCACCACCCGCATCCACGAGCACCTGCCGCTCTCGGCCGCCTTCTCCACCCTGCACGAGGCCGGCCACGGCCTCTACGAGCAGCAGCTCCCCGCGGCCCTGCGCCAGACCGTGCTCTGCGCCGCGGCCTCCAACGGCCTTCACGAGTCGCAGTCCCGCCTGTGGGAGAACCAGGTGGGCCGCTCGCTGCCCTTCTGGCGGGTGGCGCTGCCCCGCATGGCCCGCCACCTCCCGCAGCTCTCCGGGGTCTCGCCGGAGCGCTTCTTCCGCGCCGTGAACCGGGTGGAGCGCTCGCTGGTGCGGGTGGAGGCGGACGAGGTCACCTACAACCTCCACATCGTGCTCCGCTTCGAGCTGGAGCTCCTGCTCCTGCGGGGGAAGCTGGAGGTGAGGGACCTCCCCGCCGCCTGGGACGAGCGGTCGGAGAGGCTCCTGGGGATCCGGCCGCCGGGCGAGGTGGAGGGGGTGCTCCAGGACATCCACTGGGCCTGGGGCGCGTTCGGCTACTTCCCCAGCTACACGGTGGGGAACCTGTACGCCGCCAGCCTCTTCGCCGCCGCTCGGCGCGCCCTGCCGGGCCTCGAGGGAGCCATCGAGCGCGGCGAGCTCTCCGGGCTCAAGGAATGGCTGGGCCGGAACGTCCACGCCGTGGGGCGGCGGCGCCAGGCGGAGGAGATCGTCCGCGCCGTCACCGGCCAGGGGCTCACCGACCGGGACCTCCGGGAGTACCTGGAGCGGAAGTACCTGGGCGAGCTCGCCTGACGGCCTGGCGCCGGATGTTCCAGTCGAGCAGGCCCAGGTAGGCGGCCTCCTCGCGGCGGAAGGGCTCGAGCTCCTCCTTGCAGCTCGCCTGGGCCGCGTCCTCGAGGAGCGCGCCGTCCGGCCCGGCGCACAACTCGCCGGGCGCGCCCAGCGAGGGGATGATCCCGAGGTCGGTGAGCACCGTCTGGTAGCGGGCCAGCGCCCGGGGGGCGCGGCTGGGCGGGGAGAGGAGGTCCTCGCCCGAGCGGTAGACGCGGGCGCCGGAGAGCGCCAGCCCGGCCAGGGTGGGGAAGATGTCGCGGTGGCTGGCCCAGCGGTCGAGGTCGGGGGTGCGGCCGGCGAGGTAGGCCGGGGGCACCTCGAGGAAGAAGGGTACCCGGTCGCGCCAGGGGAGGTCCCTGGTGCGGGTGTACTGGAAGAGCTCCCGGGTGTTGTGGTCGCCGGTGGCGGCCACCACGGTGCGGGAGGAGAGCCCGCGGGCCGCCAGATCGTCGAGGAAGCCGCCCAGGGCGTCGCAGGCGTACTGGTAGGTCTCGAGCTGGGGGCGGATCACCCGGGCATCGCCCAGCTCGCGCCCCTGGAGCGCCGAGAGGTCCTGGGGGCGCACCGCGTAGCCCTTGGGCACGCCGTAGGGCGAGTGGTTGGTGGAGGTCATCATGACCAGGAGGAGCGGCTCCCCCTTGGCGTCGGCCCTGGCGATGCGATCGGCCGCCCAGCGGAACAGGGCGGCGTCGGGCACGCCCCAGGTCCCCACCGGCGCGTCGGGGACCACCGAGAGCACGTCGGCCACGTCGTCCACCTCGTCGAAGCCCTGGCTGGGGAAGGCTCGCGAGAACCCGCGCCAGCTTCCGCTCCAGCCCAGGGCGAAGGCGGTGTGGTATCCCGCCGCCTGGAAGGGGCGGGCGGCGGCCTGCTCGAAGGGGACGCGCCCGGCGGCGCCGGAGAGGAGCGGGGTCACCGGCGAGTTCACGAGGAGGCTCTCCAGCGACGGGTCGGTGCCGTTCTGGGAGGAGGTGAAGCGGCGGAAGACGATGCCCCGGGCGAGGTGAGGAGCCAGCCGGCCCAGCAGGTCCAGCCGCTCGGAGTGGTAGCGGAGGGCGTCGGCGCCCCAGCTCTCCATGACCACCAGCACCACGTGCGGCGGGTGGGCGGCGGCCACCGGGTTCTCGCGGCTCCTGGTGAAGAGGGCGGCGGCCACCTCGTCGTCGGAGGCGCCGGCGGGGGCCAGGCCGAGCAGCGCCGCCGCCTGGGCCGGCCCGGAGAAGCCGGCGCGGCGGAGGGCGGCGCGGGGATCCCCGTTCATCGGCTGCGCCAGGCGCCGCTCGGAGAAGGCGGTGAGCAGGGCCATGGGGCCGTCGGGGACGGCGGCGTTGAGGAGGGTCTCGGTGGAGACCGAGAAGTCGAGCGCCGAGAGGGGGAAGCCGCCCAGCCGCCCCCGGATGGCCAGGAGGCAGAGGCAGGGGAGGAGCACCGCCCAGGCGGCCTGGACCGCGAGGCTCCGCGCCCGCGGCCGAGGCCGGAGGGCGAGGTAGGCCTGGGCCACGCCGAGGGCCAGGGCGGAGAGCGGTCCGAGCAGGATGCGGTGCTCGGCCCAGAGCGACTGGAACACGGCGCCGGTGTCGTCCTCGAACAGGCCGAAGACGATGGGGTCGATGGGCGTGTGGTAGAAGCCGAAGAAGCCGTCGTTCACCATGGCCGCCAGGGCCGCGCAGAACCCGGCCAGGCCCAACCAGGCGGCCACGGCCCGGCCCCCCCACCTGCCCGGCCAGGCCGCCAGGATCACCGCCGCCGGGAGGGCCAGGACCGCGCCCACCTTGAGGTCGAAGCGGGCGCCCATGAGGAGGGCCCGGGCCACGTCCGCGAGCGGGAGGTGGGCACCGGGCCCGGCGTAGCGGACCAGGAAGGCCACCCGGAAGGCGAAGAGGACGAGCGCCTGGAGGAGGGCGGCGCGGAGCGCCAGCCGGCAGCTCGGGTAAGCACGGGTGACCAGGGCTCGTAGGGCGGCGGTCATCTGCTGGGCGCCTCCAACCACGCCAGGGTGACGTCCCGGGCCCGGACGTCGAGCGCGGCCACGGCGCCCGGCGGCACCT
Source organism: Anaeromyxobacter sp. (assembly GCA_035541675.1). Classification (GTDB taxonomy): domain Bacteria; phylum Myxococcota; class Myxococcia; order Myxococcales; family Anaeromyxobacteraceae; genus Anaeromyxobacter. Next base: position 57,909 of record DATKMW010000120.1, on the reverse strand, counting down.
CCAGGTCGCGCCCCGCCGCCAGGGCGATCGCCTCGGCCAGCTCCGGGTTGTGGCCCACCAGGGCGGTCCCGGGCGGCGCCTGGCGGGCCAGGGCCAGCAGCTCCCTGCCGCCCGACTCGCCGCTCCCCAGGCGCGGTTCCTCCTCGACGGGCGCGCGGGTGGCCCGGGCCAGCAGCTCGGCGGTCTCCCGGGCGCGCAGGAGCGGCGAGGTGAGGACGCGGGCCACCTCCAGCCGGTCGCCGAGCGCCTGCAGGAGCCGCTCGAACCGGGCGCGGCCATGGGGCGTGAGGCGCCGGTCGCCGTCGTCCTCGCGCCGGGCCTCCGCCTTGGCGTGGCGGACGAGGTAGACGCGGTTCCCGGTCACGGCGGGCCACCCGGCGCCCGGCCGGACCGGGCCGCGAGGCCTCGGAGCCGCTCCCGGGCGGCGCGGTCGGCGGCCAGGGCCGAGAGGTCCATGGGGATGCGGTAGGACCAGTTGTCGTCGCTCACCGTGCCGGGGGTGTTCACGCGCTCCCGGCTGCCGAGGAGGTCCTGGAAGGGGAAGATGGCCAGGTCGGAGCCGGCCCCGTAGACGGTCTCCAGGAGCGCGTCGCGCACCTGCTCGTCGAACCCGGTGGGCACGCGCTCGCGCAGCTCGGCCAGCCCGGGCAGCTCGAGGAGCTGGGTGCGCTCCTCCTCCTTGAGCCCCTCGTACCAGTCCGCCACCGCGTCGGTGTCGTGGGTGCCGGTGGTGGCGAGGGAGAGCGCCGGCCACTCCGCCGGATCGAGGAAGGCGTCGCCTCCCTCCTTCCAGTTCTTCTCCCAGCGCTGCACGCGGTAGCCAGGGATGGCCAGCGCGGTGAGCGACTCGCGCACGAAGTCCGGGACGACCCCCAGATCCTCGGCCACCACCCGCGCCCCCTCGGAGCAGATCCTGAGCACCGCCTCGCCGTTCTTCAGCTGCTCCGGCTCCTCGGCGGGGACGAAGGCCCCCGGGGGCCCCTCGCCGGTGAGGAAGTAGGTCCGGTAGAGCCCCACCACGTGGTCCACGCGGTAGAGGTCGTAGAGGTCGGCCATGCGCCGGGCGCGCTCGCGGATCCAGGGGTACCCGGCCGCCTGCATCTCCGGCCAGCGGTAGACCGGGAAGCCCCAGTCCTGGCCGGTGGGGCTGAAGGCGTCGGGCGGCACGCCCACCCGGGCGTCGGTGCGGAAGTCCTCGCGGCGCGCCCAGACGTCGGCCGAGTCGCTGGCCACCATGAAGGGCAGATCGCCCCCCAGCGCCACCCCGCCGGCGTTGGCCGCGCGCCGGGCGGCCCGCCACTGCTCCTCGGCCACCCACTGCTGCCACTGCTGGAAGAGGAGCTCCCTGGCGTGTCGCTCCCGGGCGGCCGACAGGGCGTCGGGGTCGCGCTCCCGGAGCGGCTCGGGCCACTCCGACCAGGGCACGCCCCCGAGCTCCTGGTCGTGGAGCGCCACGTAGAGCGCGTAGTCCCGGAGCCAGGAGCGCTCCTCCTCGGCGAAGCGCGCCAGGGCCTGGGCCCGCTCGGTCCGCCTCTCCCACTCCTCCTTCAGGAACCGGTCGAAGGCGAGCAGGAGCCCCCGGCGCTTCAGGGCCCGGACCTCGCTCCAGCGTACCCGGTGGGCGCGGCGCAGGGCGGCGAGGAGCTCGCGGTCCCCGGGGGTGAGCGCGTCGGCGCCGCCGGCGCGCTGGAAGTCGGGGAGCGCCTCCAGCGCCACGTAGACCGGGTCGATGGCGAAGGCGGAGAGGGAGAAGTAGGGGCTCGTCTGCCCGCGGGCGGCCTCGTTCACCGGAAGGAGCAGGACCAGGGACAGGCCGGCGTCACGGGCCCAGCGCGCGAACGGGACCAGGTCGGGGATCTCGCCCACGCCCCAGTCGGTGGCGGAGCGGAGGGAGAACAGGGGGAGGAGGACGCCTGCCTGCCGGGAGGACATGTCGGGGTCACCTGTTCGCCGGGGTCCCCGGCCCTTGTGGGGACGCCGACCCCGGGATATCAGATCGCGGCACCTCTCCGTCACCCGAAATTCGGGGAGGCGGCACACGGCGACCCGCGGGGAGGGGTCGGCGAGGGCCGCCGGCCACCGACCCGGGAGCCGGACCGCATGACGCCCAAGACGCGCGGCCGCTTCGCCCCGTCGCCGACGGGGCCGCTCCACCTGGGGAACGCCCGGACGGCGCTCCTCTCCTGGCTCTCGGCGCGAGCGGCCGGCGGGGAGTACCTCCTGCGGGTCGAGGACCTCGACGCGCCGCGCGTCCGGCCCGGCGCCGAGGCGCGCATCCTGGCCGAGCTGCGCTGGCTGGGGCTCGACTGGGACGAGGGGCCGGACGTGGGCGGGGAGTCGGGCCCGCACCGGCAGTCGGAGCGGCTGCCGCGCTTCGCCGCGGCGCTCGACCACCTCAGGGCGGTGGGGCTGGCCTACCCGTGCTTCTGCTCGAGGGCGGAGGTGGCGGCGGCGGCCGGGGCACCCCAGGAGCCCGGGGACGAGGGCCCGCGCTACCCGGGGACCTGCCGGGACCTCTCGCCGGCGGAGGTGCGCGCGCGCGGCGGGAGGGCCCCGTCCTACAGGTTCCGGGTCCCCCCCGGCGTGGTCGAGTTCACCGACGGTGTCCACGGTCCGCAGCGCCGCGAGGTGGAGGCGGAGGTGGGCGACTTCGTGGTGACCCGTGCCGACGGGGTCCCGGCCTACCAGCTGGCGGTGGTGGTCGACGACGCGGCCATGGGCGTCACCGAGGTGGTGCGGGGGGACGACCTGCTCGCCTCCACGGCGCGGCAGATCCTCCTCTACCGCGCGCTGGGGGCGGAGCCGCCGCGCTTCGCCCACGTCCCCCTGGTGGTCGGCGAGGACGGGGCGCGGCTGGCCAAGCGGCACGGGGCGCTCACCCTGGGGGAGCTCGGGGAGCGCGGCGCCGATCCCCGCGCGGTGGTAGGGCTCCTGGCCGCGCTCTCCGGCCTGGCACCCCCCGGCGAGCGGATGTGGCCCCGGGACCTCCTCCCCGGCTTCTCGCTCGACCAGGTCGGGCGCGGGCCGGCCCGGTTGGCGGAGCGGGACGCGCTGGCGCTGCTCGGGTAGGGGGAGCTTTGGCTCCCGGTGCGCGCGCTCGAGGCACGAGCGGGGTGGCCGCGCCGTGCTCGCGGCCACCCCGCCGGCCCCCTGTGGTCCCCTCCCCTCGAGGTCGCCCCCAGGCTAGCCGCAGGGCCCGATCCGGTGCGGTGATCGCCATCACGTGATGCCAGGATCGGCGCGTCGTGCGACCCCAGAACGCACGCTCGCCACCCCCCCGCGTGGTACAAGCCCGGGGTGCGTCAGAAGCTCGCCCTGCTGGTCGCGGGGGCGACGGGGGTCATCCTCCTCGCCGCCGCCGCCCTGCTGGCCCTCGCGCGGAGCCTGCTGCCGTGACGCTCACCGTGCGGGGCATCGCGCGCTGCGCGCTGTGGGTCGGGCTCTACGTGCTGGTGGTGCTGTTCCCGGTGCCCTGGCTGGCCCTGGGCCGGGGGGTGGCCGGGGACTTCGGAGAGCAGCTCGGGGTCCTGCTCGGCTCCCTGGCCCTCTCCATCCTGGCCATCGAGTCGGTGCTGACGGCCCGCTACGAGGTGCTGGCACCGCCCTTCGGCACCGACGTGCTCTACGCCTTCCACCGCGGGATGGCCGCGGTGGCGGTGGTCTTCGCGCTCCTCCACCCCCTGCTCATGCTGGGTCCGTCGCGGACCCTCGCCTCGCTGGTGCGGTGGTCGGGCGCCGGCCAGGCGGCCGGCGTGCTCGGGCTCCTCGTCCTCCTCCTGCTGGTGGCGACCGCGGCCTTCCGGCGCCGGCTCAGGATCCCGTACGTCCCCTGGCGGTTCACCCACGGGATCCTCACGGTGCTGGCGGTGGGCCTGGGTCTGTGGCACGCCACCACCTCCGCCCGGCTGCAGCACGACGCGGTGACGCGCGCCGGGCTGTGGGTCTGGACGCTGGGCTGGCTGGCCCTGGTCCTGCGGGTGCGGGTGGTCAAGCCTCTCGCCCTGCTGCGGCGGCCGTACCGGGTGACCGGGGTGCGCCCGGAGCACGGCGGCGCCATCACCCTGGTGCTCGATCCCGACAACCACAACGGCCTGCGCTTCCGGGCCGGCCAGTTCGCCTGGGTCACCCTGTCCGGCTCGCCCCTCCTGGGCCGGGAGCGCCCCTTCTCCTTCTCGGGCAGCTCGCAGCGCGCGCCGCAGCTCCAGCTGACGGTGAAGGCGGTGGGGCAATTCACCAAGGGTGTACAGGGGCTGCGGCCCGGCGCCCGGGCCTACGTGGACGGCCCCTTCGGCGCCCTCTCCATCGACACCTTCCCCGACGCCGACCGGTACTTCTTCGTGGCCGGCGGCATCGGGGTGGCGCCCTGCGTCTCCATGCTGCGGACGCTGGCCGATCGCGGCGACCGGCGGCCGCACACGCTGGTCTACGGCAGCGTCGACTGGGAGTCGGCCACCTTCCGCGAGGATCTGGCCGAGCTCTCCAGCCGCATCGACTTGCGGGTCGTACACGTCCTGGAGCGGCCGCCGCTGGGCTGGCTGGGCGAGACCGGCGTCATCGGCCAGGAGCTCCTGGAGCGCCACCTGCCCCGCAGCGGCCGGCGGGTGTGCTTCGTCTGTGGCCCGGCAGCGGTGATGGACCTGGCCGAGCGGGCGCTGGCGGCGCTGGAGGTCCCGCTCGAGGACATCCACGCCGAGCGGTTCGAGCTCTAGCTCCAGCGAGGTCGACCGCTCGGCTCACCGCGCTCCCCGGGCGGCCTCGACGAGCGCGTCGTCCTCGGCCGGCGAGCCCACGGTGATGCGCAGGCAGCCTTCCATGCCCGGGTAGCGGTCCTGGCGGCGCACCAGCACCCCGGCGGCCAGGAGCCGGGCCTGGGTGGCGGCGGCGTCGGCGGTGCGCACCAGGAGGAAGTTGGTGGCGGAGGGGTAGACCCGCCAGGCGGTGTGCCGCTCCAGGGCCGAGCGCAGCCGCTCCCGCTCGGCGCGGATCCGCTCGGCCAGCGCCACGGCGTAGCCGGGCGACTCCAGCGCCGTCTGGAGGATGGCCGCGGTGTGGGCGGGGAGGCAGAAGGGCGGCACGCAGGCCCGGGCCACGGCCGCCACCCGGGGCGAGGCCAGGAGGTAGCCGGCGCGGATGCCGCCCAGGCACCAGGCCTTGGAGAAGGTGCGCAGCACCGCCACGTGCTCGCTCCGCCGCGCCAGCCCCCGGAAGTCGGTGCCGGAGAAGTCGTGGTAGGCCTCGTCGACCAGGAGGAGCCAGCCGCGCTCCCCGGCCCGAGCCGCCAGCGCCTCCACGTCCTGGGCCTCGAAGAGCCGGCCGGTGGGCGCGTGGGGGACGGGGAGGAAGAGCACGCCGGGGGGCCCGTCCAGGGCCTCGAGCAGCGCCGCGCGGGGCAGGGCGAAATCGGGCAGGAGCGGGATGCCGCGCCAGGGCGTGCCGGCCGCCTCGGCGCCGCCGCGGTAGTAGGGGAAGGAGGGGACGGTGTCGAGGACGGTCCGCGCCGCCGTGCACAGGGCGAGGATGAGGACGTTCGATCCCGGCGAGAGGACCACCCCGGCCTCGTCCCAGCCCTCGTGGCGCGCCACCGCGGCGCGCAGGTCCTCGGCGTGCAGCTCGGGGTAGCGGTTCCAGGGGAGCGCGGCCAGGCGCTGGAGCGCCCGGGCCTTGAGCTCGGCGGGGAGGTCCTCTGGGCTCTCGTTCTGGTCGAGCTTCACCCGCGCGTCGGAGCGGAGGTACGGGTACTCGGCCGGCGAGGAGAGGTGTGGCTTGAAGGCTTGCATGATCCTGCGGAGACCCTAGCACAGGGACCGCCCCACCACCGCCGCCCACGCGGAACCGCGACCCAGCGTCACCGCCCGTGGAGCGCCACCTCCAGGGTCTCCACCAGGTAGCGGGCGGCCACCTCCAGGGTCCGCGCCCCGCCGCCCGGGCTCCGGGCCACCCCGGGGGCGACCTCCATCAGGTCGCCCCCGGCGAGTCCCACCTCCTCGCCCAGCCGCCGCAGGAGGAGCGAGACCGTCTCCGGCGCCAGCCCACCCGGCTCGGGGGTGCCGGTGGCCTCGGCGAAGGCGGCGTCGGTGCCGTCGATGTCGTTGGAGAGGTAGACCGAGGAGGCGTTGGCGGCGCGGAGGGCCGTCACCACCTTCTCCACCGCGGCGGCGGGGTCCCTTCGCACCTCCTCGGCCCAGATCTGCCGCACGCCCAGCGTCGATTCCCAGTGACGCTGGTCCCTGGCCGAGGCGCGGATGCCGATCTGCACCAGCCGTCCCCCGCGGCCCAGGAGCTCGTTGGCGTGGAAGGCCCAGGTCCCGAAGCAGTGGCGGATGCCGAGCCGCTCGGGGAGGAGGTCGGTGTGGGCGTCGACCTGCACCACGGCCAGGCCGGTCCGGACCCGCGCCAACGCCCGCACCACCGGGAGCGCGGTGGAGTGGTCGCCGCCCAGGGCCACCACCCTGGCCCGGGGGTTCTCCGCCAGCAGGAGCGAGAGGGCCCGCTCGGCCACGTCGAGGGGCGAGACCGGCAGGGTCCTCCGGACCGCCTCGTCGAGGCCGGGGTGGAGGGCGTGCCGCACCGCCTCGAGCTGCGCCGGCGCCAGCATGGCGTCCTCGAGGAGCTGGGGGACGACGCGCACGTCGCCCAGGTCCAGGAGCCCCGCCTCGCGCAGCCGCGCCATCCGCCCGGCGTGGTCGTCCAGCAGCCGGGCGCGGAGCGCGGCCGGGCCCAGGTTGGCGCCGCGCTGCAGGCCCCCGCCCACGTCGGAGGGGATGCCGAGGAGGACGAGCGGCGCCCGCGCGGCCGCCTCGAGGTCGAGGCGCCAGCGCTCCTCCACCTCCTCGTCGCGCGCCACGCCGTAGATCCGGCGCTGCAGGGCGCGCTGGGCGAGGAGCCCCGAGGAGACGAGGTGTACCCCGCCGCCGGCCGGGCGGAGGAGGAGGGCGAGCGAGTCGGCCAGGGTCACCACCGGCAGCCTAGCGCGGGCGCCGCCGCGCCGCGCGGGAACCTGAGGCCGCCGCCCGCTACCCGCCCCGCGACAGCACGAACTTGGCGAACTCCCGGTCGGTCCCGGAGACGTGGGTCTCCAGCCAGCGCTCCAGCCAGCTGCCCACCCGCAGCGGCTCGAGCCCGGGGCTGCCCCGCCGCTCGTGCTCCCGCGACAGGTCGAGGATGTGCTCGATGAAGCCGTCGTGCTCGGCCTTGTGGCGGTCGTAGCCCGGGTAGTACACCTGGCGCATCCACGACTCCTCGGCGCCGAAGTGCGTGACGCAATAGAGCCGCAGGTAGGAGAGGAGGATCCCGACGTCCTGGCGGGTGGGCTCGGCGAGGCCGGTGAGGAAGCGCTCGGCGCGCCGGAACAGCTCCTGGTGCTGAGCGTCGATCTCGTCGATCCCCACCGCCAGGTCCGGCGTCCACTTGATCATCCGCGTCCTCCAGCGACGGCGACGGCCTCCGAGCCCTGCAGCATGCTCCCCACGCGTCGGCGTGGTCTTGATCGAAGGCAGGTCCTTCTCCCCCAGGCGGGTAGGCTACCCTGACGTGCTCTCGTCGATCAGGCGGTCCGCCTCCTCCGGCCCGCCCCAGCCCAGGAGCAGGGGGTTCTTGGGCTCGAAGAAGATGGTGGACACGAAGAACTGCGCGATCTCGTCCTTCACCCGCCCGGGAAGGTCCTCGGGCGAGCCGATGGCCGCGCCGCGCGAGTGCTTCACCGGCACCGCCAGGATCCGGTCGTTGCGGACGCGGCCGTTCACCTTGGAGTCCTGCTCCAGGCGCACCACGGCGATGGCTCGGCAGGGGACGACCACGCCGGGGTAGCTCGGCACGTCCCAGTAGACGAGCGCGTCGACCGGGTCGCCGTCCGCGGCGCGGGTCCCCGGCACGAAGCCCCAGTCGTACGGGTAGGCGAGGCCGAGCGGGAGCGGCCGCGAGACGCTCATGGCGCAGAGCGCGGCGTCGTACTTCAGCTTCACGGTGGCGCCGCGGGGCGACTCCACGACCACGCGCACGGCCCCCTGCTGGTCGCGCGGCGGGAGGCGGGTGAGGTCGACCATCCGTGAGTCCATTGCCGGGCCCGGGGCCCTTGGCAAGGGTTCACTCGACCGGCCCCGCCAGGGGCCCGGGCCTGCGACGCCAGGGGGACGCGATAGAAGGGGAGCATGGAATCCACCGCCACGGATCTCCTCGGCCCGGTCCTCACCCTCCCCGGCCTGTGGAACTCCGGGCCCGAGCACTGGCAGAGCCAGTGGGAGCGGCTCTTCCCGGCCGTCTTCCGGCGGGTGGAGCAACGCGAGTGGGAGAGGCCCGCGCTGGGCGAGTGGGTCGGGACGCTGGACGCGGCGGTGACCGCGGCGGGGCCCCGGGTCCTGCTCGCCGCCCACAGCCTGGCCTGTGCGCTCGTCTGCCACTGGGCGGCGCGGCACGCGCGCGCCGGCGCACGCGTCAGGGGAGCGCTGCTCGTGGCACCGTCGGACGTCGAGGCGCCCTCCTACCCCTCGGGGCCGACCGGCTTCGACCCGATGCCCGTGGAGCGGCTGCCGTTCCCGTCGGTGGTGGTGGCGAGCGACGACGACACCTACGTCACCCCGGTTCGGGCCAGGGCCTTCGCCGCGGCCTGGGGCAGCCGCCTCGTCGAGGTGCGCGGCCACGGCCACCTGAACAGCGCCAGCCGGCTGGGGAGCTGGCCGCTCGGCCTCGCGCTCCTGCGCCAGCTCGGCGAGGGTCCGGTCCCCGGGTGAAGGGGGTGCCCCGGCCCGCGCTTGGGCGTACGATCACCTCGCCGGCCCGCCGCGAGGGCGCGGGGCCCTCGCGGAGCCGTCCGGCGCGACCAGGGCGCGGAGGACACCATGCTCGACGACAAGGATCTCGTGGCCGTCGCGTCGTTCGAGAACCTCTCCGAGGCGGAGGTGGCGAAGAGCCTCCTCGCGGCCGAGGGGATCGCGGTCGTGATCCGCGACCAGCCGCTGGCCTCGCTCTTGCCGGCGGTGGCGCTGGCCAACGGCGGCCTCACGCTGCTCGTGTCCGAGGACGAGGTCGACCGGGCGCGGGAGGTGCTGGCCAAGCCGGACTCGGCCGAGGAGCCGGCGCCCGCGGAGCCCGGGGCGAGCTGATCCCAGCGCGGCCGGATCCCTCGCGGCAAGGGATCCGGGACGTTCACACCGAGCTGCGCCCGAGGCCCGGGGCCGGCTCGCCGGGCGTTGCCGCTCGCCGCCTGGCGGTGACGCGAGATCCGCGCCGGGAGGAAGATCCCGAGTCCTGGCCGGCGCGCCCCGTGGGGGTGGGCGCGGCTAAGGCTGGCAAGCGGAGAGCTTGCGCGCCAGCACCGCCTCCTCGGCCGGGCTCCGCGCCAGGGCCAGGGCCTGGCGCAGCGCCTCCGCCGCGCGGGCGGTGCGGCCGGCGCGCCGCTCGAACTCGGCCACCGCCGCCGGCAGGAACGGGTAGCGCGCCAGCCGCTCGCGGTCCGGGATCCCGGCGAGCGCCGAGAGCCCCGCGTCGGGGCCCTCGGCCATTCCCAGGGCGATGGCCCGGTTGAGCGCGACCACCGGCGAGGGACGGGCGGCGAGGAGCCGGTCGTAGAGCGTGCGGATGGCTGGCCAGTCGGTGGCCTCGAAGCTCCCGGCCAGCGCGTGCTGGGCGGCGATGGCCGCCTCGAGGTGCCAGGGAGTGAGGTTCCATCCCTGGGCGGAGGCGCCCAGGCGGCGAAAGCCCTCGGCCACCAGCGCGTGGTCCCAGCGGGCGCGGTCCTGCTCGGCGAGCAGGAGCAGGCTCCCGTCGTCGGCGGTGCGGCCACCCAGGCGGGCCGCGTGGAAGCAGAGCAGGGAGAGGAGCGCCTGGGTGTCGGGCCCGCCCGCGTCGGGGAGCATCTCGAGCAGCTGGCACAGGCGCAGCGCCTCGGCGCACAGGTCCTGGCGCACCGGCTCCCGCGGGTGGGCGCCGTGGTACCCCTCGTTGAAGAGCAGGTAGATGGCCTCGTGCACCGAGGGGAGCCGGGCACGGACCTGGCCGGGGTCGCCGACGTCGTAGAGGGCTCCGAGCACCTCGAGCGCGGTGCGGGCGCGGTAGAGCTGCTTCTCCACCGCCGCCTCGGTGGAGAGGAAGGCCTGGGCGATCTCGTGGACCGAGAAGCCGCACAGGTACTTGAGGATCACCGCCACCTGCGCCGCCGGCGGGAGCTCCGCGGCGCAGCAGGAGAACATGAGCCGGAGCTCGTCGTCGGGGAAGGTCGGGAGCTCGGCCGGCTCTTGGGCCTCGTCGGGCGCCTGGGCCTCCAGGGCACGCCCGAGCGCCTCGGCCGCACGGCCGAAGGCGCCCTGGCGCCGGACCATGTCCAGGGCGCGGTTGCGAGCGCAGCGCATGAGCCAGGCGGCGGGGTTCCGCGGCAGGGCGCCGAAGCGCCAGGTCTCCAGCGCGCGCACCAGCGCGTCCTGGACCGCGTCCTCGGCCAGCGCCAGGTGGCGCGGGCCGAGGGCACGGGCCAGGGAGGCGACCATCCGCCCCGCCTGGTGGCGAAACAGGTGGTCGGCGAGCGGAAGCTCGCCCCCGTTCACGGCGCCCGCCGGAGCCGGTCCGGCGGCATGGGTCGCACCGGCCGGACCTCGACGAAGCCGTTCATCTCGTAGGTGGGACAGCCCTTGGCGATCTCGGCGGCGGCGTCGAGGTCCCGGGCGTCGACGATGGCGAAGCCGCCCACCAGGTCCTTGGCCTCGGCGTAGGGCCCATCGGAGACGGCCTTTCGGGCGCCGCGGACCACCTTCCCGGCCGGGTCCAGCGGCTCGCCGACGTCGTGGTAGACGCCCTCGCGGGCCAGCCCCTGGAACCAGGTCATCCACCTCTGCATGTGCTGCTGCATCTCCTCCGGCGAGCCCGGGGCGTCGCCGCCCCGGAAGATCAGCGCGAACTTGGCCATGGATGCCTCCGTGTCGGGCCGGTCCATCCGGCCCCGCTGGCTCGACGAACGGCGCGGCGAGATCCGGACAAGCGATAAGCGCTGGCCGGCTGGCCCGCAGACCGCCGGCCCGGCCCCACCGGGGCGCGGGCCACCGGGTCGGCCAGGGCCCGCGCCGGTGCGCGACCTTCCTCGCGGGAGTTGCGCCACGGACGCACCGACCCGGAACGGCCGGATCCTCCCCTTCGCGGGAGGACGGCCGTCGACCGGCGGCCCGCGGGCTCGGCGGACGTGCCGGCCTTGGCCCGGGCCCCGCAGCGGCGCCGTGGCCGACCAGCGTCACGGACCCGCTGACCGAAGGGGATCTCCCCCGGTCGGCGGCGGTGGATGATGGGGCCCGGCAGGTGATCGAGCACTCGTCGCTCATCGAGCCGGGAGCCCGGGAAGCGCGCACCCCTGTGTCCTGCGGGCCCGGGCCACCGTCGAGGCCCGCGCCGCCCTTCGCAGCGGCCCAGGTCGCCACGGCGCTCGAGGTCGAGGGCGGCGGGCGGCGACCCGCGATGCCCGGGCCGGGGTGGCGCCGTCGGCCGTCCGGGCCCACAGGCGACGAGCGAGGCGGCGCAGGGTGCCGGCGGCCGCTATGACCCCGCGCATGACCGGATCCGAGCTGGAGGTGCTGGAGGCGAACGAGGCGTTCTACCGGGCCTTCGCGGCCCGCGACCTCGAGGCCATGGCCTCCCTCTGGGCCGAGCGCCACCCGGTGGCCTGCTCCCACCCGGGCTGGGACGTGCTCGACGGCCGGGACGAGGTCCTTCGCAGCTGGCGGGGGATCCTCGGCTCGGCGTCGCCGCCCCGGGTGACCTGCTCGCTGGCCCAGGCCCACGTGCTGGGCGAGGTGGCCTACGTGACCTGCCACGAGGTGCTGCCCGGCGGTCGCCTCTCGGCCACCAACCTCTTCGCCCGCGAGGGCGGTCGCTGGCGGCTCGTGCACCACCAGGCGAGCCCCATCGCCCCGGGCCAGGAGCGGGAACCGGCGCCCGCCGGGCCGGCCAACTGACGGGGAGCGCCCGGCGCCGGCGGCGTCAGCGCTCGGTGAGCCACTGGATGGCCTGGCTCCAGAAGCGGCCGTAGGCCGGCCACTTCACGAAGTCGGTCCCCCAGTGCGGGGCGAGGTCGCTGGTGAAGGCCATGGCGCGGCCGCGCCCCGCCTGCCACACCGCGATGAGGGGATCGGCGCCGCCGCCGATGGAAGCCACCACCGTGGCCCCCTGCTTGGGCAGGACCCGCTGGTAGCCGAGGAAGCTCGGCCAGGGGTCGGCGATCCCCCCCACCACGGGGTGATCGGGCAAGAGCACCCTCACCGCGGCCCCCTGGGTGGTCTCCACCCGGTCATCGACCGGCAGGATGTTGACCGGCAGCACCTCCTCGATGGCGCTGCCGTGGTAGTTGCCCTTCCCCTGGAAGCCCTGGAAGTCGACCCATCCGCCGGCCATGACCAGCGCGCCACCCTGGCGGACCCACTCGGCGATCATGGCCACCCGGTCCGGGCCCATGGGGACCTGGAACATGTTGGGGTACATGGTGAGGGTGTTCCGGCCGCAGTCGCTGATGAGGAGCAGGTCGTAGTGGGCCAGCTCCGCGGGGCCTCGCGGGAACGCGCTCGCCACCAGGTGGTTGGGGATGTGGGTGATCTCGATCTCCGGGAACTGCCGCATCGGATCCTTGAAGTAGACCGAGTAGTCCTCGAACCCCCCCAGCTCCACCACGTCGAAGCCCTTGGTGTGGATGCGGGTCACGTTCCAGGTCTCGCCCACGAACAGCACCTTGCGTCGGGTCATGGCGCGCTCCTCGGCTCCCGGCTCCCGGGAAGGAGATGTTCGCGAGAACAAATGTGTGCGCAAACATCGGTCGCTGGGGTAGCACCCGGTCCGGGGACCTGTCAACCCCGGGCGGGCGCGCGGAGGGCGTCCCTCGCCTAGGCGGAGCGACGCGCCACGGCCGAGCAGGAGGCGCGGACCACCAGCTCCGGCGCCAGCACGATCCGCCGCGGGTCGAGCCGGCCGCCCTCCATCCGCTCCAGCAGGAGCTCGGCCACGCGGTCGCCCACGGCCCCGATGTGCTGCCGGACGGTGGTCAGCGCCGGCGTGGTGAAGGAGGCGTAGCGGATGTCGTCGTAGCCGGCGATGGACAGCTCGCGGGGGACGCGGATCCGCAGGTCGTGGGCGGCCCGCAGGGCCCCGATGGCCATCTGGTCGTTGGAGAAGCAGATGGCGCTGGGCGGGCGGCGGAGGCTCATGAGCCGCTCCAGCCCCGCCTGGCCGCTCTCCAGCGTCCAGTCGCCCTCCTGGACCAGCTCCTCCTCGAGGGGGATCCCCCGGGCGCGCAGCTCGCGCCGGTAGCGCCGCAGGCGATCCTGGGAGTTCCCCTCCGCCAGGTTGCCGGTGACGAAGCCGATGCGCCGGTGGCCCAGGCCGAACAGGTACTCGAGCAGGAGGGCGGTCCCCTGGGAGTTGTCGGAGTCGACCCAGGAGAACGGGGTCCGGCCGCTGCGGCCGTGCACCACCACGAACGGCAGCCGCTCGGCGGCCAGCTGGGCGATCCCCGGGTCGCCGCGGGGCGGCGCGAAGACGATCAGCCCGTCGACCTTGCCCTCCTTGAAGAGGGTGTACAGGTCCCCCGACTCTCGCTCCTCGGCCATCGAGCCCAGGAAGAGGTGGTAGCCGCGCTGCCGGAGGCGACTCTCCACCTCGACGCACAGCTCCACGCAGAACGGGGCCACCAGCAGGTAGTCCCTGCGCGGGAAGATGATCCCCACGTTGCGCGAACGGCTGCTGTTGAGCGCGCGGGCGGCGGCGTTGGGGTAGTAGCCGAGCTCCCGGATGGCCCGGAGCACACGGGTCCGGGTCGCGGGCCGGACGCTGGGGTGGTTGTTGACCACCCGCGACACGGTCATGAAGGAGACGCGCGCCCTGCGGGCGACGTCCTGCTGCGAGGCCATGGCCCGGCGACTCTAGACGAGCCGGCGACATCCGGGGATCGGCCTCCCGGGTCTCACGGGTTCGCGGACTGGATCCTCCGCACCGCCTCCCCGGCCTCGGCGGCGCCGCAGGCCGGGCCCTTGGCCGCGGACGAGATCAGCCACCGCCGCTCGGCGCGCGCGCCGGCGGCGGCGCGGAGGGCGGGGAGGGCCGCGGGGTCGCCCAGCTCGCCCAGGCGGCGGGCGGCGGCGCGGCGGACGTCGCAGTCGGCGTCGGCGAGCAGCGCGCCGTAGGCCGCGACCCGGTCCACCGCGTCCTCCGCGCCCATGTCGCGGAGCATGGTCACGGCGCGCAGCCGCTGGACGCCGGAGCCTGCGCCGGCGGCCTCGGCCACCGCCGGGACGGCAGCCGGGGGCGCCGCGCGCAGGAGGCGGGCGGCGCGATCGGCCAGGCTCCGCTCCTCGCCGAGCAGCGGGACCAGGGCGCGGTAGTCGTCGAGCTCGAGCGGGCCGCTGGCCTGGGCGGCGGCGTAGGCCTCGAGCGCCTCCCCCGCCTTCCCCGGCAGGCCGAGCAGCGCCCGGGCCCGGAGGAGCTCCAGGTCCCGCCGGCCCGGGTCGGCCTGGAGCGCGGCCTGCAGGGACGAGACCGCCTCGGCCGCCCGGCCCGAGCCGATGAGCTCCCGCGCCTCCTGGAGCGGGCGGGCGCGCCAGGCCCGGAACCCGAGCAGGGAGAGGGCGACCAGGGCGGCGATCCCGGTGGTCCACAGGGTCAGCCGCAGCGCGCGCCGGTAGGGGAGGGCGGCCGGCGCCACCGGCAGGGAGAGGGACAGGGTGGGGTCGACCTGCGGCGGCGGCCGCCGGACCGGCGCGGAGGCCGGGCCCAGGGCCGGGGTTGCGCCGGGCGGCGCGACGAAGGCCGGCCCCAGCGAGGCGGCCAGCAGCTCGCCCAGGGCGGCGGCGCTGGGCGGGCGCTCGGCGGGATCCTTCCGGCAGGCAAGCTCCACCGCGGCGCACAGCGCCGGCCAGGCGGCCAGATCCGGGCTGGCCTCGGCGAGGGGCTGGACCGGGCAGCTGGCCTGCTTGAGCAGGAGGTCGCGAGGGCTCTCGGCCGGGAAGGGGTGGCGCCCGGTCAGCATCCGGAAGGCGATGAGACCCACGGTGTACACGTCGGCGCGGCAGTCCACCGGCAAGCCCATGGCCTGCTCCGGCGAGAGGTACTCGGGCGTCCCCACCACCACGCCGACCTGGGTGGCGGTGTCTCCCGGGCCACGGGCGAACTTGGCGATCCCGAAGTCGAGCAGCTTCACCACCTCGCGGCCGCCGGGGGTGCGGGCCAGGAACACGTTCTCCGGCTTCAGGTCTCGGTGGACAACCCCCAGCCCGTGGGCGGCCTGGAGCCCGGCGCAGACCTGGAAGAGCAGGCCCACCGCCCGCACCGGCGGGAGGGCCCGCTCGCGCCGGAGCCGGTCGAACAGGCTCTCGCCGGTGAGGAGCTCCATGGCCAGGAAGAGCAGCCCCTCCTCGCTCCGGCCGAAATCGGTGACGCGGACGATGTTGTCGTGCTCGAGCGCGCTGGCGATCTCCGCCTCCCGCCGGAACCGCTCCACCAGGTCCGGCGAGGCAGCGAGCTCGGGCCGCAGCACCTTCACGGCCACGTCCTTGCGCAGGTGGATGTGGCGAGCCTGGAAGACCGCCCCCATCCCGCCGGAGGCCAGATGGGCGACGAGCTCGTACCGCCCGTCGAGCACGGTTCCGACGAGCGAGGTCGGGTCCGGGGCAGGTGCGGGCGGCGGGGTGGGCACGGAGGGCGATTCTACCCGTGCGGGGGGCGAGCGACGAGACGCCGGACGCGGGGCCGGAAGAGGGACCGCCTGCGATGTGCGCTGCGGTGCGCGGAGGAGGTCAGGCCTCGGGGCGGGCACCGTGGCGGGCGGTGACCACGGTGTGGATCCCGCCGCGCACCGTGAAGTCGCCGACCACCTCGAGGAATCGCGGCTCGAGCGCGGTCACCAGGTCGTCGCAGATCCGGTTGGTGACCGCCTCGTGGAAGGCGCCCTCGTCCCGGAAGCTCCACAGGTAGAGCTTCAGGCTCTTCAGCTCGACGCACAGCTTCGCCGGGACGTAGCGGATGCGGATGGTGGCGAAGTCGGGCTGGCCGGTCATGGGGCAGACGCAGGTGAACTCGGGACACTCCATCGAGATCTCGAACGGCCTGCCCGGCTTGGGGTTGGGGAAGGTCTGGAGCTCCTGGGAGGGCTTGCTGGGCATGGCGTTGGGAAGATCCTTCGGCTGCGGTGGCTCGGGGTCCTGTATGGGTCCCCTGTCGCTGTCGCCTTTTCGGCCACCGGGCTGAAAGAGCTACAGGCGGCCGCCGGCCAGGGAGCGCCAAGCCCCTGTAACCTCGGTCCCGCCCGGAAGGCAAGCCGTTTGCTAGCGCAGGGGGGGACGGCACACGGAGGCACCATGAGGCACCTCTCGGGAACCAAGGCTTCGAAGGGCAGGAAGCGGCTCGTCACCACCCTCGGCGACCTCATCTCCGCGGCGTACGAGGCCGCGCCGGGGTTCGGTGACCGCAAGCTGCGGCGGGCGCTCACCCTCCTCACCCGCTCGCCGCTGGCCCGGCACATGACCCCGCACGTCGAGTTCGTCCGGTAGGGCGCGCCGCGCCGCCTGGCGCGGCCCCTACAGCGCCAGCACGAGCTTCCCGAAGCTCTCGTTCCGCTCCATCCGCGCGTGCCCCTCGCGCGCGGCCTCGACCGGCAGCACGGCATCGACGACCGGCTTCACCCTCCCCGCGGCGACGAGGGGCAGGACCTCGCGGCCGAAGGCCCGGGTGGCGGCGATCTTCTCCTCCAGCGGGCGGGGCCTGAGCACGGTGCCGATCACCGCGGCGCGCGACCGCAGGAGGAGCCCCAGGTCGAGCGGGGCGGAGGCGCCGCCCATGGTGCCCACCACCACGATCCGGCCCCGGCGGGCCACGGCGGCGAGGTCCTCGGCCAGGTAGGGGCCGCCCACCAGCTCCAGGATCAGGGGCGCCCCCCGCCCGTCGGTGAGCTTCCTGACCTGCTCGGCGAACCGGGGCGGATCGGTGGACACCAGGATGCCGTGGTCGAGCCCCAGGTCCCGGGCCCGCTCCAGCTTGGCCGCGGTCCGGGAGGTGCCGATCGCGGTGGCGCCGGCGGCCCGGGCGAGCTGGAGCGCCACGGTGGAGACGCCGGACCCGACCGCCTGGAGCAGCACGGTCGCGCCCGGCCGCAACCCACCCAGCGTGAACAAGGCGTCGTGGGAGGTGATCCCTGCCTCGGGCAGCGCGCCCGCCTCCTCCAGCGTGAGCCCGGGCGGCACCGGCAGGAGCATCCGCTCGTGGACCACGCACAGCTCCGCCTGCGCCTCGCCGGGCGCGATGGCCATGACCCGGTCGCCGACCTTCCAGGAGGTCACGCCCTCGCCCAGCGCCGCCACCTCGCCGGCGAGCTCCATCCCCGGCACGTCGGGGCGGGTGCCGGGCGGGGGTGGGTAGAGCCCCCGGCGCTGGAGCAGGTCGGCCCGGTTCAGGGCCGCGGCGCGGACACGCACCAGCACCTCTCCCCGCGACGGCGCCGGATCCGGCACCGACTCCACCGCCACCACCTCCGGCCCGCCCCGCCCCTTGAACACCACCGCCTTCATGTGAGCCTCCGCATGCCCGGCGCCCCGAAGTGCCCCGTCGGCTCCCCGAGGGGAGCCTCCCACAGGCAGCCCTCCTCGTCCCGCCACGGCTCGGCCTCGCCCGGCGCCAGGCGGGCGAGAGGATAGCGCCCCGGCCGCGGCTCGGCGATGCGCTCGGCCTCCACCGGGCAGACCGCGGCCAGGTCGGGGTCGAGGAGCGCTCCGGGCGGCAGGACGGCCACCGCCAGGGCGTACCCGTTGTACGTCCCCTCCCACCACATGTAGGCCTCGGCCGGTGCCAGGGCCGCCGCCGCGCAGGCGCCGAGGAGGGCGTCGCGGAAGGCGCGGAAGGGGCCGGTGTGGTGGAGCGGATCTGCGCCCGGCGGGAGCGCGGCCCCGAAGCGGGCCCGCAGGTCCTCCAGGGCGAAGAGGAAGATCCTGGCCGGCACGGCAGGGATCCTAGCCGCGCAGGGTCCCGTCCACCGCCGCCACCACCTCGCGGACCGGGATCTCGCGCCCGGCGGCGGTCACCGCCTGGCGGGCCGCGGCGGCCAGGGCGGAGCAGCAGGGGACCTCCATGCGCGCCACGGTGACGCTGCGCGGGTCGTTCAGCCCGATGATGCGGGCCAGCTTGTCGGCGTAGGCGGGGAGGTCGTCGAGCTTGGGGCAGCCGATCACCAGCGCCCGGCCCTGCAGGAGGGCGCCGTGGAAGGTGGGGCAGGCGAAGGGGACGCAGTCCGCCGCCACCAGGAGGTCGGCGCCGGCGAAGCAGGGGGCGGAGGCCGGCGTGAGGTGGAGCTGTACCGGCCAGTTGGTGAGCGAGCCGTGGCCGCGGGGCGGCGGGGGCGGCCCGGGCCCCGAGCCCCCGCGGACGACCGCCAGGCCGCGGCGGGGGAGGGCGCGGGGCGCCGCGCCGGGGCGGTCGGCGTCCGCCTGGAGCGAGGCGGCCTCCCGCTCGACCACCGAGAGGGCGCCCCGCGGGCACCTGCCCAGGCAGGCGCCCAGGCCGTCGCAGAGGATCTCGGCGGCGAGCCGGACCTTGCCGTCCACCACCGCCAGGGCGCCCTCGGCGCAAGCCGGGACACACTCGCCGCAGCCGTCGCACAGCACCGGGTCGATCTGCAGGACCTTCCGGATCACGGGCGACCTTATCGCACGAGGCCGCCGCGCCGAACAGGAGGGCAGACGCTCCCGCGGGGCTGGCTCACAGCCGGCCCGGCGGAGCCGTCGCCTGGGCCGGGGAACCCGGAATTTGCGCCCGCCCTCGGGGCACGCTACGCATGGAGGGGGTTGGCGGGCGACGGCGCGGGCGGTGGGTGCGTGGCGGAAGGGGTCGAGGTCACCCTGGCGGACGTCCTGGCGGCGGGCCGGGTCCTGTTCGGGCCCGGGTTCCGCGCCGACGGCGAGACCTGGCGGGCGCAGCTCAAGACCACCTACCGGCGGCGGGCGATGGAGACCCACCCCGATCGTGCGCGCCTGGTCGGGCGGCCGGAGGGGGCGCTGGCGGACGAGTTTCGCAAGGTCGCCGAGGCCTACGGCCTCCTGTCGAGCGCTGCGGCGGGGCTCCCCGGCCCGGAGGCGGCCGCCGCGCCCCGGGCGCGCCCCGGTCCGCCCCGGGCCCGGCCGGCCTCCGGCCGCGCACCACCTCGCCCCGATGGGCCACGGGCCCGGGGTTGGCCCCGCGCCCGGCGGACGGCCGAGCCGGACGCGCTCCCCCGCCGGCGCCTGCGCCTGGCGGAGTTCCTCTACTACTCCGGGTGCGTGCCCTTCACCGCCCTCGTCGAGGCCGTGGCCTGGCAGCGCCGGCAGCGGCCTCCGGTGGGCCGGATCGCGGTCGAGTGGGGCTTCCTCGACGCCGACGACGTGAGGCGCCTGCTGGAGCTGCGGCGGGTCCGGGCCGCCCAGGACATCCCCTTCGGAGAGTTCGCGGTGCGCATGGGCTACCTCACCTCGTTCCAGCTCCTGGCCGTCCTCGGCCGCCAGCTCAGGCTGCAGCGCCGGATCGGGCAGTACTTTGTGGACCGAGGGCTGCTGGGGGCCGAGGAGCTGGACGAGTTGCGGGCGCGGATGCTCCGGCACAACCTGCGCTGGCGCGCCTAGGCTCCCTCAGGAGACCGCGAAGGCGAGGAGGCGGTCGCCCTCCTCCGGCATGGCGAGCTCGGTCCGGAGCGAGAGCCCGTGGCGCGCGGCCTCCTCGCCGAGCGCCTCCACCTCGCGCACGCCCAGGGCCGGGTCGACCTTCCTGAGCTGGCCGTCGAGCCGGAGGAGCCGCCCGCGGAGCGGCGCGCCGCGGTGCGGGAAGGGTCCGTACACCAGGAGTGGCCCTCCCGCCGCCAGCACCCGGGCGGCACCCTCGAACAGGGCGGTGGTGACGGCGGGCGGGGTCACCTGCAGGAGGTTCACGCAGAGGATCGCCGCCGCCTGCCGCCTCCGCCAGGCGTCGAGCCTGAGGTCGAGGTCCAGGGGCGGGCGCAGGTTGGGAAGGCGCGCCTCGGCGGCCCAGGCCTCGACGCTGGCCCGGGCCAGGGGGTCCGGGTCGGAGGGCTGCCACGAGAGCGCCGGGAAGCGGGCGGCCAGGAAGACGGCGTGCTCGCCGGTGCCGCTGCCCAGCTCCAGCACCGTCCCCCGCTCGGGGAGGAGCTCGTCCAGGGCCGCGGCCAGGGCCTCGCGGTTCCGCAGGGCGGCGGCGGCGGTGCGCTTGGCCATGGGCGCGATGCTACCGCGCCGCGCCCCTCCGAGAAGGCCGCGCCTCCGGCCGGCCCGTGTGGTAGCAGAAGGGCTCCGTGGAGACGCTCCGCGAGCGCTACACCGTCCACACCTTCGAGGTCGACGCCTTCGGGCGGCTGGCCGTGCCGGCGCTGGCCGGCTTCCTGGCCGAGACGGCCGGGCGCCACGCCACCGCCCTGGGCGTGGGGCTCGACTCGCTCATGGCCAGGGGGGTCACCTGGGTGCTGGTCCGTCAGCGGCTGGAGATCCTCCGGGAGATCCGCCTCCACCAGGAGGTGGAGGTCGAGACCTGGCCCTCCGGCATCGACCGCCTGGCCGCGCTGCGCGACTTCGTGGTGCGGGGGGCGGACGGCGCCGAGCTGGCCCGCGCCACCAGCCAGTGGTACGTGCTCGACCTCGCCACCCGGCGGCCGCGGCCGCCCCAGGCGGTGCTCGACCCCGGCCGCTTCCGTCTCGAGGGCGCGCCGCGTGCCCTCGACTTCCGGGAGGGGAAGCTCCCCGCCCCGGAGCGGTGGGACGGGGAGCAGCGCTTCCAGGTCCGCTACGCGGACATCGACCAGAACCTGCACGTGAACAACGGCAGCTACCTGTCCTGGGCCCTGGAGGCGGTGCCGCGCGCGCTGTGGGAGTCCCACAGCCTCTCCGAGGTCGAGGTGCAGTACCGGGCCGAGGCGCTGCTCGGGGACGCCGTGCTCTCCCGGCTCCTCGGGGGGGGGCCGGGAGAGTTCATCCACGGCATCGCCCGCGAGGGCGACGGGCGGGAGCTGGCCCGGCTCCTGACGCGCTGGACGGCGCGGGAGGGCTGAATCACCCGCCGAACAAGAGCCTGCAGACGGCGATGGCCGCGGCGAAGCCGGCCAGGTCGGCCAGGAGCCCGGCCGCCAGCGCCTGGCGGTAGCGGGAGACGCCGGCCGCCCCCATGTACACCGCCAGCACGTAGAAGGTCGTCTCGGTGGAGCCGGCCATGACCGAGGCCAGCCGGCCGGCGAAGGAGTCGGGCCCGTCGGTCCTCAGGACGTCGGCGACGATCCCCTGGGCGGCGCCGCCGGAGAGCGGCCTCACCAGGGCCACCGGCAGGACGCTGGGCGGGACGCCGAGGGCCCGGGTGAGCGGGCCGAGGGCCCGCGCCGCCGCGTCCATGGCTCCGGAGGCGCGCAGCATGGCCAGGAGCACGAAGACGGCCACCAGGGCGGGGATGATCCGCACCGCGGTCTCGAAGCCCTGCCGGGCGCCGTCGAGGAAGGCGGGGTACACCTTCACCCTGCGGAGGAGGGCCAGGAGCGGGATGCCGGCGAGCAGGACCGGGATGGTCCAGGTGGAGAGGGCGTCGAGCACGGCCCGGAGCACGGCTCACCCCGCCCGCGTCGCCGGGAAGAGCCGGCCCAAGAGGTGCGCCGAGACCACCGCCACCACCACCCCGCACAGCGAGGCGAGGAGGGTGGGGCCCAGGATCTCCGCCGGCGCGCGCGACCCGGCGGCGGCCCGCAGCGCGATCACCGTCGCCGGCACCAGCTGGACCGAGGCGGTGTTCAGGGCGCAGAGCATGGCCTGGGCGTCGGTGGCCGTGCCGGGCAGGGGATTCAGCGCCTCCAGCTCCTGCATGGCCCGGACGCCGAAGGGGGTGGCGGCGTTGCCCAGCCCCAGGACGTTGGCCGAGACGTTCATGACGATGGCGCCCATGGCCGGGTGGTCGTCGGGGACGCCGGGGAAGAGCCGCCGCAGCAGCGGCGCGGCCAGCCGGGCGATGGCCCGCACCAGCCCGGCCTCCTCGGCCACCCGCAACAGCCCCATCCACAGGGCCAGGACGCCCACCAGGCCGAGCGAGAAGGCGGCCGCCTTCCCGGCGGCGTCCAGGGCCGCGGCCGTGAGCTCGGGGAGCCGCCCGCTGGCCGCCGCCACCGCCACGGCCAGCGCCGAGAGCACGGCCAGGATCACGCCCATGCCGGGATTCTCCGACCGGGCCCACCCGGAAGGCGAGTTTTTGGTAGAAGCGAGCCCCAGGACCCCGAGGGTGCCATGAAGCGACGTCGACTCCCCCTCCTGCTGGCGAGCGCGGTGGCGCTGCTCGCCTGCCCGGAGCAGCGGGCCGAGCCCCTGCGCGGGCCGCCGCGCCCGCCCCAGGCCGCGCTCTCGGCGGGCGCCGGCGCCCTGCCGGACGTCCTCACCCTGCGCCGGCCGGAGCGCCCGGAGTGGTTCGGCATCTACCTGGCCGGGAAGAAGGCCGGGTGGATGCAGACCAGCGTGGCCCGGGAGCTGCGCGACGGCCGGGACGTGGTGGTGGGGCGCACCGAGCAGCTGCTCAAGGTGACGGTGGGCGGCCGGGAGGCGCAGCGGGGCCAGGTGGAGGAGCGGATCTACGAGGCCCGCCCCGCCGGGAAGCTCCTCTCCTTCCGCTCGACCTTCACCGGCGACGGTGGCGACCGGGTGGTGTCGGGGACCTGCGCCCACGACCGGTGCGCGGTGCGGATCGAGGAGCCGGGCACGCCGACCGAGGTGCGGTCGGTGGAGGGGGTGACCGAGACGGTGGAGGAGGTGGACGCGGCGCGGCTCTCGGCGGCGCGGCGGACCACCGTCCGCGGCCGCCAGCTCGACACCATGAAGGTCCGGGTGATCGAGCGCGAGGACTCGTGGAAGGGGCGCGAGCGGATGGCGGGCGGCGGCGTGCAGGAGGAGGTCTCGGTGGTCGCCGAGGAGGAGGTGGGGGACCGGCTGGCCGTCGAGGTACGCATCGCCGACGACGGGCGCATCGTGGACATGCGCCAGGGTCAGGCCATCGCCATCCGCCCGGAGACGGAGTCGGAGGCGAGGTCGCTCGAGGGCGTGGATCTGCTGGCGCTGGGGGCCGTGCCCCTGCCCCGCCCCATCCCCCGGGAGGTTCCGGCCGTGGTCACCTACCGGGTCAGCGGCCTGCCCCAGACCTTCTGGAAGAACGACGCCCGGCAGCGCTACGAGCGGGGGCCGAGCGACACCACCCTCCTCACCGTGACCGCGCGCGTCCCCGCCGCGGCCGACGCGGCCAAGGACACGCCGGTGGCCCGCGCCGCCGAGGGGGCCAGCCCGGAGGACGTCTCGCCCAGCCTGGAGTCGGACTCCGACGCGCCGGCCGTGGCGGCCCTGGCGCGCGAGGTTGCCGGCGAGGTCCCCGGGGCCTACGCCGCGGCGCGGCGCCTCTCCGACAAGGTCTACCACCTCCTGGAGAAGGCCTACGGGGCGAGCAACGACCGGGCCAGCGACGTGCTCGTGGCCAAGAAGGGCGACTGCACCGAGCACGCCATCCTGACCGTGGCCCTGGCCCGGGCCCTCCGCATCCCCGCCCGCACCGTGCACGGGCTGGTCTACGCCCGCTACGACGACGGCAAGGACGCGCTCTACTGGCACGCCTGGGTGGAGGTGCGGAGCGCCGGGGAGTGGATCGCCCTCGACCCGACCTTCGACCAGCCGGTGGCCGACGCCAGCCACATCGCCCTGGGCGGCGGGGACCGGGTGGACACCGTCGGGCTGCTGGGCAGCCTGGCCATCTCGGACGTCGAGGTGCGGGATCTCTCGCACGGCGGGCACCCCCACCCGTCGCGCTAGAGTGGCGGCGGGACGGGGGCAGGGAGGCCCGGGGAGCGGCCCCCGGTAACTGTTGACCGGCCGCGGAACGCGTGTTTTATCGAGCGTCTCCTCCTCGCAAGGGGTCGCACGCATGCCTCGCCTCTCCGCCAACGCCCTCGCGCCGACTCTTGGCGGCCTCCTCCTCGCCCTGGCCCTGGCCGGGGTGGCCCGCGCCGAGGAGGCCAAGGCGCCGGCCGCCGACGCCCCCGAGACCGACCCCAAGATCCAGGCCGCCATCCAGAGGGCGGTGGACAAGGCCAAGGAGGACCTGCGCAACGAGATGCGGGCCGAGCTGCAGGGCGCGCAGTCCGCCGCCGAGTTCATGGGGACGGTGGCCGAACAGCCCAAGCTGCAGCTGCTCGACCTCGACGGGTACTACCGGCTCCGCTGGCAGACGCTCGACAACCTCAACCTGCGCAACAAGACCGACGCCGCCGGCTACTACTACTTCCCCAAGTCGCTCCACGGCGGCAACACCCTCACCAGCTCCAACATGCGGCTTCGGCTCGAGCCCACCATCAACGCCTCGGAGATGGTCCGGGTCCGGATGCAGGTCGACGTGCTGGACAACTACGTGCTGGGCTCCAACGCCTCCCAGGTGACCGACGGGGCGGGCAGCCCATACCCGGTGCCGTTCTACGGCGACAGCCGCACCTATACCAACGGCGACAACACCAACGACCGGCCCCTCGTCATCCCGCGCCGCGTCTGGGGCGAGGTGCAGACGCCGGTGGGCCTGCTCAGCTTCGGCCGCATGCCCTCCTCCTGGGGGCTCGGCATCCTGGCCAACGCCGGCACCGGGTTGGACCAGGACTTCGGCGACACCGTGGACCGGATCCAGTTCGCGCTGCCGCCGGTGAGCACGCCGGTGGGCGACCTGGTGTTCGTGCCCATCCTCGACTTCGACATCGCCGGCGTGCAGATGGCCGATCCCCACGGCGGGCAGGGTAGCGGCCAGCCGCTCGACGCCGACGGCAAGGACAACGGCCGCACCTACGCCATCAAGATCGCCCGGCTCGACACCGACGAGGAGGTCCGCCGCAAGATGGAGCGCGGTGAGCGATCGGTGAACTACGGCCTCTACTACAACTACCGGACCCAGGCCTACGTCTACCCGGCCTGGCTCGACCAGGGGTACTGCGGCTACGCCACCTCCTCCTGCAACAGCACCGGCCAGGACCAGTACCAGGACCCGCTCACCGGCGACCCGCTCTACAACCGCCGCGCCGCCTCCGGGCACTACACCTCGCTGTGGCTGCGCTGGCTCGGGCCCAAGTACCGGGTGGAGACGGAGCTGGTGGGCATCTACGGGAGCATCGGGAACGCCAACTCCGGCGTGGTCAACTCCACCACCCCGGCCCGCCTCTCCATGCGGCAGTGGGGCTACGTGCTCCAGACCGAGTTCAAGCAGTCCTCCAAGTTCTCCTGGGGCGTGGAGCTGGGCGCGGCCAGCGGCGACTCCGCCCCCGGCATGGGCAACCTGCCCAACCGCAACGACAAGGCCGATTCCACGGTCCTGCCCAACTACGGGTCCCTGGATGGCCCGCAGTGGGGACGCCCCGGCGACACCACCATCAACAACTTCCGGTTCAACCCCGCCTACCAGGTCGACCTGATCCTCTACCGGCGCATCCTGGGGCAGGTGACCGACTCCTGGTACCTGCGTCCGAACCTGCGCTGGGAGATCATCCCGGGCCTGACCCTCGACTCCTCGGCCCTCTACGCCCAGGCGATGTTCGCCCAGTCGACGCCCAGCTCCAGCTCGCGGGACCCGGCCTCGCAGAACAGCCCCCTCAGCCACAAGGGCGCCCGCCCCCTGGGGATGGAGCTCGACAACAAGTTCACCCTGGCCCCGACCACCGGCTTCGTCGGCTGGGTCGACCTGGGGCTCCTCCAGCCTCTGGCGGCCTTCGGCGACGGCACCTCCATGGCCTGGGTGTTCGAGTTCGGGCTGGCCGCCAAGTTCTGATCCGCATCCGGCGCCCGCCACCGCCGCGGGCCCGCCCGTGGAGGTTCACCGTGGGAGCGAAGAGGAAGGCCAGGCCGGTCTCGCGGGCGGCGCTGTCCGGGGAGGCCGACCCCCGGCTGGTGGCGCTCTCCGTCTCCATCCAGGACGACGGCGCGCTGTACGACGAGGACATCCGCGGCAGCCAGGCCCACCTGGCCATGCTGGCGGCCCAGGGCATCGTCCCCCGGGCGGCGGCCAGGCGCGTCGCCCGGGCGCTGGAGCAGGTCCGGGCGGAGTTCGCCGCCGGGAAGATCCGGCTCGACCCGGCGCTGGAGGACGTCCACACCCACGTCGAGCGGCGGCTGGGGGAGCTGGTGGGCAGGGATGCCGGCTACCTGCACGCCGGCCGCAGCCGCAACGACCAGGTGGCGCTGGATGAGCGGCTGTTCGTGGTGGGCGCCTGCGGCCGGGTCGAGGCCGCCCTGCGCCGGCTGATGCGGGCCCTGCTCGGGCAGGCGCGCCGCCACCGGCGCACCATGCTGCCCGGCTACACCCACCTGCAGCGGGCGCAGCCGGTGACCCTGGCCCACCACCTCCTGGCCTATCTGGAGATGCTGGGGCGCGACCTGGAGCGGCTGGAGGAGGTCCGCCGCCGAGCCTCCGTCTCCCCGCTCGGCGCCGGGGCGCTGGCCGGCTCGACGCTCCCCCTCGACCGCCAGCGGGTGGCCAGGGCCCTGGGGCTCGAGGGCGTGACCCGCAACTCGATAGACGCGGTCTCGGACCGCGACTCGGCCATCGAGCTGGCGTTCGCCTGCGCGCTGGCGGCGGTCCACCTCTCCCGGCTGGGCGAGGAGGTCGTGCTCTTCACCACCCGCGAGTTCGGCTTCATGACCCTGTCCGACGCCTTCGCCACCGGCTCCTCGCTCATGCCCCAGAAGAAGAACGCGGACGTGGGGGAGCTGGCGCGGGGGCGGGCCGGCCGGGCCATCGGCGACCTGGTGGCGCTGCTCACGGTGGTGAAGGGGCTGCCGCTCTCCTACAACCGCGACCTGCAGGAGGACAAGCGGCCGCTGCTCGATGCCCCCGCGGCGCTCTCGCTCACCGCCGACGCCCTGGCCGGCGCGGTGGAGACCGCCACCTTCCACGCGGAGGTGATGCGCAGGGCGCTGGGCTCGGGGGAGGCGCTGGCCACCGACGTGGCCGAGCACCTGGTGGAGCGCGGCCTGCCGTTCCGGGAGGCGCACGAGGCGGTGGGGCGCGCGGTGGCCTTCTCGGCTCGGAGCGGGCGCTCGCTCGGGAGCCTCACCGTCGCCGAGTGGCGCGGCTTCCACCCCCGCTTCGGCGACGACGTGGTCCGCTGCCTCGACGCCCGCAGGAGCCTCTCGCGCCGCGAGCTCCCCGGCGCCCCCGGCCCCAGGGCGGTCGGGGAGGAGCTGAGGCGCTGGGGCCGGGTGCTCCGACCGGCCCGGGGGCGGCGGTGAGGCGCGCCGGGGCCATCCTGGCGGCGCTCCTCGGGGCCGCGGGCTGCGGGATCAAGGCCCCGCCCCGCCCGCCGCTGCCGGAGAGGCCGGCCGCCGGGGCCAAGGCTCCACCGGCTGCACCGGCCGACCCCTCCTGCGCCGGCTGCGTCGAGGGCCGAGGGGGCGAGCCGGCCAAGGAGGCGGGCCCGTGAACCACTTCCGCCGCCATGGCGGCGCCCTCCACGCCGAGGAGGTCCCGCTGGCGTGGCTCTGCGAGCGCCACGGCACGCCGCTCTACGTCTACTCGGCGGCCACCCTGGAGAGGCACTTCCGGGCGCTCGACCGCTCGCTCCGCGGCAGGGACCACCTCCTCTGCTACGCGGTCAAGGCCAACGGCAACCTGGCGGTGCTGCGCCTCCTGGCCGGGCTCGGGGCCGGGTTCGACATCGTCTCCGGCGGCGAGCTGTACCGGGTGCTCCGGGCCGGCGGCGATCCCGGCAAGGTGGTCTTCAGCGGGGTGGGGAAGCGGGACGACGAGATCGCCTTCGCGCTCACCGCCGGGGTGAAGGTGCTGGACGTGGAGAGCGGGCCGGAGCTGGCCCGCGTCTCGGTGGTGGCGCGCCGGCTGGGCGTCCGGGCCCCCATCGCTCTCCGGGTGAACCCGGACGTCGACGCCCGGACTCACCCCCACATCTCCACCGGCCTGCGCCGGAACAAGTTCGGCGTGGCGGTCGAGGACGCCCGCCGGCTCTACGCGCTGGCGGCGGGTGACCCCGCCCTGGAGATCCGGGGCGTGGCCTGCCACATCGGCTCCCAGGTCACGAGCCTGGCGCCGTTCCGCCAGGCGGTGGCGCGCCTGCTCCGCCTGGTCCAGGATCTGGGGAAGGCCGGCATCCGGCTCAGGCACGTGGACGTGGGCGGGGGCCTCGGCATCCCCTACGACGACGCCCGGCCCCGGCCCCCGGACCCGGCGGCCTACGGCCTGGCCCTGCGCCGGGCGCTCCGCCGCTTCGACGGGGAGCTGCTGGTGGAGCCGGGGCGGGTGCTGGTGGGGAACGCCGGCGTCCTCCTCACCCGTGTCCTCTACCTGAAGCGGAACGGCCGGAGGACCTTCGTCGTCGTGGATGCGGCCATGAACGACCTCATCCGGCCGGCCCTGTACGGCGCCCACCACCACATCGAGCCGGTTGCCGCACCGCGGCGAGGCGCCCCCGGCACGGTGTGCGACGTGGTCGGGCCGGTGTGCGAGTCGACCGACGCCCTGGCCCGCGGGCGGCGGCTGCCGGAGCTTCGCCCGGGCGACCTCCTGGCCGTCCGCTCGGCCGGCGCCTACGGCTTCGCCATGTCCTCCAACTACAACGCCCGGCCGCGCGCCGCCGAGGTGCTGGTCCACGGCGACCGCGCCCGGCTGGTGCGGCGCCGCGAGACCTACGCGGACCTCGTCAGGGGCGAGGACCCCGCCGCGCCGGCCGAGCGATTCCCACGAGGATGAGCTAGAGTCGACCGCCCACCCGGGAGAGAGGCATGCCGCGATTCGAAGGCTCGATGGTGGCCATCGTCACCCCCATGAAGGACGGGGCGGTGGACCTCGCCACCTACCGCGAGCTGGTGCGCTGGCACCTGGCCGAGGGGACCGACGGCATCGTCCCGTGCGGTACCACCGGCGAGGGCGCGACCCTCACCGCCGCCGAGCGGGCCCAGCTGGTCCGGGCCACGGTGGAGGAGGTCCGGGGCCGGGCGGCGGTCGTCGCCGGCGCCGGATCCAACGCCACCGCCGAGGCCATCGAGGGGGTGAAGCTGGCCCGGGAGTGCCGCGCCGACGCCGCGCTGGTGGTCACCCCCTACTACAACAAGCCCACGCAGGAGGGGCTCTACCGGCACTATGCCGCCATCGCCGAGGCCACCCGCTTTCCGGTGGTGGCCTACAACGTCCCCTCGCGCACCGCGGTCGATCTCTCGCCCGAGACCACGGCCCGGCTCCACCGGGCCGGCGCCATCGTGGGCCTGAAGGACGCCACCGCCAGCATGGACCGGCAGATCCAGCTCCTGGAGCAGATCGGGCGCGACGGCTTCGCCTACCTCTCCGGCGACGACTCCACGGTGGCGCCCTACCTGGCCCTGGGCGGCCACGGGGTGATCTCGGTGGTGGCCAACGTGGTCCCCCGGGCGGTGAAGGAGCTGGTGGCCGCGGCGCGGCGCGGCGACGTGGCCGGCGCGGTGGACCGGCAGGTGAAGCTCTCGGGCCTCATCCGGGCCATGTTCCTGGAGTCGAACCCCGGGCCGGTGAAGGCGGCGCTGGGGCTCCTGGGGCGCTCCTCCCCCGAGCTCCGCCTGCCGCTCGCCCCGGTCTCGGAGGCGAACCTGGCCAAGATCCGCGAGGCCCTGGCGCGGCACGCGGTGCTGCCGTGACCGGGGTGGTGGTCACCGGCGTGGCCGGGCGGATGGGGCGGGAGATCGCCCGGCTGGTGCGGGCGGCGCCGGGCATGACCCTCCACGGCGCGGTGGAACAGGCGGGGCCGGCGGTGGGGCAGGACGCCGGCGTGGTGGCGGGACTGGGCGGGCCCATCGGCCTCCTGGTGAAGGGGGAGCTCTCGGCGGCGCTCCCCGGCGCGGCGGTGGTCATCGATTTCACCGCCCCGGAGGCGTCGGCGGCCCACGCGCGGCTCTGCGCCGAGCGCGGGGTGGCCATGGTGGTGGGCTCGACCGGCTTCACGCCGGAGGCTCGGCTCGAGGTGGAGGCCGCGGCGCGCCGCATCCCGGTGGTGCTCTCGCCCAACATGAGCGTGGGCGTGAACGTCCTCTTCGAGCTGGTCCGCCAGGCGGCCCGGGCCCTGGGCGGCGCCTACGACGTGGAGATCGTCGAGCTCCACCACAAGCACAAGCGGGACGCGCCCTCGGGCACGGCGGTCCGCCTGGGCGAGGTGGCGGCGGAGGCCCTGGGGCGGCGCCCGGCGGAGGCCTTCTGCTACGCGCGCCACGGCATCACCGGGGAGCGGCCGCCCTGGCAGATCGGTCTGCAGACCCTGCGCGGCGGGGACACGGTCGGCGATCACACCGTGCTCTTCTGCGGCGAGGGGGAGCGGCTGGAGCTCACCCACCGGGCCACCTCCCGCAGCCAGTTCGCGGCCGGCGCGGTGCGCGCGGCGGCCTGGCTCGCCGGGAGGCCGCCCGGCCTCTACGACATGGCCGACGTGCTGGGCCTCAGGCCGCGCGGGTGAGGCGCGGAGCCCCGGTCCTGGCCGGGGCCGTCGCTTCGGTCGCACCTGCGGCCCCGGTGGCCGACGAGACGCCGCAGGCCAGGGGGACCGGTGGCGTTCCGGCGCCTTCTGGGTTACCAAGCGCTCGTGCGGGCGTACATCGGCGTCGGCAGCAACCTCGGCGATCGCTGGGCCCACCTGGCGCTGGCGGCCAGCATGCTGCGCCGCTCGCCGCGGGTGGCCCTCCTCAGGGCCTCGCGGGTCTACGACACCGCCCCCATCGGCCCGCCCCAGCCGCGCTACCTGAACGCGGTGCTGGAGCTGGAGACGGAGCTGCCGCCTCACGCCCTCCACGGGGTCCTTCTCCTGGCGGAGAAGGCGGCGGGTCGCCGCCCCTCCTCCCGGCGCTGGACGGCACGGCCCCTCGACCTCGACCTGCTCCTCTACGGCGACGAGGTCATCCTCGACGAGCGGCTGCGGGTGCCGCACCCGGAGATCAGCGTGCGCCGGTTCGTGCTGGCCCCGCTGGCCGAGCTCTGTCCGGAGCGGGTGATTCCCGGGATCGCGCGCACCGTGAACGAGCTCCTCGCCCGGGCGCCGCGCGACGAGGTGGAGGCGGTCGGTCTCTACCCGGCGTGAGGCGCCTCAGCCCAGCGTCACCCGGAACATCCGCCGCTCCACCGCCTGGAGGGCCGCGACCAGGTCCTCCCGGGAGAGCCGCATCCGGTCGGCCCGCTCCAGGAGCTCCAGGCAGGCCTCGCTGGCCGTCCGCGAGAGGAGGCGCGCCGCCGCCTCCTCGGTACCCCCGAGCAGCCGGTGCGCCTGCCGGGCGAGGAGGGCCTCGGCCTGGTCGTACTGGTGCCGGAGGTCGAGGCGGGCCATCTCCAGCGCCAGCCGGACCACCTCCTCCCGCGGGCGCTCGGCCGTCGCCGCCTCCCAGCGGGCCCTCTCGGCCTCGCTCGACCAGGCGAGGTGGGCGTGCGGCCATTGCCGGAGCTCCTCCGCGAGCACCTCGGCGAAGCGCTCGAGCACGAACTCCTTCACCGGCCGGCGGCCCTTGTCGTAGAGGTGGTCGAAGCGGCGGTCGCGCACGGCCGGGATTGTACCCGGGCCCGGGCGCGCTTGAGCGCCCGGCCGAGACCGGCTAAGAGACGGCCATGCTGGTCGTCATGCAGCCGCACGCCACGCCCGAGGACGTCGACCGGGTGGTGGAGAGGATCCGGGCCCTGGGGCTCACTCCCCACCCCATCCCCGGCGCCCAGCGGGTGGCCATCGGCATCACCGGCAACAAGGGCGGGCTGGAGCCGGACCTGTTCACCACCCTCCCGGGCGTGGCCGACGCCATCCGGGTCTCGCAGCCTTTCAAGCTGGTCTCGCGCGAGGTGAAGGAGGAGGACACCGTCATCGACGTGGGCGGGGTGCCGCTGGGCGGCCGGGAGCTGGCGGTCATGGCTGGCCCCTGCTCGGTGGAGTCGCGGGAGCAGCTGCTCGAGGTCGCACACTCGGTGAAGGAGGCAGGGGCCCGATTCCTGCGCGGCGGCGCCTTCAAGCCGCGCACCAGCCCCTACGAGTTCCAGGGGCTGGCCGAGGAGGGGCTGGAGCTCCTGGCCCTGGCCCGCGAGCAGACCGGCCTCAAGGTGGTGACCGAGGTGATGGACGCGGAGACGCTCCCGCTGGTCGCCGACTACGCCGACGTGCTCCAGGTCGGCGCCCGCAACATGCAGAACTACTCGCTGCTCAAGCAGCTGGGGACCATCCGCCGCCCGGTGCTGCTCAAGCGCGGCCCCTCGGCCACCATCAAGGAGTGGCTGATGGCCGCCGAGTACCTGGTCTCGCGCGGCAACTACCAGGTGGCGCTGTGCGAGCGGGGGATCCGCACCTTCGAGACCATGACCCGCAACACCCTCGACCTGAACGCGGTGCCCATCCTCAAGGCGCTCACCCACCTGCCGGTGGTGGTCGACCCCTCGCACGGCATCGGGCTGCGCCGCCACGTGGCGGCCATGGCCCGCGCCGGGGTGGCCGCGGGCGCCGACGGCGTCATCGTCGAGGTGCACCCGCATCCCGAGGAGGCGCTCTCCGACGGCGCCCAGTCGCTCACCCCCCCGGAGTTCGGGGAGCTGATGCGCCAGCTCCGGGTCATCGCCAGCGCGGTCGGCCGGAGCGCCTAGGGCAGGGGCGCCTGCGAGGGTCGCCCCCGCGGCGATGCCGGGCCGTGCCCGGGTGGCGCGACCTCGGCGCCTCCGCGCGCCGGGCGGAGGCCGAGGAAGGCGGCCAACTCCCGCACCGCCGCCGCGACGCCGACACCGCGGGCCACCCGCCGGGACAGGATCTCGAGCCGGCCCCGCTGGCGATCGGCCCTGGGCTCGAGGTGGCCCACCAGCCGATCGCCGCAGAGCACCGGCAGCGCGTAGTACCCGCGGAGCCGGCGCGCCGGCGGCGTGTAGACCTCCCAGGTGTAGTCGAAGCCGAAGAGGGCGGCGGTCAGGCGGCGGTCGTACACCAGCGGGTCGAGCGGGGCCAAGAGCCGCACGGCCTGCGAGGCGTCGCCGCCGAGGGCGGCCCGGTCCGCCTCCAGGGCGGGCAGGTCCTCGCGCAGGCAGAGGCAGGGCGGGAGGCCGTCCACCCGGACCTCCTGCACCAGGCCCTCGAGGAGGGGCCGCTCGGCCCGGCGAGCCGCCACGAGCCGGCGCTGGCGGATCCTGAGGTGCGCCCGGAAGCGCGCAGCCTCCTCGGGCGAAGGACGCGGGGCGCGGAGCAGGCGGGCGGGGAGGACGCGGTGGGGCAGGTCGTAGACGCGGCGGAAGCCGCGGCGGGTGGCGATGAGCACCCGCCCGTGGAGGAAGAGCTTCTCCAGCAGCACCTTGACCGCACGTCCCTGCGTGCCCCAGGCGGTCGTGGTCCGGCCGTGGTGGTCGATGTCGTCGGTGGAGAGCGGCCCGCGGTCCTCGATCTCCTGGAGGACGCGCCGGGCCAGGCGCTCCTCGGCGCGCGAGAGCCGGCCGCCCCACCCGCCGCGTCGCTGGGCGCGCGCCTCCATGGCGTGGGCGAGGTACGGCCAGGCCTCGAGCGGGAACACCGCCAGGTTCCCGCTGCCCGGGGCGTGGACCTCGACGGCCACTCGTAGCCCGGGACGGAGGGGCGGGCCGGGTCCGTGGTCCGGGCCGTGGAGGTGGCGGAGCAGGTCGCCCTCCCGGTAGCCGGCGACCCGGTTCCTGAGGATGAGGTCGTGCATCCGTCCGCAGACGTTGATGGGGTCGAGCTGGACGCAGCCGTGGTGGGCCAAGGCGGCGGCCACGCTCCGGTGGGGGCGGGCCAGCCCCAGGACGCGGACGAGGAAGCGCCGGGCCGCGGGGGCGGAGAGGCGGAGGGCCGGGCCTACCGGGCGCACTCGAGCGTGGCCCCGGTCTCCGAGCCGGTGATGCTCCGGAGGTAGAGCTGGGCGACCTCGGCGGCCGGGGCGCCGCCGGCGGTGTCCATGCCCAGCATCGCCAAGGTCTCGGTGACCCAGGGCGGGCTGACCACGTTGACCCGGATCCCCCGCGGCGCCTCGAGGGCCGCGGCGCGCACGAAGCCCTCCAGGCCGGCGTTGGCCAGGCTGATGGCGGCGCTCCCCCGCATGGGGACGCGGGCCAGGGTCCCGCTGGTGACGGTGATGGAGCCGCCGTCCTTCACGGCGGAGAAGCCCAGCCGCACCAGGTTCACCTGGCCCAGGAGCTTGACGCGGAGCGAGGTCTCGATCTCCTGGTCGGTGAGCTCCGCGAGCGGCCGGAAGGTGGCGTGGCCGGCGACGCCCACCACCGCGTCGAGCGGGCCCACCTTGCGGTAGAGGGCGCGGATGGACTCGGGGGCGCCGATGTCCACCCGCAGCGGCGCGCTGCGGCTGGCCGCCAGCACGTCGTGCCCGGGCCCGAGCGCCTCCAGCAGGGCCCGCCCCAGGGTACCGCCGGCGCCGACGACGAGGATTCGCATGCCGAGCCCCTCTCTCGCTCTACCACGCTTGGGCCCAAGGGTCGTGGGTCAATCGACCTTGCGGTCAGGGAGGGATCTTGTCCGAGGACGGGCTTGCGCGCAGCCGCCCCATCACGTGGATGACGCATTGGTCAAGCGAGAGCGCGGAGGTGTCCAGTATCTCGCAGCCGCGTGCCCTGGCCTCGCGCCGCAGATGGCGAGCCCAGTTCCTCATCCTCTCGTCCGCGAGCTCGGGCCGCTTCCTTTCGAGCGAGAGACGCCTGGACCGGGTCTCCTCGTCGCAGTCCACGAGCATGGGCAGATAGGCAGGGCCACCGGCGGCCGCAGCTCCCTCTGCAAGGAAGGAGAGGCGGGTCTGACCTTCGAAGAGCAGGCCGCGTCCAGACCTGGTCAGGGGCGCGAGCCTCACCATCCACTCGATGGTCTTGGCGCGCTGCCACCCCTCACCGGATCCGTACTCGGCGATCATCTGCTGGGCGGACGGCACGCCGATCCCATCGAAGTGGAACACCTGGACCTCATGGACGTAACGCTGCGCGATGGCGCGGGCGATGGTCGTCTTGCCCGACCCCGAGGCGCCGATCAGGACGACCAACGGCATGGCGCCCCCTCAGGCGAGGGGCATCGTACGCCGAGCGACCTCACGGCCGGAAGCTCCAGCGGGCCCGCTCCCGCCCGGGGTGGGCGTCGGGCCGAGGGCGCCGCGTGCTAAGCTCCGCGACCCCGCCAGACAGGAGCGAGCGCCGATGTTCATCGCCATGAAGCCCCACGCCACCCCCGCGGAGTTCGAGGCGGTGGTGGAGAAGATCCGAGCCCTGGGGCTCACCCCCCATCCCATCGTCGGCACCGAGCGGCGGGTGGTGGCGGTGATCGGCCACGTGGCCGGGCTCGACCCCGAGGATCTGTTCGGCACCATGTCCGGCGTGGCCGAGGCCCTGCGGGTCTCGCAGCCCTTCAAGCTGGTGTCGCGCGAGGTGAAGGAGGAGGACACGGTCCTCGACGTGGGCGGGGTGCTCTTGGGGGGGAGGGCCATCACCATCATGGCCGGCCCCTGCTCGGTCGAGTCCCGGGACCAGATCCTCGAGGCCGCACAGGCCGTGAAGCGGGCCGGCGCCACCTTCCTGCGTGGCGGGGCGTTCAAGCCGCGCACCAGCCCCTACGAGTTCCAGGGCCTGCGCGAGGAGGGGCTGAAGCTGCTGGCGCTGGCGCGGGAGACGACCGGTCTCAAGGTGGTCACCGAGGTGAAGGACACCGAAACCCTGGCCGTGGTGGCCGAGTACGCCGACGTCCTCCAGGTGGGCGCGCGCAACATGCAGAACTACTCCCTCCTGGAGCGGCTGGGGACCATCGACAAGCCCATCCTCCTGAAGCGCGGCCTCTCCGCCACCATCAAGGAGTGGCTGATGGCCGCCGAGTACATCGTCTCGAAGGGGAACCACCGGGTGGCCCTGTGCGAGCGCGGCATCCGGACCTTCGAGACCATGACCCGCAACACCCTGGACATCAACGCCATCCCGGTCCTGAAGGCGCTCACCCACCTGCCGGTGATCGTGGATCCCTCGCACGGCATCGGGCTGCGGGCCCATGTGCCGGCCATCGCCCGGGCCGGCGTGGCCGCCGGCGCCGACGGCCTCATCGTCGAGGTCCACCCCTGCCCGGAGAAGGCGCTCTCCGACGGACACCAGTCGCTCACGCCGTCCGAGTTCGACGAGCTCATGCGGCAGGTTCGAGTGATCGCGGGGGCGATCGGCCGTCCCATACCCTCCTGAGGAGCGGGCCACACCCTCCGTGGCTCCCACAAGGGGCAGAAAGCCCCCTGCCTCCTGGCGGGGATGGCGCGCCCTTGACGAAGGCGCATGCTGTCTTACCTCATGGGCGTGAAGCTCACGCACGAGACCCGGGATGCGGAGGACCGCCACGACGTGGCGATACCGGGTGGCTGCATCCTCTGCGGTGGGGATCTCGCGGTGAGGTTCGCCGCGGCCGGCGCCGTCTCGTTCTGCCCGCGCTGCAACTGGCTGTCCCACCCGCGCGTCCGGCGCGAGGACGGCAACGTCTACATGATGCACCCGGCCAGCGGCGCCGCCTGACACCCCGGCTCCGTGGCTGCTTTCCCCGGCCGCCTCCCCGGGTCAGGCGAGACTCGGCTTGCTGCGGGCCGACCCCTTCCCTTGTGGGGTGGCGGCGCCACCGGCGGGCGCGTCCGCCGCTCGAACGGGAAGCATCGAGATCGCCCGACACGGTGTGGGAAAGGTCCCGCGGGCGTCGGCGGGGGCTCCCCGCAGAAGCCCTTCGGCGCTGGCGCGCTCCGCGGGCAGGGAGCGGTCAGGGGCGCTTCCCGCGGGCGGAGCTCCGGGGCCGCAGCGCCCGCTTGAGCGAGCGGACGAAGCGGGTGACGCGCTCGGCGCGCGCGGTACGCGCGCCGCCCTCGGCGATGCGGTCGATGATGGCGCTCCCCACCACCACCCCGTCGGCCAAGGGGCCCAGGGCGCGCGCCTGCTCCGGGGAGGAGACGCCGAACCCGATCACCACCGGCAAGGGCGTGGCCCGGCGGACGGCGGCGACCAGGGGCCCGATCTCGGGCGGCAGGTCCCGGCGGGCGCCGGTGACGCCGGTGACCGAGACGAAGTAAAGGAACCCGGTGGCCGCCCGGGCGGCGGCCTCGACCCGGGCCGGGTTGGAGGTGGGCGCGAGAAGGTAGACCAGCTTCACGCCGCGCGAGGCGGCGGCGGGAGCCAGCAGGCCCGCCTCCTCCGGCAGGAGGTCGGGGACGATCAAGGCGTCGACCCCGGCCTCGGCGCAGCCGGCCACCAGCCGGTCGACCCCGCCGGCGATCATCGGGTTCAGGTAGCCCATGAGGGCGATGGGGATCTGCGACCGGGCCCGGACCCGGGCCGCGATGGCCAGCACGTCCTCGAGGGTCGTGCCCCGGGACAGGGACCGCTGCGCCGCCGCCTGGATGGTGGGGCCGTCGGCGATGGGATCGGAGAAGGGGACGCCCAGCTCGAGCAGGTCGGCCCCGCCCTCGACGCAGGAGAGGGCCATGGCCAGCGAGGTGGAGGGATCGGGGTCGCCCCCCATCACGTAGGTGACCAGGGCCGACTCCCCGGCGCTCCTGCACCGGTCGAAGGCGGCGCGGATGCGATCCTCGGCCGGCGCCGGGGGCCGGGCCGGCGAGGAGGTGGGAGGCGTCATCGAGCGCTCCTCCGGGAAGGGGTGCGGGGGCGCTCCGGCGGGGCCAGCATGCGGCGCACCTGCTCGACGTCCTTGTCGCCCCGGCCGGAGACGTTCACGAGGAGGAGCCCACCCGGACCGAGCTCGCGGGCCAGCTTGCGGGCGGCGGCCACGGCGTGGGCGCTCTCCAGCGCGGGGATGATGCCCTCCAGCCGCGCCAGGGCCTGGAACGACTCCAGGGCCTCGACGTCGGTCTGGGGCATGAGGGTGAGCCGCCCCCGGTCCTTGAGCCAGGAGAGCTCGGGGCCCACGCCAGGGTAGTCGAGGCCGGCGCTGATGGAGTGGGCCTCGGCGATCTGGCCGTGGGCGTCCTGCAGCACGTAGCTGCGCGAGCCGTGGAGCACGCCCGGCCTGCCCCGGGCCAGCGAGGCCCCGTGGCGACCGGTGTCCAGGCCGTGGCCGGCGGCCTCCGCCGCCACCAGCCTCACCTGGGCGTCGGAGAGGAAGGCGCTGAAGATCCCCATGGCGTTGGAGCCGCCGCCCACGCAGGCCACCACCGCGTCGGGGAGCCGGCCGGCCAGCTCCAGCACCTGGCGCCGGGCCTCGCGACCGATCACCGACTGGAAGTCGCGCACCAGGGCCGGGTACGGGTGGGGCCCGGCCACCGAGCCGATGATGTAGTAGGTGTCGCGGACGTTGGTGACCCAGTCGCGCAGCGCCTCGTTCATGGCGTCCTTGAGCGTGCGCGAGCCGGACTCGACCGGGATGACGCGGGCGCCGAGGAGCTGCATCCGGAAGACGTTGAGCGCCTGGCGCTGCACGTCCAGCGCGCCCTGGTAGACGTCGCAGGACAGGCCGAACAGGGCCGCCACGGTGGCGGTGGCCACGCCGTGCTGGCCGGCGCCGGTCTCGGCGATGATCCGCTTCTTGCCCATGCGGCGGGCCAGGAGCACCTGCCCCAGGGTGTTGTTGAGCTTGTGGGAGCCGGTGTGGCAGAGGTCCTCGCGCTTCAGGAGCACGCGGCACCCGCCCGCCTCGGCCGTGAGGCGGCGCGCCTCCGAGACCGGGGTCTCCCGCCCGGCGTAGCGGGTGAGGAGCTCGTCGAGCTCGGCCTGGAAGGATGGGTCGGCCCGGGCCTCCCGCCAGGCCCGGGTGAGCTCGTCCAGCGCCGGCACCAGGGTCTCGGGCACGAACCGCCCGCCGTACTCGCCGAACCTGCCCCGCTCGTCGGGCAACCCCTGCACGGTCACGTCCTCTCCCTCCTGGTGGGTCACGCGACGCTCCTGGCGTTCCGGATGAACGCCTCCATGAGCCCCGCATCCTTGACGCCCGGCGCGGACTCCACGCCGCTGGCCACGTCGACGCCCAGCGGCCTCACCCGCGCCACCGCCTCGGCCACGTTGGAGGGGGTGAGGCCACCGGCCAGCCACACCGGGGCCCGGGCGGCGGCCTGGGCGGCCAGCGCCCAGTCGAAGGCGGTGCCGCTGCCCCCGTATCCCGGGCTGGCCGAGTCGAGGAGGAAGGCCGACACCGGGTAGGCGGAGAGCGCCGAGAGCGAGCCCAGGTCCTTCACCCGGATGGCCTTCACCACCGGCAGCGCCACCGCCCGGCAGAGCGCGGGGGGCTCGTCGCCGTGGAGCTGGACCGAGCGGACGCCGGAGGCGCGGACGGCGGCCAGGAGCTCCTCGGGGGTGGGGTCGACGAAGACGCCCACCGCCAGCACCCCCGGAGGCAGCGCGGCCACCAGGGCCGCGGCGGCCGCCGGCGTCACGTACCGGCGCGAGCGAGGCCAGAAGTTGAAGCCCACGCGGTCGGCGCCCAGCCGGGCGGCGGCCAGGGCGTCCTCCAGCCGGGTGACGCCGCAGATCTTGACCAGCACCGGGGCGCTCACCGCGCACCCTCCCCCGCGGCCGAGAGGTCGGCCAGGAGCCGGCCGGGATCCGGGGCGCGCACCAGCGCCTCGCCGACCAGCAGGTTGGCGGCGCCGGCCCGGCGGAGCCGGAGCGCGTCGGCCCGGGTCCTCACCCCGCTCTCGGCCACCGCCTTCACCTCCCCGGGCAGCGCCGGGAGGACCCGCTCCGAGGTGCCAAGGTCCACGGCGAAGGTGCGGAGGTCGCGGTTGTTCACGCCCACGATCCGGGCGCCGGCCCGGACCGCGACCTCGGCCTCGGCGGGTTCGTGCACCTCGACCAGCGCCGCGAGCCCGAGCTCGCGGCACTCGGCGAGGAGGCGCCGCAGCGCCTCCTCGGGAAGGGCGGCCACGATGAGCAGGGCCGCGTCGGCGCCGGCGGCACGCGCCTCGAGGAGCTGGTAGCGGTCGAGGACGAAGTCCTTGCGGAGGAGCGGCAGGTCGACCGCGGCCCGCACCGCCCGGAGGTCCTGGAGCGAGCCGCCGAAGCCGGGCCCATCGGTGAGCACCGAGATGGCCGCGGCGCCGCCCTGGGCGTAGCGGCGGGCCTGGGCCGGGGCGTCGAGGGTGGCGTCGATCCGCCCGGCCGAGGGGCTGGCGCGCTTCAGCTCGGCCACGATCCGGATGGGCCCACCCCGGGGGGAGAGGGCGGCCTCGAACGGGCGCGGGGGAGGGGCGGCGGAGGCCCGGGCCGCCAGCTCGCGCTCCGGGAGGGCCGCGCGGCGCTCGGCCACCTCGGTCCGCTTGCGGGCCAGGATCGCCTCGAGGAAGGAGCTGGTCATGTCGGGGCGCGGGTGAGGGCGGCGAGCTGGCGGAGCTTCTCCTTGGCGGCGCCCCGGTCGATCGACTCGGCGGCGACCGTGCAGCCGTGGCGCAGGTCGGTGGCCGCGCCGACGGCCACCAGCGCGGCGGAGGCGTTGGCCAGGACGGCGTCGCGCGGGGGCCCCTTCTGGCCGTCGAGGAGGTCCCCGAGGATGCGGGCGTTCTCGGCGGCGTCGCCGCCCCTCAGCGCCTCGACCGGGCAGCGCGGGAGCCCCATGTCCTCGGGGACCATGGAGTACCGCTCGGTCCTTCCCTCCCGCACCTCGCACACGTGGGTCATGCCGGTGACGGCGATCTCGTCCAGCCCCTCGCCGTGCACCACGAAGGCGTGCCGGGCGCCCAGCGTGGCCAGCACCCCTCCCAGGACCGGCACCCAGCGCGGCTCGTAGACGCCCATGACCTGGTAGCGCGCGCCGGCGGGGTTGGCCAGCGGGCCGAGCAGGTTGAAGACGGTGCGCAGCGCCAGCTCGCGCCGGATGCCGGCCACCGCCTTGAAGGCCGGGTGGAGGCGGGGCGCGAAGAGGAAGCCGATCCCCGCCTCGGCGATGCAGCGCTCCACCACGTCCTTGGGGGCGTCCACGTTCACGCCCAGCGCGGCCAGGACATCGGCCGACCCGGCCCGGGAGGAGACGGCGCGGTTGCCGTGCTTGGCCACGCACACGCCGGCGCCGGCCACGGCGAAGGCGGCGCCGGTGGAGATGTTGAAGGTGTGGCGGCCGTCGCCGCCGGTTCCGCAGGTGTCCACGAACACGTCCCTGTCGACCCGGACCCGGTCGACGCGGGCGCGCATCACCTCGGCGGCGCCGGCGATCTCCTCCACCGTCTCGCCCTTCATGCGCAGCGCCACCAGGAGGGCGCCGGCCTGGGCCGGGGTGGCGTCGCCGTCGGCGATCTCGCCCATCACCTCCACCATCTCGGCGCGGCTGAGGTCGGTCCGGTCGAGGAGCTTCACCAGGGCTTGCTGGATCACGGGTGGGCCTCCTGGGCGGGCGGCCGGGCCAGCCCCGCCGGGAGCACCCGGCCCAGCCAGTTGGCGAGGAGCAGCTTCCCCTGCGGCGTGAGGATCGACTCGGGGTGGAACTGCACCCCCTCCACCGGGAGCTCCCGGTGGCGCAGCCCCATGATCTCGCCCTCCGCGGTCCAGGCGGTGACCTCGAGCGAGGCGGGCAGGCTCGGGCGCTCGACCACCAGCGAGTGATACCGCCCGGCCTCGAAGGGCAGGGCCAGGCCGGCGTAGATCCCCTCGCCCCGGTGGTGGACCGGGCTGGACTTGCCGTGGACGATGCGGGCGTTGCGGACCACCCGGCCCCCGAAGGCCTGGCCGATGGCCTGGTGGCCCAGGCACACGCCCAGGATGGGCAACGCCCCGGCCAGGGCGCCGATGGCCTCGAGGGTCACCCCGGCCTCGGTGGGCGTGCAGGGGCCGGGGGAGAGGACCAGGCCCTGGGGCGCGCGGCGGCGGATGCCGGCCACGTCGATCTGGTCGTTGCGGAACACCTCGATCCGCGCTCCCAGCTCGCCCAGGAGCTGCACCAGGTTGAAGGTGAAGGAGTCGTAGTTGTCGACGAGCAGGAGGCGGGGGGCACCGCCGTCGCCGTACACCGCGCCGCGCGGGGCGGGGCCGGTCCGGGCGCTCACGGGCGGCCTCCGCGGCCGGCGCGCGCTGCCCTGCGGGCCCGCAGCCGCACGCCCTCCCGGGCACGCGGTGGCGCCTTCGCTCGCGGGCCGGAGGGCAGGGTGGCCGGGGGGGCCAGGGCCGTGGCGTGGAGGGCGCGCCCCTGGGCCTGGGCCACGGCGGTGAAGACGGCGCGGGCCTTGCTCACCGTCTCCTGGTACTCCGCCTCGGGCACCGAGTCGTAGACGATCCCCGCCCCGGACTGCACCGACACCCGCCGGCCGTTGGCGGCCAGGGTGCGGATGGCGATGCACAGCTCCATGTCGCCGCCCCGGTCCAGGTAGCCCACCGCGCCGGCGTAGGGCCCGCGCCGGGCGGGCTCGAGCTCGTCGATGATCTGCATGGCCCGCACCTTGGGGGAGCCGGAGACGGTCCCGGCGGGGAAGCCGGCCCGGAGCACGTCCAGGGCCGAGAGCCCCGGCGCCAGCCGCCCGCGCACCTCGGAGACGAGGTGCATGACGTGGGAGTAGCGCTCCACGGTGCGCAGGGCGGTGACCCGCACCGTCCCCACCTCCGAGACCCGGCCCACGTCGTTGCGGCCCAGGTCGACGAGCATCATGTGCTCGGCGTTCTCCTTGGGGTCGGCGCGGAGCTCCGCCTCCAGCCGGGCGTCCTCGGCCGGGTCGGGGCTGCGCCGGCGGGTGCCGGCGATGGGGCGCAGGGTGACCTCGCCCGCCTCCAGCTTGATGAGCGTCTCCGGGGACGACCCCACCAGCGCGCGCTCGCCGTCCCGGACGAAGAAGAGGTAGGGCGAGGGGTTCACCCGCCGCAGGGCCCGGTAGATCTCGAACGGCGGCAGGCCGCACTCCGCGTCGAAGCGCTGGGAGAGGACGATCTGCTGGCAGTCGCCGGCGGTGATGTACTCCTTGGCCCGCTGCACCGCGGCCTCGAAGTCCCTGCGGGCCACCCGCGGGGAGAGCGCCGCGCTCCTCGCCACGCGCCGGGGGCGCGGGTCCCGGAGCGGCCGGGCCAGGGCCTTGAGGCGGGTTGCCAGCCGGGCCACGGCGCGGCGGTAGAGGGCGCGGGGGTCGTCGCCCCGGTCGCAGCGCACCTCCTGGATGACGTGCATGGAGTGGCGCAGGTTGTCGAAGGCCACCACCTCGTCGAAGTCCATGAGCAGCAGGTCGGGGAACGAGAGCTCGTCGGGGCCGGCCACCTTCACCCGCGGCTCGAAGACCCGCACCAGGTCGTAGGCGAAGTGGCCCACCAGCCCGCCGGAGAAGCGAGGCGTGCCCGGCACCGCCACGGCCCGGTGCGAGGCGAGCGCCTCCCGGATCCGGGCCACGGGATCGCCGCCGTCCGCCAGCCTCCAGCGGATCACCTGGCGCGGCCCCGCCCCCAGGAAGGAGAAGCGGGCGCTCCGCTCCCCGCCCTCCACCGACTCGAGCAGGAAGGCGCGGGGCTGGCCCCGGGAGACCTTCAGGAACGCCGAGACCGGCGTCTCGGTGTCGGCGTCGACCTCGGCGCGCACCGGCACCGCCCGGCCCGGCCGGCAGAGGGAGAGGAACGTCCGGAGATCGGGGAGGACGCGGAGCTCAGCCGCGCCAAAGAAACACCGTCATGCCGCGACCCGC
Organism: Anaeromyxobacter sp.; assembly: GCA_035541675.1. Taxonomy (GTDB): domain Bacteria; phylum Myxococcota; class Myxococcia; order Myxococcales; family Anaeromyxobacteraceae; genus Anaeromyxobacter. The sequence goes on along the minus strand of DATKMW010000120.1, from coordinate 14,356 downwards.
CTGGCGGGCCCGGCGACCTCGAGGAGGTCCCTGGCCACGGTCCGGTTGTTGGAGTCCACCGGGATCACCCCGGGCCGGTGGATCTGGGTGGTGGGGAGCGTTCGGCGCATGGGGCTGGGATCCGCTTGTTTACCCGCTCCCCCGGGCGCGCGCAAGCGGCAGGCGCCGGCCGGGGCGCGGCGGCTCGCGCCGGTCGCGCGGATCGGCAGTGGTTCCCGCCCTCTGCTCGCGGTTGTCGCCCGGGCGGGCGCCCTGTAGCGTGTGCGGGATCGCCGTGCCCGCCCCGGTCGCCGCCCGATGCCTGGAGATCTTCGCCGCCGCCCGCGGCGAGCCGGGGGCGTTCCTCCGGCTCGACCCGGGGAGGCTGCGCTTCTCGCTCGGCACCTCGCTGGCCGACTTCGCCGTCCCGGTGCAGGTCGCGGCCGACGCCTCGGGGATCGTGAGGGCCGCGGCGATGGAGCTGGCCCTCCTCCTCGCCTCCCATCACCGCGGCCACCTGGCAGCCGATGACCTCGACCGCCTGATCCTGCGCGACGACTATGCCCATCTCCCGCCGCTCCCGCCGCCGGCCGCCCTGGCCCGGGGCGGGGTGGACCTGCGCAGCGCGGTCCAGCTCGGCCCCGACCTCCACCCCTCGCTCACCGGCCCCGTGGTGGGCGCCTGGCTGGGCCGGGGAGGGCGCGGTCATTCGCTGGTGGCGCTGTGGATCGAGCTGCTCCGCCAGGCCTTCGCGGAGATGGCGCGGGCGCGAGGCCAGGAGGAGACCCCGCTGCTGGTGGCGCACGCGCTCTCCGCGGTCACCGCCGCCGCCGCCGAGCCGCTGCGGGAGGTGCTCCCCTCGCCGCCGCTCGATCGCCAGCTCCGCTCCGCCTCGCTCTGCGGGCTCTGGCTGGCAGGGCGCACCGGCCTGCAGCGCGCCTTCCGCGAGCAGGGGCGCGGCGCCTCCGACCCGCTGCTCCAGAGGGCGGAGGCCGCGCACTCGCCGGCGCTCATCCTGGGCGGGCGGGCCGGCGCCCTCCAGGGCGGGGCCGCCCTGTACGGGCTGGAGCTCATCGCCGGCGTTCCCCGTGCCGACGACCTCGTCGCCCGGCTGTGCGCGGGGGGCTCGGCCGCGGAGGCGGAGGCGGAGGTCCACGCCGCCGTCCGGAACGAGCCCGACCTCTCGCGCCGGGCCGAGCAGGCGGCGGCGGCCGTCCGGCTGCGCGAGCTGGTGGCCCAGGGGCTGCGGGCCGGCGAGGGGGCCGGGCTCGAGGCCACCCTGGCGCCCCTCCGGACGGTGTTCCACGGCCCGGGGACGTTCCAGGCCGCGCTGGCCGACGACGCCTCGCGCAAGGTGCTCCTCCGCACCCTGCAGGCGGCCTCGCCGCGGGGCGCGATCGAGCCGCTGGAGCGGGCCGCCGAGGCGGTGCGCGCCTGGCGGCAGAAGGAGCCCGGGGCCGCGGTGGGCCTCACCCGCGAGGAGGCGCGGACCGCCTACGCCTCGGCGGCCTCGGCGCTGATCGCCGACCTGGCGGTCGGCCGGCTGGTCCTCTCGGCCCGCCGGGCCTTCTCCTTCCGGACGGGGCGCGAGGCCGAGGGCGGGACCGACGCCGAGTGGGAGGGCGGCCGCCTCTACCGGCTCTCGGCGCGGGGCGGTCCCATCCTCCGCCAGCGCGAGGAGCGGCGCACCGGCCATCTCTTCGCCGACGTGAAGGACTTCACCCGCCGCACGGCGCTCCTGGGGGAGGCCTCCATGGCCGACTTCCTCCGGCGCGAGTTCTACGGCCCCATCCTCACCGCGGCCAAGGAGTACTTCGGCGGGATGGTCCACCTGGCCGACCGGGGCGGAGTGGCCCTGAACAACCTCCTGGGCGACGCGGTCAGCTTCAGCGGGCGCATCGACGTGCTGGTGTCCCTGGCCAAGGTGGTTCGCGCCCACCTGGCCAGCTACGGCGTGCGGCTGTCGCGGGAGCTGTCGAGCGAGGCGGTGGGCCGGCAGCTGGCGGCCATCGAGGAGGCCCAGGAGGCGGCGCTCTCCGAGGCCCGCGCCGCGCGGGCCCGGGAGGAGGCGCTGCTCACCGCCGAGCCGCCGGGGACCCCCGGCCAGGCCGAGGCCCAGGCCCGCCTCCATCGCGCCCGGGTCGAGGAGGCGCGGCTCGCCGCCGAGCGGGAGCGGACCCTGGCGCGGGCCCGCGGCGAGGCCCTGGAGGCGGGCGCCTTCATCAGCTTTGGCCCCGAGCCCCTGGTGGTGGTCATCGAGGACGAGGTGTTCGGCAAGAACCGGGTGGCCATCGCCGAGAAGATCAACGAGTCGGCCCGGGGCACGGCCCGCGCCCCCTCCGCCCGCCGGCGCGCCGACGCGGCCCTGGAGCGCGAGCGGGCTCGCCGGGGGAGTCCCTCGCTTCCCCACGCCTGGAGCGTGTTCGTGGGCCAGCCCCTGCGGGTCGAGGTCCCGCCGTCCGCCGAGGACGCCGCCCTGCAGAGCTGGCGGGCCGGGGACCGGGTCCAGGCCATGCGCCAGCTCTCCGGGCCGATCCGCGCGGCGCTCTCCTCCGCCGCCGGCGGAGAGGGCGAGCCGCAGGGCGACATCTACAACGGCGGGGCGGCCCTCTCCGAGGAGGCGCTGGAGGCCTTCCTCCTCGAGGTGCAGAAGAGCCGCGAGGTGCGACGGGTCACCCTTCGCCCCGAGGACGTCCCCGAGCCGCTCCGGGCGCGGTGGTTCTTCGGCGACGAGCCCCAGGAGCTGGTGGCCTGCGGACAAGGCCTGCGCGTGCTGGAGCTGTTCCGGCGGGTGGGCCGCGCCTCGTTCAAGGGGCTGGGCGGGGTGGTGGTGTGGGAGCTCTGCTCCGAGGACGGCGGGCCGGGGGCGCTGGCGCTGGAACTCGGCGCCGGCTGGCTCAGGCGCTGAGCCCCTCCCGGCGGGGCTCCCGGCCGCTTCCCTCCAGGAACGAGGTCACCGCGGCGAGCAGGGTGGTGGCGGCCACCGCCCGCAGGGCCAGGGCCATGGCCTCCGGCACCGCGCCGGCACCGCGCCGGGAGAGGGTGGTGGTGAACACCGCGCCGGCGAGCCCCACGCCCATCACCATCCCGGTGTTCCGGGCGGCCGCCAGGACCCCCGAGGCGATGCCGCGGCGGTGCGCCGGGGCCGAGCCCAGGAGCCGGCTGTTGTTCGGGGCCACGAAGGCGCCGAAGCCGATCCCGGAGAGGGCCAGGCCGGAGAGGACCAGCGGGATGGGCGTGGCCGGCCCGGCGCCGGAGAGGAGGAGGAGGCCCGAGGCGAGGAGGAGCAGCCCGAGCACCACCGGTCCCCGGGTGCCGAGGCGGTCGGAGAGCGCGCCGGCCAGGGGGGCGGTCACGGCCATGGCCAGCGGCTGGGCGGTGAGGATGAGGCCCGCCCGGTCGGGGCCGAGCCCCCGGAAGGCCAGGTAGAAGGGGAGGAGGAAGAGCACCGCGAACTGGGCCACGTAGGAGAGGGCGGCGCTCAGCACCGCGCCGGAGAACACCCGGCTGGCGAAGAGGGAGAGGTCGAGCATGGGCTCCTCGCGCCGCCTCTCCACCGCGGCGAAGCCGGCCAGGGCCGCGGCCGCCAGGCAGAGGAGTCCGAGGGTGGGCGCGGAGAGCCAGCCCCAGGCGTGGGCCTGGTCCAGGGCGAGGAGCAGGGACAGCAGGCCCACGAAGAAGAGCGCGGCGCCGAGCCCGTCGAAGCGCGGGCGGGGGCCCCTGGGCCGGTCCCGGGCGACGTTGCGCTGGGCCAGGAAGAAGCCCAGGAGCCCCACCGGCACGTTGACGAGGAAGATGGACCGCCACCCGAGGTGGGTGGCGAGGAGGCCGCCCAGGGGTGGGCCGACCGAGAGCCCGAGGTAGGTCATCACCGCCTGCAGGCCCAAGGCGCGGCCGCGCTCGGTGGGGGGAAAGGCCGCCACCAGGATGGCCGGGGCGTTGGCGTAGAGCATGGCCGCCGACAGCGCCTGCACAGCCCGGAAGGCCACCAGCCACCCCACCGACCCGGCCAGGCCGCACAGCGCCGAGCTCGCCAGGAAGCCGACGAAGCCGGCGACGTAGACGTCCTTGTGGCCGCGCAGGTCGCCCAGGCGCCCCACGATGAGGAGGAGCCCGCTCACCACCAGCAGGTAGATGACCACCACCCATTCGATGGCCGAGACGCTGGCGCGGAGCGCGGTGCCGAGGGTGGGGAGGAGGGCGTTCACGATGCTGGAGTCCAGCGCCGACATGAACGTGCCCACCCCCACGGCGGCGAGCACCGCCCACTTCGAGCGGTCGGGGGAAGGGGGCGGGGCGGACATGGAGCCCGGCATCCTCGGATGGCCGAGGCCTGGAGGGCAAGCCGCGGTGCGGGCCCTCGGCAAGGGTCACCGGACGGGGAGGACGGCGAGCGCGAAAGGGGTTGACACGGCGCCGGTGAGATGACAAATCAGAAAATCTGATTTAAATACCTCCCGGACCACGGCCGGGCCGGGGCGGGAGGCGGAGCCGAGCCCCCCCTCCGGATCGCGCGCACCCCCCGCGCCGGCAGGAGCGGGGCCCAACGCCCATGAACCCACGCACCCCTCCCCCGTCCACCCCGCGCCGGCCGGTCGGCTCGAACCAGGTCGGCATGCGCCAGTACAACGAGCGGGTGGTCCTGCAGGCCATCCGGCTGCACGGCGCCCTGCCCAAGGCCGACCTGGCCCGCATCACCCGGCTCAGCGCCCAGACCGCCTCGGCCATCGTGGACGGGCTCCTGCAGGACGGCCTGGTCCTCAAGAAGGCCCGCCTGCGCGGCCGCATCGGCCAGCCCTCGGTGCCCATCGCCCTCGACCCGGACGGCGCCTTCACCATCGGCATCAAGGTGGGGCGGCGCAGCCTGGACGTCCTGGCGGTGGACTTCGCCGGCCAGGTCCGGGCCCGCGAGGCGCTGGAGTACCAGTTCCCCGACCCCAAGGTGATCTTCCCGGCCATCCGCAAGCGGCTCTCGGCGGTGGACCGCAAGCTGGGCGCCCACTGCCGACGGCTGGTGGGGATGGGGGTGGCGGCGCCGCTGTGGATCGGGGGCTGGGGCGACTTCCTGGGGGCGCCGGCGGGGATGATGGACGCCTGGAACCGCATCGACATCCGCTCCCGCATCCAGGCCATGACCCAGCTGCCGGTGGAGTTCGCCAAGGACACCACCGCCGCCTGCGCCGCCGAGCTGGTGATGGGCAGGGGGCGGGACCTGCGCAACTTCCTCTACCTGTTCATCGGGACCTTCATCGGCGGCGGCCTGGTGCTCGACGGGCGCCTGCACATGGGCCCCCACGGAAACGCCGGGGCGGTGGGCTCGCTGCCCCTCCCGCCCTCGCGGGAGTCCGCCGCCCCGCCCGGCCAGCTCCTCCACCGGGCCTCGGGCCTGGTGCTGGAGCAGATCTTCCGGAAGCACGGGGCCTCGGCCACCGCGGCCCACGACGAGCGGGCGGTGTCGTCGGAGCTGTGGCCGTTCACCAGCGCCTGGCTGGACGAGACCGGACCGGCGCTGGCGCACACCATCTCCTCGGCCGCGGCCCTGCTCGACCTCGACGCGGTGGTGATCGACGGGTCCATGCACCGCAAGGTGGTGGGCGAGGTCATGTCGCGCGCCGAGCGGGTGCTGGACCGCTACGACTGGGAGGGCATCACCCGCCCCCGGCTGGTGATGGGCACGGTGGGCTCGGACGCCCGGGCCCTGGGGGGCGCCATCCTCCCGCTCTACCGGCACTTCGCGCCCGAGCACGACCTCTTCCTCAACGCCGAGCCGGGCGAGGCCTCCGGGCGGAGGTGAGCATGCTCCTCGGCCTCGACGTCGGGACCAGCTCGACCAAGGCGCTCCTCATCGGCCGGGCGGGCGAGCCGGTGGCCGAGGCCAGCGCCGGCTACGCGGTGGAGCACCCCGGCCCGGACCGGGCCGAGACCGATCCGGAGCGCTGGTGGGAGGCGGTGACGTCCGCCGCCCGGCGGCTCCCGGCCGAGGGGCGCGCCGCGGTGAAGGGGATCGGCCTCTCCGGCCAGATGCACGGCGTGGTCCTCTGCCGTGCCGACGGCGCGCCGGTGCGCCCGGCCATCGTCTGGCTGGACGGGCGGGCCGCCTCGCTCCTGGGGCGGTATCCCCCGGAGAGCCCCCGCATCACCGGCAACGCCACCACCACCGGCATGACCGGCCCCACCCTGGCCTGGCTCGAGGAGCACGAGCCGGCCTCGATCCGGGCGGCGCGCTGGGCGCTGCTCGCCAAGGACTTCATCCGGTTGAGGCTCACCGGCGAGGCGGCCACCGACCCCTCCGACGCCAGCGGCACGCTGCTCGCCGGCCAGGAGGGTCGCTTCGACCCCGGCCTGCTGGCCGCGGTCGGGATCCGGCCCGACCTCCTTCCGCCGGTCCTGGAGTCGAGCGCTGCCGCGGGCCGGCTCACCGGGGCGGCGGCCCGGGACCTGGGCCTCGAAGCCGGCATCCCGGTGGCGGCCGGCGCCGGGGACACCCTGGCCGCGGCGCTGGGAAGCGGCCTGTGGGCCGAGGAGTCGGCCCAGCTGGCCATCGGCACCAGCGCCCAGGTGGTGGTGCCCCGCGCCAGCTGGCCCGGGTTCTCGCCCCGGCTCAACGTCTACCGGGCCGCGAGCCCGGCGGGCCTGCCGCGCTGGTGCCTCATGGCCGCCATGCTCAACGGCGGGCTGGCGCTGGACTGGGCCCGCGGCACCCTGCGCCTCACCTGGGACGAGGCCTTCTCCCTGGCCTTCGCCGAGGGAGCCCTGAGGAGCGAGGCGGTGTTCCTCCCCTTCCTCACCGGCGAGCGCACGCCCTGGATGGACCCGGACCTCCGCGCCGGCTGGATGGGCGTGGGGGCGGCCGACGACGCCGGGAGCCTGATGCGCGCCGCGCTCACCGGGGTGGCCTTCTCCATCCGCTCCGGCCTGGAGGCGCTGCGCGAGCATGGGGCGGCCCCGGCGCGGCTCCGGCTGGCCGGGGGCGGGACGGTGCACCCGGCCTTCCGCCAACTCCTCTCCGACGCGGTGGGGCTCCCCCTCGACGCGGTCTCGGTGCCCAACGCCGCGGCCCGGGGCGCGGCGCTCCTCGGCGGCCTGGCGGCCGGGGTACTCTCCCGAAAGGACCTCCCGGCCCTGGCGCCGGAGGTGACGCCGGTGGCCGAGCCCGGCTCGGCCGCCGAGCTGGCCGCCCGCTACGCCCGCTTCCTCGACCTCCGCGCACGCCTCGCGGGCTGGTTCCGGGCCGCCGGGGGTCGTTCCACGGAGGACCGATGACCGCAGCGCGCTTCGTGGTGTTCGGGGAGGCGTTGGTCGACTTCATCCGCGAGGGGGAGGACCGCTGGCGCTCGGTGCCGGGAGGCTCGTGCTGGAACGTGGCCCGGGCCGCCGCCCGCCTCGGCATCCCCACCGGCTACGCCGGGGCCGTCTCCCGCGACCTCTTCGGCGACGAGCACATGCGGCTCTCGCGCGAGGCCGGGCTGGACATGCGCTTCACCCAGCAGGTGGAGAAGCCCCCCTTCCTGGCCATGGTCGTCTCCTCCCACCCGCCGCAGTACTTCTTCCTGGGGGAGGACAGCGCCGACCTGAACTTCGACATGGCGCGGCTGCCGCCGGGCTGGCTGGACGGGGTGGAGGTGGTCCACTTCGGGTGCATCAGCCTGGTGCGCGAGCCCCACGCCGCGCGGCTGGTGGCCATGGCCGAGCGGGTCCACGCCGCCGGCAAGAGGATCTGCTTCGACCCCAACTACCGGAACCTGATGGACGAGTCCTTCCGGCCCAGGCTGGCGAAGCTGGCGGGCGTCGCCGACTACATCAAGGCCTCGGTGGAGGACCTGGGCCTCATGTTCCCGGGCGCGGAGCTGGCCCGGGGGGTGGCGGAGCTCCGCCGCCTGGCGCCGCGCGCCCAGCTCCTCATCACCCTGGGCGGGGAGGGCATGCGCCTCATCACGCCCGAGCGAGAGGTGTCCCAGCCGGCGTTTCGGGTCGAGGTGAAGGACACGGTGGGCGCCGGCGACGCCAGCATGGCCGCCTGGATGGCCAGCCTGCTCACCCGCCCGGCGGCGCCGCCGGAGGAGCACGTCCGCCTGGCCGCCGCCACCGCCGCGCTGGTCTGCTCCCGCCACGGCGCCTACGCGCCCACCCGCGCCGAGGTGGACCAGCTCCTGGGGCGGTGAGCGGGGTCGGGCTCGGGCTCCGGGCGTGAAGCGATCGCCGCCGGCCGTTAGGATATGGGGCGCGTGCCTCCGCTCCTCGACGTCCACCTGGTCGACGGCACGTGGGAGCTCTTCCGAGCCTATCACGGCGCGCCCCGTGCCACCGGGGCCTCGGGCCGCGAGGTGGGCGCGGTGCGGGGGCTGGTCCGGTCCCTGGCCGCGCTCCTGCGCGGCGAGCGGGCCACCCACGTGGCGGTGGCCTTCGATCACGTGATCGAGTCGTTCCGGAACGACCTCTACGCCGGCTACAAGACCTCGGAAGGGGTACCCGCCGACCTCCTGGCCCAGTTCGGGCCGGCGGAGGAGGCGGCGCGGGCCCTGGGGCTCGCGGTCTGGCCCATGGTCGAGCTCGAGGCCGACGACGCCCTGGCCACGGGGGCGGACCGGCTCGCGCGGCTCCCCGAGGTGGGCCGGGTCCTCCTGTGCACGCCGGACAAGGACCTGGCCCAGTGCGTGCGCGGCCGGCGGGTGGTGCGGCTCGACCGGCTGCGCGGGAAGGTCCTGGACGAGGACGGCGTGAGGGAGCGGTTCGGGGTCTCCCCGGCCTCGATCCCCGACTGGCTGTCGCTGGTGGGCGACGCCGCCGACGGCTACCCGGGCGTGCCGCGATGGGGAGAGCGCTCGGCCTCGGCGGTGCTGGGACGTTACCCTCACCTCGAGGACATCCCCGCCCTGGCGGCGGCGTGGGAGGTGCCGGTGCGTGGGGCGGCGGCGCTCTCCGCCTCCCTGGCGCAGCACCGGGACGAGGCGCGGCTCTTCCGCACCCTGGCCACGCTCCGCACCGATGCCGAGGTGGCGGCCGGCCTCGACGAGCTCCGCTGGCGCGGGCCGGACGCGGCCGGGCTCCGGGCGCTCGAGGAGCTGCTCGGCGGGGACGGCCTGGCGGCCCGCCTTCCCGCCCCCCCGTGATAAAACCCGCCCATGCTCAAGCACAGCGGGTACTTCGAGGGGAAGGTCCAGAGCGTCGGGTTCGAGCGGAACGGCCGCCGCGCCACCGTGGGCGTCGTCGACGTGGGCGAGTTCCACTTCGGCACCGAGGCCCCGGAGCGGATGACGGTGGTCTCGGGCGAGCTGTGGGTGCGGACGCCCGCCGCCGCAGCCTTCCGGCCCTTCCCGGCCGGCACCGCCTTCGAGATCCCGGCCGGGAGCGGCTTCGACGTGAAGGCCGAGGCGCCGGCAGCCTACCTGTGCGAGTACCTGTGAGACAGGGCCGGGGCCCCGCGCCCGGGCTCGTCCCGGCGGTCCTCGCCTACCTGGCCTGGGGGTGCCTGCCCGTCTACTTCAAGGTGCTCTCCGGCGTGCCGGCGCTGGAGGTGCTGGCCCACCGGATCCTCTGGTCGGTGGTGCTCCTCTCGGTGGCCGCGCCGCTCCTCGGGCGCAGCCGCACCGTGCTCGAGGCGCTCGGGCCGGGGAAGCGCCTGGCCATCCTGGCCAGCACCTGCCTCATCGCCGTCAACTGGCTCACCTACATCTGGGCGGTGCAGGCGGGGCGCGTCCTCGAGGCCAGCGCCGGCTACTTCGTGAACCCGCTGGTGAGCGTTCTGCTCGGGGTGGTGTTCCTGGGGGAGCGGATGAGGCGGCGGCAGGTGCAGGCCATCCTGGTGGCGGCGCTGGGGGTGGTGGTGCTGGTGGTGCGGCTCGGGACCGTCCCCTGGCTGCCCTTCACGCTGGCGCTCAGCTTCGGCCTCTACGGGCTGGTGCGCAAGCGCGCCGGGGTGGACGCGGTGGGGGGCCTGCTGGCCGAGACGGCGTTGCTCGCGCCGCTGGCACTGGCGGTGGCGCTGCTCAGGGAGCGGGCCGGGGTGGGCGCCTTCGGCCACGGCCTGGGGATGAGCTTGCTCCTCGCGGCGGCCGGTCCCATCACCGCCATCCCCCTGGTCCTCTTCGCCATGGGGGTGCAGCGCCTGCGGCTCTCCACCGTCGGGCTCCTGCAGTACCTCACCCCCACCCTGCAGTTCCTCCTGGCGGTGGGGCTCTACCGGGAGCCATTCGGCGCGACCCACGCCCTGGCCTTCGGGCTCATCTGGAGCGCGCTGGGACTCTACACCTGGGACTCGCTCCGCGCCGGCCAGGAGCCGCCCCAGGCGGGCGGGGCGCTCAGCGGCGGCGGGCCGCCTGCCAGGCCCGGATCCGCTCGTTGGAGCGGAACATCGAAGTCTGAAGGAGCGTCCGCTTCATGACCGGTTCCCCGTTCAGGATGGCCAGGAGCGCCTGGGCGGTGGCCCGGCCCGGGGGCGGGTTGATGAGCGTGGCGGCGAGCTTCCCCTGGATGACCAGCTGCAGGCCATGCTCGCCCCGCAGCGCGTCGACGCCGGTGATGAGCAGCTCCTCGGCCCGGCCGGCCGCCGCGGCGGCATCCCAGGCTCCGCGGGCCATCTCGTCGTTCTGGGCGAAGACGCCGTCCAGCTGGGGGAGGCGAGCCAGCGCCTCCCCGAACGCCTGGCGGGCGCGGGCGTAGAGCCAGTTGCCGACCAGGGACTCGACCACGCGGACGCCGGGGTGGCCGGCGATGGCCTCGCGGAAACCGGTGGACCGGTCCTGGGCGGCGCTGGTGGTGGGCATGCCCCGGATCTCGACCAGGTTGGCACGCCCCCCGGTGACCTCGGCGAAGAACTCGCCCATCTTCCGGCCGAAGTGGCGATTGTCGGCGAGGATGAGCGAGCGGTAGAGCGACGGGTCGCCGGGGTCGCTGTCCATGACGATGACCGGGATGCCGGCGTCGCGATAGGCCTGCAGGGGCTCCCTGAGCAGCGCCGCGTCGAGGGGGTCGACGATCAGGGCGCTCACCCGCTGCTGGAGGAAGGACTCGAGGAGGCGCACCTGCACCACCGGGTCGGCCTCCGGGTCGGCGATCTCCAGCTCCACCTCGGGGTGGTCGGCCAGGGCCGCCACCAGGTCCTCTCGGAACCGGGCGCCGAACGGTTGGTCCCGCAGCATGTGCGGGACGACGGCGACCTTGCGCGTGCCGGCGCTCATGGCGGCCCACCCCCGACCGACCATTCTCGCAAAGCCCGGGGCCGGGGCCAAGCCCGGCTTGAGCCTATTTCTTGGCCAGCTGTCGGTCGATGACCGACTTCAGCTCCGTGAACTGCACCGCGCCCACGATCCGCTCCCCGTTCACGAACATGGTGGGGGTGCCGTTCACCCCGATGCGGTTGGCCAGGGCCTGATCCTCCCGGATCCGCGCCAGCGCGCGCTCCGACTGCCGGGCCTCGTCGAACCGGGCCACGTCCAGGCCGATCTCCTTGGCGTACTGGGCGTAGACGGCGGGGGAGAGGGCCTGCTGGTTCTGGAAGAGCTTGTCGTGCATCTCCCAGAACTTGCCCTGCTCGCGGGCCGCCTCGGCGGCCTCGGCCGCGGGGATGGCCTGAGGGTGCATGGGCAGCGGCTGGTGCTTCCAGACCAGCCGGACCTTGTCGCCGTAGGTCCGCTCCACCTCCGCCAGGGTGGGCTCGACGCGCCCGCAGAACGGGCACTGGAAGTCGGAGAAGAGCACCACCGTCACCGGAGCCTGGGGGCTGCCGCGGATGGGGTCGTCGGCCCGCAGCCCCAGGGCGCCGGCGTCGACCACTGGCGCCGGGGCCGGCTGGGCCGGGGCCGGGGCCGGGGCGGCCGCGGCCAGCGCCATGTTGGCGTCGCAGGCCTTGTCGTAGAATTCGGGCCCGGGCGCGCCGCCCTTGAGCAGGGCGTCGGCCTTCTTGAGCTCCTCGTCGACGACCGTGCGCATGGACTCGAAGGGCTGCGCCCCCACCACCTGGCGGCAGTTGAAGAACAGCGTGGGCGTGCCGTTGGCCCCCACGGTCCCGGCCAGCTGCTGGTCGGCGGCGATCCGGTCCTGCCCGTCCTTCCCGGTCAGGGCGGCCCGGAACTTCGCGAGGTCGAGCCCCAGCTCGCCGGCGTAGCGCTCGTAGGTGGCCGGGGAGAGGTCGGCCTGGGCCGCGAACAGCTTGTCGTGCATGTCCCAGAACTTCCCCTGCTCGCGGGCGGCCTCAGAGGCGAGGGCGGCGGGCATGGCGTTGGGGTGCATGGGCAGGGGCTGGTGCTTCCACACGAACCGGACCTTGCTTCCGTAGGTCTCCGCCACCTGCTTGAGGGTGGGCTCGACCCGCCCGCAGAACGGGCACTGGAAGTCGGAGAAGACCACCACCGTGACGGGCGCCTGGGCCGGCCCGCGGACCGGGTCGTCGGCGCGGATGGGCACCTTCCGGTAGGCGGCGGGAGGGGGGGCGGCCGGGCGCGGCCGGGGCGCGGCCGCCAGCGAGGGCGGCGGCGCCGCCGGGGCGCGCCTGGCGCCGAGGCCCAGCGAACCCGAGGTGAACACGCCCAAGACGAACCCGACCACCAGCGCGACGAGCCAGCTCACGTGCTTCATCTGTCACCACTCCCGAAGGGAAGAGACTCTGGGCCTGGACGGCCGGCCCTCCATCATTCATCGAAGCGGGCCGGCGTCAACGAAAGCGGGCGGGGCGGCGGCCCGCCCCGCTCGGAGAGGGCAACCGTCCGCCCTCCTTCTACATTCCTTTGGCCGCGGGGCGAAGCGCCGCCGCGAAAAAAGCGTCCGCTTGCGGTGGGTCGCAAGCGCAGGGACCCCACCGTGGGCGGTGGGCCGTTGCCCGACACCGAAGGAGCGACTAAAGGGAAGCCCGGTGAGCGCTCCGCTGCCGCCGCCGGCCCGCACCATCGACACGTCGGGAAAGCTGTGCCCTTTCCCCATCGTGGAGGCGGCCCGGGCGGTGAAGGGGCTGGAGAGGGGCGCGGTGCTGTGCGTCATCGCCACCGATCCGGGGATCGAGCTGGACATGCCCATGTGGTGCAAGGCCACCCGGAACGAGCACCTGGGGACGTTCCGCGAGGGAGGCAGGTTCCGGAGCTTCGTGCGGAAGGGCGGGCGGTGACCGTGGGGGCAACCAAGGCCATCGGGCTCATCTCCGGCGGGCTGGACTCGACGCTGGCGGTGGCGCTCGTCCGCCGGCAGGGCATCGAGGTCAAGGCGGTCAACTTCTACACCGGCCTCTGCATCACCGAGACCCAGCGCCGCAAGGGCGGGCGGGCCGACGGGACCATGCCGCAGAACGAGGCCCTGCGGGCCGCCGCCGACCTGGAGGTCGACGTCGAGTACGTGGACATCTCCGGCAAGGACTACTTCCACATGCTGGTCCACCCGCGCTGGGGCTACGGCGCCAACGCCAATCCCTGCGTCGACTGCCGCGTGTTCATGATGCGCCGGGCCCGGGAGATCATGGTGGCGGAGGGGGCGGAGTTCGTCTTCACCGGAGAGGTGCTGGGCCAGCGCCCCAAGAGCCAGCGCCGGGACACGCTGCGGATCATCGAGCGGGAGTCGGGCCTCGAGGGCCGGCTGCTCCGGCCGCTCTCGGCGCAGCTGCTCGAGCCGACCCTCCCCGAGCGGGAGGGCAAGGTGGACCGATCGCGGCTCCTCGACATCAGCGGGCGGTCGCGCCAGCGGCAGATGGCGCTGGCGGCGGAGCTGGGCCTCTCGGGCTGGCCGCAGCCCGCGGGCGGGTGCTGCTACCTCACCGACGAGAGCTTCGCCCGCAAGTTCTTCGACATCCTGGACGCGCGCGAGGCGGCCGGGGGCGAGCGCGCCATCGAGAAGGACGACGTGATTCTGCTCTCCACCGGACGGCACTTCCGCCTCTCGCCGCGGGCCAAGCTGGTGGTGGCGCGCAACGAGGTCGAGAACGCGCTGCTCGAGCACCACGTCGCGGGGCGCGCGCGGCTCGAGGCGCGGGACGTGGTCGGGCCGGTGGCCCTGGTCGAGGGCGCCCCGACCTGGGAGGAGCGGCTTGTCGCCGCACGGATCGTGGCGCGCTACGGCCGGGGGAAGGACGCCCCGAAGGTGGTAATCGGGTGGCGGGAGGAAGATCTCCAGGAATTCTACGAGGTTGAGCCAGAGCGCGACGAGGCGCGCATCGAGTCGCTGCGCCTGTGAGCACGGCCGGGGTGCACCGCCCGTCGAGGGGTGGCCCCGGCGCCGCCCCGCGGCGGAGACATCGCGCGCTGGCGCATTGACGTGATGGCGTCTCGGGGGTAGGCGTTCCGCTTCGAGACGGCCGGCCCCTGCCGCGCCGGCGGCGGTGAGCCGTGCGGGCCGGAGCTCTTCACCTGGCTTCACCCGTTGCTTCACCCGGGGAGAACGACCCGGGCCACAGCACACG
>DATKMW010000119.1:0-49111 GCA_035541675.1 Anaeromyxobacter sp. | reverse complement strand
AACCCCGACGCCTCCACGCCCAGGAAGCGGGCGCTGGCCCTGGCCGAGGCCATGCGCCGGATCGCCATCGGGATCGACCCCGAGGAGCTCCTCGTCGGCAACCGGACCCGCGGCGTTCGGGCCGGGGTGGTCTTCCCCGAGGCGGGCATCTCCTGGATCGACAAGGAGATCGAGGGGCTGCCCACGCGGCCCCAGGACAAGTTCCAGGTCCGGCCGGAGGACGTGGTCGCCTTCCGCGAGAGGATCCTCCCCTACTGGAAGGGTCGGAGCCTGGAGGACACGCTGCGCCGCGAGCACGGCCCCGAGCTCGACGCCATCGCACGGGTGGTGAAGATCAACCAGAAGGACCACGCCCAGGGCCACATCTGCCCCGACACCGCCAAGTGGATCGCCCTGGGGCCGGCCGGCCTGCGCCGCGAGGCCGAGGAGCGGCTCGCCGCCGCCAGGCCGGAGCAGCGCGAGTTCTTCGAGTGCGCCATCCTGGTGCTGGAGGCGGCCTCCGACTTCCTGCGTCGCTACGCCGCCCTGGCCCGGGAGCTCTCCGCCGGCGCCGAGCCGGCGACGGCCGCCAACCTCCGGGAGGTCGCCCGCGTCTGCGAGAAGCTGGCGGTGCGCGGCGCCGAGACCTTCCGCGAGGCCCTGCAGTCGCTCTGGTTCCTGTTCGTCCTCCTCCACCTCGAGTCGAACGCCTCCTCCTTCTCACCCGGGCGCGCCGATCAGTACCTCCATCCGTATCTGAGGAAGGACCTGGAGGCGGGCCGCCTCGACCTGGCCCAGGCCCTGGAGCTGGTCGAGGCCCTCTGGCTCAAGTTCAACCAGGTCGTCTACCTGCGGAACTCGCACAGCGCCGCCTTCTTCGCCGGCTTCCCCATCGGCTTCAACGTGGCCCTGGGCGGCAAGGACGAGCGCGGCAACGACACCGCCAACGAGCTCAGCTACCTCTTCCTCCAGGCCCAGGCCCACCTCGGCCTGCCCCAGCCCAACCTCTCGGCCCGGGTCCACGAGCGCTCGCCCGACGAGCTGCTCGACGAGTGCACCCGGGTTATCGGCCTGGGGAGCGGTATGCCCCAGGTGTTCAACGACGAGAGCATCATCCCCGCCCTGGAGGCGCAGGGGATCACCCACCACGACGCGGTGAACTACGCCATCGTCGGCTGCGTGGAGCTCACCACCCAAGGCAACAACCTGGGGTGGAGCGACGCGGCCATGTTCAACCTTCCCAAGGCGCTGGAGCTGGCCCTGAACGACGGCAAGTGCCTGCTCACCGGCGCCCAGCTCGGGCCGCACACCGGCACCCTCACCGACCACGCCGGCTACGCCGAGGTGGAGAAGGCCTTCGCTGCCCAGATCGACTACTTCTTCGAGAAGATGATCTCCGCCTGCGAGAAGGTGGAGGAGATCCACCAGCGGCTCCTCCCCACCGCGCTCCTCTCCTCGGTGATCGACGACTGCTTCGAGAAGGGGCTCGACGTCACCCGCGGCGGCGCCCACTACAACCTCTCCGGCATCCAGGCCATCCAGGTGGCCAACGTGGCCGACAGCCTGGCGGCCATCGACGAGCTGGTCTACCGGCAGGAGGTGGTGAGCAGGGAGCGGCTGCTCCAGGCCCTGCGCACCGGCTTCGCCCAGGACGAGGACCTCCGCCAGATCCTCCTCAACAAGGCCCCCAAGTACGGCAACGACGTGGAGTGGGTCGACCGCCTGGGCGATCGCTGGGTGGCCTACTTCTCCGACAAGTTCCGGGGGCGGGTGAACTACCGCGGCGGTCGCTACCACACCGGCCTCTACACCGTCAGTGCCCACGTCCCCATGGGTGCCAACGTCGGGGCCGGCCCCGACGGGCGGCTCCCCGGGTCCCCGCTGGCCGACGGTGGCATGTCGGCGGTGTACGGGCGCGATCGGCGCGGCCCCACCGCCCTGCTCCAGTCGGTGGCCCGGATCGACTCGCGGCGCGGCAGCAACGGCACCCTGCTCAACATGAAGTTCCTCCCCAGCACCTTCCGCACGCCCGACGGGGCCAAGGCCTTCGCCGCCATGCTGCGGGCCTTCGTCCGGCTGCACATCAACCACGTCCAGTTCAACGTGGTCCGCAGGGAGGACCTGCTCGCCGCCCAGAAGAACCCGGACGCCTACCGGAACCTGACCATCCGTGTGGCCGGCTACACCGCCTACTTCACCGAGCTGGCCGCCGAACTGCAGAACGAGATCATCGCCCGCACCAGCTTCGAGGACGCCTGACCGATGGGCCGGGTGTTCGACGTCCAGCGCTTCTCGGTCCACGACGGGCCGGGCATCCGCACCACCCTCTTCCTCAAGGGATGCCCGCTGCGCTGCGCCTGGTGCCAGAACCCGGAGGGGCTCGAGGGCGCCATCCACCTCTGGCACTTCCCCAACCTGTGCGCCTCCTGCGGCACCTGCGTGAAGGCCTGCTCCCGCGGGGCCATCTCGCTGGGCGAGGCCGGCTGGAAGCTCGATCGCGCCCGCTGCGACCTGTGCGGCGACTGCCTCACCGCCTGCCCGCGCAACGCCCTGGGGCTCGACGGGCGCGACCTGGAGGTGGACGAGGCGGTGAACCAGCTTTCCGCCGACCGGGTCTTCTACGACGTCTCCGGCGGCGGGGTGACCTTCTCCGGCGGCGACCCCCTCCTTCAGGCACCCTTCGTGGCCGAGGTGGCCCGCGGCGTCAAGGCCTTGGGCATCCACACCGCCCTGGAAACCTCCCTGCAGGCGCCCTGGGAGACGGTGGAGAGCCTGCTCCCCCTCATCGACCTGTTCCTGGTGGACGTGAAGCTGGCCGACCCCGAGCGCCACGCCCGCGCCACCGGCCAGGACGGTTCGACCATCCGCGAGAACCTCCGCCGCCTGGTGCGGACCCTCGACGGCGCCGCCGCCCAGCGGCTGCGGCTGCGGGTGCCGCTCGTCCCCGGCTTCACCGCCGATCCAGAGAACCTCGCCGCGGTGGCCGACCTCATCGCCTCCCTCGACCGGTCGCTCTCGGTCGAGCTCATGAACTTCAACCCGCTGGCGGCGGCCAAGTACCGGCGCATGGGCAAGGACCACGCCCTGGCGGACCGCACCACCTCCTACAGCGAGCAGGAGCTGGCCGGCTTCCGTGCCGTCCTGGTCGGGCGCGGCCTCTCCGTGGTGTGACCCCCTTCCCCGCCGCGACCCGGAGGAACCGTGAAGGCACCGACCCGAGAGCTCGTCACCGCCGCCCAGGCGGGCGAGACCGTCTACATCGGCGAGGTGCGCCGGCGCTTCGCCGCGCTCGGCCCTGCCGCCTCGTTCACCGTCCGCTGCACCTTCCGCGACCTCGACGGCGCACCCCGTCCCTACGATCTGACCCTGCCCCGCTTCGAGGGGCTGGCCGAGCCGGAGAGGGGCCTGGCGATCGAGTACTTCCTGGCCAGCCTCTACAACATCGTCTCCACCATCGGCGGCGAGGAGCTCCGGCTCCAGGCGGCCGGCGACCCGCCCGAGCTCGGCTTGCTCGCCGACGCCTTCGTGCGCGAGTTCGGCCTGGAGCGTTCCCGCCGCGACCGGAGCGGCTATGGCCGGGCCATCAACGTGGCCGAGCGGATGATCGAGTCGCTTTCCGGCCGCGGGGCCACGCCGGGCCGCCGATTCCGCTGCACCCTGGACCGCGCCGCACCCGCGGCACCCCCGCCCCCCCCGGCGCCGGCGGCAGCGGCGGCGGGCGGCATCCTCGAGGTGTGCCGCGACGCGGTCCAGGGGCTCGAGCGCAAGATCCTGTGTGGCATCGACGTGGGCGGCACCGACATCAAGCTGGCGCTGGCGGTGCGCGGCAAGGTCGTGCGCTTCATGGAGTACGACTGGTTCCCGGCCTCCTTCACCGCCATCGACCAGCTGATCCACCCCATCGTGGTCCTGACGCGGCTCATGCGGCTCGAGGCCCTCCGCGCCGCCGACGCCGGCGCCGCGGCCGCGCTGGGCGACGCCCTGGAGCCAGCCTTCGCGCCGGGCGCCGAGATCTCCCGCATCGCGCAGGCGGTCGAGGCCGGGGAGCGCAGGGCCCCGGGGGCCGGCTTCCGGCTGGACGGGATCGGGCTCTGCTTCCCGGACGTTGTGGTGCGGGACAAGATCGTGGGCGGCGAGGTCTACAAGACCCGCGGCATCCGCGAGAACCCGGCCATCGACTACGAGCGGGAGTTCCGCAAGCTCTCGCACCTCGACGAGGAGCTCCGGGCCTGGGTCGGGTCCGAGGGCGTGGTGGGCATCGTCAACGACGGGCCCATGGCCGCCTTCACCGCCGCGGTGGAGGCGGCGGCCGCCGATCCGCGCTCGGTGGAGAGCGGGGTCTTCGCCCACACCCTGGGAACGGAGCTGGGCACCGGCTGGGTCACCGAGGCCGGGGCCATCCCCGACATCCCCCTCGAGGTGTACAACTGCGTCATCGACCTGGGGAGCTACCCCGAGCGCCGCTTCGAGCCGGACGATGCCCGGAGCGTGAATAACTTCAACACCCGGCTGCCCGGCACGCTCCAGAAGTACACCAGCCAGAGCGGCGTCTTCCGCCTGGCGGCCAAGTACCTTCCTCGGGAGAGCCCGGCGCTCTGGCGCGAGATCCGGGAGCGCGGATTCCTGGTCGAGGAGGGCGACTCGCTGAAGGTCCCCACCGCCCCGAAGGACCTGCGCAAGCCGTTCCTGGAGTTCCTGATGCGCATCCCGGAGCGCGGCGGCGAGCCGGCGGTGGACCGCATCTTCCGGGAGATGGGCGAGTTCCTGGCCGTGGCCTTTCGGGAGACCGAGTTCCTCCTGGCGCCGCGTGCCCGGGAGCGGATCCTCTTCGGGCGGCTGGTGAAGCACCGCCCCTGCTTCGCGCTCATGCTCGAGGGGGCGCGGCGGATCGAGCCCTCACTGGTGCTGGGGGTGGCCGACGACGAGCTGGCCAACACCCGGTTCATGCAGGAGCTGGAGGGAAACCCCCACCACACCGTGGCCCAGTTCGCCCAGGCCATCGGCGCCATCCACTACGCCAACCACCGCCACCGGGAGGCGGCACGCCGGGCGGGGCGGGCGGCGGGGTGATGGGAGGCCGGGACCTGCGCCGAGGAGCTTCGTGGAGGGGAAGGACAGAGGAGAGAGGCCGATGCAGGAGTGGATGAAGGACCCCGCCGCGGCGGTGGTGCGCGTGAAGCAGGAGCTGACCCGCCGGATCCCGGACCGCGAGGCCCGGTTCCGGACCCTCTCGACCCTGGTGGAGAAGGAGGTGGCCGCGGTCGCCCGCGAGGAGCGGGAGGGCGGCGCCGTGCCGGAGATCCCGTACCGCGACCTGGCCGCAGGCGAGGTCCCGGCCGCGCTCGCCGACCGGGTCCGCCGGCGCGGCTGCGCCGTCGTCCGGGGCGTCTTCCCGGCCGAGCGGATCGCCGCCTGGAACGGCCAGATCGGCGAGTACATCGAGCGGAGCCGCTATCTGGAGAAGCAGAGGAGCCGGGTCGGCCTCGACAAGTACTTCGCCACCCTGGGCGCCGCCTCACCGCAGATCTACAGCCTCTACTGGTCGAAGCCCCAGGTGCAGGCGCGTCAGAGCGAGGAGCTGGCCCGCGTGCGCGCCGCGCTCAACCGGCTCTGGCGGCAGCCGGCCTCCGGCCCTGCCTTCGACTCCGGCCGCGAGTGCAGCTACGCCGACCGGCTCCGGCGGCGGCAGCCCGGCGACACCACCCTGGGGCTCTCTCCCCACGCCGACGGGGGCTCGGTGGAGCGCTGGTGCGACCCGAGCTACCAGCAGGTCTACGGCGAGGTCTTCTTCGGCGACCCGACCCGCTACGATCCGTTCGACGCCACCCACCGGGTCACCACCGAGGAGATCCCCTCCCCGGCCGTCTGCTCCGTCTTCCGGACCTTCCAGGGCTGGACCGCCATGTCGGAGCAGGGCCCCGGCGACGGCACCCTGCAGCTCATCCCCATCGCCAACCTGATGGGCTGGCTGCTCCTGCGGGCGCTGCAGCCAGACGTGGCCCCGGACGACCTCTGCGGCGCCAAGGCCGGCAAGGCGCTGCCGTTCGACGCGCGCTGGCACGAGGCCGCCTCCTCGGCGCTGGTCTCCATCCCGCGGGTGCGGCCGGGCGACACCGTCTGGTGGCACAGCGATCTCATCCACGCCGTGGAGCGCGAGCACAAGGGCAAGGGCTCGAGCAACGTCATCTACATCGGGGCCGCGCCCTGGTGCGAGAAGAACGCCGCCTTCCTGCCGCGCCAGGCCCAGGCCTTCCTGGAGGGCCGCTCCTGCCCCGACTTCGCCGCCGAGGACTACGAGGTCGACGTCGAGGGACGGGCCACCGTCGACGACCTCACGCCGCTGGGGAAGCACCAGATGGGCCTCGCCCCCTGGTGAACCCTCCCTGGCGCCCTGGGGCGGCCGCGGAGGAGCACGGCCTCCGCGCCTGCCCGGCGAGCGTCAGCCCCCCGTGGTAGCCGTCTGGGCGGATGACCCGCCCCGCCGGAAAGGCCCGCACCGCCTACGCCTGCCAGGAGTGCGGCCACCAGAGCCCCAAGTGGCTGGGGCAGTGCCCTTCCTGCCGGCAGTGGAATACGCTGCACGAGGAGGTGCTGGCCCCGGAGCCGCGCGACGGCGCGGTGCCGCGGGGCTGGAACGGCGGGGCCCGGGCGCTCCCGCTCCTGGAGGTGGAGGCGAGCGAGGAGGAGCGACGGCGGACCGGGATCGGCGAGCTGGACCGGGTGCTCGGGGGCGGGGTGGTGCCGGGGGCGCTGGTGCTCCTGGGCGGCGATCCGGGCATCGGCAAGTCGACCCTGCTCCTGACCGCGCTCGACCGGCTGGCCCGGGGCGCCGGCGACCGCCCGGTGCTCTACGTTTCCGGCGAGGAGTCGGCGCGCCAGGTGAAGCTTCGCGCCGACCGCCTGCAGGTGACTGCGCGGAACCTCCACGTCCTGGCCGAGACCGACGCCCAGAAGATCCTCCGGGTGGCGGAGGGGCTCTCGCCGGCGGTGGTGGCCATCGACTCCATCCAGACGCAGTACCTGCCCGAGCTGCCCAGCGCGCCCGGGACCGTGACCCAGATCCGCGAGGTGGCAGGCCGCTTCCTGGCCTACGCCAAGACCACCGAGACCCCGGTGTTCCTGGTCGGCCACGTCACCAAGGACGGCGCCATCGCCGGCCCCCGCGTCCTCGAGCACATGGTGGACACCGTCCTCTACTTCGAGGGCGGCGGCGCCCACCCCTATCGCGTGCTCCGCGCCCACAAGAACCGGTTCGGCTCGGCCAGCGAGATCGGCGTCTTCGAGATGAAGGCCAGCGGCCTGGCCGAGGTGCCCAACCCCTCGGCCCTGTTCCTGGCCGAGCGCCCCGAGGGGGCCCCCGGCAGCGCCGTGACCGCGGTCCTCTCCGGAACGCGGACAGTGCTGGTGGAGGTCCAGGCCCTGGTGGCGAGCGCCGGGCTGGGCACGCCCCGGCGGACCGCGCTGGGGATCGACAGCAACCGGGTCGCCCTCCTCGCCGCGGTGCTGGAGAAGAAGGTCGGTCTCGAGATCCTGGGCAGCGACATCTTCGTGAACGTGGCCGGCGGCCTGGAGGTCGACGATCCCGCCGCCGACCTGGCCGCGGTGCTCTCGCTCGCCTCCAGCTTCCGCGACCGTGCGCTCCCCGCCCGGACCCTGTTCCTCGGCGAGGTCGGCCTGGCCGGCGAGGTCCGTGCCGTCTCCCAGCCCGAGGCCCGCCTGGCCGAGGCCGCCCGCCTCGGCTTCACCCGCGCCCTTCTCCCCGCCGCCAGCGCCCGCCACTGCCAGCCGCCCGCCGGCCTGGCCATCGACGGCGTCGCCTCGGTGGCGGAGGCGCTGGACGTGATCGGCTGAGGGGCGTGGCTGCGAGCCGGCCCGGCTCCCGGGGCCGACCGCCGCCCGGAGACGCGCCTGCGGCCCGAGAGCCGCGCGCCGGTCAGCCCGAGCTGACCACTGCCAACATCCGCGACGGCGACTCCCCCAGGCCCCGGAAGAGGTGCGGGTGCGAGGACTCGAGGTAGGCGCAGTCGCCCGGCCGGAGGGTCACCCGGTCGTCGTCGTAGCTGAGCTCGATCTCCCCCTCCAGCACGTACACGAACTCCTGGCCGTCGTGGGCGATCGGCCTGGCGTCGGTGACCGCCGGATCGAAGGTGAGGAGGAAGGGCTCCATCTGGTGACCCGGGGTGCCGGGCCGGGTCAGGGTCCGGTAGGTGTAGCCCTGCTCCGTCTCGCCGTACTCGTACCCGGTGGGCCGCGCGCCGCGGTGCACGGTGAGCGAGGGCGAGGTCACCTCCCCCCCCTCCCGCCCCAGGATCAGCCCCTCCATCCGCGAGCCCAGGACGCGCGACAGCTTGATCACCACGCCGATCGAGGGCACCTCCCGCCCCTCCTCGAAGGCCGCCAGCCGCTCGGTGGACACCCCCGCCAGGCGGCTCACCTCCTCGCGCGAGAGTGCCTGCGCCTCGCGCATCCTCCGGATCCGCTCGCCGATGTCCTTCTGCATGCGGCCTCCTACCTGGCCCGCTCCGCCGGCACGATGCGGCCGCTCCTGGCCCGTAGCTCCCGCCAGTGCCGGTCGATGGAGGGCCTCAGGTCCTCGGCCGATAGGCCCGATCTCTGGAAGCGGCGCTGCAGGGACAGGTACAGCTCCAGCGCCTCCATGGAGAAGTCCGGCTCTACGCTCACCCTCAGCCGACGCCCCTCCTCGATCTCCAGCACCGGGAAGAGCCCGGACCGCACCGCCAGCCGCACCAGCTCGATCCCCAACGCCGGCTCCGACTTCCAGCCGGTGGGGCAGGGGCAGAGGAGGTGGAGGAAGCGGAAGCCGCCGAGGTCCAGGGCCCGCCGCATCTTGCGCAGGCCATCGTCGGCGTGGGCCAGCGAGATCGAGGCCGCGTAGGGGATCCGGTGCGCGGCCAGGATGCCGAGGATGTCCTTCTTCTCCTCCCGCTTCCCGCCCGGCGTGCTGGTGGTCGAGGCCCCCGCGGGCGTGGCCGAGGAGCGCTGGCCGCCGGTGTTGCCGTAGACCTCGTTGTCGTAGCAGACGTAGAGCACGTCCTCGTTCCGCTCGGCGGCGGCGGAGAGCGTGGCCATGCCGATGTCGTAGGTACCGCCGTCACCCGCCCAGCACACCACCCGTGTCGCCTCGCCGTTCATCCTGGCCACCCGGGAGAGTCCGGTGGCCACCGCGGCGGCCGAGGCGAAGGTGCTGAGCAGGGTGGGCACGCCCAAGGCGGCGAAGGGGAAGGAGCCGGCCATCACCGCCCCGCAGCAGGCGGGGATGACCAGCTGCACCCGCCGCGCCTCCACCGCGCGTCCGAAGAGCTGCAGGGCGCTGGACATCCCGCAGCCGCCGCAGTTCGAGTTTCCGGGCCGGAGCACCGTGGTCACGTGCCTGCCTCCAGGATCACCGGGTCGCCCGGGGCCTCCCGCCGCGAGAGGTCGCCCAGGATCTCCTCCACATGGGCCGGCCGCGGGTCGCCACCGCCCAGACCCACCACGTAGCCCTGCACCAGCGCCCCGCGCGGCGCCGTGGCCCGCGCCTCGCCCCAGAGCACGCCGCCCAGCCCCAGGCTGATGTCGCGGTCGATCACCGCCACCCGGGTCGCCTGGCGGAGGAGCCGCTCCAGGTCCGCCGACGGGAACGGCCGCAGCATCCGCACCCGCAACGAGCCCACCCGCCCGCCCCGGGCCCGGGCCGCGTCCACCACCCGGTCCACGGTCGAGGCGATGGTGCCCATGGAGACCACCACCGTCTCCGCGTCCTCGACCCGGTGCGCCACCACCGGGTCGGCCGGGCGGCGGCCGAAGGCCGCCCCGAAGGCCTCCTGCACCTCGCCGTAGACCGCGCGGGCCCGGGCCATGGCCTGGTGGTGCTGGGCCCGGTGGGCCTCGGTCACGTGGGGCGTGTCGATGCCGCCCATGACCCGCGCCTCGCCGCGGAGGCGGGAGGCGAGCTCCAGCGGCGGCAGGAAGCGGTCCACCAGCGCCTGGTCCGGCACCTCGGTCTGGGCCACGGTGTGGGAGAGGACGAACCCCTCCTGGCAGACCATCACCGGGAGGAGCACCCGCGGATCCTCGGCCAGGCGGTAGGCACAGAGCACGCTGTCCAGCACCTCCTGGTTGTCGGCGCAGTAGAGCTGGACCCAGCCAGCGTCGCGGAGCAGCAGGCTGTCTCCGTGATCGGCCCACACGTTCCAGGGCGGGCCCAGGGTGCGGTTGGCCACCACCATCACCACCGGCAGGCGCAGGAGGGCCGCGGTGATCGCGTTCTCGGCCATGTAGACCAGGCCGTTGGCCGAGGTGGCGGTGAAGGTGCGCGCCCCGGCCGCGGCGGCGCCGATGCACACCGCCATGGCGCTGTGCTCGCTCTCCACCCGCACCACCGCTCCCTTGGGGAGATCCTGGGCGCAGAGCAGCTCCATGCACTCGGTCGAGGGGGTGATGGGGTAGAGGCCGCTGGCGAAGCCCCGGCCGGCGCGGTTGGCGCGGGCGGCCAGCGCGGCGGCGGTGGCGGCGGCGTGGTTGCCGGAGAGGAGCTCGACGCTCACGGGCTGGCCCTCCCCTCGGGGGAGATCTCCATGGCCTGCCGCGGGCACTCGGCCACGCACATCCCGCACCCCTTGCAGTAGCGCTCGTCGATGGCGTACCCGCCGTCGATCCTGCGGACGATCCCCTCCGGGCAGGCCAGGAGGCAGGTGTCACAGCGGGTGCAGGTCCCGCAGGAGAAGCACCGGCGCGCCTCCTCCGGGCCGCGCAGCCCGCCGTTCACCTCGGCCCAGCCCGTGCGCCGCTCCGCGGGCGCGAGCAGCCGCTCCCGGTGCGGCCGGCTGGGCGCGAAGTCGGCGAAGCGGACATGGGCGGGCGTGACCACGTCCCCGGCCGGCCCGGCGGCGGGCGCCGGCCGTCCCTCGAGCCTGGCCAGCACCTCCTCGGCCACGCGGCGCCCGTGGCCCACGGCGTGGCTCACCGTCCCCGCGCCGGTGGCGAGGTCGCCGGCCCCCCACACCCCGCCGCCCGCGCCCTCGAGGACCAGGATCCGGTCCGGGCCCTGCCCCAGCGCCAGGATCAGGTGGTCGCAGGCGAGGAGCTCGCGCCCCGCGCCCATCACCGGCCGGCGCCGGCCGCTCGCGTCCCGCTCGCCCAGGGTCACCTCGGCCAGCTCCACGCCCTCGAGCCGCTCCGCGCCCGCCAGGCGCACCGGCTGGCGCAGCGGGAGGAGCGCCACCCCCTCCGCCAGCGCCTCGTCGATCTCGGCCTGGATGGCGGGCATCTCCGCGCGCCCGCGGCGGTAGGCGATGGTCACCCGCGTCGCACCGCAGCGGAGCGCGGTCCGGGCGCAGTCGACGGCGGTGTTGCCTCCGCCCACCACCACGGCGTGGCCGCGTAGGGCGGGGGCCCGGCCGGCGCGCACCTCGCGCAGGAAGTCCAGGCCCTGGCGCACGCCCGCGAGCCTCCCCGGATCCTCGGCACCGTCGAGCCCGGAGGGGACGGGGAGCCCGGTGGCCACGATGACCGCGTCGCGCTCGGCCGCCAGCGCCCGCAGCTCCGCCGGCCCGATCCGCTCGTGGCAGCGCACCACAACCCCCAGGCCGGAGAGCCTCGACAGATCGCGCTCCAGCGCGGCCGCCGGGAGCCGGTAGGCGGGGATGGCGGTGCGGAGCACCCCGCCCAGCGCCGGCTCCGACTCCAGGATCAGCACCTCGTGCCCGGCCCGGGCCAGCGCGAAGGCGGCCGAGATCCCCGCCGGGCCGCCGCCCACCACCGCCACCCGGAAGCGCCGCGCTGGCGCCGCCGGCCGCTCGACCCGCGTCCCGGAGTGGTCGCCGATCCAGCGCTCCAGGCCTCGGACGTGGACCGCGCCGTCATAGCTGGCCCGGTTGCAGGCCTCCATGCACGGCGCCGGGCAGACGCGCCCGCACACCGAGGGCAACGGCTGGGTGGCGAGCAGCAGCCGGGCCGCCGCCTCCACCCCCCCCTCCCGCAGTGCCCCGAGCACGCCGGCCACGTCGTTCCCGGCCGGGCAGGCCAGGTGGCAGGGCGCAGGGTGGGAGCGGTAGCGCGGGAGCTGGGTGCGCCACGATCCGGTCTGGGCCGGCGTGGGCAGGTCGCGGACGTGCTCGGTGATGGGGAGCACCGGGGCGGCGGGCGGCGCGGGCCGAACGGGCGGTGCGGCCGTCGACTGGGCCGGGCTGTCCGCCACCGCCTCGAACGCCTCGCGGGCCGCGTCCAGGTCGTCCTCCAGCTCGTGGCTGGCGTAGGTGCGCTGCACCGCCTCCCAGGGCAGGCCCACAACCCGCGCGTAGGCGCCGATGAGGGCGGTGTTGACGATCACCACGGCGCTGGTGCCGATGCCGTGGCGGCGAGCGATGGCCCCGGCGGCGACGGCGGCGACCTGCAGGTGCGGGAAGCGGCCGGCCAGGGCCGCGAGCGGCTCGGGGGTGTTGAGGAGGAGGAGCCCGCCCGGAGGCGCTCCCTCCAGCACCTCGTCGCTCATGAGCGTGGGGTCGAGCACCAGCAGGTGCCTGGGCGCGTAGACCTTGTTGCGATTGCTGATGGGGGCGGCGTCGACTCGGGTGAAGGCCCGTATCGGCGCGCCGGAGCGCTCCATGCCGTAGTCGCCGAAGCTCTGCACGAACAGGCCCAGGTCGGCGTAGAGGGTGGCCACCAGCTTGGCGCAGGTGACCCCGCCCTGACCTCCGCGCCCGTGGACGCGGATCTCCAGCGGCAGGAGGGCCGCCAGCGCCGGGGCCGGCCTTCCCGCCGCGGGATTCCCCGCCGGGTCCGCCACGGGCCGTAGGACCACGTCGGCCACCTTCGCCTCTCCTCCGGGCGCGGCCAACCGCCGGGCCGCGGACCGGGGCCTCCACCCGCGTCAGCTCGAGGGCTTGAGGATCACCCCCGCGCGCTTCCTCCCGTCCATCAGGACCCTGAGCGGTGCAGCGAGCTGGATGTGGCGGACCAGGGCGTGCTCGCGGAGGGCGGGCTGGGCCGAAAGCCACGCCCAGTCCACCATCCCACCAGCGGCCCCCAGCTGCTCGTTGACCGTGAAGTAGCCGACCTGGAACGAGGTCACGTTCTGGAAGAAGTGCGAGCCCTGCGACGGCTCGACGGCCATGTCCCGAAAGCCTGCCTCGACGATGACCCGGGCCCCGGCGATCTCGTCCCACTTCACCGGAACGCCCAACCACGGGTCGTTCGACCCCCAGCGCCCCACCCCGACGAGCACGTAGGGGACGCCGCGCGCCACCAGCTCGGCGTTGACCTGGGCCACCTCTCGCGCCGCCTGGGCGCTGCGAGCCCGGTCGAAACGCTCCCCGTCCACCACCACCAGGTCGCGGAGGGTGTCGAGGACGCCGTTCCCCAGCACCGCCTCGGAGCGGCACAGCAGCCGATCCGGCGGGTAGATCCCCAGGTCCAGCTCCCGGGTGTCGCGGGCCACCATGAGCGGCCGGATCTGCAGGAAGCCGAACTCCTTGGGCTCGCCCAGCGGTGCCTCCAGGCCCACCGCGAACTCGATCTCCACCGGCCCGGCCATGCCCTGCTCCCCCTCCTCCAGGACGGCCCGCGTCAGGTCGGCCAGCGGGAAGAAGCCGTGCTTGAGCATGGGGGCGAAGGTCACCAGCCGCACGCCCGGGCGGGCCAGGCCGTCGTAGACCGCGCCGTTCTCCGGGGAGAAGGTCGAGCCGGTGAGCCTCAGGGTGGCATCCTCCTCGGCCGCCGCCAGCGGGAACCGCTCCTCGCGCATCTCCTGGTCCGGGTCCATGCCCAGGTGGCCGCCGTGGAGGTCGAGGGCCCAGAACTCCCGCTGCGAGTTCTCCAGCATGTCCTTGACGCTGGAGAACTGGAGCAGGTGGCGCGGGTGGCGGGGCGAGAAGCGCAGGCACTTGCCGCCGCCGACCACCGTCCGCCCCAGCCCCAGCGCCACCGCCACGATGCCGTCCTCGGCCCGGAGCGGGGGCGTGGGGTAGAAGTTGTACGAGCGCGCCACCCCCGAGACCTCGGGGTAGAAGCGGCTCCCGTGTGGCGCCCCCACGATGCGCTGGATCAGCACCGCCATCTTCTCCTCCTCCAGGCGGTAGGGGGTGGCGGCCAGGTAGTCCTTGGCGTGCCGGGAGAAGGTGGAGGCGTAGACCCCCTTGATGGCCCGGATCAGCGCGTCGAGCCGCACGCCCGGCTCGGCGTCGCGGTTGGCCAGCATGTAGGTTTCGTAGACGCCGCTGAACGGCTGGTACTGGGAGTCCTCGAGGAGGCTGGAGGAGCGGACCGCCAGCGGGTAGCCGACCCGCTGCACCAGCTGGCGCAGCGCCTCGGTGGGCTCGGCCGGGAACCGCGCGGCCATGATCCGCTCCCGCAGGACAACGTCGTCGGGGCAGTGGACCACGAAGTCGCGCAGGTCGTTCTCCTCCATGAACTGGTCGAAGACGTCGGTGGCCACCACCACCGAGGGCGGGACCTGCACCCGCACGCCGGGGAAGCGCCGGTCCAGCCCAGACTCGGCCAGGATCCGGCGCACGAAGGCCAGGCCGCGAGCCTTGCCGCCCAGCGACCCGCCGCCCAGCCGGAAGAAGCCGCGGCTGCCGTCGAAGGTGGCCGGGTCGAAGTCCTCGACCAGGCCGGCCCGCTGCTCGTCACGGTACTCGTGGATGGAGCGGATCAGGTCGGCGCGGAGCTCCTCGCCGTCGTGGTACTCGGTGACGCGCCGTGGCCGGAGCTTCTCCGCCACCCGGAAGTCGGCCCGGGCCCGCAGCCACTTGGAGAAGTGGTTCCGCTCGGCGTGGTGGACCACGCTCTCGGCCGGCACCGACTCCAGCGCCGCCAGCAGACCCTTCAGGTCGGCGGCCCGGGCCACCTCGCTCCCATCGTCGAGGCGGAAGACGAAGTCGCCGAAGCCGAAGTTCTCCAGCATGTAGCGGCGCAGGTCCTGGAGGAGGAGCGGCGAGTTCTTGAGCAGGAAGGCGGCGCCCAGATCCCGGGCCAGCCCCTCGTTCTCCTTCTTCGAGCTCTGCAGCACGATGGGGACGTCGGGCTCGAGCGCCTTCACCCGCCGCGCCAGGGTGGCCCCGGCGTCCTCGCGCAGCGTCCCCTCCACCGGGAACTCCACGTCGGAGATGAGGGCCAGCAGGCTGTCCTTGTAGGCGCACACCTCCCGCCAGGCGTCCTCGAAGGTGCTGGCCAGGAGCACCTTGGGTCGGGCCCGCATGCGCAGCACCCGCTGCGAGAGGTTGGCGCCCTCGGTGAGGAGCCGCTGGGCGTGGCGCACCAGCTCCCCGTAGATCACCGGCAGGAAGGACGAGTAGTAGCGGACGCTGTCCTCGACCACCAGGATGAGCGGGACGCCGGCCTCGCCCGAGTCATGGGGCGCGTTCCACCGGTCCTCCAGGTACTGCACGATCCCCAGCAGGATCCCCACGTCGCCCTGCCAGAGGAAGACGCGCTCCAGCTGCGAGGTGTCGTGGCTGGCCAAGAACTCGCGGAGGCGCCGGGCGTCGAAGGCCAGCGCCACCACCGGGACGTCCAGCCCCGCCTCGTGCACCCGGCGGGCCAGCTCCACCGCGTTCATGTCGGAGAGGTGGAGCGAGGTGATGATCAGGTTGAAGCGCCGCTCCGCCCAGGCCCGCTCCACCGCCTCCGCGCCGGAGGCGACGTGGGTCAGGCCCGGGGTGTGGCGCAGGCCCAGCTCGATGAACTGGCCCAGCATCCGCTCGTTGAGCTGGCCGTCCTCCTCCAGGATGAAGGCGTCGTAGGGGCTCGCCACCAGCAGGATGTCCTCCACCCGCTGGCGCATCAGGTCCTGGAACTCGAGCGCGCTCGCCCTCCCCTGCGCGCGCGGCGTCGGGCTGGGCATGGCGGGTGGCGAGCCTCCCTGCCGAGGATATCACCCGGGGCGCTACACCACGCCCTGGTCCATCATGGCGTTGGCCACCTTGAGGAAGCCGGCGATGTTGGCGCCGTTCACCAGGTTGCCCGGGGTGCCGAAGCGCTCGGCCGTCTCGCGGCAGTTCCGGTGGATCTCCACCATGATGCCGTGCAGGCGCTGGTCGACCTCCTGGCGCGACCAGGAGAGGCGCATGCTGTTCTGCGACATCTCCAGGCCGGAGGTGGCCACCCCGCCGGCGTTGGCCGCCTTGGCCGGGCCGTAGAGGACCTTGTTCTCCACGAAGAAGCGCATGGCCTCCGGGGTGGAGGGCATGTTGGCCCCCTCGGACACCACCGTGACGCCGTTCTTCACCAGGGCCCGGGCGTCGTCGCCGTTGATCTCGTTCTGGGTGGCGCTGGGGAAGGCGCAGTGCGCCGGCACGGCCCAGAGCGGGTTCGTGGGATGGCGCGGATCGGTGGCCACGTAGCGCGCCCTCTGGAACCGGTCACAGTACTCCTTGATGCGGCCGCGCCGGACGTTCTTCAGGTCCATGACGAAGGCCAGCTTCTCGCGGTCGATGCCGTCGGGATCGTGGATGAAGCCCCCGGAGTCGGAGAGGGTCACCGGCCTCGCCCCCAGGTCGAGGAGCTTCTCCACCGTGTACTGGGCCACGTTGCCCGAGCCGCTCACCAGGGCCACCTTGCCCTCCAGCGACTCCTTGCGCGTCTTGAGCATCTCCTCGGCGAAGTAGACCGCGCCGTAGCCGGTGGCCTCGGGACGGATGAGCGAGCCTCCCCAGCCCAGCCCCTTGCCGGTGAGCACGCCGGTGAACTCGTTGCGGAGCCGCTTGTACTGGCCGAAGAGGAAGCCGATCTCCCGACCGCCCACGCCGATGTCGCCGGCGGGCACGTCGGTGTCGGCGCCGATGTGGCGCTGGAGCTCGGTCATGAAGCTCTGGCAGAAGCGCATCACCTCGTTGTCGCTCTTGCCCTTGGGGTCGAAGTCCGACCCGCCCTTGCCGCCGCCCATGGGCAGGGTGGTGAGCGAGTTCTTGAAGACCTGCTCGAAGGCCAGGAACTTGAGGATGCCCAGGTTCACCGAGGGGTGGAAGCGCAGGCCGCCCTTGTACGGGCCGATGGCGCTGTTCATCTCGATGCGGAAGCCGCGGTTCACCTGCACCTGCCCCTGGTCGTCGAGCCAGGGCACCCTGAACATGATCACCCGCTCCGGCTCGATGATCCGCTCGAGGATCCGGGCCGCCTGGTACTCCGGATGACGCTCGAGCACCAGCGCCAGGGACTCGGCCACCTCCTGGACCGCCTGGTGGAACTCGGGCTCGGCCGGGTTCTTGGCCTTCACGTCCGCCATGAGCTTCGCGATGTACGGGGTCATGCAGGGTCTCCTGGAGAGGGCGACGCGGGCGGGCCGCCTGGCACGGGGCCCGGACTCGAGGCTAGGCTAGGCCCGGCGCGCCCCCGGGGCCATCCGGAGGACTACCGGAGCCCGCTACGCAGTTTCCGGTAGGCCGGGGGCGTCGAGCCCTGCTCCGCCGGTGCGAGGCGCGGGCAGGCGAGGGTCGCCCGGACCCCATCGCCGCCCGGCCGCGTCGGCCGCCTGACGCGGCGAGCTCCTGGCAGGCGGCCTCCCCTACCACCACACCACCGGACCTGGCGCACCTTCTCCCACGCGAGCGCCTCGGGCCGGGTTCCCCCGTCGCTTCGGGGCACTGGAGCCGCTCGCCCGGCCAGCCCCCGCCGCCGCGGGCGGCCGGGATCGACCGCGCCGCGGGAGACGAGCGGGGAGGCCTGGCCCCGGGAATGCAACGCCTCGTGCGGCGTCATGAGGAAGTCGTGGCCAGGGCGACGGATCCGACCGAGCGATCGGGCGAGGAGCTGACCGGTGGCCATCTCCTCGATCAGCTCTGGCCTGTCGAGCCTCTACCTCACCGCCGCCAGCGGCTCGTCGACGACGCAGTCCTCGTCCTCGACGACCGGCGCTTCGGCCCTGACGACGACCGCGATCGCCTCCCTCACCACCACGCAGATCTCCGCGCTCTCCACCAGCGAGATCCGTGCACTCAGCGTGGCCCAGCTGGCATTCCTCAGCGCGAGCCAGCTCGAGGCCCTCGGCGACGACGAGGTGGGCGCGCTCACCACCACGCAGCTGGCCGGGCTCACCCCCACCGAGATGGCGGAGCTCACCACCACGCAGATCTCGTCGCTGAGCGCCACACAGATCGGCGCCATCAGCGCCTGGGCCGTCAGCGCCATGAGCGCCGACCAGGCCTCGGCCCTGAGCACCATCCAGATCGCCGCCCTGGCGACCACCCAGCTCCCCAGGCTCTCGGGCTTTGCGCTGGGAGCCCTCTCCACCAGCCAGCTGGCGGCGCTGGCCGCCACCCAGCTGGGCGCACTCTCCACCGCTGCCCTTCGCGCGCTGGACGAGGACCAGGTCGCCTCCCTCTCCACCGACCAGCTGGCCGGGCTCTCCCGCGCGGACGTCGCGGCGCTGACCGAAACCCAGATGGACGCGCTCTCGACCACGCAGCTGGCCTCGCTCTCCACCGCCCAGCTGGGCGGGCTGAGCGCCAGCGACGTGGGGGGATTCACCTTCGCCGAGCTGGCCGTGCTCTCCCCCGACCA
Source organism: Anaeromyxobacter sp. (assembly GCA_035541675.1). Taxonomy (GTDB): domain Bacteria; phylum Myxococcota; class Myxococcia; order Myxococcales; family Anaeromyxobacteraceae; genus Anaeromyxobacter. The sequence continues at coordinate 30,634 of DATKMW010000119.1, read as the reverse complement.
GCTCGGCGCCCTCACCACCTCTGCGGCCAGCGGCCTGAGCGCAGACCAGATCTCCTCGCTCACCACCGCCCAGCTCGCAGGCCTGACCACCTCCCAGGTCGCCTCCCTCGGCACCGCCGCCGTGCAGGGCTTCACGCTCGACCAGATCGCCTCGCTCTCCACCGCCCAAGTGGATTCCCTCTCCAGCGTCGCCATCCGGGCGCTGGCCGACACGCAGGTGGCCGCCTTCACCACGTCCCAGATAGCGGCCCTCGGCGCCGTGCAGCTCCGGGGGCTCTCCAGCATCGACGTGGCCGGCCTAACCGCGGACAAGCTCGCCGTCCTCTCGTCGACCCAGCTGGGCTTCGTGACCGCAACCTCGTTCCAGGGTCTCTCCCTGGGCCAGCTGGCGTCCTTGACCACCACCCAGGTCGCGGGCATCAAGGCCACCGAGCTCGCCGTCCTGGCCGACACCCAGCTGCAGGACCTCTCCCCCGCGCAGGTCGAGGCGCTCACCCCCTCCTCCCTGTCCGGGCTGGGCGCCACCCGCATCGCCGTCCTCGCCGACTCCCAGGTGGCGGCGCTCACGGTCACGCAGATTTCCTCCTTGACCTCGGCGCAGCTCCGAGGGCTGACCGCAGACCAGTTCGGCGCCCTGGACGCCACCCAGCTGCTCCTGCTCACCAACACCCAGCTCGCCGGGATCACCCCGACCGCCCTGGCCGGGCTCTCCGCCGACCAGCTGGGGACGCTTTCCACCGCCCAGATCCGCGGGCTCAGCAGCAGCTGCGCCCGCGAACTGCTCCTCCCCCAGTTCGCCTCGCTGGCCACCACCCTCCTCGACGCCCTCACCGCCACGCAGCTTCGGGGATTCACCTCCGACGACGTGGCGGCGCTGGGCGTCACCGGAGTGCAGAACCTGTCCTCCACGCAGCTGGCGGCGCTGACCGCCCCGGCGGTGGAAGGACTCACCGCCGATCAGCTCGCCGCCCTCGACACCTCCCAGGTGCGGGGCCTCACCCGGACCCAGCTCGCGGCGCTGAGCGAGGACCAGCTGTCGACGCTCGTCTCCACCCAGATCGCCGCCCTCACCACCACCGCGCTCCCGGGCCTTTCCCCCAGCGACCTGGCCGCGCTGGCGCCGACCCAGATCGCCGCCCTCCGCACCGAGCAGATCCTCTCCCTCGGCGCCGGCCAGATCAGCGCCCTGACCGCGGACGACGCGGTGGCGCTCTCCACCGCTCAGCTGGGCGCCCTGAGCCCGGTCCAGCTGGGCGCCCTGAACCCCACCGCGCTCGCATCGCTGACCACCGGGCAGCTCTCGGCGCTCACCGCCACGCAGCTGCAGGGGCTGAGCGCCGCCGGGCTGGGCGCCCTCACCGATCCCTCGCTCGCCGTGCTCACCCCCACCCAGCTCGGCGCCCTGACCGCCGCTGCCCTCCGCGGGCTGAGCGGGGACCAGGTCTCCTCGCTCGCCGCCAGCCAGCTGGCCGCCTTCTCCCCCACCCAGCTGGCCGCGCTCACCCCCTCGGCGATGGCCGGGCTTTCGGCCTCGCAGCTCGCGGAGATCACCACCGCCCAGCTCGCCGGGCTGACGGCCGGCTCGGTCGGCGCGCTCTCCGACACCCAGCTCGCCGCCCTGGCCACCACCCAGCTCGCCGCCCTGACCACCTCCGCCATCCGCGGGCTGAGCCCGACGGGCGCCGCCGCGCTCTCCTCGACCCAGCTGGCCGCCCTCAGCTCGACCCAGGTCGGCGCGCTCTCCACCGGCGCGCTCGGCGGCCTCTCGGCGGATCAGATCGACGCGCTCACCACCACCCAGCTGTCGGGACTCAAGGCCACCCAGCTCGCCGCCCTCCCCGTCGCTGCCGTCGACGCCCTGACCGGTGCGCAGCTGGGCGCCCTCTCCACCACCCAGCTCCGCTCGCTCTCCAGCGCCGGCGTGGACGCGCTCTCCGCCACCGCGCTGGGCGCCCTCTCCACCAGCCAGCTCGCCGCCTTCACCGGGGCCCAGATCCAGGGCCTGACGCCGGGCGACGTGGGCGAGTTCGGGACCACGGCGCTGCGGGCCCTGACCTCGACCCAGCTCGGCTACCTCTCCCCCTCCGCGCTGCCCGGCCTCACCGAGGACCAGGTCGCGGCGCTCACCACCACGCAGCTGCGCGGGCTCACCGCCCGGCAGGTTTCCGCCCTGGCCGACACCCAGCTGGCCGCGCTGGCGGCGACCCAGGCCGCGGTGCTCACCGCGACCGCCCTCGCCGGCCTGACCGGCGCCGAGGCCGCCGGGCTGGACCTCGACCAGCTGGGGGCGCTCACCTCGACCCAGCTCGGCGCCCTCACCCCAGGCGCCTTCGCCAGCCTTCTGTCCACCCAGCTCGCCTCCCTGACCAACACCCAGATCCGCGGCCTCTCCGCGGCCCAGCTCTCCGCCCTGTCCGGCCCCGGCGCCGACGCCTTCTCCGCCACGCAGCTCTCCTCCCTGACCAACACCCAGCTCCGCGGCCTCTCCAGCGCCGCCATCAGCGCCCTCGACCCGTCGTTGCTGGAGGCGCTGGCGGCCACGCAGCTGGCCACCCTGACCACCGTCCAGATCGGCCGCCTCTCCGCCACCACCCTCGGCTCGCTCGACGCCACCACCCTCGCCGCCCTGACCTCGACCCAGCTTGGTGCCCTGGCCACCTCCTCCCTTCCCGGACTCTCCGCCGACCAGCTGTCCGGGCTCACCTCCGCGCAGCTCCGCGGCCTCACCAGAACCCAGCTGGCGGCGCTGGCCGACACCCAGCTCGCCGCCCTCTCCACGTCCCAGATGGCCGCGCTGACGGCAACGTCCCTGGGCGGTCTCTCCGCCACCGGGGCCTTCGACCTGTCGCTGGCGCAGCTGGGGGCTCTCAGCTCGACGCAGCTCGGCGCGCTCACCGCCACCGCCTTCGGCAGCCTGGCCCCGACCCAGCTGGCCGCGCTCGCCACCGCCCAGCTCCGGGGCCTGTCGCCCGCCCAGCTGGGCGCCCTCTCCAGCACCTTGGCCGACGCGCTCGCCGTCACCCAGCTCGCCGCGCTCTCCACCACGCAGCTCCGCGGCCTCTCCAGCGGCTCCGTCGGCGCGCTCGACCCCGCTGCGCTCTCGGCCCTCGACGCCACGCAGCTCTCCTCCCTCACCGCCTCCCAGATCGGCGGCCTGACCGGCACCACCATCGGCGCGCTCGGCAGCGCCGCCCTGGCCGCCCTTTCCTCCACCCAGCTCGGCGCCCTGACCCCCCAGGCGCTCGATGGCCTCACCGCCGACCAGGTGACCGCGCTCTCCACCACCCAGCTCCGGGGTCTGTCCGCCAGCTCGGCGGCGGCGCTCACCCCCGGCCAGCTCTCCGCGCTCGCCGCCACCCAGGTCGCCGCCCTGACCACGCGCGCGGTGGCCGGCCTGGCCTCGACCCAGCTGGCGGCGCTGGCCACCACCCAGCTCGCCGCCCTGGGGACGTCGCAGTTCGCCGCCCTCAGCCCGGCCGCCATCCCGGGCCTCTCGCCCGACCAGCTCGCCGGCCTGGCCCCCGCGCTGGTCGCCTCGCTGACCGCTTCCCAGGTCTCCGCCCTCTCCACCGCCCAGGTTGCGGCCATCGGGGCGAGCGCCGTGGCAGGACTCTCCGCCGCGGCCGCCAACGGCCTGTCCGACACCCAGGTCGGGGCCTTCTCGGCGCAGCAGCTGGCCGCTCTCTCGACCGTCCAGGTCGCTGCCCTGTCGACCGGCGCGGTGCGCGGGTTGACCGCCAGCGAGGTGGGGGGGTTGAGCCTCCCGCAGCTGGGCGCGCTCACCGCCGTGCAGCTGGGCAGCCTCACCGACAGCCAGGTCGCTGCACTGGCCGCAACGCAGGTCGCCGCCCTCTCCACCACCCAGCTCTGGGGCCTTTCCGCCACCCAGGTCGGCGACCTGTCCGTGAGCCAGCTGGCCAGCCTCTCCGCCGGCCAGATCGCCGCCCTGACCGCCACCGGGATCGGCGGCCTGGAGGCGACCCAGCTCGGCGCCCTCTCCGCCAGCCAGCTCGCGGCCCTCGGTGCCTCCCAGGTCGCGGCCCTGGCCGCAACCGCGCTCGCCGGGTTGGGGGCAGCCGGGATGGCGGCGCTGTCCACCCGCCAGGTCGCGGCCCTGACCTCGAGCCAGGTCGGCGCCCTCTCCGCCGGCCAGCTCGGCACGCTCTCGGCTAGCCAACTCGCCGCCTTGACCGCCACCGCGGTCTCGGGACTGTCCGACATCCAGGTCGCCGCGCTCTCCGCCGACCTCGTCTCCTCCTTGTCCACCGGCCAGCTTGCCGGCCTCTCCGCCAGCGCTGCGGTGGGTCTCACTGCCGCGCAGCTCGCGGCGCTCTCCGGCGACCAGATCGACGCCCTCTCCGCCCAGGCCGTGGCGGCGCTCTCCACCGATCAGCTGACCGCCCTCTCCTCCGGCCAGCTCGCTGCTCTCCTCGATTCCCAGGTCGCGGCGGTCTCCGCCACCGCGCTCGCCGGCCTGCCCTTCGGCGCCCTGGGGTCGCTCTCCACCGACCAGTTCGCCTCCCTCGGCCCCACGCAGATCGGGGCTCTGACCCCGTCCCAGGTCGCCGCGCTCCCCGCGACCCTGCTCGCCGCGCTCACCGCCACCCAGATGGGCGGCATGACCCAAGCGCAGGTGGCGGCGCTCTCCGCGGACGAGCTCGCCACCCTGGCCCCGGCGCAGCTGGCCGCGCTCTCCCTCGCCGGGATCGACGGCTTCTCGCCTTCTGCCATCGCCTCCCTCAGCGCCTCGCAGCTCGCGGCCCTCACCCCCAGCCAGGCCGGCTCCCTGGATGCCGACCAGGTCTCGGCCCTGACCACCTCGCAGCTGCAGCTGCTGGCGGTGACCCAGCTCGACGCCCTCAGCCCCGAGGGGCTCTCCGGCCTCGGCGCCGACCAGCTGGCGGCGCTCACGGCCACTCAGGTCTTCGACCTCTCCCCCGCCCTGATCGGCGCGCTGTCGGGGGACCAGATGGCGGCGCTGGGGAACGACCAGCTGGCGGCGCTGAGCAGCTCGCAGATCGGCGCGATCGCGACCGGCGCCGTCGGCAGCCTGACCGCCACGCAGCTCTCCGCCCTCGGGGCGCGCCAGCTGGCCAGCTTCACCCCGGCCCAGGTGGGCGTTCTCACCCGGGACCAGCTGGCCACGCTCACCGCCGGGCAGCTCGCCACCCTCACCGCCACGGAGATCTCGGGCCTGGTGGACACCCAGCTCGCGGCCTTCGCCGCCACCCAGATCTCGGGCCTGGCCGCGATCCAGGTGGCGGCGCTCTCCACCACCGCCCTCGGTGGCCTGGGCGCGACCCAGATCGGGGCGCTCTCCACCGCCCAGCTCCGCCAGCTGGGCGCGGCCCAGCTGGCGGCGCTCTCGGCGGGCCAGCTGAACCTCCTCTCCGCGGGCCAGATCGGCTCCCTGATCCCGGCCCAGGTGGCCGCCCTCGCCCCCGCGGCCGTGGCCGGGCTCGGGACCGCCCAGCTCACGACCCTCACCGCCAGCCAGATCGCGGCGCTGACCGGCGACCAGATGGGCGCGCTGACCAGCACCTCCCTTTCCGCGCTGAAGACCACGCAGCTTTCGGCGCTGGGAAGCGACCAGCTGGCCGCCATCGGGACCATGGCCGTCCGAGGGCTCGGGCCCTCCGCCCTCGTCGCGCTGAGCGCCCAGCAGCTGGCGTCGTTCACCTCCGCCCAGATCGGTGCGCTCTCCACGACCCAGGTCGCCGCGCTCGGTCCCAGCCTGCTCCCGAACCTCACCGCCGACGAGATCTCCGGCCTCAACTCCACCGAGATCGCCATCCTGACCACCGCCCAGCTCGGCGCCCTTTCCGCGGCACAGATCGGAGCGCTGTCCCCCAGCGCCGTGCAGGGGCTCTCCCCGGATCAGGTCGCCGCCCTCTCGACCGCGCAGTTCGCGGCGCTGACGCCAACCGAGCTGTCGGGCCTGACCACCACCCAGCTGGCCGCGCTGCCCGTGACCCGGATCGAGGCCCTCACCGCGACGCAGCTCCTCGGGCTGACCCCGGCGCAGGCGGGCGCCCTGAGCGCCCTGCAGCTCGACGCCCTCTCCCCGGTGCAGCTGGCGGCGCTCTCCGCCGCGCAGATCGGCGGCCTGGGGTCGGCCCAGCTCTCGGCCGTGGACCCGGTCCAGGTCTCCGCGCTCTCCACCGCGCAGCTGGCGGCCCTCTCCACCCAGGCGGTGACCGGCCTCACCGCCGACGACTGGAATGCCCTGACCTCGCAGCAGGTGGGCGCGCTCGCCTCGAGCCAGATCGGGGCCCTCTCCTCCGCGCTCCTGGGATCCCTTTCCACCGGGCAGCTCGCCTCCCTCTCGGCTTCCCAGGTTCGCGGCCTGTCGTCGACCGGGGTGGCGGCGCTGGCCGCCCCCCAGCTGGCCGCCCTCTCCACCACCCAGGTGGCCTCCCTGTCCTCCTCCGGCGCGGCCGGGCTTTCGGCGACCCAGCTCGCCTCGCTCTCGGATGACCAGGTGGCCGCGCTCTCCGCCACCGCCCTGGGATCCCTCTCCACCGGGACCGTGGCCGCGCTGTCGACCGCGTTCCTGTCGCAGCTCTCGGCGCTCCAGCTCGCCAGCCTCTCCGCCACCGGGGCCGCCGCGCTCGACCCGACGGTGATCGCGAGCCTGACCCCCACCCAGCTCGCCAGCCTCTCCGCCACCGAGCTCTTCGGCCTCACCGCGGCGCAGGTGGCGGTGCTGTCCGCCACCCAGCTCAGCCCCCTCTCGGCCGCGGCGCTGGGGGCGCTCTCCCCCACCGGGCTCTCCGGCCTCACCGCCGGGCAGGTGGCGGCCCTGTCCACCACCCAGCTCGCCGCTCTGAGCCCGACCCAGATCGGCGCCCTCTCGGCCGCGGCTGTGTCGGGCCTGTCCGCGACCGATCTCTCCGACCTCACCACCGACCAGTTCGCCGACCTCTCGGAGACCGGGGTGGCCGGCCTCTCGACCACCCAGGTGGCCAGCCTGACCACCGACCAGCTGGCCCTCCTCAGCGCCACCGAGCTCTTCGGCCTCACCGCCGCGCAGGTGGCTGCCTTGACCGCCACCCAGCTCTCGTCGCTCGACGCCGATCAGCTCGGGTTCCTCTCCGACGCCGGCGTCGCCGGGCTAGGCCAGGCGCAGGCGGCGCAGCTGACCCTCACCCAGCTGGCCGGGCTGTCGGCGGAGCAGGTGGGCGCCCTCTCCACCGGCGCCATCCGCGCCCTCTCCCCGACGCAGCTCGCCGCCCTCACGCCCGACCAGGTGACCGGGCTGGTGCGCATGCAGCTGCGGTCCCTGGGTGCGGATCAGTTTGCCGCCCTCACCACCTCCCAGATCGGCGCCCTGGACGGTGATCAGTTCGCCAACCTGACCGCCACCGAGCTGCAGAGCCTGTCGACCGCGCAGCTGGGCGCGGTCAACGCGGCCCAGATCGGCGCTCTGACCGCCACGCAGCTCGGCGCCATGGGTGCCGTGCAGCTCGCGGGCCTGGCCGCCACCCAGCTCACCGGCATCACCACCACCACCATCTCCGCCATCTCGACGGACACCATTCCCGAGTTGACTACCACCCTCCTGGCGGGGCTCGACCCCATCCAGATCGACGCCTTCACCGAGACCCAGCTCGCCGCCATGACCGCCGCGCAGCTGGACACGCTGGCCGACGCCATGGTGTGAGGAAGCATGAGCACGTCGAACGAGATCTTGGGAGCGGCGGTCGTCCGCGCCATCGCCAAGGACCTGAGCGTCCCGGACCTGATCCGCACCACCGAGACCCTGAAGCAGAGCGGCCAGGCCGGCGCGGTGCCCACCCTCTACGCCACCTGGGTGCAGCACAACCCCGAGCACCCGCTCCTCTACGCGGTCCTCTTCAACCAGGGCGTGGCGCTGACCGACGCGGGCGAGCTCCTGCTGGCGCGCGCCTGCCTGGAGCGCGCCATCGCCCTCAACCCGGAGTTCATGCCGGCCTACATCAACCTGGGGCGGATCCACGAGCGGCTGGGGAGCGTGGGGCTGGCGGTGGTGCAATGGTCGGCGGCGCTCACGCGGATGGCCGCCGTCACCGGCTCGGCCGTCGGCCACAAGATCACCGCCCTCAACCAGAGCGCGCGCGCCCTGGAGACCGCCAACCAGGACGAGGTGGCCGAGACCCTGCTCCGCCAGAGCCTGGAGCTCGACCGGCACCAGCCCGAGGCCGTGCAGCACCTGGTGGCGCTCCGGCAGCGGCAGTGCGAGTGGCCGGTGGTGCTGCCCTCGGAGCGGCTGGACCGGGAGACGCTCCTGAAGGGCATGTCCCCGCTCTCCGCGGCCGCCTACACCGACGATCCGCTGCTGCAGCTGGCCCTGGCCGCCCACTACAACCGATCCGAGCTGGGCGCACCTCCGGCGATGGACGCCTGGCCGGCCGCGGCCGCCGGCGGCCCGCTCCGGATCGGATACCTGTCCTCGGACCTGCGCGAGCACGCAGTCGGCTACCTCATGACCGAGGTGTTCGGGCTGCACGACCGCCGGGCGGTGGAGGTGTTCGCCTACTACTGCGGCCCCGAGGCGCGCGACCCGCTCCACGCCCACTTCCGATCGACCGCCGACCACTTCGTGCCCATCTCGCACCTCGACGACGACGGCGCTGCCCGCCGCATCGCCGAGGACGGGATCCAGATCCTGGTCGACCTGAACGGCTACACCCGCGAGGCCCGGCTGGGGGTGGTGGCGCGCCGGCCGGCGCCGGTGATCGCCAACTGGCTCGGCTACCCGGGGACCATGGGCAGCCCCTACCACCACTACCTCGTCGCCGACGACTGGATCGTCCCCGAGGAGAGCGAGCCGTACTACTCGGAGAAGGTGTTGCGGCTCCCCTGCTACCAGCCCAGCAACCGCCACCGCGAGGTCGCGGCCGCGGCCCCTTCCCGCGCTCAGGCCGGCCTGCCCGAGGATGAGGTGGTCTTCTGCTGCTTCAACGGCGCCCAGAAGATCACCCAGTTCACCATGGATCGGTGGCTGCTCATCCTGGCGCAGGTCCCGGGCAGCGTCCTGTGGCTGCTCGGCGGCAGCGAGGCCACCAACGCGCGCCTGCGGGACCACGCCGCCCGGCGCGGCGTGGCCCGCGAGCGGCTGGTCTTCGCCCAGAAGCTCGCCAACCCCGCCCACCTCGCCCGCTATCGTCTGGCGGACCTCTTCCTGGACACCACGCCCTACGGCGCCCACACCACCGCCTCCGACGCGCTCTTCATGGGGGTGCCCATCCTGACGCTCAGCGGGCGGTCCTTCGCCTCCCGGGTCTGCGGAAGCCTGGCCCGCGCGGCCGGCTTCCCCGACCTGGTCTGCCGCTCGCCCCAGGAGTACGTCGAACGCGCGGTCGCGCTGGGGCGCGACCCCGCGCAGCTGCGGGCGCTTCGAGAGCGCCTTCGCGTGCAGAAGGACACCTGCCTGCTCTTCGACATGCCTCGGCTGGTGCGCAGCCTGGAGGGGCTCTACCAGCGCATGTGGGACGATCGCCAGGCCGGAAGGCTGCCCCGACCAGACCTCGCCAACCTGGAGGAGTACCTCGAGATGGGCCTGCAGACCGACCACGAGGTGGTCGAGGTGCAGGCGATCGACGACTACCCCGGCTACTGGCGCAGCCTGCTTTCGCAGCGGGAGCGCCACCGCCCCATGGAGCCCGACCGGCGCCTGGGGAGGCCGGCCACCCGCTGAGGCGGCGGAGGGGAAGCGAGCCGGCCCCGGGACCGCTCGGGGCGAGCCGCCGCACCCGGCCCGTGCAGGGCGGGGCACCTCCCGCCCGGTCCCGCCGGCCCCGGGAGCTAGCCGTGGCGCCGCACCAGCGCCTCGAGGTAGCGGGACTTGACCTGCTCGGTCGCCAGCAGCCGCTTCACCGGCGGCAGCTTGAGGACGGCGCCGAAGAAGGCGGCCAGGGCGCGGTGGCTCCACAGGAGCCGGTTGTCCCAGATGATGTCCTGGAGCTTGCCCCGCTCCAGGGCCATGACCACGGTGCGGTGCGCCCCGTTGAGCGGGGTGAGGCGGCGCGGGCCGCGCTCCTGCAGGGCCAGGGCCCCGGTCCGGCAGGTGGGGACGCACACCCCGCAACCCAGGCACAGATCGGCATCGACCCTGGCCACCGTGCGCTTGGGCTGGCGGGGATCGTTGGCCGACACCGCCGAGAGCGCCTCGACCGGGCAGGCCCGCACGCACCGCTCGCAGCCGTTGCAGGCATCGGCCTTCACCGCTGGGAGGAAGTGGGTGGTGTGGATGGGGTGCGCGGCGGCGAAGCGACGCGCGGCGATCATCGCCTCGCAGCAGCAGCCGCAGCAGTTGCAGATGAAGTTCACGCCCTCGCGGACGTTCTCGCCGAACTGCACCAGGCCGCGCTCGTGGGCCTGGTGCAACAGCTCCAGCCCCTCCGAGACGCTCACCGCCCGGGCTTGGCCGTGGCGGACGAGCGAGTCGGCCGAGGTGTTGAAGGTCATGCAGATATCCTGGGGCGCCTGGCAGGCCCGCCCCATGTGCTCCATCTTGTGCCGGCAGTAGCAGAGTCCGATGCCCCGGTGGGTGGCGGTGCGGATGACCTCGCTCGCGCGCTCGAAGTCCAGGACGTGGAGGGCGTTCTCCTCGGAGAGGGCCGGCTCGTGCACGAAGGTGCGGCCCAGCTGCGTCTCGCCGCCGGCGAACAGCGCCCGCACGAAGTCCTCCTCCACGTTCAGGTACTGGTAGAACAGCTCGGCCAGCGCCTTCTGGTCCACGTCGGTGCGCAGCCGCATCATCGAGAACTCGAAGAAGCCGGCCATGGGCGGCGGCAGGACGTACTCGGTGACGCCGTCGGGGCGCTGCCAGTCCACCAGCAGGGCCCGCGAGGCCAGCGCGTCCAGGGCCTGGCGGGCCTCGAGCTCGTCGACCTTCCAGATCTCCGCCGCCTTGGAGACGGTGAAGGGCTTGATGGGCAGCACCGCCACCTGCTCCGCCTCGCGCTCGCTGAACAGGATCTTGAGGATGCGGAAGAGGCTCTCCGCGGGCGGCGCGCCCTGGGGGAGCCGGTTGAGCCGGTCGGTGAGCCGGTCGTAGACGGATCGGGAGGTGAGGTGGGCCATTCGCGCTCCGGTCGTGGCAGATTACCCCGCCGGAGCCTCGGCTGGCGAGGCTGCGCCAGTCGGCCGGGGAAGGGGAGGGATCGTTTGCTCTTGCTTTCGGCGCGGGCGTTCCGCCGGGCTCGCGGTCGCCTTCTACACCCCCACCAGCCCGTTCCGGATGCAGTACTTCACCACGTCGGCCAGGTTGCGCGCGCCGAGCTTGCGCATGAGCGAGGCCCGGTGGGTGTCGGCGGTGCGAACGCTGATGTTGAGGACGGCGGCGGCCTCCTTGGAGGAGTAGCCGTCGGCGAGCAGCACGGCCAGCTCGCGCTCGCGGGGGGTGATGTGGCCCCCGGCGGGCTGCTGCTCCACCCAGGGTGAAACATACTCGGCCACCTCGTCGCGCCCGGCCCCGGCCAGGAAGAAGTCGCCCCGGACGGCGCAGCGGATGGCGTCGACCAGCTGGTCGAAGGCCGCCTCCTTGGGCACGAAGCCGCGGGCCCCGGCTCCGAAGGCGGCGCGTGGCTGACCCTCCGTCGGCGCCGCCGCCAGCACCACCACCTCGGTGCGCGGCCGGTGGGCGCGGAGCCAGCGCACCAGCTCCAGCCCGCCGGGGGTGGAGCGGGAGAGCTCCACCACCGCCACGTCCGGGTCTAGCGCCGGCACCTGCGCCATGGCCTCCTGCTCGGTGCCGGCCTGCCCGACGACCTCGAACGGGCCTGAGCCGGCAAGGCCTTGGGCCACCGCCTGGCGGACCAGCTGCTGTCCGTCGACGAGGAAGACGCGGATGGGGCGCTCAGTCATCGAACGACCCCGACGGCTGCCCCGGCCCTCGACCCGCCTGCGCGCCGAGGTGCGGCCGGAGCGCCCCGGCCGAGGCGCGGACGGCCTCCCGCGCCGAGGCTTCGTCCCGCTTGAGGCGATGGCGCCCGACGATGGGCTCGAACGCCCCGTGGCCTCGGTCGATGCACAGCCTCCAGGCTACCGCCGATCCGGAGGTGTCGGCCATCCTCCGCTCGGAATGCTCGAGGGTCCACGGCCGCTCCCGGCGAAGGCGGTGGCCTCGAGGTGCCGCTCCCGCAGGCCCGCGTCCCGCGCCGCCGCGGCAGCCGGGCCGGAGCCGGGCTGGAGCTGCGTCCTCCGTCGGGGACCGGGACCGCGCGGGGAACGCCACCCGGCGGTAAAGATCCATCACCAGGGGACGGGTGGCCGTGACAATCCGACCACGCCGGTCAAGGGGTCCGGCCCGGGCGCGGGGCCGGCTAGACGACGTGGAGCGCCTTCCCCGACTTCCGGATGGCCTCCACGTACTCGGCGGACACGCCGCGATCGGTGACGATCACCTCGAAGTCGGCCAGCTCAGCGAAGTGAAAGGGGCGGACCACGCCGAACTTGCTGGAGTCGACCAGCAGGATGCGGCTCATGCTGGACCCCATCACCGCCCGCTTCACCGCCGGCTCGAAGGAGTCGGAGCAGGTGACGCCGAAGCGGTGGTGCACGCCGGTGGCGCCGAGGAAGGCCTTGGCCACCCGGAGCTTGCGCAGGAACTCCACCCCCTCCGCGCTCTCGAACATCATGGTGTTCTCGTGGTAGTGGCCGCCGGCGAAGATCAGCTTGCAGGCCTTGCGGCGGTAGACCTCGAAGAGCACGTTGAGGGTGTAGCAGATGATGGTGAGGGGCAGGTCCTCGGGGATCCGCTTGGCCAGGTACTCGGTGGTGGAGCCGGAGTCCATCACCACGATGTCGTCGGGCTCGAGGAGCGAGGCGGCCTTGCTGCCGATGCGCGCCTTCTCCACGCTCATGTGCGAGCCCTCGGCGATCAGGGAGTAGGGCGCCTCCTTGGGCGAGCCACCGACCTCGGAGATGGGCATGACCCCGCCGTGCACCACGTGGACGAGGTTCTCCTCCTCCAGCCGCCGCAGGTCGCGGCGAGCGGTCATGGGGGAAACCCGGACGGCATCGGCGATCTCGGTCACCTTCGCGAACCCCCTGCTCTTCACGAACGAGAGGATGGCGACGGCTCGGCGGGCGCGATCGTCCATGTTGCAATATTACCATCGGCCGGCCGCGCGGTGAACCCGTCGCCGGTGGAGGCGGCGGCCGGCTCCTCGCCCAGGGCGGCGAGCGGCCTGATTCCGCGGCCCGCGACATCGCCAGGGCCTTCCAGGGCTCCGCCCTCCTCCCGCGTGCCCGCGGGCGGCAGAACCTCGAGCTCGGACGAGAGGCTCTCACAGGCCGAGCATGGTGGGTCGGGCCGAAGGGGCCCGGCATCACCGCCCCGCTCGACCGCGAGCCGCACCCGCAAGATGGCGGTGCTTCCCTTCGACGACGCCGAGCCTCGCATGGGGTTCTCGCCTTTCTGCGGACGGCGGAGGAGCCCTCCGGGTAGACGGCCATCCCGGCGATCCCCTTGCGCCCGGCCGCGACGCCCGCCGTGAGCGAACGGGGCCGATCGCGCCGGCGCCCGGGCGCGGGGGCGTGGTGGGGGGACGGTCGCCGGCTACGTGAGCGGCACCGCCCCGGTGGCCGGGGGGACCGCACGTTCTTGTGGAGCGAGCCGTCCGTCTCCGCCCTCCTGGGCGCCCTGGGCGCGAGCGCGGCCGCCGGTCAGGCCACCTGCACCGCCCGCCGCCACCTGGCCAGCAGCGCTTCCCGCTCGGCCGGCTTCATCCTGGGCTCGAAGCGCTTCCCCACCTTCCGGGTCCGGCGGATCTCTTCCCGGTCCTTCCAGAAGCCCACCGCCAGTCCCGCCAGAAACGCGGCCCCCAGGGCCGTGGTCTCGATCATCCGGGGGCGCTCCACCGGCACCCCCAAGAGGTCCGCCTGGAACTGCATGAGCAGGTCGTTCTGCGAGGCTCCGCCGTCCACCTGGAAGGCCGGGAAGGGCCTCCCCGCCTCGGCCCGCATCGCCTCGGCCAGGTCGAAGATGAGGAAGGCGATTCCTTCCAGCGTGGCCCGGGCCAGATGGGCGGCGGTGGTGCCGCGGTCGATGCCCCGCACCACCCCGCGCGCCTCCGGGCGCCAGTGCGGCGCGCCCAGCCCGGCCAGCGCCGGCACGAACACCACCTCCCCCGAGGACGCCACCTGCCGCGCCAGCGCCTCCACGTCGGCGGCCCTCTTGATGAGCTTGAGCCCGTCGCGCAGCCATTGCACCGCCGCGCCGGCGATGAAGGAGGAGCCCTCCAGCGCGTAGCTCGTGTCGCCGCCCACCGTCCAGGCCACGGTGGTGAGGAGGCCGCGGGAGGAGGCCACCGGCTCGGGGCCGACGTTCTGGAGCAGGAAGGCGCCGGTACCGTAGGTGCACTTGGCCTCGCCGGGCTGGAAGCAGGCCTGGCCGAACAGGGCCGCTTGCTGGTCGCCGGCGATGCCCGCCACCGGGATGCCGTCGGGCAGGACTCCGAGCCCGCGGGTCGTGCCGTACACCTCGGAGGAGGCGCGGATCTCCGGGAGCACCCGGGCCGGCACCCGGAAGAGCTCGAGCAGCGCCGGGTCCCAGGCGCGCGCGCGCAGGTCCATGAGCAGCGTGCGGCTGGCGTTGGAGACGTCGGTGACGTGGGCCGCGCCGCCGGTCAGCTTCCAGACCAGCCAGGTATCGACGGTGCCGAATGCGGCCGCGCCTGACTCCGCCTTCTCCCTGGCCCCCTTCACGTGGTCGAGGAGCCAGGCCAGCTTGGTGCCGGAGAAGTACGGATCCAGCACCAGCCCGGTCCGCTCCCGCACCCACGCCTCCCGGCCCTCGGCCTTGAGGCGGGTGCAGACGTCGGTGGTGCGCCGATCCTGCCAGACGATGGCCCGGTGGAGCGGCCGCGAGGTGCGCCGGTCCCACAGGGCGGTGGTCTCGCGCTGGTTGGTGATTCCCACCGCGGCCACGTCCTGGCCCCTCACCCCGGCCTGGCGCAGCGCACGCCGCACCAGGGCCAGGGTGGAGCTCCAGATCTCCCCGAGGTCGTGCTCCACCCAGCCTGGCCGTGGGAAGTGCTGGCGGAACTCCTGGTTCACCTGGGCCCGCACCTTTAGCCGCCGGTCGAGGATCAGCACCCGGGTGCTGGTGGTGCCCTGGTCGATGGCGAGGACGCACGATGCCATGAGCTACCTCCCTGGGGATGGGCCCGGACCGAGCCGGGCAAGGAACCGTACCACCGCCTCGGCGCAGGCCTCGCGCTCCAGGTCGATGGCCACGAGGTGAAAGCTCTCCGGCAGGAAGAGGAGCTCGGTCGGCCCCCCCAGGCGCGCCACCAGGCGGTGGACTCCGCTCCGGGCGATGGTGTGATCCCGCCCACCGGCCACAACCAGCGCCGGCGCCCGCACCTCGGGGAGGAGCGTCTCCACCCGGCGGGAGAGACGCCCCAGCTCCGAAAGCGCCCCCAGCGGCAGGCCGGGGAGACCGCGGTTGCGCTGGCGCATCTCCGGGTCGCGCACGTCGGAGCCGCCCTTGGGGACCACCAGCCCCGCCAGCGGCCCGAGGCGGCCCAGCTGGACGCCCAGGCTGGCGGGGAAGGCCAGGCGGAGCGCGGGGGAGAGCAGCACCAGGCCGTCCACCTCCCCCGGCCGTTCCCGGGCCAGGGCGCAGGCGACCAGGGCACCCATCGAGCAGCCCACCAGGAAGCACCGCCGGGCGCCGCGCAGCCGGTCGAGGTGGCCCGCGGCCGCCGCCACCCAGGCGCCGGCCGGCAGGCCGCGGAGCGCCCCGGGCCCGTCGCCGTGGCCGGCCATCACCGGCGCCACGACCCGCAGCCCCTCGGCCCGGAGCCGCGCGGCCAGCGGGTGGATCTCGAAGGTGGAGCCGGTGAGGCCGTGGAGGAGGAGGGCGGCGTCCGGGCCGCCGGGGAGGTCCAGCTCGCCGCCGTGGTCGATGGCGGGGCCGGGGTCCGAGGGCCGTGGCGGGCTGGACGGCACGGGCCGAAGCGTTACCCCTCGCCGGGCGCGCTTTCAACCTTCTGGCCCGTGCTATGTCACCCTCCATGTCCGACCAGCCCCCGCAGGTCCAGCCGGTTCACCTTCAGGTCGACCTCGATCCTCAGACGGCGCAGGGCGTCTTCGTGAACATGGCCATGGTGAACCACACCGAGACCGAGTTCACCCTGGATCTCGTCTACGTCCAGCCCCAGGCGCCCAAGGCGACGGTGCGCGCCCGGGTGATCACCACGCCCAAGCACATGAAGCGGCTCCTCTTCGCCATCGAGGACAACCTGCAGAAGTACGAGGCCCGCTTCGGCCCGGTGGAGGTGGGGCCGACGAAGGGGTTCCCCCCTCCCACCCCGGCGAACTGAGGGCGAGCGCAGGACCGGGCCGAGGACCCACCGGCAACCTCTCGCGGAGGGAGCGCGGAGCCGTGCCCGCCATGCCGCCTTCCGGGTCCTTCTCGGCGCTCGCCCTCGATCCTCCCGCGCGGCCTGGGAAGCCATCGGCTCCCCGAGCCGCTTCGACCTCCGCTCCCCGGGGTGAGGGAGGCGCGCGGGCCAGCCCGGACGCCAGCCCTCGCGCGGGGTCGAGGGAGTCCCGGCGTGGAGAGCGTCGGCCGGGCATGGCTCACTCGGGTGCGCGGAAGTGCCCAGGTGGCGAGCGAGGGGCCGGCCGGCGCGGCGTCCCAGGCGGCGGCCCATCGGTGATCAGGGCACCGGGCGGCCGTGATTTCCGGGGAAGCTCCAACGTCTCCTTGACCGCGCGCTCCGCGTTCGGTAGTGGGTGGCCTGCTTCATCGGCCCGGAGGGCAGGGAAGCCGGTCGAAGGCCGGCGCGGTCCCGCCACTGTAGCCGGGGTGAAGCCGCCCTCGTTGACGTCACCACTGCCGCTCGCCCGGCGGGAAGGTGGAGGGTGGCCGGCGGAGCAGGTCGCTCCGCAGCCCCGGAAGCCAGGAAACCTCCCTCGGGGTCCGCCGCGAATGGTTCGCGGCACGTTGGGCCCGGGTCCGAAGGAGACCCGGCGACGTGGATCCTGGGAACGCGTACGCGTGGCACGCGGGTGCCCTCGTGCTCGTCCTGGCCGTCGCGACTCCCGCGGCGGCCGGGGCGGACGAGCCATCGCCCGAGCCGGTGGTCATGGACGAGGTGGTGGTCCGCCTCCCCCGAGGGGAGATCGCCCAGGCCCCCTCCGCCGCGGCCACGGTGGTCGACGCCGACCGCTACGCTGGGGAGGCCAAGGGGGTGGCGGAGCTCCTGGCGGTGTCGCCGGGCGTCGACGTCCAGCGGTACGGCGCGGCCGGGCAGCTCGCCACCGTGTCCATCCGCGGGGTGGCGGCGGACGGGGTGAAGGTGCTGGTCGACGGCCTGCCACTCGGCACCGCGGGCGGTACCGTCGATCTCTCCACCATCCCGCGCGCCTGGATCCGCCGGGTCCAGGTGGTGCGCGGCCCAGCGAGCGCGGCCTTCGGGGCCGGCGCCCTGGGCGGGGCGGTGAACGTGATCACCCGGTCGGCGCCGGGGATCTCCGCCGAGGCCGGCGCGGGCTCCTTCGGGACCTACGCGCTCTCCGCCGACGGCGGCGCCCGGGTGGGCGGCCTGACGCTGCTCGCCGGCGCGGCGGGCGAGTCCACCGCGGGCGACTTCCCCTACTCCTACGATCCCACGCCCGAGACGCCGGGCGGCGCCGAGCGGCGGGTCGCCCAGAACGACGCCTCCCGCCGCGGCGGCCTGCTCCTCAAGCTGGGCGGGCCGGTCGGCGACCTCCGCCTCGACGCGCTGGCCCAGGTGTCGGGCGGGCACCGCGGCCTGCCGGGTTCGGTCCGCGACCCCACCCTCTCCGACTGGCAGGACGACGGCCGCGCGCTGGCCATGGTCCGGATGGCCAGCGAAATCGGCCAGGCGCTCACGGTCTCGGCCCGGGTGGACGGGCGCGCCGACCTGCTCGACGTGCGCGTGGCCGGGCTGGGGAGCGAGCCGGCGCGGCAGCGCGGCGGGGCTGGCGGCGTGGAGCTGGAGGCGGAGCTGGCCTCCGGGGCGGCGCGGCTCGACGCGCTGGCCTCGGCCGGGGAGGAGGCCTGGTCCGGCGCGGCCCTGGGCGGCCGGCAGGAGCGGGCCACGCTGGCGGCGGCGCTGGCCGGGGACCTTCCGGTGGGATCGCGGGTGAGCCTCGGCCCCGCGGTGCGGGTGGAGAAGACCGGGCGGTTCGCCGGGGCATCGGCCAACCTGGGCGGGCGGGTGGCCCTCCCCGCCGACTTCCGGGTCCGCGCCTCGGCCGGGCGCAGCTACCGCGTGCCCTCCTTCGAGGAGCTGTACCTGCGCCAGGGCGCCCTCGAGCCCAACGCCGACCTCAGGCCCGAGCACGGCCTGGGCGCCGACGCCGCCTTGGTCCAGGACGGCCCATTCGGCTACCTCTCCGCCGGCGTCTTCGTCCTGCGCGAGGACGACATCATCACCTACGAGCAGGTGAGCTCCGCAGGGCGATTCCGGCCGCTCAACACCCCGGCCGCGCTGCTCCGCGGGCTGGAGCTGGAGGTGGCCACCGCGCCGCTGCGGGCGCTGTGGAGCCTCTCCTTCCAGGCCGCCGCCACGCTCCTGAGGACCGAGCTCCTCGCCGGCGCGCCGGACGTGGTGGGGAAGGACCTGCCGCGCCGCCCCCGCCAGCAGCTCTTCGCCCGCGTCTCGATCGAGCCAGCCCCGCTCGAGGTCCATCTCGAGGCCCGGAGCGTGCGGGGCCAGTTCCAGGACGAGCGCAACGAGTTGCCGCTGCCCGACGCGACCACCTGGGCAGCCGGCGGCTCGATCCGCCTCCTCCGCGCCCCGCGCGTCTCGGTCCACCTGCAGGTCGACAACCTCACCGACCGTCGGGACCTCCTCGACGGCTTCGGGAATCCCCTCCCCGGCCGGAGCGTGATGGTCTCGCTCCGCGCCGGGTCACCGGAGGCCAGCCCGCCATGAGAACCCTCGTCCCCGCCGCCCTCGCCCTGTTGGCCACCGCCGCCTGCGCCCAGCGCATCCTCTGCCCGCAGGGCGAGACCGACTGCGGCGGGCGCTGCGTCTCGCTGCTCGGCGACCCTCTGAACTGCGGCCGCTGCGGCGAAGCCGCCACCCCGCTCCAGGTCTGCCGGGCCGGGGCGCTCGGCTGCGCCCCGGGGGTCGCGGTCTGCGACGGCGCCTGCACCGACCTGGCCCGCGACCCGCTCCACTGTGGCGGCTGCGGCACGGCCTGCGCGGCCGGCGAGTACTGCACCACCGACGGCTCGGGCACCCGCTGCACCACCTCCTGCGCCGACGGGCTCGCCGCCTGCGCCGGGGCCTGCGTGGACCTGGCCACCGACCGCATCGACTGCGGCGTCTGCGGTCGCTCCTGCCTGGCCGGGCAGACCTGCCGGGCGAGCGTGTGCGCCGCCGACCTGGAGGTGGCCTGCTACGCCAGCGGCGACGTGCGGCCGGTGACCGCCGATCTGCAGCCGGCCGGGGAGGCGCGCTCGGCACAGGGGAGCCCGACGGCGCTGATCTTCGGGGCGGCCGACTTCTACAGCGGCAACGCCTACCCGGGCAGCGTGAGCGTCTACCCGCTCGACGATCGCCTGCCCGGGAGCCTCGCCCTCCTTTCCGGCGACGACATCGAGGGCCTGGGAAGCTACGGCGGGGCGGTGCTGGTCGCCAACGCCGCCGCCAACGACCTGGTGATCCTCGACGCCGACGGCGCGGTGCTGGACGCCTTCGCCCTCCCGGGCGTGGCGCCCAACCCCCACGGCCTGGCGGTGGCCGGCACCACCGCCTACGTGGCCCTCTACGGCGACGGCCCCGATGGCTTCGGCGGCCACGCCGACACCACCGGCCAGGCCCTGGCCCGGGTGGACCTGTCCGCCCTGCCCGCCTGCATGGCGGGGACCTCCACGAGCTGCGGCACGCTCTCCGGCACCATCGACCTCATGGCGGTCGACGGGACCCACGACGCCGGCGCCTACCCCTTCCCCTCCAAGGTGGCGGTCCGGGGCTCCAAGATCTACGTGACGCTGGCCGACCTGGAGCGGGCCGACTGCGGCGGGGGGACCTACGGCTACTGCAAGCCCGCCGGCCACGGGAGGCTGGCCGTGGTCGACACCGCCGCCGGAGACGCGGTCTCGGTGGTCGACCTGGGCCCCGACTGCCTCAACCCGGGGGACCTGGACATCGACGGCGACATGGCCTGGGTGGCCTGCGGGTCGTTTACCTTCCGGGCCGAGGCGCCAGGCGCGGTCGTCCCGGTGAGCCTGGCCGGGGCGGTGCCGGTGGTGGGAGCCAAGGTCGACGCCTCGTCGGTCGTGCCCGGCGCCCTCGCCATCTGCAACGGGATGGGGTACCTCACCGATCAGGCCTCCGGCACCGTGCTCCGCTTCGATCCGGCCCAGGGTGCGGTGGACGCCTCCGAGACGGTATGCCCGACCGTGTACTTCGCCTGGGCGGCGGACGTCGCCTGCCCCCGCCCGTGAGGCCGGCGCGAGCCAGCGCGGCCGCCGCGGCGGTGCTCCTCTCGCTCCTGGCCGCGGGCCCGGGGCGGGGCGGCGAGCGGCCCCCGGCACCGGAGCGCCACCCGCTGGCCGCGGAGGGCCCGGTCTGGCTGGCCCGGGGGTCGGTCGCCCCGCCGCGCCGGGTGGTGACCCTCGCGCCCAGCCTCACCGACGAGGTGCTGGCCCTGGGGCTCGGCGACCGGCTGGTGGGGGTCACCACCGTGGACGACGCTCCCGAGGTCCGCGCCCTCCCGCGGGTGGGCGGCTTCACCGACCCGAACCCCGAGGCCATCCTCGGGCTCCGGCCGGACCTGGTGCTGTGGGTGACCGACGGTGGCGCCGAGGAGCCGGTGCGCCGTCTGGCCGAGCTCTCCCGGACCTCGTCGCGTCCCTTCGGCGTGCTGGCCCTCGAGGTGGTGAGCGTGGCCGACGTCCTGGCCACGCCCCGGGTGGTGGGCGAGGCCCTGGGCGCGCCCGAGGCGGGGGCGAGGTTGTCGCGGGAGATGACCGACGAGGTGGAGCGGATCCGCGCCCGGGCCCGTGGCCTCCCACGCCGGCGCGTCCTCTTCGTGGTCGGGCTCGACCCCCTGGTGGTGGCGGGCCCGGGGAGCTTCCCGGACGAGCTCCTGCGCATCAGCGGCTGCCAGAACGCGGTGGGGGGCAAGCGGCCCTGGCCGGTGTACCCGCTGGAGAAGGCGGTCGCCGACGACCCCGACCTGGTGGTGAACGCCGCCGTGCGCGAGCCGCCCGAGGCCCTGGACCGGCTCGCCGCCGTCCCCGCCGTCCGACGGGGGGCGGTGGTGCGTCTGCGGAGCGACGACCTGCTTCGCCCGGGCCCTCGGATGATCCGCGGGCTGGGCGAGCTCTTCGACGCCCTCCAGAGGGAGGCGAGGCGGTGATCCTCTCCCCGCGCGCCCGCCTGGCCCTGGCCCTCGCCGCCGCTGCGGCGGCGGTGGCCCTGGCGGTGGCCGTCTCCTGCGCCCTGGGCCCGCAGCCGGTGTCGCTCGCGGCCGCGCTTCGCGGCGTCGATCCCGACGCGGCCATCGTCCTCGGCATCCGCCTTCCCCGCGCCGTGGTGGCCGCGCTGGTGGGCTGCGCCCTGGCGGCGGCCGGCACCGCCTTGCAGGCGCTCCTCCGCAACGCCCTGGCCGAGCCCTTCGTGCTGGGGGTGTCGGGTGGGGCGGCGCTGGGCGGGTCGCTGGTGCTGGCGGCCGCGGCCGGGCTGGGCCAGGTCGCCTCCGGCGCAGGGGCGGTGCTGGGTGCGGCACCGCCGGTGACGCTGGGGGCGGTGGGCGGGGCGGCGGCCGCCACCCTGCTCGTCTTCGCGCTGGGCCGGCTGGGCGGACGGCTGGTCCCGGAGGCGGCGCTCCTGGTGGGGGTGATCTTCAACGCCTTCGCCGCCGGGGTGATCACCCTCTTGCGCCTGCTCCTCCCCCCCGCGCAGCAGAGCCGGCTCCTGTACTGGCTGGCGGGCGCGGTGGGCTACCAGCCCCCGGGGACCATCGCCGCCGGCGGGGCCCTGATCCTCCTCTCCGCCGGCGCCCTGGTGCTGCTCTCCGCGCGCCTGAACCTCCTCACCCTGGGCGACGAGGAGGCCGCCTCGCTCGGGCTCGACGTCCGCCGGGCGCGGACGGTGGTCTTCTTCGCGGCCAGCACCGCCACCGGCGCAGCGGTGGCCCTGGGTGGCCTGGTGGGGTTCGTGGGGCTCATCGTCCCCCACCTGGTCCGGCGGCTGGTGGGACCCGACCACCGGCTGCTGGTCCCGGCCTCGGCGCTGTTCGGCGCGGCCTTCCTGGTCCTGGCCGACGCCCTGGCCCGGCTGCTCTTCCTCCCGCTGGGCACCGAGCCACCGGTGGGGGCGGTGACCGCCTTCCTGGGCGGGCCGTTCTTCCTCTGGCTGCTCCGGCGCTCTGCGCGGCCCGAGGCGGGGGGGCGGGCGTGACGCCGGCCCCCGCCGGCCCGGGGCGCCCGGCCCCCATGGTGCGGGTCGAGGGGGCCTCCTTCCGCTACGCCAAGGGCGCCGCGCCGGCCGTGGAGGAGGCGACGCTTCTGGCCGCGCCGGGCGAGTTCGTGGGCCTGCTCGGGCCCAACGGTGCGGGGAAGTCCACGCTGGTGCGGCTGGTGGCCGGCCTGCTCGCGCCGGGGCAGGGCACGGTCCGCCTGGCCGGCCTGGACCCGGCTCGCGCCCCGCGACGCCAGGTGGCCCGGGCCTGCGCGCTGGTCCCCCAGGAGCCCCGCCTCACCTGGCCCTTCACCGTCCGCGAGGCGGTGATGATGGGGCGGGCCCCGCGCCAGGGGCTCCTGGCCCTGCCCGGCCCGCTCGACCGCGGCGCGGTCGAGGGCGCGCTCCAGGCCTGCGACCTCGTCCACCTGGCCGATCGCCGGCTGGACGCGCTCTCCGGCGGGGAGCGGCGCCGGGTGTTCTTCGCCCGGGCCCTGGCCCAGGAGCCCCGGGTGCTGCTCTTCGACGAGCCGACCGCCTTCTTGGACCTGGGACACCAGGTCGCGGCCATGCGCATGGCCCAGGCCGCTGCCCGGGGCGGCCTGTGCGTGCTGGCCGTGCTGCACGACCTCAACCTCGCCGCCGCCGCCTGCGATCGACTGGTGGTGATGGCCCGGGGCCGGATCGTGGCCGACGGACAGCCGGCCCAGGTCCTCACCGCCGAGCGGGTGCGCGCGGTCTGGAACGTCCCGGTGTGGCGCGGCGAGAACGCCCGCGGCGCGCCGGTGGTGCTGCCGGAGATCTGACCTCGCGCACCCGGGAGGCCTCCTCGCCTCCCTGCCGGCCCCGTCCGCCCGGCGGCCCAGCTCCAGCTCCTCCCCGGGACCCGGCCGAGGCTCCCGACCGGGCCGCGCTCCCGTCCGCCGCGCCGCCGGGCGCGCAGGGGCGCCCTCGGCCGACCTGGCGGCCGGAGGGCGGGCCTACTCGTTGGGCACGAAGACCCGCACCGCCGCCGCGAAGGTCTTGGCCCGGGGGTCGGTGGTGCTCTGGCGGTAGCCGAGATCGAGGGCGGCCTTGGTGGAGGTGAGGCCGAGCCCCAGGGACCACCACTTGGTCTTGGAGGTGTCGTCGATCTCGTAGCCGGCGCGAACGGGCATGCTCCCGGAGACCAGGTACTCGAGCCCGGCCGAGAAGCGGTTGGTGTTCTTGACCGATCCGCTGGCGCCCCAGTCCCCGCGACTCGCGACCCAATCCCCGCGGTCGAGGTCGATGTGCCAGTCGGCCACCGCCTGGAGCGAGCTGTCCGAGCCCACCGCGATGCCGGCGCCGAACCCGCGCGGCAGCACGTCCCGGTGCTTGGCGGAGAGCAGGTTGTAGCCGGCCACGCCCACTGATACCATCCGTGCAGCCTGGTAGAAGAGGCCGGCGTCGAGGTTCAGCGTGGAGGCGATGCGCGGCCACTGCCGCTCCTGAGGGCTGGGGCCGGTGTAGGAGTCGGTATAGGTGCCGCCGGTGAGGTCGTAGTAGTTGCCCTGCACGCCGAGGAAGAGCCCCTGGGCGATGGGGCCGGCCAGCGCCAGGCGGAAGAGCGTCCCGGTCTCCACCCCCTTGGTCTCCCGGGCGTAGGCCAGGCCGGCCGCCACCGGTGTCGAGATCGAGTCGACGACCGAGCCGCCGAGGTGGTCCTGCTGCCTCTCGGAGAGGGTCAGGCCCGGGCGTCGGTCGGTGAGGTAGAAGGCGTCCACCGTGTAGCGCTTGCGCGCCGAGATCGCCGCCGGGTTGAGGAACAGCGCCTCGGTGCCCGAGGCGCTCCCCACGCCCGCCTGCAGCGCAAGGGTGCGCGGACCCATCAGGTCGGGCACCGTCAACGGGGCTGGCGATTCGGCCGCGGCGGCGCCGCCGGCGGCCAGGAGCGCAACGAGGACCAGGTGGGCGCGAACGTGCACCCGAGGAGGATACGGTCGTTGTGCGACCCCGGCAAGGATGCTTGTGGACCTCGCCGGGAACGCGCTAGCGTCAAGCTGGAGAAGGACGGGGAGGACTGCCGCGCGGGAGGCCGGTCATGCGAAAGCGCGAGCTCGATCGGTACCGTGAGGCCCTCGAGGCCCAGCTCCAGTCGCTGGTCGGGCACGGCAACCAGGCCGTGCACGAGATGGCCGGCGAGGAGGCCGACGAGCTCCCCGACCCCAGCGACCGCGCCACCGTCGAGGAGGAGCGCAACTGGTCGCTGCGCCTGCGCGACCGCGACCGCAAGCTCATCGGGAAGGTCCAGGAGGCCCTGGCCCGCCTCGAGACGGGCACCTTCGGGCTGTGCACCCGCTGCGGGCGTCCCATCGCCAGCGCGCGGCTCCGGGCCAGGCCGGTGACCGATCTGTGCATCGAGTGCAAGACCGAGACGGAGCAGCGCGAGCGCTGAGCGTGGTCTGCAGCTCGCCCGGGCAGGGCCCGCGCGCAGGCACCCGGATGGCGGGCGATACGTTTCATCGGACCGCCCACCTGCGCTAGATTCGGGCGCCATGACCGTCCCCATCCGCAAGGCCGTGATCCCCGCCGCCGGCCTGGGCACCCGCTTCCTCCCCGCCACCAAGGCGGTGCCCAAGGAGCTCCTCCCCATCGTCGACACCCCCACCATCCAGTACATCGTGGCCGAGGCGGTGGCCGCCGGGGTGCGGGACGTGATCCTCGTCAGCGCCCGGGGAAAGGACTCGATCGTCGACCACTTCGACGTGGCCGGCGAGCTGGAGGTGGTCCTGGAGCGCACCGGCAAGGCCGCGCTCAAGCAGCAGATCCGGGACATCGCCCGCATGGCCAAGATCATCACCGTCCGGCAGCAGGAGCCGCTGGGCCTGGGACACGCGGTGCTGTGCGCCCGGGAGGTGGTCGGCGACGAGCCCTTCGTGGTCATGCTCGGCGACGACATCATCGACGCGCCGGTGCCCGGGGCGAAGCAGCTGGCCGACTGCTACGGGCGCCACGGGCTGGGCACCATCGCGCTCATGGAGGTGCCGGCGGCCGAGACCAGCCTCTACGGGATCGCCGCCGGGCGCCCGCTCGACTCGCGGACCATGCGCATCGAGAGGCTGGTGGAGAAACCCAAGAAGGACCCTCCCTCCACCCTGGCCGTCATCGGCCGGTACGTGCTGCCGCCGCGCATCTTCGACATCCTCGAGACCCTGCCCACCGGCGTGGGCGGGGAGATCCAGCTCACCGACGCCCTGGCGGTGCTGGCCCGCGAGGAGGGGCTGCTCGGCTACCGCTTCGAAGGGGAGCGCTACGACGCCGGCGACCGGTTCGGCTACCTCAAGGCCAACATCATGTACGCCCTCAAGCGCCCGGAGCTGGCCGAACCGCTCCGTGCCCTGCTCCGCGAGATCTCCCGGTGACCTCCCCTCCCCGACCCCGCGCCCGGCTCCTGCTGGCGGCCGCCGCGGTGGCGCTGGCGGCGCCGGCGCTCGCCTACCTCTTGCCCACCGCGGCCGTGCTCCGCCACCTGGGGCAGCGGCGCGAGGCGCTGGGCCTCGCCACCCTGGAGGTCTCCGGCACGCTGCAGGCCGAGGGAGCCTCGGCCGAGCGGCTTTCGACGCTCTCGCGGGGCGGCGGGGCGGCGAGCGCCCCGGCCCGCATCCTCCTCAAGATCCCCGGGCGCTGCCGGCTGGAGGCGGTGGGACCGACACCGGCCGAGAGCCCGTGGCTGTCCTCCCGCGACGGCAAGCTGGCCGGCGCGGCTGGCCTCGACGCCGATCCGGCCGCGGCGGCGCTGGTCCACGCGCTGTGCACCCTGCTCGCCTCCTCCACCGCCGGGGACGCCTCGGCGACCTACTCGGCCGCGCTGGGGCGTCGGGGGATCGCCCTCGCCGACCAGAGCCTGGGACGCTTCGATGGGCGCCTGGCCTACGTCATCGGCGGCCGCTCCCGGGAGGCCAAGCCGCTGCTCTACGTGGACAAGGACGGCTTCCAGCCGCTCCGCCTGATCGCTCCGGAGGAAGGGGGCCTCTGGGACGTGCGGTTCCTGGACTGGGGCTCGCCCACGGGCGGGGACTGGTTCCCGCGGGCGATCGAGGTCCTCCAGGGAAACGTCCTCCGCCTCCGCTTCACCACCGAGCGGGCCACCGCCAATCCCAGGCTCCCCGAGGGCCTGCCGTGAGGTCGCCATGAAGATCCTCGTCGCCGACGCCTTTCCCCCCGAGCGCCTCTCCGACTTCCAGGCCATCGGGCTCGCCGTGGACAGCCGGCCGGACGTCCCGGCCAAGGAGATGGCCGCCGCAGCCCGTGACGCCTCCATCCTGGTGGTGCGATCGAAGCAGGTGGCCGCGGACGTGTTCGAGGGCGCGCCGGCCCTGTCCCTGGTGGTGCGGGCCGGGGCAGGCGTGAACACCATCGACGTGGCCGCCGCCTCGCGCCGGGGGGTGTACGTGGCCAACTGCCCGGGCCAGAACTCTATCGCCGTGGCCGAGCTGGCCATCGGCCTGCTGGTGTCGCTCGACCGCCGCATCCCCGACAACGTGGCCCAGCTCCGGGCGGGCAAGTGGGACAAGAAGGGCTTCTCCGAGGCGCAGGGGCTCTTCGGGCGGACGCTGGGAGTGGTGGGCCTCGGCTCCATCGGCCGCGAGGTGGTGCGACGGGCCCAGGCCCTGGGCCTGCGGGTGGTGGCCTGGTCGCGCTCGCTCGACGAGGCGGAGGCCAAGCGGCTCGGGGTGGAGCGGGCCCCGGACCTCCTCTCGGTGGCGCGGGCGGCGGACTTCCTCTCCCTCCACCTGGCGCTCCACAAGGAGACGCGGGGCATCGTCTCCCGCGAGGTGATCGGGGCCCTGCGGCCGGGCGCGGCGCTCATCAACACCGCCCGGGCCGAGCTGGTGGACGAGGCGGCGCTCCTGGAGGCGGTCAAGGGCGGCCGGCTCCGGCTCGGCACCGACGTGTTCCCCGGCGAGCCGGAGAAGGGGAAGGCCGACTTCGTCAGCGAGCTCGCCCAGCTCCCCGGCACCTACGGCACCCACCACATCGGCGCCTCCACCGCGCAGGCCCAGGACGCCATCGCCCGGGAGACGGTGCGGATCGTGGCCTCCTTCGTGCGCACCGGGGAGGTGCCCAACTGCGTGAACGTGGCCCGCAAGACCCCCGCCCGCGCGCGCCTGGTGGTGCGCCACCACGACAAGGTGGGCGTGCTGGCCGAGGTGCTGGGCCTGGTCCGCGAGGCGGGGATCAACGTCGAGGGGATGAGGAACGTGGTGTTCGAGAACGCCCAGGCCGCCTCGGCCGCCATCGACCTCGGCACCGTCCCCGGCGAGGAGCTCCTGGCCCGGGTGCGCGGCAGCCGGGAGGTCCTGTTCGTCGACTGCTTCGAGCTGTGACGGCCTCGGGCGGCCCCGCCAGACCGCGAGGCGCGGGGAGCCCGGCGCGCCGGCGCGCGGCCCGGGACGCCGGGCGCGCACCGGTGAACGGGTGCTACCCGGTGGCCGACTCGCCGCTGCCGCCGCCCTCGTCGCCGGCGTCGGGCTCCACGTCGGTCCGGTACTTGCGCAGCACCCGCTTGAAGTTGGAGCGGTCCATCCCCGCCTTGCGGGCCGCGGCCGAGATGTTGTTCTCGCAGGCCCGCATCAGCGCCTCGACGTAGCTCTTCTCGAAGCGGCGGAGGGCCTGCTCCTTGGCGGCGGCGTAGGACAGGGTCAGCCAGGCGGACTCGTCGCCGTTGACCGGCGCCTCGCGCACCAGCGGCGCGGTCCGGCCGGTCACCGCCGGCGGCAGGTCGGCCGGGGTGATGATCTCGCCCCGACACAGCACCACCGCGCGCTCGACCGCGTTCTCCAGCTCGCGCACGTTGCCGGGCCAGCGGTAGCCGCAGAGGAGCTCGATGGCCTCGGGCGACAGCGACCGCACCTTCCGGGCCAGCCGGTCGGCGTAGCGCCGCACGAAGTGGTGGGCCAGCAGCGGGATGTCCTCCACCCGCTCGCGCAGGGACGGCAGGGGGATGTTGATGACGTTGAGCCGGTAGAAGAGGTCCTCGCGGAACTTGCCCCCCTTCACCAGCTTGGGCAGGTCGCGGTGGGTGGCGGCGATGACGCGCACGTCGACCTTGACCGAATCGGCCGAGCCCACCCGCTTGATGTCGCCCTCCTGCAGGACCCGCAGCAGGCGCACCTGGGTGGTGAGGGGGATGTCGCCGATCTCGTCGAGGAAGATGGTTCCGCCGTCGGCGGCGTCGAAGAGCCCCTTCTGGTCGCGCTGCGCTCCGGTGAAGGCCCCCTTCACGTGGCCGAACAGCTCGGACTCGAGCAGGGTCTCGGTGAGCGCCCCGCAGTTCAGGGCCACGAAGGGATGGCCCTTGCGCGGGCTGCGCGCATGCAGAGCCCGGGCCACCAGCTCCTTGCCGGTGCCGCTCTCGCCGGTGACCAGCACCGTGGCCGAGCTGTAGGCCACGGCATCGATCATCCGGGTCACCTCGCGGATGTTGCCGGAGTTGCCGACCAGGCCCTCGCCGGGCACGCCCTCCCGCTCGCGCAGGGCGATCTCCAGCTGCCGGTTCCGGTCGAACAGCATCTTGCGCTCGGCGGCCTTGGCCACCGCCCGCGCCACCACCTCCACGTCCTCGAAGGGCTTGGTGAGGTAGTCGTAGGCCCCGGCCCGCACCGCCGCCAGCGCCGTCTCCACCGTGGCGTGGCCGGTCATCATGATGACCTCGACCTCCGGGCGGCGGTGCTTGACGGCGTTGAGCAGCTCCAGGCCCGAGAGCTGCGGCATCTTGATGTCCAGGAGGGCGACGTCGTAGTCCTCCTGGGCCAGCTTCTGCGTGGCCACGATGGGCGAGTCGAGGCCGGTCACCTCGTACCCCTTCTTGCGCAGCAGGGCCTCGAGGGCGCGCAGGAGCGTCGGCTCGTCGTCCACCACGAGCACGCGGACGGGCTTCACTTCGGTCGCATCGGCCATGTTGCGTCTCCTTCCTCGAAAACCCTCAGGTGCTCCGCGGCGTGGCCGCGGGAAGCTCCAGCACGAAGCAGGCTCCGCGCTCCGCGCCGCTCTCGACGCGGATCGAGCCGCCGTGCTCCTCGGCGATCTGGTAGCAGATGGACAGCCCCAGGCCGGTGCCCTGGCCCTCGGGCTTGGTGGTGAAGAACGGCTCGAAGATGCGCTTGGCGATCTCCGGCCTGACCCCCGGCCCGGAGTCGCTCACCGAGAGCTGGACCCGCCCCTGAGCGGCCTGGCCGGTGGAGATGACCACCGCCCCCTCCCCGTTCATCGCCTGCAGGGCGTTCACCAGCAGGTTCACCACGATCTGCTGGAGCTGGTTGGCGTTCCCCATGGCCACCGCCGGCTCGCAGCGCTTGATGACCTCGGTCCGGCCGTCCTTGAGCTGCGAGGAGAGGAGGAAGAGGGCGTCCTCGACCACCTGGGGCAACGGCACCGGCCCCTTCTCCTCCTCGCGGGGGCGGCGCGAGAAGCGGAGCAGCGACTCCACGATCCGCTTGGCGCGGTTGGCGGCGTCCTGGATGAGGCGCAGGTTCTCCATGTCGTCGGTGGAGCGCTCCTCCCGGCTCATCAGCTGGGCGAAGGCCAGGATCCCGCCCAGGGGGTTGTTGATCTCGTGGGCCACCCCTCCGGCCAGCTGGCCCACCGCCGACATCTTCTCGGCGTGGAACAGGCGCCGGGTGACCTCGCGCTCGTCGGTGACGTCCTTGAACACCACCACCTGGCCCCCGGCCGGCTCGAAGGGGAAGGAGCGGAGCAGCCAGGTGCGGTCGCCGAAGGAGATCTCCCGCTCCGCCGCGCTGCTGGCCGGCAGGGCGCAGCGCGCCGGGCAGGGGAGCGCGCCGTAGGCGTGGTCGCTGCAGGCCAGGTCGGAGAGCGAGTTGGGCGCGACGCCGGCGGCGCGGGCGAAGGCGGTGTTGGCCCGCACCACCTCGCACCCGCCCCCGCGCATGATGGCCAACGGGTCGCCCAGGGCGTCGAAGCAGGCCCGCCACTCCTGGGCGGCGCGCACCAGGGCGGCGGAGCGGGCGGAGAGCTGCCCGTCCAGATCGCGGTTCACCTTCTCCAGATCGGAGTTGCGCTCCTCCAGGAGCTTCTGCAGCCGGATGTTCTCCTCGACGATCCAGTACTGGTCGACCGCGCTCTGGATGGTGATGAGCAGGTGGCCGTCGTCCCAGGGCTTCCAGATGAAGCGGAAGATCTCCGACTGGTTCACCGCCTCCTCGATGGCGGTGGAGTCGGCCTGGCCGGTGAGGAGGACGCGCTGGATGCGCGGCCAGCGGTCCTTGACG
>DATKMW010000118.1:0-113978 GCA_035541675.1 Anaeromyxobacter sp. | reverse complement strand
GCTAGACCAGCCCGTCCAGCCCGCGGCAGATCCGCTCCTCGATCTCGCGGCGGAGCCGCGCCGTGGGGGAGGCGGGCTCGGCGGGCGGCGGCTCGCCGGAGCCTGCAGGGCCGACCATCCGCGGGCCTCCGGGCCGCCGGGGAGCGGCGACCGCCCCCCCCCCGAGACGCCCTCCCGCGAGGAGGACGAGGCCCCGTCCGGCTCCATCTTCCATACATGTGAGTCTAGCCGGATCCGGGCGCGGGGGGCGGCGAAAGGCGTACCCGCCGGGGGCGTTCAGCCCTTGATCACCGCCAGGGGGACGAGCCGCGCGACCGGGCGGGTGATGCCAGCACGGGCCATGACCTCGACCACGTCCGAGACGTCCTTGTAGGCGTCGCTCATCTCCTCGGCGACCGTCTTCTTCCCCCGCGCCAGGACCACGATCCCCCGGGCCTCGAGCTCGCGGGTGATGGAGCGGCCCCGCGCGCGCCGCAGGGCCTCGCCGCGAGAGAGGAGGCGGCCGGCGCCGTGGCAGGAGCTGCCGAAGGTGTCGGCCATGGCGCGCTCGGTGCCGGCCAGGACCCAGGAGCAGCGCCCCATGTCGCCCGGGACGAGCACCGGCTGGCCCAGGGCGCGGTAGGGGGCGGGGACGCGCTCGTCGCCGGGGCCGAAGGCGCGGGTCGCGCCCTTGCGGTGGACGAGGACGCGGCGCGGGCGGCCGTCGACGAGGTGCTCCTCGACCTTGGCCACGTTGTGGCAGACGTCGTAGAGAAGGCGGGCCCCCAGGTCGCGGTCGGAGAGGCCCAGCGCCTCCCCGAGCGCCCGGACCGCGAGCCCGGTCATCACCTGGCGGTTGGCGAAGGCGAAGTTGGCGGCGGCCTGCATGGCGCCGAGGTAACGGCGGCCCTGGGGGCTCGAGACCGGTGCGCAGGCGAGCTGGCGGTCGGGGAGGGCGGCGTAGTCCGGGCCGAAGCCGGCGAAGCGGGGGGTGAGCTCGGCCAGCGCCTCGTCGCAGACCTGGTAGCCGAGGCCGCGCGAGCCGGAGTGGATCTGGATGGCCACCTGCCCCTCGACCAGGCCGAAGGCCTCGGCGGCGGCCGGATCGTGCACCTCGTCCACCCGGTCGAGCTCGAGGAAGTGGTTGCCGGAGCCGAGGGTCCCCACCTGGTCGGCGCCTCGCTCCCGGGCTCGCTCGCTGACCGCCCCCGGGTCGGCGCCCTCGAGCCGGCCCCCCTCCTCGCAGCGCTCGGCGTCGTCGCCGGCCGCGGCGTAGCCTCGCCGCACCGCCCAGCCGGCGCCGGCCTCGAGCACCTCGTCGAGCTCGCGCGCCGAGAGCCGGGGGATGGCCCGGCTCGCCCCCACGCCGGCGGGGACCTGCTGGTAGATCCGGGTGGCGGCCGCATGGAGGTGAGGGCGCAGGTCCGCGGCGGGCAGGGCGGTGGTCACCACCCGGACGCCGCAGTTGATGTCGTAGCCCACGCCGCCGGGCGAGACCGCCCCATCGTCCAGGTCGACCGCGGCCACGCCGCCGATGGGGAACCCGTATCCCCAGTGGATGTCGGGCATGGCCAGCGAGAAGCGCAGGATCCCCGGCAGGTGGGCCACGTTCCGCACCTGGGTCAGCGATGGGTCGTCGGGGGCGGGCGGGCCGACCGAGTAGAGCCGGCCCGGCACCTTCATCCGTCCCTCGCGCGGCAGCTCCCAGAGGTCTCCCTCGATGCGGCGGATGGCCATGCGCCACCTCTCCGGTCAGACGTCGAGGATCACCTGCGCCACCCAGCCCTCCCCTTCGGGCTCGAGCCGGGCCAGGTGCCAGGTCACCGCCTTCACGTCCGCGCCCTCCCCGTGGAGCGCCGGGTCGTACCGCCCCGAGCGGACCACGGCCTCGGCCCCGGCCTCGTCGACCCGCAGCACCTCCACCGCGGCGGGGATCAGGCCGTGCGCGGCGAAGCGGAAGAGCAGCTCCCGCAGCAGGGCCACCGCCGTGCCGGAAAGGCCCGGCCCGCCGCCGACGGCGATGCGGACCTCGGCGGCCGGGGTCACGGGGCCGCCCCCGGCGAGGAGCGCCCCCAGCGCCAGGGCCAGCCGGGCGAGCGCCTCCCCTGCGGTCGCCCCCCGCACCCGCACACCCAGGTCGGCGGTGTGGCCGAGGTCCTCGAAGGGCTGGGGCAGGGTGAGCACCGGGCCATCCTAGGCCGCATCGCGCCCGGCGAGCGGGGCGATCTCGCGAGAGGAGACGCGCAGGAAGCGGACCACCAGGCTGGCCGCCACCAGGGCCAGGCAGACCACGAAGGCGGCCCACAGGCCCAGCACGCCGAGGCCCAGGCCGAAGGCGAGGAGGAGCGAGAGCGGCAGGCCCACGACCCAGTAGGCCACCATGTTGACCGCGAAGGTGAAGCGGGTCACGCCCGCGCCGCGCAGGACGCCGGCGCCCACCGCCTGCAGGCCGTCGGAGAGCTGGAACAGGGCCGCCACCCGCAGGAGCGGCGCGGCGGTGGCGATCACCGCGGCGTCGTCGGTCATGAGGCGGGCGACGGCCCCGGGGAAGACGAGGAAGGCGAGGGCGGTGCAGGCCATGAAGCTGGCCGCGCCGGCGAACGCCGCCAGCCCGGCGCGGCGCGCCCCCCGCCGGTCGCCGGCCCCCACCGCCAGCCCCACCCGGACCGAGCCCCCGTTCCCCAGGCCGAGCGCCACCGTGAAGGTGACGCTGGCCAGCTGGAGAGCGACCTGGTGGGCGGAGAGCGGGACCGCGCCGAGGCGGCCGGCCAGGATGGAAGCCAGGGAGAAGAAGGCCACCTCGGCGAAGACGTGGAGGCCGGTGGGCAGCCCGACCCGGAGCGCGAGGGCGAGCTCGCCCGGGTGGGGTGGGGCGAAGGTCCGGCGCCTGGGCGAGCGCGACCCCGCCCGCAGGGATAGCCCCAGCACCAGGACCTGGATCAGGTTGGACGCGTTGCTGGCGTTGGCGGCGCCGGCCACGCCCAGCGCGGGGATGGCGCGGAGCGGGCCGGTCCAGCTTGGCCAGCGGGCGCCGCCGAAGACCAGGAGCACGTCGAGGGCCAGGTTGAGGACGTTGGCCAGCGCCACCGCCACCAGCATGGGGCGGACCCGGGCTCGCGCCATGAGGTAGGCCCGCGGGGCGAAGAAGACGAGCGCCAAGGGCAGGCCGGGCAGCCGCCAGGAGAGGAACCGGACCGCCTCGCGGGCCACGGCGGGGGAGATGCCAGCCGGCCGGAGCAGGGCGGGCGCCAGGGCGATGGGAAGGGCCAGGGCCACGGCCAGCCCCAGGGCCAGCCACACGCCCTGCCACACCAGCCGCCGGGCCCGGTCCGCGTCGCCGGCGCCGAGCGCCTGGGAGACGAGCGGATCGAGCCCCTGCATCACCCCCATGCCCAGCACGGCGAAGCCGAAGAAGAGGGCGTTGCCCAGGCCGGCCCCGGCCAGGAGCTCCGGGCTGGCCCGCCCCAGCACCGCCACGTCGACGGCGCCCATGAGCGCCTGGCCCGCCTGGGCCAGGGCGAGCGGCAGGGCGAGCCGCAGGAGCGGCCGAAGCTCGGCGCGGATGGAGTCCGGCGGGGCCACCGGGCGCGGGAGGATACACGAAGCGCGGGGGCGAAGCGCGCCCGGCGCCGCGCTTCCCTTGCGAATCCCGCCCGCCCGTCTACCATGCCGGCGTGATCGTGCTCGGCATCGACCCCGGCTCGCAGCGCTGCGGCTACGGCGTGGTGGAGCGGGAGGGAGGGCGGCTGCGGGTGGTGGAGTCCGGCGTGCTGGAGCCGGGCCGGCTGGAGATGCCCGTTCGGCTGGGCCGGATCCTGGCGGGGCTGGACGAGGTCATCCGCCGGACGCGGCCCGGCGAGGTCTCGGTGGAGGCGGTCTTCTCCGGCGCCTCGGCCCGCTCGGCGCTGGTGCTGGGCCAGGCGCGGGGCGTGGCGCTGGCCGTGGCGGCCCGGGCTGGCCTGCCCGTCTACGAGTACGCGCCCTCCCAGGTGAAGCTGGCCTTCACCGGCAACGGCCGCGCCGACAAGGACCAGATGCTGCGCACCGCCCGGCTGCTGCTGGGCGCCTCGCCCGCCCTGTCCGACGAGGCCGACGCCCTGGCGCTGGCGGTGTGCCACCTGGCACGCCGCCGGCTCCCCTCGCCAGCGCCGGGGCGCGCCCGCCGCCAGGCGCTGGATCGGCTGCGCCCGGCCCGCCGCGATCATCGGAGGGGCGCGTGATCGCTCGGCTCTCCGGGCGGCTCCTGGAGGTGGGCGAGGCCGAGGCCGTGGTCGACGTGGGCGGCGTGGGCTATCGGGTCCACCTCTCGCGGCTGTCGCTGGCGGCGCTGCCCGCCCGCGGCGAGGCGGTGGCGCTGCGGGTCTTCACCCACGTCCGGGAGGACGCGCTGGACCTGTTCGGCTTCGCCACCGAGGACGAGGAGGCGGTGTTCCGGGCCCTGATCGAGGTGAAGGGCGTGGGGCCGCGGGCGGCGCAGAACATCCTCTCCGGCATCGAGGCGCGCGAGCTGGCCCAGGCGGTGGCCCAGGGGGACGTGGTCCGGCTGACCAAGGTCCCGGGGGTGGGCAAGAAGACCGCGGAGCGGCTGGTGGTGGAGCTGAAGGACCGGCTCCTGGCGCTGGCCCGGGCCAGCGGGCCGGCGCGGGCCGCCCCGGAAGCCGACGTCCTCGAGCAGCTCCGCACCGCGCTGGTGAACCTGGGCTACAAGCCGCCGCAGGCCGAGGGCGCCTCCGAGTCGCTGCGCGAGGGCGCGCCGGGCAAGAGACTCGACGAGCTCCTCCGCGAGGCCCTGAAGCTCC
Organism: Anaeromyxobacter sp.; assembly: GCA_035541675.1. Classification (GTDB taxonomy): domain Bacteria; phylum Myxococcota; class Myxococcia; order Myxococcales; family Anaeromyxobacteraceae; genus Anaeromyxobacter. Next base: position 109,200 of record DATKMW010000118.1, on the reverse strand, counting down.
TGCGCGGCTGAGGGACGGGTCGCTCGGCCAGAGCCGGAGGCGCGGCCAAGAGCCCCTTGACGGGCCGGGGCCCGCGCCTTACCAGGGAGCGTCCCTCCCCCCTCCCGGAGCCCGGCACGCATGAAATCCCTGGACACGAAGCTCGGCAGGATCCGCGCCGGTTCCCAGAGGCCGGAGGACTTCATCCTGGCCCACGCCAACGATCCCGACGTGGCGCTGGGGGTCGCCTCGGTGCCGCTCGCGGGCGGTGGCTTCAAGACCCGCAGGGCGTTCCTGGACGCCACGGCGGAGGTCATCCGGGCCGGCTCGGTGGACGTCATGCTCACCTCGGTGGCCAACGGCGAGCAGCTGACGCTGCGAGGGCTGTTCGCCGACAGCCCGGTGACCCTGGCCATCCGCGCCAACGACACCACCGACATCTGGCTGCCCCGTGGCGCCAGCTACCTGCGCGAGCCCTCCCGCCCCTTTCGCACCGCCTCGCTGGAGCGGGTGCGGCCCTTCTGCGACCTGGGGCTCTACTCCATCACCCTGAACAACATCCTCGACCGCGACTATGCCACCATCGAGGCCTACGCCCGCTTCCGCGAGGAGGCGCTGCGCCTCGGGTTCCGCCACTTCCTGGAGGTCTTCAACCCCAACGCCGGGGCCGGCCTCTCGCCGGAGGCGGTGCCCGCCTTCGTCAACGACACCATCGTCCGCCTCCTCTGCGGCGTGACCGCATCCGAGCGGCCGGCCTTCCTCAAGCTGGTCTACAACGGCCCGCGGGCCCTGGAGGAGCTGGTCTCGCACGACCCCTCGCTGGTGGTGGGGATCCTGGGCGGCGCGGCCGGCACTACCCGCGACACCTTCGAGCTCCTCGCCCAGGGCGTGAAGCACGGGGCGCGGCTGGCCCTCTTCGGCCGGAAGATCAACCTGGCCGAGTCCCCCCCGGACATGATCGCCCTGATGTGGCAGGTGATCCGCGGCGAGCTGGGGCCCCTGGAGGCGGTCCGGGCCTACCACGCGGTCCTGGCGAGGAAGGGGCTCCGCCCGGCGCGGGCCCCCGAGGCCGACGTCCAGGTCACCGAGCGCGCCCTGCAGCAGGAGTAGGGCGTCTCCCCAGCTGCCGCCTCCGCGCCGCGAGGCGTAGAGTCAGGCGATGGGGCTCGGTGGGGGCTAGGGCGATCCCGGTCCGGGCAAGCGCCGGGGCGCCCGGAGGCCGGCAAGAGCCCGGGGGAGAAGAGGCTGGCCGGACGGCCGGCGCTGCGCCAGGATCGACCCATGCGGATCTCGGGCGTCGGCTGCTGCGTGCTGGACGCGCTCTACGACGTCTCCCCGGGCGAGGGCGAAGCCTGCATGGCCCGCCACCTCTCCCGCGAGCACGGCGACGGGGGGCTGGTGCGGGGCGCGGCGGTGCTGCGGCGCTCCCTGGAGGCGTTCGCCGGGCGGCCGGTGGCCGAGCTGGTGGCGGAGATCGGCGGCGGCGCCCCGGCCAACCTGAAGCTGGGCGGGGTGGCCGCGGCGGCGGCCATCGCCGCGGCGCAGCTCCTCTCCGGCGAGGGGATCGAGGTGCGCCTCTACGGGAACCTCTCCGACGACGAGGACGGCGCCCTGGTGCGCCGGCTCCTGGCCCGGACCCCGGTCTCCACCGATCGGATGGGCACGCGCGCCGGACGCTTCCCCCGCACCTACATCCTCAACGACCGAGACGCGCACGGGCACGGGGAGCGCAGCTTCATCTGCGAGACCGGGACCTCGGAGGCCCTGGCCGTGGCCCCCGGGGAGCTCGACCGCGACTTCTTCCGGAGCGAGGTGACCCTCTTCTCGGCCATGTGGTGGGAGCCGCTGCTGCACGCCGACCTCACCCGTCTGCTCCGGGAGTGCAAGCGGGCCGGCAGCGTCACGGTGGTCAGCACCGCCTTCGACCCGGCGCGGGGGCCGGTCCGCAGCCGCTGGGCGCTGGGCGACTCCGACGAGGCCTACCGGTACGTCGACGCCCTGGTCATGGACCGGGCCGAGGCGCTGCTCCACTCCGGCGAGGCCGATCTCGGGCCGGCCCTCGACTTCTACCGGCGGGCCGGCGTGGGCGCCTGCGTGGTCACCCAGGGGGTGGACCCGGTCCACTACTGGTCGAGGGGCGGGACCTTCGCGAGGGCGGACGGCCAGCTCCCCATCCCGGAGGCCATCCTCCGGGACAAGGCCACCGGCGAGCTGCCCACCGGCGACAGCGTCGGCTGCGGCGACAACTTCGCCGGCGGGATGGTCGCCTCCATCGCCCTGCAGCTCCGGGGGGGGCGAGGCCTCTCCCTGCCCGAGGCGGTCTTCCTGGGCAACCTCGCCGGCGGCATCGCCAGCACGCACTCCGGGGGCGTGCTCGACGAGCGTCGCCCCGGCGAGAAGCGGGAGCTGGTCGAGCGGTACCGCCGCCCCTACCAGGCGCAGCTCGCCGGGGTGGGCGCGGGTCTGCCCTAGCCGAACCTGCGCAGCTGGCCCCGGTGCGGGCGGGGGTCGGCCGATCTCTCGGTGCGCGAGCGGCGGAGACGAGGTCCTGGACCGGCTCGCTCGCCAGCACGGGCTTCGGACGATCGCACGGCGCGTTCTGGGCGCCCCGTCAGGCACCAGGAGCGGCGACGTCAACCTGCCGCTCGTGGACGGCCCGAGCCGCGCCTGCGCCGGGTGAGCCGGCCCGACGCCCCCACGGCCGAACTCCTGGCGCGGCTGGGCATCGACCTCCCGGAGCGAGTGGGCGCCGACTCCCTCAACCAGGAAGCCCCGGTCGTGTAGTGCGGACCGAGCGACCTCGCGCTCGTGATTCCGCCCTGTTGGCCCAGCTGCGACCCACTGGCTGCGCAACCTCGACCAGCCCGGATCGCCGGGCCCGCCCGCGGCCATCCTCTCCGCCCTGCCTTCCCGGCTAGGTCGAGAGCCGAAGCACGATGGTTCCCACGAGCACCATGGCCAGCGCCACCTTGACCGCGCTCCCCAGCAGGAAGCCCAGGAAGGCGCCCGTCCCGGCGCGCAGCGCCCGGCGGGCATCCGGATCGCGGGCGTACTCGAACAGCACCGCGCCCACTGCCGGCCCGAGCAGGATCCCCGGCAGCCCCAGGAACAGGCCCACCAGGAGCCCCAGTCCTGCCCCCAGGACCGCCCAGCGCGACGCCTTGGCCAGCCGCGTCCCCAGGACGGTCGCGGCCAGGTCCACCGCCCAGATCAGCGCGGCGATCACCGCCGCGAAGGCGAGGGTACCCCAGCCCACGCGGGCGAAGCCGTTCGCCCAGGCGACCACGACCGTGCCGCCGAGCAGCAGGAGCGACCCCGGCACGACCGGCAGCACCACCCCCAGGACCCCGGCGGCGAGCAGGAGGAAGCCCAGGACGTAGCCCAGCGCCTGCACCCCCCCGATATGCACCACCCCGGGGCCGGCGTCGAGCGCTGCCTGGCCGCGGGGCGACTCGCCGGGGGGCGTCACGCCCCCGTGCTAGGCTTCCCCCATGTCCGTGAAGCCGGCCCGCGACCTCTCCCCGGTGGCCCAGGTGGGCGACGAGCGGCTGGAGCAGTCGCTCCGCCCCGCCACCTTCGACGAGTACGTGGGGCAGGTGAAGATCGTGGAGAACGTCCGGGTCTACGCCGCGGCCGCGCGGCAGCGCGGGGAGGCGCTCGATCACGTGCTCCTCGGCGGCCCGCCGGGGCTGGGCAAGACCTCGCTGGCCCACATCCTGGCCCGGGAGCTGGGGGTCACACTCCACGTCACCAGCGGTCCGGCGCTGGTGAAGAAGGGGGACCTGGCCGGCCTGCTCACCGCCCTGGCCCCTCGCGACATCCTCTTCATCGACGAGATCCACCGGCTCTCCCCCGCGGTCGAGGAGGCCCTCTACCCGGCCATGGAGGACTACCGCTTCGACGTGGTGCTGGGCGCGGGGCTGGGCGCGCAGACCATGGAGATGAAGCTCGAACGGTTCACCCTGGTGGGCGCCACGACCCGCACCGGCCTGCTGGCCAGCCCGCTGCGCGATCGCTTCCCCATCCAGGAGCGGCTCGACTACTACGGAGCGGGGGAGCTCCTGGAGATCGCGGTGCGGGCGGCGCGCAAGCTCTCCCTGCCGGTGGATCCGGAGGGCGCGGAGGAGCTGGCCCGGCGGGCGCGGGGGACGCCGCGCATCGCCATCCGGCTCCTGCAGCGGGCGCGCGACTTCGCCCAGGTCGAGGGCGACGGCCGGCTCACCCGAGCCATCGTCGATCGGACCCTGAAGCGCCTGGAGGTGGACGCGCGCGGCCTGGACGCGATGGACCGCCGCATCCTGGCGACGGTCATCGACGTCTTCGGCGGCGGGCCGGTGGGGATCGACGCCATCGCCGCGGCGGTGGGCGAGGAGCCCGACACCATCGAGGACGTCTACGAGCCGTTCCTGGTCCGAGAGGTGCTCCTGGCCCGCACGCCCCGCGGGCGCGTCGCCCTCCCGGCGGCCTACGCCCACCTGGGCAAGGAGCGGCCCAGGGGCAAGCAGGGGGGCCTGCTCTAGGGCTGCGTCCCCGCCGGATCGCGGGCGCCGTCGCGTCCCCCGCGACCTGCGCGAGCGCGGCGGCGACGGCGCTCGCCGGATAAGGACGGGGGGCCAGGCCGGCCGGCGAGTCCATCCGGCGGAGGACGAGCACCTTGGCGGGCAGGTCCGGCGCATGGGAGAGTCCGGACCGGTGGGTCGTTCCGCGGGGCCGTCCGGCGCCCGAGCTGCTCGGTCGAGGGGCGGAGGGCACTGACATTCCTGTCATGCTTGGGCCGGCACATGAAGGATGTTCGACACCCCCGGCGCGATGCCCATCCTGCTGTCCAACGGGAAATCACAAGGATATCGGACCCTTGAGCCACGAATCCCCGAGCTTCTCCCCGCGTCGGTAGCGCTTGGCGTGGCACGTCGCTTGCTCTTAGGTGGCCCCGCAGGGGATCGGCTGTCCTCTCAGGACCCCAGGCGAGAACGGACGCGGAGCTTCATGACCTATTGGAACCAGCGGACGGTGGCGAAGCGCGTCTCCTGCACGGGCGTGGGCCTCCACTCGGGCAAGCCCGCGACCCTGACCCTCGCCCCCGCCCCCGCCGACGCCGGCATCAGGTTCGTGCGCATGGACGTGGGCGTGGAGGTCGCCGCCCGGAGCGAGCGCGTCGTCGACACCACCCTGTCCACCAGCATCGGAGACGGGAAGACCCGCATCGCCACGGTCGAGCACGTCATGGCCGCGCTCCACGGCATGGGCATCGACGACTGCCGCGTGGAGGTGGACGGCCCCGAGGTGCCCATCCTGGACGGCTCGGCGGCGCCGTTCGTGGTCCTGATCCGCGAGGCCGGGGTGAAGCTGCTCCCGGTCGGCAAGCGCTACCTGGTGGTCGAGCGGCCGGTCGAGATCGGCGACGGCGACAAGCTGGCGCGCCTCGAGCCCGGCGACGGCTTCTCCATCGACTTCACGGCCGACTTCGGCCACCCGCTCATCACCAACCAGTCGTTCCGGGTGACCCTGAGCGACCGCGTCTTCGAGCGCGAGGTCGCCCGGGCGCGGACCTTCTGCTTCATGAAGGACATCGAGCGCATGCAGGCCATGGGGCTGGCCCGCGGCGGCAGCCTGGAGAACGCCATCGTGGTGGACGAGTTCTCCATCCTGAACCCCGAAGGGCTCCGCTTCCCGGACGAGTTCGCCCGCCACAAGGTCCTCGATGCGGTCGGCGACCTGGCGCTTCTGGGCCTGCCGGTGATCGGGCACCTCATCGCCCGCAAGAGCGGTCACGCGCTCAACCAGGCACTGGTCCGCAAGGTGCTCTCCGAGGAGGGCGCGGCCCGGGTCGTGCGGGTGAGCGCAGAGGCCGACGTCGCGGCCGCGCGCGTCCGGGTCCCGGCGCTCGCCGCCACCGGGGAGTCGCTGGCCTAGGAACGGGAAGGTCTTCGCCGCCGAGCGGCTGCGCTCGCCCCGGGACGAGGGAGCCGGGGCGAGCGTGTTCTTCCGGAGACCCGTGTGGGATCGCCGGGCGCGCTCAGCTCGGCGCGACCTGGCCGTTGGGGCGCGGCGCGCTGGCGTTCCGGTGGACCGCGTCCACCAGCTCCCCCAGCCCGATGGGCTTGAAGAGCACCTCGCGGGCCTTCAGGGCGCCGCCGTCCAGCCGGCTGGCGGTGATGACCACCACCGGGATCTCGCGGAGCCGCTCGTCCTTGAGCTGCTCCTCCCGGAACTGCCAGCCGTTCATCTCCGGCATCATCAGGTCGAGCAGGATCAGCGCCGGCGCACCGCCGCCGCGGAGGAAGGCGAGCGCCTCGCGCCCGCTCTCGAAGAGCCGGGTGGCGTAGCCCTCCTCGGCCAGGACCTCGCCCAGGGCCTCGCGGACGTCGGTGTCGTCATCGACGACGAGGATGGGCTGGGGAGGGGCCATCGGCAGGTGCGCACTGTAGCCGAGCCCGATCTCCCCCGTGCGGCCCAGTGGGGTCGAGATAGCGTCGACAAGGTACCGGGAAGGAGGGACGCGCTATCTGCTCCGCGGCACGAGTCGCACGCTGGGTGTCTTCACCATGGCCACGGCCCTCCGCCCCGGCGCGAGCCCAAGCGCCTCGGCGCTCGTCCGGGTCACCAGGGCCACGAGCGGGATGCCGCAGTCGAGGCGCACCCGGACGAGCGGGCCCTCGTCGCTGCGCCCGATCACCACGCCGCCGAGGACGTTGCGGGCCGAGGTGGGGGCGCCGGGCGGCTGCTCGAGCACGATGTCCTCCGAGCGGATGCAGGCGTAGGCGTCGCGCTCCAGCCCGCCGGGGTCGACGGCCAGGAGCTCGACCTGCCCGGCCGCCACCACCGCCAGCCCGTTCTCGCGCCTCCGGAAGGTCACCGGGAGCACGTTCTCCATCCCCACCACCCGCGCCACCTCGGCGTCGGCCGGCGCGCTGAAGACCTCGTGCACCGGCCCCATCTGCCGGATCCTGCCCTCGACCATGACCGCCATGCGGTCGCCCAGGGCGAGCGCCTCCACCCGGTCGTGGGTGACGAGCAGCGCCGGGATGGCCGCGCCCTCCAGGCGGCTGCGGAGCTCGCCGCGCAGCTCGGTCCGCGCCGGGCCGTCCAGGCTCGAGAGGGGCTCGTCGAGGAGCAGGAGGCGGGGCGCCGGCGCCAGCGCCCGGCCCAGCGCCACGCGCTGGCGCTGCCCGCCGGAGAGCTCGGCCGGCCGTCGCCCGAGCAGGGCGGACAGGCCCAGCCGGGCGGCGATCTCGGAGACGCGGGCCTCGCGCTCGGCCCGGCGCAGGCGGGACAGGCCGAAGCGGAGGTTCTCCGCCACGGTGAGGTGAGGGAACAGAGCGTGGTCCTGGGGCAGGTAGCCGACCCGGCGGCGCTGCGGCGGGAGGTGGAGGGAGCGGGCGGCGTCGAACCAGGGCTCGCCGCCGAAGCGGATCGATCCCGCCTCCGGCCGGTCGAGCCCGGCCAGGGCCCGGAGCACGGTGGTCTTGCCCGCGCCGGAGGGGCCGAAGAGCACGGTCACCGGCCCGTCGCCCAGGGGGATCTCGGCCCGGGCCAGGACGGTCGGGCCTCCCGGATACCGCCGCACCAGGTCGATGGAGAGCGCCTCGCTCATCGCGGCCCCGGCGCGGCCGCGCCCGGGCCGGGGCGGCCGGGGAAGACCCGGCGCTGCAGCGCGTACACCACCGCCAGCACCAGGAAGGAGACGGCGAGGAGCAGCGCGGCGGTGCGGTTGGCGGCGCCGTACTCCAGCGCCTCGACCTCGTCGAAGAGGGCGATGGACAGGGTCCGGGTCCGCCCGGCGATGTTCCCGCCCACCATCAGCACCACCCCGAACTCCCCCAGGGTGTGGGCGAAGGCCAGGATCGCCCCCGCCAGGATCCCGTTCCAGGACAGGGGCAGCGAGACGCGCAGGAAGGTGGAGAGGCGCGACCGGCCCAGGCAGTAGGACACCTCGACCAGCCGGGAGTCGACGGAGGAGAGGGCGGCCACGAACGGCTGCACCGCGAAGGGCAGGCTGTAGACGATCGAGGCGAGCAGCAGGCCGCCGAAGGAGAAGGCCAGGCGCTGGCCGGTGGCCGCCTCGAGGGCCCGCCCCAGGAGGCTGCGGGGGCCGAGGGCGAAGAGGAAGTAGAAGCCGAGCACGGTGGGGGGCAAGACCAGCGGCAGGGACACCGCCGCCTCGACCAGGAACTTCCACCGGAAGCGCGAGGCGGCCAGCGCCTGCGCCAGCGGGAGCCCGAGGACCACGAGCGCCACGGTGGTGAGCGCGGCCAGCTCCAGGCTCAGGCGGAGCGCGGCGAGGTCCATGCGGGCGCGAGCCTAACCCGGCGGCCGCTGCTGCGGGGCGGCCACGCGCACGAAGGCGGCGGCGCGAGCGCGATGGGCGAGAGGCGGTGCCGGGGAAGGAAGACCCGGCCACGGGGGCGACCGAAACAGGAGGGGGGGGATCCGTGCTCCAGCCTGACCCCCGCGGGCCGGGTGTCGAGACACTACGTGAGCCCGCGGGCGTCGGCAAGAAAGAACGGAGCCTCTCCCGGATGCTAGGGAGTGGGGGGTCACCGGCAGGGGGTGCGCCTGGACCGGCGGCGGGCCGTGGGTGGCCGGCCGGTGGGGTGTGGCGCGGGAGCGGGTCGGGGCCGGCGAGCCCGGTCCGGGCGCCCACCTCTGGGCCGGCCCTGCGCGGAACGGTCGTTCACCGCCAGGCGGCGGTGGATGGCCCGGGCCCGCGCAGAGAAACCCGTGACTTTGGGAGAACGCCGGCGCGCCGCGCCGCGCCGCGTCGCGCCGCGGACGCGGACGCGGGCGCCATGCGACCGCGGCGGCGGGCCCTGGCGACCCGGAGGGAGCGAGCGAGCAGCCGGCGCCGCGCCCTGCCGCGCGCCCGGTCCGGTGCCGTTTGACGGGGCGGGGGGCGGGCGGTAGCGTGCCCATCGCGGTGCGCGCAGCGGGCGCAGTCCTGCCGGCGCCGCGCCGACCGAGGAGCGTTCCAGATGCAGGCCGTGCTGTTCCCTGGGGTCGTGGTCGCCGTGGCTGCCGCACTGGCCGTGTACCGGGCCGTGGAGCGGCGGCGGATGTCGAGGCTGAGGGTCTCCGGCGGACGGAAGTCCCTGGCGCTGAACCTGCAGCGCTCCCGACACTGACCTGGGGCGGTCCCGGCTCGGCCCGCCCGGGCCGGGCCGGACCCCTCTAGTTGGCCCGGCGCCGGAGATCCCCGGCCGCGCCCGGCGGCGGGCAGGCCTGCGCCTCGGCGCGCCGCGCCTCGAGGCGGAAGGTGCCGACCATGGAGGCCAGCTCCTCGGCCTGGGCGGACAGCTCGTTGGCCACGGCCGAGGACTGCTCGGCGCCGGCGGCGTTCTGCTGGATGATGCGATCCACCTCGGCCACCGACCGGCTGGCCTGCTCGATGCGGGTGGCCTGGCCGCGGGCGGCGTCGGCGATGCGGGAGACCACCTCGCCGACCTGGGAGACGCCGCCCACGATCTCCTGGAGGGTGCCGGCCACCTGCCGCGCCACCGCCTCGCCCTCGCCCGCCTGGCGCACCGACTGCCGGATGAGCTCCTCGGTCCGAGAGGCCGCGTCCTTGGCGCGGAGCGCCAGCGAGCGCACCTCCTCGGCGACCACGGCGAAGCCGCGGCCGGCCTCGCCGGCGCGTGCCGCCTCCACCGCGGCGTTGAGCGCGAGGAGGTTGGTCTGGAAGGAGATATCCGAGACGTCGCGGATGATCTGGCTGGTGCTCTCGGCCGACGCCTGGATCTTGCCCATGGTGGCCTGCAGCCGGTCGGCGGCGGCGGCGCCGGCTCCGGCGGCGGTGTGGGCGGCCTGGGCCAGGGAGTTGGCCTGGGCGGCGGCGCTGGCGGCCTCCTCCATGGCCTGGGCGGCCGACTCGATGGAGCCGCGGGTCTCCTGGATGGAGGCCGCCTGGGCCGACGCCCCCGAGGCCACCGCCTGGGAGGAGGAGGCGATCTGCTCGGCGGCGCCGGAGACCTGCTCCACGGCCTTCGCCACCTGGGCCAGGGCGCGTTGCAGCGCCCGGGCGGTCCGGTTCACCGCGTCCTTGGCGCGGGCGTGCTCCCCGGGGAAGTCGCCCTCCACGCGGGCCAGCAGATCGCGATCCGCGAGGCGCTCCAGCGCCTGGGTGGCCACCTGCACCGGCGCCAGCAGGGCATCGACGGTGCGGTTGCAGCCGTCGACGATGTGGCGGAAGTCGCCGTGGTGCCGGGCCAGGTCGGCGCGGACGTCGAGCCGGCCCTCCACCGCCGCCTGGGCCAGCGCGTTCGCGTCCCGGACCAGCGCCTGGATGCTGGCGATGCAGCCGTTCAGGTTGTCGCGCAGCGGGGCGAAGTCGCCGGGGAAGCTCTCGGTGACCGACTCGGGCAGGTCGCCCCGGGCGATCCGCTCCACGCAGCGCGCCGCCACCTGCACCGGCCCCACCACCGCGTCCAGGGTGGCGTTGACGCCCTCCACCACCCGGCGGAAGTCGCCCTGGTGGCGCTCGGCGTCGGCGCGCCGCGAGAGCTGGCCCCCGGCGGCGGCGCTGGCCAGCCCGCCAGCGTCCTCGACCAGCTTGCGGACCGCCTCGGCGCAGGTGTCCAGGTTCTGCTTCAGGACCTCGAACTCCCCGCGATACTGCCCCTCGATGCGCGCCGGGATCTCCCCGCGGGCGATGCCGGCCACGAAGGAGGCCGCCGTCCGCAGGGGCGTCACCAGCGCGTCCAGCATCTCGTTCATCGACTGGACCAGCCGGGCGTTGGCGCCGCGGTACTTGCCGGGGTCGGCCCGGTAGTCCAGGTCGCCGGCCACCGCCGCGGCGATGAGCGCGTCCAGGTCGCGGCCGCGCTCCTTGGTGAGGCGGACCAGGTCGTTCAGGCTCTGCTTGATGAGGTCGAAGTCGCCGGCGTAGTCGTCGGCGATCTGCGGGGTGGGCTCGCCGGCCGCCAGGGTGGTGAGCGACTTCACCGTCACCGAGATGGGCCGGGCGAAGGCGTCGACCACCGCGTTGATGCCGGTCACCACTGGCCGGAACTCGGGCTGGACCAGGAGCGGGTCGGCGCGCTCGCCCAGCTGCCCGGCCACCACCGAGCGGGTGAGGTCCCCGGTCACCCGCACCAGCCTGCCGATCACCCGGCGCAGGCGGCGACCGATGAAGACGGTGACCAGGGAGGTGAGGAGGATGGCGAAGGCCGACACGCCCAGGATGGTGATCCGCCCCTGGCGCTCGCTCCGCTCCACGCGCCGCTTGTCGGCCCCCAGCCGCACGGCCAGCGCCTGGCGGACGTTGTCGAGCGGAGCCTCGGCGGCGTCGGAGAGGGCCGAGGTCTTCTCGAACTCCTTCCAGGCGTCCCCCTCGGCCTTGGCCAGGTCCGCCGGGGAGGGCTTCTCCTCGCGCAGGACGTCCTCGAGGCCGCCCAGGGCCTCGTCGGCAGCCTGGGTGGCGTCGTTCCAGGCGGCGACGGCCTTCCCGGCCTCGGCCCAGGCCTTGTCGGTCTCCCCGTCCCGCGGCAGCTCGTTCAGCTTCTTGATGCTGGCCTCGAGCTCGAAGCGGCCGTCGGCCAGGTGCTTGTGGATCCCGATGAGGGCGTTCTGGGCATCCATCCCTTCCCGCGACTCGACGATGCGCCTCTCCATCTGCAGGAGCGCCAGGTTCTCCTGCATGGTGCGCTTGGCCGCCAGGAGTGCGTCCACGGTGCGCATCGAGGCGAAGGTGATCTCGCTCGTCTGCCGGAACTGCTCGGTCACCTGGGCGAATCCGCGCCAGGCGGCGGCGCCCAGGAGGCAGAGCAGGGCCAGGGCGCTCGCCAGGGCGAGCGCCACCAGCGTGGCGATCTTGGTGTCGCGCATGGGCCTCCCGGGCGGCGGGACCGGGTGCGAGGCGCCCCGGGCGTCCTTCCCGACCGTGCTTGCAGCGCCCATGCCCGCGGGCGGCCGGCCAGGAGTGCGTCACCAGGGCTGCGACGGGCGGTCCGCGGTGGGGCGGCGCGGACCCAAGGTGTGAGTGGACGCGCCGGGGCGGGCCGCTATCCCTCGTTCAGGTGGATGACCCGGGCGGGAGGGAAGCCGTTGAACCAGGTGGCGGAAGCGCTGGCGTAGGCGCCGATGTTCTCGGCGTACACCAGGTCGTCGAGGTCCAGGTCGGGCAGCTCCTCGGACAGCGAGATGGTGTCCAGCCCGTCGCAGGTCTGGCCGAAGACGGAGCAGATCTCGGCCGGCCCCTGGCGCAGCGCCCTGAGGTGGTACTGGCAGTGATCGAAGATGATCCCGGAGAAGGTGTGGTAGACGCTGTCGTCGATGTAGTAGCAGGTCTTGCCGTCCCGCCGGGCCTTGCCCACGATGCGGGCCACGGCCGTGGCGGCGGTGGCGACGATGAAGCGCCCCGGCTCGGCGATGAGGTCCACCCCCACCGGGAAGAGACGATCGATCTCGGCGTTGATCCGCTCGGCCAGGGTCTCGAAGGGCTTCACGTCGCGGTGGTAGGGGGCGGGGAAGCCGCCGCCGATGTCGAGGATCTGGATCTCGCGCCCGCGGCTGCGCGCCTCGTTCATCACCGCCGCGGCCATGTTCAGGGCCTGCACGAAGTTGAGGAAGTTGGTGCACTGGCTGCCGACGTGGAAGGAGAGCCCCTCCACCGTGAGCCCCAGGGAGAAGGCCGCCTCGATGAGGTCCACCGCGTCGCCGGGGTCGCAGCCGAACTTGGAGGAGAGCTCGACCATCGAGCCGGTGTTGGGGACGCGCAGGCGGATCACCACCCCGGCGTGCGGGGCGTGATCCCGGATCTTCCCGAGCTCGAGGAGGTTGTCGCAGGTGACCAGCGGCTTGTAGGCGTCGAGCGCCCGCAGGGTCTCCTTGGGCTTGACCGGGTTGGCGTAGATGATCTTGTCCCAGACGAAGTCCTGCTGCTCCTGCGCCGGCAGGTGCTCGACGTTCTTCAACACCAGCATGAACTCCTGCAGCGAGGCGACGTCGAAGCTGGCGCCGGCGCGGTACAGGGTGCGGACGATGGCCGGGTCGGGGTTGGCCTTGACCGCGTAGTAGGCCTGGACGCGGGGCAGGTGCCGGCGGAAGGCGGCGTAGCTGGCGCGGAGCACGTCGTGGTCGACCACCACCACCGGGGTCCCCTGCTCCCTGGCGATGGCCTCGATCTGGCCCGGGGTCATGGTCCGCCCCGGCTAGAGGTCCGGCTCCGAGCCGTCGAGCATCTTCACGTCGTTGTGGCGGAAGTACTCCCGGGCCAGCGCCTTCACCAGCGCGCCGCGCTGATCGTAGAGGCGCCGCAGCTTCCGCCTCTTGTGCTTGGCCAGCGCGTAGTGGGTGAGGATGGGCATGGCGATGGTGGTGTCGGTGTAGCAGACCACCGCGTCGGGCAGCCGGTCGGGATCGACCTTGCCCCAGCTCACCGCCTCGCTGGGGGTGGCGCCGGAGAGGCCGCCGGTGTCGGGTCGGGCGTCGGTGACCTGGAGGAAGTAGTCCTGCCCGTACTCCTTGATGCGCAGGATCTCCTGGATCTGGGGCTCGGTCTGCAGCATGAAGTTCTTGGGGCTGCCGCCGCCCCACAGGACCACCCCGCTCTTGCCGCCGCCGCGCTTGGCGGCCAGGACGAAGCTGGTGGTCTCGTTCACGTCGATGGACGGGTTCATGCGCAGCTTGCTGCCCCGCAGCTCCACCCCGGCCACGTTCATGCCGATGGTGGAGTCGCCCGGCGAGGAGGTGTAGCAGGGGACGCCGGCCCGGTAGGCCGCCGCCAGGACCGAGGCGTCCTTGAGGCCGGCCTTGCGCTCCCACTCGGCGCAGTACTTGCCGAGGAGGTGGTGCAGCTCGGCGGTGCCCATCTCCTTCTGGAACTCGGGCTGGACCAGGACCTTGCGCAGGAACTCGTCGGTGGCCATGAGGCCGTCGCTGTAGCCGATGAGGACGTCGTAGATGCGGACGATGTCGTTGTTGCGCAGCTCGGTGTCGTCGAACTTGAAGCTGCCCACCCGCACCGGGTAGTTCAGCGCGAAGTGCATGTCGTGGTAGAGGTTCGCGCCGGTCGAGACGATCCAGTCGACGAAGCCCGCCTTGATGAGCGGGACCAGCGAGGAGCAGCCCAGGCCGGCCGGGGTGAGCGCCCCGGAGATGCTCATGCCGATGGTGACGTCGGGCTCGAGCATCTTGTCGGCGAAGAGCTGGCAGCCCTCCTTGAGCCGGGCCGAGTTGTAGGCCAGGAAGACCTCGTCGACGAGGTGGGGGAGCGGCTCCCGGCCGGTGAGCCCGCGCGGCTGGATGCGCTTGCCCGCCAGGTACCGGTCGCGGTGGGGCATCTTCTTCTTCTTGAGCCACTCCGGGGCGTCGAGGAGGTCTTCGCGGTAGCGTGCGCGGGCGCTTTTCTTGGACATGGTCGTCCCCGGCTGCGAGGGCCGCCCTGCGCGGGCGGCGAGGGTGGAAGGAGAGGGCGGCAGACTAGCGTCGCGGCCCCCGGATGTCACCCTCTTCCCGCCTCGCCGGCCCGCGCCTTGGACCGCTACTTCGACCGGCCGTAGGTCACGGTGAGCTTGGCGGCCCCCAGCTGGCTGGCGTGCGTCATGAAGCCGATGAAGGCCGCGCTGGCGTCGGCCGGGACGTCGAGCTTCTCCACCTTGAGCGCGTGCACGGTGAAGATGTACCGGTGGGGCTTGCCGGGCGGCGGGCAGGCGCCGCCGTACCCGGGGGAGCCGAAGTCGGTCTTGGCCTGGACCGCGCCCTCGGGCAGCCCGGTCCCGCCCCCGGCGCCGTGGGGGAGCTGGTGGACGTTGGCCGGCACGTTGTAGACGACCCAGTGCCACCAGCCCGAGCCGGTGGGGGCGTCGGGGTCGTAGACCGTGACCACGAAGCTCTTGGTGCCCGGCGGGGGGTTGGTCCAGGAGAGCTGCGGGGACTCGTTCCCGCCGCTGCAGCCGAAGCCGTTGAACACGCTCTTCTCCGGCAGCGTGCCGCCCGGCTTCAGGTCGGCGCTCTTCAGGGTGAACTTGCCGGCCGCCAGGGCCGGCTGGGCCAGGGCGAGCAGCAGGACGGCGATGAGGCGCATGGGGATCCTCCAGGTGGCGAGTGGTCGTCCCGGCGCGGCCCCCTCGAGGGCCGGGCACGGCTGGGCCCGATCCTACTGGCGGTCCGTTCCGGCGCGCGGGCTCAGACAGGGCCGGCGCCGTTCGGGGGCGTGCGCCTGCCTCGCTACCTCCGCAGGAGCGCCTGGTGCGCCAGCTCCGGCATCTCGGTGAGCGCGGGGCGGCTGCGGACGATGGCCAGCAGCCGCCGGTCCTCCCGGGCGAGCTCGAGCTGCTCCGGCGCCAGGTGGACGGTGACCTGCAGCTCCGCCGCCGAGCAGGGCTCGGAGAGGAAGTGGATCTCCGCTCGTTGATGGCCTTCACGGCGGTGTCCACGTGGGCGTGGCCGGTGAGCATGATCCGGACGGTGTCGGGGTGGCGGTCCCGCACCCGCTTCAGGAACTCGAGGCCGGACACGCCGGGCATGAGGTGGTCGGTGACGATCACGTCCACCGGGTCGGCGTGCAGGAGCTCGAGCGCCATCGCGGTCGGCGTGGCGGTCCGGATCCGGCAGTCGGGGCGGCGCGGGGCGCGGGCACACCGTCTCCGCCGGCCTGCTCATGAGGCTGCAGAACATCGCCGCCGGGGTGGGGGAGCCGATCGAGGTGGCGAAGGTCGCGCCCGCCGTCGCGGGCAAGAGGCTAGCCGCCGGTCACCGACATCGGGCGCGCGGCCGCGGCCGGGCCGCGAGCGATGGCGAAGGAGTGACCGGCGGGCTTGCGGGCCACGCCCTGGCGGATGGCCTGCAGCAGCGGCCCGTCGTCGCTCGCGCCGCGCAGCGGGGGCCTCAGGTCGACGCCGGCCTCGCTGCCCAGGCAGGGGTGCAGCCTCCCGGTGCAGGTGATCCGGATCCGGTTGCAGCCCTCGCAGAAGCGGTGGGAGAGGGGAGCGATGAACCCCAGCGTCCCCCCGGTCTCCAGCACCCGGAAGTAGCGCGATGGGCCGGGCGTCTGCCGGGCCTGGGGCAGGAGGGTGAACTGGCGCTCCAGACCGGCCCGGATGGCCGCCAGGGAGACGAACTGCGCCGTCCGGTCGGCGCCGATCTCGCCCACCGGCATGACCTCGATGAGGCTCAGCCCGTGCCCCCGGGCGTGCGCCCAGCGGATCAGCCCGGGGAGCTCGCCGGCGTTCACGCCCCGGAGCACGACCACGTTGAGCTTGACCTCGAGCCCGGCGGCGGCGGCGGCATCGATGCCGGCCAGGACCGGCGGGAGCTGCCCGCGCCGGGTCACGCGGCGGTAGACGTCGGCGTCGAGGCTGTCGAGGGAGACGTTGACGCGGCGCACGCCCGATCTGGCCAGGGCCTCCGCCGCCCCGGCCAAGAGGGTCCCGTTGGTGGTCAGCGAGAGCTCGGAGAGGGCGCCGGACCGCAGGTGGCGACCGAGCCGGGCCACCAGGTCGAGCGCCCCGCGGCGGAGCAGGGGCTCGCCGCCGGTGAGGCGCAGGCGGGTGATGCCCAGGCCGACCAGAGCCCCGGCCAGCCGCTCCAGCTCCTCGAGGGTGAGGAGCTCCCGGCGCGGGAGGAAGCGCGTCCGGTCGGCCATGCAGTAGACGCAGCGCAGGTCGCAGCGGTCGGTGATCGACAGCCGCGCGTAGGTGATGGCGCGGCCGCAGGGGTCGAGCAGGCGCGCGGCGGGGGCCATCACGAGGTGCGCTCCTCCCGGTGGGGGGGCCGCCCCACCGCCCGGTGCCGGCGGGCCGGGCGGCGGCTCCGCAGCGCCAGGCGGTGCTCGCGCCGCAGGTCGGCCAGGCAGCCGTTGACCACCTTCACCTGGTAGCTCGTGCCCTCGCAGCGGACCACGTTGACGCAGGCGTACTCCTGGCCGAGCCGGAACAGGTTGGCGGGCAGCATGCCCAGCAGGTGGCAGAGGAGGAGCCGGTTCACCCCGGCGTGGCCCACCAGGAGAAGGTCGCCCGAGGTGCAGCTCAGGATCTCGTGGAAGGCGCGGACCACCCGCTGGCTGACGTCGAGGAAGCTCTCGCCGCCCGGGGGTCGGAAGCCGCCCAGGTCCCGTCCGCGGGCCCGGTACTCCTCGGGGAAGCGCTCGGCGATGTCGCGGAAGGTGCGGCCCTCCCACTCGCCCAGCGCCACCTCCCGCAGGTCGGCGCGGACCAGGACCGGCGCCGCCGCCGCCTGGCCCACCAGCTCCGCGGTCGCCATCGACCGGGACAGGTCGCTGCAGCAGATGGCGCCCAGCGGGGCGCCGGAGAGGCAGCGCGCCAGCTCCCGGCCCTGCCGGTGCCCCTCCTCGGAGAGCGGGACGTCGAGCTGACCGATGGCGCGGGGCAGCTCGTCGTCGCGCCGGATCTCACCGTGCCGCACCAGGTGGACGATCCGGTAGTCCATGCGCTCCTCGGGCGGCCGCCCCGCTAGGACTTCTTGTAGTAGGCCGCGTTGATCTCGGCGAAGTGGGCCTTCTCCGGGGGGAGGTCGATCTTAGCGAAGATGGCGTGCGCCTCGCAAATGGCCCGGCAAGAGCCGCAGTCGATGCACTTCTTGGGGTTGACGAAGAGCTGTTTCACGTCCGCGTGGCCGGGCTCGTCCTCGCGCGGATGGATGGCCTTGCGCTGGCAGACCGCGATGCACTTCATGTCCTTGGTGCAAAGGTCGGTGATGACGCTGACGTTCGCCATTCGTTCCTCTCGGTTCGGTTCGACGGGCCTCGCTTCAACGATCGGTGCAGGAGTAGCAGGGATCGACCGAGGCCTGGATGATGGGGGCGTCGGCGAGCTGGGCGCCGCGCAGCATCACCCGGACCGCGGGCATGTTGGCGAAGGTGGGGGTGCGGACGTGGACGCGGCGGGGGGTGTCGTTCTCGCCGTCGGTGGTGACCGAATAGAGGACCTCGCCGCGCGGCCCCTCCAGGCGGCTCAGGCCGGTGCCGGCGGGCATCTCCACCTCCTCGGTGGGGCCGCGCCAGTCGCCGGCGGGCAGCTTGGCCAGCGCCTGCCGCAGGATCTTGCAGCTCTCCAGGATCTCCAGGGCCCGCACCACCAGGCGGGCCTTGACGTCCCCGGAGCTCTCCACCGGGACCTGGAACTCCAGCTCCTGGTAGGCGGCGTAGGGGGCGGCCTTGCGGATGTCCTGGGGCAGCCCGGAGGCGCGGGCGGTGGGGCCCACCACCGCCAGCGAGCGGGCCCGGGCCTCGTCCAGGACTCCCACGCCCACGCAGCGGGAGAGGGCGGAGCGGCTCCCGGTGAAGACCGGGATGATGCTCCGGGCCACCTCCCGCTCCACCTCCTCCACCGCCCGGAGGACGGCCTGCGGGTCGGCGATGTCCCGGTTCACGCCCCCCACCCGGTTCATGGAGTAGTTGACGCGGTTCCCGGAGATGGCCTCGAGCACGTCCATGACCCTCTCGCGAAGCGAGAAGCAGGCCATGAACATGGTCTTGAAGCCGATGAGCTTGCCGGCGATGCCCGCCCACAGGACGTGGGAGTGAAGGCGCTCCAGCTCGGCCACGATCACCCGGATGTACCTGGCCCGCGGCGGCACCTCGAGCTCGGCGATCTGCTCCAGGGCCTGGCACACGGACATGGTGTGCACGTTGGAGCAGATGCCGCAGACGCGCTCCATCAGGGCGATGACCGCCACGAAGTTGCGCTGCTCCGCCAGCCGCTCGACGGCCCGGAAGTTGAAGCCGATGCGGAGCTGGGCGTCGCGCACCACCTCGCCGTCGCAGACCAGGTCGAGCTTGTAGGGCTCCTCCAGGGCGGGGTGGTAGGGGCCGATGGCGATGCGGTAGCTCATTCGTCCTCCTCGGGGAGGTTGACCCCGGGGGCGTCGCCGGCGCGGAGGAGGAGCGGCTCGTAGGGATGGTCGTCGAAGACCACCGCGTACTGCTCGTGGATCTCGCGCTCGATCCAGTCGGCCGCCTCGCAGATGCCGTAGATGCTGGGGATGTGCTTCTCCTCGGTCCTGGTCACCACGGTGAGGAGCGAGCCGTCCAGGTCCCAGTGGTAGGAGAGCCGGGGCTCCTTCTCGCCCTCCACGAGCAGGGCGGTCATGGTCACGAACCGCGCCTTCTTCTCCCGCATCACCTGGGCCATGCGCCGGACGTCCAGGACCTCGGGCTCGAGCCAGCGCGAGCCGCGCCGTTCCTCCCAGGCGCCGTCGGCCCCCATCTCCGCGGGGATGGTCGCGATGTCCGTCACCTGGCGCCTCCCTTCGCCCCCGGGGGCGGCTTGCGGGGCAGGCTGTAGGCCAGCCTGAGCTCGCTCGGGTCGGTGTAGATGGGCGGGCGCGAGGGCTGCTGCCGGAGGGCGTGCGAGGCGCAGGCATCCACGCAGCGGCCGCAGAAGGTGCACTGCCCGGGATCGTAGCTCCACTCGTAGGTCTGGGGCTTGTTGCGGAAGACGATGGCGCGCGAGGTGCAGACGAAGGCGCACATGCCGCAGCCCTCGCAGCGCTCGCGGTCCATCTCCACCAGCCCGCGGTAGGCGGCGGGGGCGGGCGGGCGCTCCGGGAAGCGGAGCGTGACCGGGCCCCGGGAGAGGTTCTCGAGGAGGAACTGGAGCACGTTCATCGCGCGAACCCCATGAGGAGCGAGGCGCCCGCGCCCACCACCACCACCACCAGGGCCGCTCGCCAGTAGAACCGGGTGGCCCGCTCGATGGTGACGCGCGCCGTGGCCGCGGCCAGCGCCGACAGCCCCAGCACCACCAGCGCCGAAACGGCCACGAAGATCAGGCCCTGGACCGGGCCCGGGCCGAGCGGTGGGACGACCAGGGCGGCGACCAGGCCGGTCATGGCCACCCACTCCAGCCCGTGGGCGAGCTCCCACAGTGCCAGCTCCGGCCCGGCGTACTCGGTGAGCGCCCCGGCGTAGATCTCCTGCTCGGCGTTGGGCAGGGAGAAGGGGGTGACGTGGAGCTTGGCGGGGAGGCAGAGCAGGATGGCCGCGACGCCCAGCCAGCGCAGGGGCGAGGCCGAGGGCTGGGCCAGGCCGTCGAGGCGGAAGGTGTGCTGGGCCAGGGCGATGGCCAGCACCGCGCTGAGGAACACCAGGTTGTAGGAGATGCCCATCACCGCCTCGCGGGCCGAGCCGATCTGGCCGTAGAGCGAGCGGGAGGAGAACCCGGCGGCGATGAGGAAGATGGCCGGCAGCTCGAGGAGGGCGAGGAGCAGGACCAGGTCCCCGGCGAACCCGCCGGCCCCGGGCAGCACCGGCAGCAGGCCCACCGCCCCGGCGGCCGAGGCCGCCGCCAGGACCGGCCAGGCCCGGGTGAGGGCGCCCTCCAGGCCAGGGCGGGGGGGCGCCCTCTTCCCCAGCAGCTTCATGAAGTCGTAGAAGGGCTGGAGGAGCGGCGGGCCGATGCGCTGCTGCATGCGGGCCACGGCCTTGCGCTCGACCCAGAGGAAGAACCAGGCGGCCGGCACGGCGTAGACGAGCCCGGGGAAGACGAGGAGGCGGAGGAGGGCGGAGGAGAGGGTCATCTCGGCTGCTCGCTTGGGACGGGGGCCGGGTCCGCTGCCGCCGGGTCGCCCCGAGCCGGCGGGGTCGTCGCCGCTTCCCGCTCGGCCAGGATCTGCACGGCCCGGGCCACGCCCTCGACGATGGCGTCGGGCCGCGGCGGGCAGCCGGGCACGAACACGTCCACCGGGAGGTGCTTGGAGAGCGGGCCGTCCACGGTGGGGCTGCCCACGAAGGCGTTGGTCGAGGCCGGGCAGGATCCGATGGCCACCACCGCCTTGGGGCTGCACACCTGGCCGTAGACGGTCCGGATGGCCTGGGCGGTGTTGCGGGTGACCGGGCCGGACACGCAGAGGATGTCGGCGTGTCGGGGGCTCCCCTCCAGGCGGATGCCGAGCTGCTCGACGTCGTAGCGCGGGGTGAGGCAGGCCACCAGCTCGATGTCGCAGCCGTTGCAGCTCCCGGCGTTCATGTGGAACAGCCATGGGCTCTTCTTGCGGCAACCGGCGACCAGGCGCTTCCAGGGGTTCATGGCGCGCTCCCGGTGAGGGCGCCGAGCCCTGCGGGCCAGAGGCCGCCCAGGACGAGGAGCGCCAGGAGGACGAGGAGCGACAGGCGGAGGAGGACTCCCTCGCGCGCGGCCGGCGCGCCCTCCGGACGCGGGCCCCACCAGGTGCGGGTCAGGGCCAGCGCGTAGGCCACGAGGGCCATGGCCGAGGCCACCGCGAAGGCCAGGAGCACGAAGGGGCCGACCTGGGCCGCCGCCTCGAAGAGCCGCCAGCGCCCGGCGAAGCCCAGCAGGGGAGGCACGCCCACCACGGCCAGCATGCCGCCCAGGAACCCGGCCGCGGAGACCGGGTAGGCCGAGGCCAGCCCGGCGGCGTCGGCGGAGAGGGCCCCGTCGGCCTCGGGCGCGGACAGGCTGGCGAAGAGGAGAGCCTTGCCCAGCGCGTGGACCACCGCGCCCAGGAGCGCGCCGCCCGCCCCCAGCTCGCCGCCCGCCGAGAGGCCGAGGAGGAGGAAGCCGACGTCCTCGACGGTGGAGAGGGCCAGGAGCCGCTTCAGGTCCTTCTGGGCCAGCATGAGCAGGCCGCCGCAGAGCGCGGTCAGGGCGCCGGCGAGGAGCCAGAGCGGACGGGGCTCGAGCAGCCAGGGCGCGCCCTGCGAGAGGGACCACAGCTCGCCGAAGGCGGCGACGTCGACCACCGCCACCACCGCGCCCAGGACCAGCGCCGGCAGGTCCTCGGCGATCCGGGGAAGCCAGAAGAGGAGCGGGAAGGCGCCCAGCTTCACGAGGAACCCGGTGAGGAGGAGGGCCCGGGCCCAGCGGGCGTCGCCGGAACGGGCCACTAGCTCGCCGCCCACCAGGCAGGCGGCGGAGACGAGGAACACCGCCAGGTAGGCGAGGCGGGTCGTCGGCCTCCCCGCGGCCCGCCACACCAGCAGGAGCGCCAGGAGGCTCGCGCCCTCGAGGAGGGCCAGCCCGGGGAGCGGCGTCTTCACCGACAGGCCGAGCACCGCGGCGGCGCCCGACAGGGCGAGGAGCAGCGCCTGAGGCCGCCAGGCCGGGCTGGCCAGCGCGGCCAGGAGGAGCGCGGCGCAGCCGACGCCCACGGCCAGGGGCAGCACCGGTGGGACGGCCGGCAGCGCCGCCTCCGCCGCCTCCGCCCCCGGGCCGGCGAGGCCGGTGGCGCAGAGCAGCGCGGCCGCGAGGATCACCAGGGAGGAGGTCGCGCGCCGCTCCAGCAGGCGCAGGGCCCGGGCTCCCCCCTCGGCCATGGCCCGCAGGGCGCCCCAGCCGGCCAGGTAGAGGCGGTCCACGTCGGCCCAGCGGTAGAAGGGGCTCCAGTGCTGGCGGAGGATCTCGGAGAAGTCGCTGGCCGAGAGGCGCCCGGTCCCGGGCATGGGCTCGCCGCCGGTGAACACCCCGCCGCCGGCCAGCGCCCCGGCCCCCTGCACCGCCAGGCGGGGAGGGCTGGCCATCCGGTAGACCAGCGCGCCCAGCACCACCGAGATCACAGCCAGCCCCAGGCCGGCGGTGGTCCACCACACGCCGGTCGTCCCGGCCAGGCCGAACCAGGTGACCTCGGCGCCCGGTCCCATGCCCAGCGCCGCCAGCACCGGGTTGAGGAGGTACTTCACCGGGAGCTGCGGGGCCACGGAGAGGACCACGCTGCCCGCCGCCAAGAGGCCCAGCCCCCACTGCATCGAGGGCGGCGCCTCATGGGCGTGCTCGGTCCGCTCGGTGGGGGGACCGAGGAAGACGGCGCTGGTGGCCTTGGCACAGTAGAAGACGGTGCCGATGCTGGCCACCCAGGCCGCCAGCGCCGGGACGATCTGCCCCGCCTCCAGGGCGGCCGAGTAGAGCATCCACTTGCTGGCGAAGCCGCTCATGAGCGGGATGCCCATCATGCTCCCGGCGCTCACCATCCAGGCCGCGGTGGTCCTGGGCATGCGCGGCGCGAGCCCGCCGAGCTCGTCCATCTCCCGGGTCCCGGCGGCGTGCTGCACCGCCCCGGCGGCCAGGAACAGGCCCCCCTTGAAGAAGCCGTGGTTCAGGCAGTGGAGGAGGGCGGCGGTCACGGCCAGCGGGGTGCCGATGCCCAGGCCGGTGATCATGTATCCGATCTGGCTCACGGTGCTGAAGGCCAACATGCGCTTCAGGTCGCCCTGGACCAGGGCGTACATGGCCCCGACCAGCATGGTGACGGTGCCGACCGCCACCACCGTCGCGCTCCAGGACGGCTGCCAGGGCCCGAAGGCGTGCATGCGGGCGGCGAGGTAGACGCCGGCCTTCACGTAGCAGGCGGCGTGGAGCAGCGCGCTCACCGGGGTGGGCGCGGCCATGGCCTCGGGGATCCAGGTGTGGAGCGGGAACTGGACCGACTTGGCCACCAGGGCGAGCAGCATCAGGAAGAAGACGCCGCCGGAGAAGGCGCCGGCCACCCTCGGGTCGGTCCACAGGGCGCTGCCGGTGCGGAGGTAGATCGTGACCACGGCCGCCAGCAGCCCGTAGCCCGCCAGGTGGGTCACGAGCAGCACCTTGCGGGCGCCGGCGACGGCCTCGGGCCTTCGGTACCAGAATCCGACCAGGCCGAAGGAGCAGAGCCCGACGAGCTCCCAGGAGAGGTAGACGAGGAAGAGGTTGGCGCTCTCGACCAGGCCGACCAGGCCGGCGATGAAGGCCAGCATGATGGCGTAGAAGCGGGTGGCGGCCCGGTCCTCGGCCATGTACCCGATGGAGTACAGCAGGACGGCCGAACCAATCCCGGTGCCCATGGCGGCGAAGAGCACCGAGAGGGCGTCGGCGCGCAGAACAAGGCGGAGCGGCCCGTCCCACGGCAAAAGCTGCGCCTCCACGGCGCCGCCACCCTGGACCGCAGGGAGCAGGGCCAGCACCGAGAGGAGGGCGGGGAGGGCGCAGAGGAGCGCCAGGACGCCCTTCACCCTCGAGGAGAGGAACCGCGCCAGGGCGAGCTGCAGCGCGATTCCCAGCCCAAGGAGGGCGGGCGCGGCGGTGATCAGCGTCGCGGACGTCATGCGCGGGGCGGACAGCAAGGAACGTGCCTGCCTGGGGAGCAGGCGCCTCCCGCCGCTTCCCAGGTCCGGACCTGCCGCATCAGGCGTACGGCTAAGGCGGCCGGTCGTGTATCATCTTGGCGCACGGCTTGCTTCGGGGCCGGGGGCGAGGTCGCCCATGTCGTCGCGAAACATCGCCAGCGGCAAGAGGGCCTGGGAGCGATACGTCGAGGGAGATGTCGTCGACCAGCGGCTGGTCCGCGCCGAGGTCGCGAACTCCTGGAGGCG
Organism: Anaeromyxobacter sp.; assembly: GCA_035541675.1. Taxonomy (GTDB): domain Bacteria; phylum Myxococcota; class Myxococcia; order Myxococcales; family Anaeromyxobacteraceae; genus Anaeromyxobacter. Next base: position 84,965 of record DATKMW010000118.1, on the reverse strand, counting down.
CTGCCGCGAGCTCCACGTGGACCCCCTGCACCAGCCCGACGGGGCCGCCGACCAGTCGCGGAGCCTACAGGACCGGCTCTACCAGAAGCAGCAGCTCCTCCGCGTGGCGCGGCCGTTCCTGCAGGACCTCTCGCACTTCGTCTCCGGCACGGCCTTCCAGGTGGTCCTGGCCGACGAGGAGGGGCTGCTGCTCGAGTCGCTGGGCGACGCGGGCATCCTCCTGCGGACCAAGCGGGTCAACCTCTGCCCGGGCATGAACTGGAGCGAGGCCACCAAGGGCACCAACGCCATCGGCACGGCGCTGGTGGAGCGCAAGCCCACCCAGATCTACGCCTGGGAGCACTTCTGCGAGGGGAACCAGTTCCTCACCTGCTCGGCCGCCCCCATCGCCGACGCGTCCGGCAATCTGGTCGCCGTGCTGGACGTCTCCGGCGAGTCGAGCGATTTCAGCCCGCACACCCTGGGGATGGTGGTGGCCGCCGCGCGGGCCATCGAGAACCAGCTCCGCCTGGAGCAGACCAGCCACAGGCTCTACCTCATGTCCCGCTACACCGAGGCCCTGTCCCAGGGGATCTCGGACGGCCTCATCGCCGTGGACGGCAACGGCGTCATCACCGAGGTCAACGCCCGGGGCGGCGAGATCCTGGGGATGAGCCCGTCGCAGGCCAAGGGCAGCAACTTGCAGAAGGTCTGCGGCGATCGGGCGCCGCTGCTCCGCGCCATGGCGGCCGGCGAGGAGGGCGGCAGCGAGGAGCTCCTGGTCGACCAGCAGGGCCGGAAGGTGCGCGGCGCGGCGGCGGCCCTGCGGGACGAGCGGGGCGGGGTGGTGGGCGCGGTGGCCCTGTTCCACGAGGTCGCCGACCGGCAGGCGGAGCGGCGTCCGGCGGCCCCCCGCGGCACCCGCTACCGCTTCGACGACATCGTGGGGACGAGCCCGGCCATCTCGGCGGCCCGCGAGCGCGCACGCCAGGCGGCGGCCAGCTCCTCCACGGTGCTGGTCCTGGGCGAGAGCGGCAGCGGCAAGGAGCTGTTCGTCAACGCCATCCACGAGGCCAGCGCCCGGGCCGGGCGCCCGCTGGTGGCCATCAACTGCGCCTCGCTGCCGGAGAGCCTGATCGAGAGCGAGCTGTTCGGCTACGCCGAGGGCTCGTTCACCGGCGCCCGCAAGGGCGGCCAGGCCGGCAAGTTCGAGATCGCCAACGGCGGCACCATCTTCCTCGACGAGATCGGCGACATGTCGCCGAACGTGCAGGCCAAGCTCCTGCGGGTCCTGCAGGAGCGGAAGGTGGCGCGGATCGGGTCGGCGGTGGAGGTGCCGGTCGACATCCGCGTGGTGGCGGCCACCCACCGCGACCTGCGCGCCGAGGCGGAGCGGGGGCGGTTCCGCGAGGACCTCTACTACCGGCTGGCGGTCCTGGAGATCGTGGTCCCGCCACTGCGGGACCGGCTGGAGGACATCCCCTTCATCGTCGAGCGGATCGTGGCCCGGCTGGCCGCGCGCCTGGGCCGGCCCCCGGCACGCGTCGAGGGGGCCTTCCTCGACAAGCTGTGCGCCTACGGCTGGCCGGGCAACGTGCGAGAGCTGGAGAACGTGCTGGAGCGGGCCATCAACCGGGCCGGCGACGGCAGCGCCCTCTCCGTGGACCTCCTCGAGCTGCCCGGCGACCGGCGGCCGGCGGTCGCGCCCAGGGAACAGATCCCCCGCGACCCGCAGGCCTCGGTCCGGTCGCTCCGCGACATGGAGAAGCAGGCCATCGCCGAGGCGCTCTCGGCCTGCGGCGGGAACGTGCTCAAGGCCGCACAGAAGCTGGGGATCGGCCGCAACACCCTCTACCGGAAGATCGAGCGCTACAAGCTGGCGCCGCCCGAGACCCTGCGGCGCAGCGCCCGCGGACCGGCCGGGACCTAGGCCGGCTGTTCCGTCCCGGAACAGTCTCGTCTGAACCACCCTGGAACACTGTTCGGGCGCGGAGCACGTTCAAGGCGGCGCGCCAGGCGCACCGGCGAGGGCCGCGCGCAGCGCGTCCAGCGCCAGCTGGGCGGCGTGCTGCGAGGCCGGGGGAAGGCCGCCGAGCGCCGCCGCCAGCGCCGCCCGGTCGAGGCGCAACGCCTCCCCGGGCGAGAGGCCGCGAACCAGCTCGGTCAGCCGGGAGGCGCAGGCGATGGAGGCGAGGCAGCCCTGGGCCAGGAAGCGGGCCTCGGCGACCCTTCCGCCCTCGAGCCGCAGGGACAGCTGGACCTCGTCTCCGCACCCCTCGTTCCACGCCCGGCCCGAGGCGCTCGCGTCCGGCACCACGCCGCCGTTGCGCGGGTTCCTGAAGTGGTCGAGCACGAGGGTCGTGTACATGGCGGGGTGGGCCAGGAGATCTACCGCGGCACCGCCGCGCGCCGGGACCAGACGGGGCTCACCTCGCGCAGGCGGGCCACGACGGGCGGAAGGCAGCGGAGAAGCTGGTCGACCTCCGCCGGCCGGGTCTGCTTGCCCAGGCTGAAGCGGACGGTGGCGTAGGCCTCCTCCAGGGGAAGGCCCATGGCCACGAGCACGTGGGGCGGCTCGCTCGAGCCGCTGGAGCAGGCCGAGCCGGTCGAGGCGGCGATCCCCTCCAGGTCGAGCGCGGCCACCACCGACTTCCCGGCCACGCCGGGGAGGACCAGGCTGGTGGTGTTGGGGATTCGCGGCGCGCCGGCGCCGTTGACCCGCGCCCCGGGGACCTGCTCGAGGACGGTCCGCTCCAGGCGGTCGCGCTCCGAGGCCATGGCGGCCGGGGATGGGCCGGCCAGCCAGGCGGCGGCGAGCTCCGCGGCCACGCCCAGGCCGACGATGGCGGGCAGGTTCTCGGTGCCGGCGCGGAAGCCGTGCTCCTGCGGCCCGCCCTGGACCAGCGGTCGCAGGAACGTCCCGCTGCGCACGTACAGCGCGCCGCTGCCCAGGGGCGCGTGCAGCTTGTGGCCGGAGAGGGTGAGCAGGTCGCAGCGGATCCGGGCCACGTCGACCGGGACCTTCCCCGCCGCCTGGACGGCGTCGGTGTGGAACCAGACGTCGGCCTCGGCGGCGATGCGGCCGATCTCCTCGATCGGCTGGAGGACGCCGGTCTCGTTGCTGGCCAGGATCACCGAGACGAGGCGGGTGCTCGGCCGGAGCGCGGCCCTGACGGCGGCGGGGTCGACGCGGCCGGCCCGGTCCACCGGCAGGTAGGTGACCTCCACGCCGGTCCGCTCCAGGAACCTGCAGGAGTTCAGGACGGCGTGGTGCTCGACGGCGGAGGTGATGACGTGGTCGCCGCGCGTGACCAGGCCGAGAAGGGCGGCGGTGTCCCCCTCGGAGCCGCCGCTGGTGAAGACCACCTCATGGGCCCGGGCGCCCAGGAGGCGCGCCACCCGCTCGCGCGCGGTCTCCATGGCGGCGCGCGCCTCCCGGCCGCGCCCGTAAGGCGAGGAGGGGTTCCCGAACCGCTCCCCGAGGTAGGGCTGCATGGCCTCCAGCACCTCGGGCAGGACCGGCGCGGTGGCGTTGTTGTCCAGGTAGGCGGTTTCCACGGCGAGCCCTCCCAGGGACCGTCTCAGGAGCCGGCGCTCCTGGGGAGGGCGCCCGCCACCTCCGGCGACGCCTCCGCCTCCGGCGCGGCGGGCGCCGCGGTGGGCTTGCTCCGCGGGCGGGTGGCCGTGAGCATGAGGGGCTGGGCGGAGGCCGCGCGCCGCCGGCAGGCGATGAGTTCGGCCACCACCGACACGGCGATCTCCTCGGGCGTGGTGGCGCCGATGGAGAGCCCCACCGGCGCGTGCACGCGCTCCAGAGCCGCCGGGTCGGCTCCCTCCTCCCGCAGCTCGCGGAAGATGGCCAGCACCTTGCGCTTCGAGCCGAGCATGCCGACGTAGCCGGCCTGGGTCTTCAGCGCCCAGCGCAGGACCCGCATGTCGTCACGGTGGCCCCGGGTGGCGATGATCAGGAAGGACCCCGGCACCGGGGAGAGGCGCGCCAGGAGCGGGTCCATCTCGCCGCAGAGGACCTCGCGGGCGTGGGGGAAGCGCTCGCGGCTGGCGAAGGCCCCCCGGTCGTCCACCACCACCACCTCGAAGCCGGCGATGCGGGCCACGGTGTAGACCTGGAAGCCGACGTGGCCCGCGCCGAAGACGTAGACCACCGCCGCCGGCAGGACCGGCTCGACGAAGATCTCCAGCGAGCCGCCGCAGAGGAGGCCGGTGTCGTACCTCGGGTTCTGGTTCAGGTCGAACCGGAGCGTGCGGGGCCTCTCCTCGGCGATGACCTCGCGGGCAGCCTGCACCACCTCGGCCTCCACGCAGCCTCCGCCGATGGTCCCGACCAGGGTGCCCTCCTCGCCCACCAGCATCTTCGCGGACTTGAACGAGGGGATGGAGCCGCTGACGTTGACGATGGTGGCCAGAGCGGAACGGTGGCCGGCGGCGCGCAGGCGCACGAGGGCTTCGTATACGTCTTCCATGTCGACCTCGCTCTCGCTCAGGTCCCTGTCCGGGTGAGCAACAACCGTGCCGGCCCTTCGCTCGAGCTAGCCTATCGGGCGGACGAGGTCCGGGCCGCGGGAATCGTCGGCCCAGGCCAGCATCCGCTTCCTGGGGTCCGGCCGGGTCTGGTCGGGGAGGCGCTCCGCCAGGACCTCGAGGGCCAGCGCGCCCTCGGCCTCGGCCGCCCCCAGGGCCGGCAGGCGGCGCAGCGCCTCGGACGCGGCCCGCGCCAGCGAGCGGTCCCCCGAGAGGGAGAAGGCGGTGACCGAGAGCGAGGGGCGCGGCCCGGTGGCGTCGACCCGGGCGGCGAAGTCGAGCAAGCCCTCCACGGCGAACAGGGCCTCGTCGAGCTCGGGCAGGGCCACGGGTGCCCGTCCCCTCCCGCAGGGCACCGCCCGCGCCTCGGTGCGGCCGCGGATCCGCGAGAGCCGCCGCAGCGCGGTCCCGCAGGGGCAGGGGCCCGGGACGAGGCGCGAGAGGTCCCCGGTGCGGTAGCGGATGAGGGGCATGCCGCGGCGCGTGAGCGTGGTGAAGACCACCTCTCCCCACCCTCCCTCGGGAACCGGGCGGCCGCTCGCGGGATCGACGACCTCGAAGAGGAGGTCCGGCTCGCGCAGGTGGTAGCCGGCGTGCGCCGCGCAATCCACCGCTCCGCCCAGCCCCATCTCCGTCATCCCGTAGTGCTCGAAGACCTGCACCCCCGTCGCCCGCAGGCGCCGGCAGATGGCCTCGGGTACGTGGTCGGTGGTGAGCAGCGCGGTCCGCGGCCGGAACGGCGCCCCGGCCACCTCCTCGGCCCAGCGCTGGAGCGCCAAGACCTGGACCGGCGCGCCGACCACCGAGGTGGGGCGGAGGCGCCGCGTCGCCTCGGCGGCGGCGGGGAGATCCCTCACCCAGCCGTAGGGGAGGGGCGTCGCGCCCGCCTGCTCGAGCGCGGTGGCGAGGAGTGCCCCCACGCTGCCCGGGAGCTGGCCGGGGAGGAGGATCAGCACCCGGTCGCCAGGGACCACCAGCGTGGACATGCCGTGCCGGAAGAAGTCGACGATGGCCTCCTGCTCCTCCGCGGTGAAGCGGAGGCGCTTGTGGGGGCCGGTGGTGCCGGAGGTCGGGAGCGTCACCACCCGCCGGATCTCGTCCTGGGAGACACAGAGGAGGCACTCGCCGTCCTCCCCGAGGTCCCGGGCGGTGGTGAAGGGGAGCTCCGCGAGGTCGGCCAGGGAGGCGGGCGGGGCCTTGCTGGCGAGCCGCTGGCGGTAGAGAGGGCTCTTCCGGGCGGCCCAGGCGAAGGTCTCCCGGAGCCGCGCCAGCTGCGCCGCCTGGAGCGCCTCCGGGGAGGGCGGGGCGGCCGTGCCGCACAGCCGCAGGGCGGCCCAGGCCTCCAGGGGCGTCCGGGGCAAGGTCACGGGGCCGCCCTGCGGTGGAGAGAGGCCCCGGTCGCGCCGGTGAGGTTGTAGGCGCAGAAGGGAACGGCGCGGGCGTCCGGGCTCACCACGCGGATGAAGCAGTCGCGCAGCCGGTCCAGGTCCAGGCTCCAGGCGTCCTGGAAGGCCATCCCGGAGATGGCGAAGGCGGCGCGCCCGGCCTCGGCGATGACCCGGTCCAGGGCGTCGGTGGAGCCGCCGCAGCATCCGCCCCCGGCGGCCCCGCCGCCCGGGTGCGACCAGCGCCGGGCCACGTAGTCGCGCGCCCGGCGAACCTCGTCGCCGCCGGCGGGGTCGGCGCAGCAGCCGCGCGCCGCCGCGGGGCGCGGGGGCCGGGGCCGGAGCTCGCCAGCTCTCCCCCGCAGGAACTCGCCGTGGAAGGAGCAATGGGCGTTCTCGGCGGCGGGCGGCCGGAAGTGCTCCGAGCGGACCGCGCCGCCGGTCTGGACCTCGAGGGCGCGCAGGAGCTCGGGCAGGGTGATCCGGTCGGCGTCGGTGGGGGGCCTGGGGAACCGGCCGAAGTAGCTCACCGGCTGGAGGTGGACGCCGCGCACCACCTCGCCGCGCCCGGCGGCGAAGGCCACGATGGCGCCCAGCTCGGCGGTGTTCACCCCCGGCACCACCGTCGGGACCAGGATCACCCCCAGCCCCAGCTCCTCGCAGCGGGCGATGGCCGCCTCCTTGATGACCCGGAGGGGGCGGCCGCGGATGCGCCGGTGGGCCTCGTCGGTCACCCCGTCGAACTGGAGGAACACGCAGGAGAGGCCCGCCTGGGCCAGGCGGCTCGCGTAGGCGCCGTCTCGGGCCAGGCGCAGCCCGTTGGTGTTGAGCTGGAAGAAGGAGAAGCCCAGCGAGCGGCCCAGGGCCAGGATCTCGGGGAGGTCGTCGCGCAGGGTGGGCTCTCCGCCGGAGAGCTGGACGTTGGGGCGGCCGCCCCCGGCCGCGAGGGCGCGGTAGAAGCGCTCCACTGCGGCGAGGTCGGGGTCGTTTCGCCGGCGGCCGGCGGCGGCGAAGCAGTAGGGGCAGCGGAGATCGCAGCCCTCCGTCAGCTCGAGCAGCGCGCAGCAGGTGGGGTTCCGGTGGCGCTCGCAGGGCCCGCACTCGAAGGGGCACCCCTTGCCCTGGCCGGGCGGGAAGGGCTCCACCCTCGCGGCGGCCGGCGCCTGCGCCGCCCAAGCCTCCCAGGAGGGTGGGCCGCGCCAGACCACCACCCGGAAGCTCCCGTGGTGAGGGCAGGCCTTCGAGAGGTACACGTCCTGGCCGCAGCCCAGGCGCCGCGCCGGGATCCGCTCCAGGCAGACCGGGCACACCGACTCGGTCGCGCCCAGGTCCACCGCCTCAGGAGGCCCGGCCACCGGTCCCCCGCTCCGCCCCCCGGGCCTGGGAGAGCTCGGTCGCCAGCCGCTCCAGCGCGCCCCGGCCCAGAGCCTCCTCGACCCGCGAGGCCACGGCACCGGCGGCGGCCCAGCGCCGCGAAAGGGCATCCCGGGCGGCCTGGGATCCGGCGCACCGCTCGGCGGAGGCCCGGAAGCGTTCCCGGAGCGGCACGGGGCGGTCGCCCTGCACCAGCTTGTCCGCCAGGTAGAGCACGGCCGCCTCGGAGAGCCGGCGCAGGTCGTCGGCGGGCAGGTCGGTGTGGGCGGCGACGACCCGGGCCACCCGGGGGAACCCCAGGTGCGCGAGCCGCCGGGAGCCGGCGAGGGCGTGGTCCGGCGACCCCTTGGCCAGGTCGTGGAGGAGGCAAGCGGCTCGGACCAGGGGAAGGTCGAGCCGGGCCCCGGCGCCGACCAGGCCGGCGGCCACCCGCTCGCCGACCGCGGCCACGGCCTGGCAATGCCGGGCGACGACCGGGTCCACCTTCAGCCGGGCGAGCAGCTCCATGCACTCCTCCGGCGTGGGGACGGCCCGGTCTCCCAGCTCCCGGCTGGCGCCCTCGTAATCGGCGGGCGTGTCGAGGTCGAGGAGCACGCCCTGGTCGAGTACGTCGACGGTGCAGGCCCGATCCTCCGCCCGGTCTAGGATCGCCCGCAGGCCACCCTGGCCCTTGCCCCGGACGATGGCGGGGAAGAGCCGGCGCGAGACGAGCGGCGGGTGGCCGCGCCTCCCCCGGAAGGCGGGGTACACCACGGCGGCGCCTGTCCGGCGCCAGGCACGGGCCAGCAGCGCCACGGTGCCGGGCCGCACCGCGGGCATGTCCGCCGGCAAGACGAAGCACCCGCCCACGCCCGGAGGCAGCGCCCGCAGGCCGGCGATCACCGAGGAGTACATGCCCTCGTCGAAGTCGGGGTTCACCACCCTGCGCACGCCCAGGCGCTCGACCACCGGCAGGAGCTCGCCGCCCCGGTAGCCGACCACCACCGACACCTCGGTCACGCCGGCGTCGAGGAAGGTGGCCACGGCCCGCTCCAGGACGGTGGCGCCGGCGAAGGGGAGCAGCGGCTTGAAGGCCTGCATCCGGGCGGAGTAGCCGCCGGCCAGGACCAGCGCGGCCAGGCCGCCGCGCCCGGCGGGACGGCGACGGGTGGGGCGGCCGGCTCCCCTGCTGCCGGCCGGGCGAGCGACCTTCACGGCAGGCAGCTCCCGAGCAGCTCCTGCACCTTGGCGTGCACCGCGCTCACGATCTCCGGACAGCGTACCAGACGACTTCGCGGATCGCTCCCCGTGATGGTGGCGCAGTCGATCCCGCCGTACCGGGCGCCGTACTCGGCCTCGAACCACTCCACCAGCGTGCGGATCATGGGCTGAAGCCGTCCGTCCTCCATCTCCCCCGCCGTCCCCCGCCCGCCACCGCGCAGGGCGAGGACGCAGCAGCCGCCGGCGAGCGCCCCGCACAGCTTGCCGGTGAAGCCCAGGCCACCGTGCAGCCCGCTCACGGCGCGGACCAGCGCGGGGTTCTCCTCCCCGGTCGCCTGAAGCGCCAGCAGCGCCAGGATCTGGCTGCAGCCGAAGCCCTGGAGGGAGAGTTCCTGGATGCGGACCTCGTCGTCGGTCATCGCGCACCTCCACCGGCGCGCCGCCCGGGCGCCTCGGGGCGGGTGATAGCAACTCGCGGGCCAGCCCGCACTCCGCCGGGGGAGCCGGCCGTGTCCTGAAACGGATCAGCGCCGGCCCACAGCGTGGAACAGTGTTCGCTTTCGAGACAGCGGGCATCGGGGGCACTGCACCTGCCAGGGAGCGCTGCGGACGCGACGTACCAGGCGCGGGCGCGCGGTCGGCATGGGGGGGGTGCCGGCGAAGGCCCATGGAATGGCGCTTGCAGCGGGCCTGCGCGAGGGGCGGAGGGCCCCGGCCGCGCCATCGCTCGCCGCGGCCACATCGACCGCTGCCAATCGCCAAAGGCGAGGAGGCATCCATGAAGAGAGTAACGCTCAACGTGAACGGTTCGAACCGGACGCTGGTCGTCGACCCGGAGAAGAGCCTGGCCGACGTGCTGCGCGACCAGCTGCTGCTCACCGGCTGCAAGGTCTGCTGCAGCCAGGGCCAGTGTGGGGCCTGCACGGTCATCGTGGACGGACAGGCGACGCGGGCCTGCATGATCCCCATGGGCGAGGTGGAGAAGGACGCCAAGATCACCACCATCGAGGGGCTGGCCAGGGACGGCGAGCTGCACCCGCTCCAGGTCGCCTGGATGGCGCACGGCGGAGCCCAGTGCGGGGTCTGCTCGCCGGGCTTCATCATGTCGGCCAAGGTCCTGCTGGAGAAGAACGCCAAGCCCACCCGGGCCGAGGTGCGCGACTGGTTCGACGTGAACCGGAACGCCTGCCGGTGCACCGGCTACAAGCCGCTGGTCGACGCGGTGATGGACGCGGCGGCGGTGCTCCGCGGCGAGAAGAAGAAGGAGTCGCTTCTCTACAAGCCCGACAGCGGCAAGATCCTGGGCTCCAAGTACCACCGCCCCTCGGCCGAGGCCAAGGTCACCGGCGCCTGGGACTTCGGGGCCGACGTGGCGCTGCACATGCCGCCCGACACCCTGCGGCTGGCGCTGGTGCAGGCCAGCGTCTCCCACGCCAACATCAAGGGGATCGACACCTCCGCCGCGGAGAAGATGCCGGGCGTGGTGAAGATCGTGACCTGGAAGGACGTGAAGGGGAAGAACGCCATCACCGGCCTCATCACCTTCCCGACCAACAAGGGCGACGGCTGGGACCGCCCCATCCTCTGCAAGGAGAAGGTGTTCCAGTTCGGCGACGCCATCGCCATCGTCTGCGCGCACAGCGAGGACCAGGCCCGGGCCGCCGCCGAGGCGGTCAAGGTCGACCTCGAGGTGCTGCCGGCCTACATGAGCGGCACGGCCGCCATGGCGCCGGACGCCCTGGAGATCCACCCCGGCGTGCCCAACGTCTACTACGAGCAGGGCATCGAGAAGGGCGCGGACACGAAGTCCCTCATGCAGGGCGCCGCCTACACCGCGGAGATCGAGACCTACTGCAGCAGGCAGCCGCACCTCCACCTCGAGCCCGACTGCGGCAGCGCCTACTTCGAGGAGGACGGTACCCTCGTCATCCAGTCGAAGAGCATCGGCCTCCACCTGCACCACGCCATGATCGCCCCCGGCCTGGGCGTCGACCCGGCCAAGCTGCGGCTGGTCCAGAACGGCGCCGGCGGCACCTTCGGCTACAAGTTCAGCCCCACCATGGAGGCGCTGCTGGGCGCCGCCGCCATGGCCACCGGGCGGCCGGTGTCCCTGAAGTACAACATGTTCCAGAACATCACCTACACCGGGAAGCGCTCGCCCGGGAACGTGAAGTGCAAGCTGGGGGCGGACAAGAACGGCAAGCTGACCGCCATGGAGACGGACTGGTGGATCGACCACGGCCCGTACTCCGAGTTCGGCGACCTGCTGACCGTGCGCCAGGCGCAGTTCATCGGCGCTGGCTACGACATCCCCAACATCCGCGGCCACGGCAAGACCGTCTGCACCAACCACGCCTGGGGCTCCGCCTTCCGCGCCTACGGCTCCCCGCAGTCGTTCCTGGCGTCGGAGCAGGCCATCGACATCCTGGCGGAGAAGATGGGGATGGATCCGTTCGAGCTCCGGTACAGGAACATCTACCGGCCGCCGGCCACCACCCCCACCGGCCAGACGCCCGACGTCTACTGCCTGCAGGGGCTCTTCGACAAGCTCCGCCCGAAGTACGAGGAGGCCAAGCGGCGCTGCCAGAAGCTCTCCACCGCAGACCGGCCCCGCGGCGTGGGGCTGTCGCTGGGCATCTACGGCTGCGGCCTCGACGGTCCGGACGGCTCCGAGGTGGCGGTGGAGCTCACCCGCGCCGGCGTGACCATCTACAACACCTGGCAGGACCACGGCCAGGGCGCCGACCTGGGCACGCTGACCTTCGCCCATGAGACCTTGCGGCCGCTGGGCCTCAAGCCCGAGCAGATCAGGCTGGTGATGAACGACACGTCGCTGCCCAACAGCGGGCCCTCGGGCGGCAGCCGGTCGAACGTCTTCATCGGCAACGCCATCAAGGTCGGCTGCGAGATGCTGCTCAACGCCATGAAGAAGCCGGGCGGCAAGTACCGGAGCTACGAGGAGATGGTGGCGGAGAAGATCCCGCTCAAGTACTCGGGCAAGTGGGTGGCGGCGGATTGCACGGCCATCGACAACAAGACCGGCCAGGGCAAGCCGTTCCCCGTCTACATGTACGAGCTGTTCATGCCCGAGGTCGAGGTCGACGTGAAGTCGGGGCACGTCCAGGTGGTGAAGTTCACCACGGTGGTCGACGTGGGCACGGTCATCAACCGGGCCACGGTGGACGGGCAGATCTACGGCGGCCTGGCCCAGGGCATCGGTCTGGCCCTGACCGAGGACTTCGACGACCTGGAGCGGCACACCAACCTCAAGGACTGCGGCCTGCCGTACATCAAGGACATCCCGGACGACATCGAGATCATCTACCAGGAGACCCCCCGCCCGCTCGGCCCGTTCGGCGCGGCCGGCGTGGGCGAGGCGCCGCTCACCGCCCCGCACCCGGCGATCCTCAACGCCATCTACAACGCCTGCGGCGTGCGGATCACCAAGGTCCCGGCCCTGCCGCAGGTGGTGAAGGCGGCCCTGGAGGCGAAGCGCCGCTAGCGGTACGGTCTCGGGATGGATCCCCGGAGCGTCCGCGAGCGCGAGGCGCAGTGCACGCAGGAGAGCCCCCCTGCGTGCACCGCCGCCTGTCCCGTGCACGTGGACGCTCGGGCGCTGGTGGACAAGGTCCAGAAGGGGGACCTGGCCGGCGGGCTCTCGCTCCTGGCCCGGCACGTCCCCTTCCCCCAGATCGTCGCCCGCCTCTGCCCGCACCCCTGCGAGCCGGTGTGCAAGCGCGGGGAGGTGGGCGAGCCGGTCCGGATCGGTGCGCTGGAGCGCGCCTGCGCCGAGCACGGCGGGCCCGCCCCGCCCCGGGTCCGGCAGCCGCGCAAGCGCAAGCGGGCGGCGGTGGTGGGGGGCGGGCTCTCCGGGCTCGCCGCGGCGGCGGAGCTCGCCGTCCGCGGCTACCCGGTGGAGGTGCTCGAGGCCGGCCCGGCGCTCCTCCCCCGGTTGCGCGGGCTCTCGGCGAAGGTGCTCCCGGCCGAGGCCATCGAGGCCGACCTGTCGGCCCTGGACCGGCTGGAGGTGGTGGTCCGCTGCGGCGTGCGGGTGGGCGATCCCGGCGCGCCCACCGTCGACGACCTGGCGGAGCGGTTCGACGCCGTCTACCTTGCCGTCGGGCCGGGGCCGGCCCGGGGACTCTCGGCCGCGCTGGCGCTGGCCGGGGACGGGCGGATCGAGATCGACCCGCTCACCTGCGCCACCAGCCACCCCAAGGTCTTCGCCGGCGGATCCCACCGCCAGGCGCCGGCCGCCTGGTCCTCGATCGCCTCGCTGCAGGACGGGGTGCGCGCCGCCGTCTCCATCGATCGGCTGCTGCAGGGCGCGTCGCTCACCGCCCGTCGCGAGGGCGAGGGTCCCCTGGAGAGCCGGCTCTACGTGAGCACCAAGGGGTTCGCGCCGTCCCGGGCGGTGGCGCCTGCCGACCCGTCGCGCGGCTACGACCGGGAGGAGGCGGTGCGGGAGGCCGGGCGCTGCCTGCCCTGCCAGTGCCTGGAGTGCGTCAAGGTCTGCGAGTACCTGGCCCACTACAAGTCCTACCCGCGCCGTTACATCCGCGAGATCTACAACAACGACACCATCCTCATGGGGGCGCACCTGGCCAATCGGATGGTGAACTCCTGCACCCTGTGCGGGCTGTGCGCCGCCGTCTGCCCGGAGAAGCTGCCCATGGGCGAGGTGTGCCTGGAGGCCCGCCAGAGCATGGTGGCCAAGGGCAAGATGCCGCCCTCGACCCACGAGTTCGCCCTGCAGGACATGGCCTTCAGCCTGGGGCCGGGCTTCGCCCTGGCGCGCCCCCCACCCGGCGCCGATTCCTGCGCCACCCTCTTCTTCCCCGGGTGCCAGCTCTCCGGCTCGTCGCCCGACCAGGTGGCGGAGGTCTACGCGCGGCTCCGCGCCCAGCTCCCGGGCGGCGTGGGGCTCTTCCTCGGCTGCTGCGGGGCCCCGGCGCGCTGGGCAGGGCGGGAGGAGGCCTTCCGGGGCGTGCTCTGCTCGCTGGAGGAGGCCTGGGAGCGCTTGGGCCGGCCCGTCATCGTCACGGCCTGCTCCTCCTGCCACAAGGTGCTGCGCGAGGGGTTGCCCCAGGTGCCGGTCGAGCCGCTGTGGACCCGGCTCGCGCCCCCCCCGCCGCCCGGGCCGGGGGCCAGGCGCCGCAGCCTGGCCATCCACGACCCGTGCACTACCCGCGGCGACGTCGCCGTCCAGGAGGCGGTCCGGCGCCTTCTGGCCCAGGCCGGGGTGGACGTGGTCGAGCTCAACGAGCGGGGGCTCGAGACCTGCTGCGGCTTCGGTGGCCTGGTGCGCTTCGCCAACCCGGAGGTGGCGGGGAAGATGGTCCGGCGGCGCGCCGGGGAGAGCGCGGCGGACTACGTCACCTACTGCGCCACCTGCCGGGACAGCTTCGCCCGCGAGGGCAAGCGCGCACTCCACCTCCTCGACCTGCTCGTCGGGACCGATCAGGCCGACCCCGCCGCCCGCCCCGACCCGGGGCTCTCGCGCCGCCGGGAGAACCGTGCCAGGCTGAAGCGCCGCCTGCTACGGGAGGTGTGGGGGGAGCCGGCCGGCGAGGAGGGCGCGTCCGTGGAGCTCGAGGTCTCCCCCGAGGTGCTGGCCGTGCTGGAGCGGCGGATGATCCTGGTCGAGGACGTCCGCAAGGTGGTGGAGCACGCCGAGCGGACCGGGCAGAAGCTCGAGGACCCGGCCACCGGCCACTTCCTGGCGGCGCACCGTCCGGTGGAGGTGACCTACTGGGTGGAGTACTCCCGCACCGATCGCGGGGTGGTGGTCCACAACGCCTACAGCCACCGAATGCAGGTGGCCGCGCAATGACCACCGCCGGCCAGGGCGAAGGGGGCGAGCGGTCCTGGGCCTGCGCGCGCTGCAAGGTCCCGCTGGTGCAGGGCAAGGTCACGGTCAGCTACCTCGGCAACGAGTTCCCGCTGGAGCTCCTCCGCTGTCCGAGCTGCGGGTTCGTGCTGGTCAGCGAGGCGCTGGCCACCGGCAAGATGCTCCAGGCGGAGCAGGCGCTGGAGGACAAGTGAGCGCCGCCGGCCCGGCCGAGGATCCCGGGCCGGGCCAGGCGCCGCGGGAGGGCGTCGAGCTCGGGCCGCCGCCGGGGCCGGGCGGCGCCGACCTCCTCTCCCGGGCGGTCGCGCTGGCGGGGTTCCGGCCGGGCGCCCGGGTCCTCGACGTGGGGTGCGGCGCGGGCCGGAGCGTCGAGCTCCTCCGGCGTCGCTTCGGGCTCAAGGCGGCGGGCCTGGACGCCGACCCGGGCGCCGCGGCGGCGCGGGGCCTCCCGCTCCTGCGCGCCCGGGGAGAGCGGCTTCCCGTCGCCGACGGCGCGCTGGACGGCGTCCTCCTCGAGTGCGTGCTCTCGGTGATGGCCGGGCGGGCCGCGGTCCTTTCCGAGTGCGTCCGCGCGCTCTCCCCCGGGGGCAGGCTGATCGTGGCCGACCTGTTCGCCCGCGGCGGCCAGGGCGAGGCCTTCTCGCCGGCCGCCTGCGGGGCGTCGTTCCTGTCCCGGGAGGCGCTGGTCGAGCTCGTCGAGCGGCAGGGGCTCCGGGTGGAGTGCTGCGAGGACCGGTCCGAGGTCCTCCGGGAGTACCTGTTCCGCTTCGTCATGGAGCGGGGGCCGGTCGAGGACCTCCTTCGCTATCTGGGCGGCGCCGGGGCCGATCCCCGCGCCACCGCCGCCGGCGTGCGCCGGCTCGGCTACCTGCTCTTGCTGGCGGTGAAGCGCCGCTGACCCGGGGGCGCCCGGCCCACGCGCGCCCACACCGCCCGACGGCGTCGCCGCGCGCCGCCATCGCGGCGGCGCGCGTCCCCTGTCCGTGGATGGCGCGGCCGGTGGCGGGAGGCCTAAGCTCTCGACCGGGGGTCCGCCGCCATGTCCCAGCCCACCGTCGATCGCCGTCGCTTCCACCGCGTCCGCGTGCCCATCCTGGTCCGCCCCGCCGGGCCGCTCACCCGCGTGGCCCCGCGCCAGGTGGGCGACATCTCGCTGGGGGGCATGCGCGCCTACTCCGACGAGAAGGAGGCGCTGGGGACGCGCCTGGAGCTGGAGCTCTTTCTCCCCGCGGGCGCCAGCGTCACCTGCCTGGCCGAGATCGTCTGGATCGAGCCCCTCGCCGAGGGCGCGCCGGCGCGGTTCGAGATGGGCCTCCGCTTCGTCCAGGTCGAGCCCGAGGAGCTGAACCGGATCGCCGCGGTGTTGGAGGACTGAAGTGCGGGCGGGCCACCGGGGGGGCGGCCCGCCGGACGCGGGGCTCTCCGAGGGCGAGGCCCGAGGCCGAGTCGGCGTCGGCCGTGAAGGGCGAGCCCGTCACCGGGGCGATGGATCCGTCGGCCCCGATGGTGAACACGCTCCAGGGTGCCGATCGACTCGTCGGCGGCCACCAGCAGCGAGCCGTTGCGGGTCACGGACAGCGAGGTCATGGCGTCGACCCCGCTCACCGTGAAGGGGGAGCCGGGGACGGCCGCGAGGGCGCCGCTCGCCAGCGGGAACCCGACGATCTCGTCGGGGTCCGTTGCCCCCGGAGGAGCCGCCGGCGAAGGGCCAGCCGCCGATCTTCGAGGCCGCGCCCGAGGTACGGCCGCGGAGCGGGCGGATCGATCCCCCGAGGTCAGAACGCCAGGGCCAGCGCCGCCAGCGCCAGGCCGGCGGCGGCCAGCGCGGTGCCGCCGATCCCCAGCACCAGCGCCAGGAGCCCGCCACCGAGGAGCGATCCCAGGCAGCCGCCCAGCAGATCGGCGGCGTAGAGCCAGCCGGCGGCCGCGCCGGGTCGGCCGGGTCCCAGCCTCGCGGCGTGGCCGAAGAGCACCGACAGCGCGGTGCCGTCGGCGAGGAGGAAGGCGGCGCTCGCGGCCAGCCCGGAGCCCAGCTCCGCCCGCGACACCGCCGCGAAGCCCGCCGAGAGGAGGGCCAGGGCCGCGAGGGCGCACGCCGCAAAGGCCCGGCCCGGGCGGCCGCCCCTGGCGCCGGCGCGGGCGGAGAGCCCGGCGCCCGCCGCCATCCCGGCCATGAGGGCGGTGAGCAGCACCCCCAGGTCGCGGTAGAGGGCCCCGGACCAGGCCTGGTAGCGGAGGATGGCGGCAGCCTCCAGCGACATGGCGGCGAAGGACGCGACCAGGAGGAGCGCCGCCGGGCGGGCCCGGGCCGAGAGGCGCGCGGAGAGGGCCAGCGCCGCCAGGGCGCCCAGCACGGCGCACACTGGCCCGCGCCCGGGGAGCCGGGCATCCTGCTCACCGCCCCGCATCCGACCCAGCCAGAGGAGCGCCGTCTGCTGGTAGCAGACCGGCCGCTCGTCGGTGTTGGGCTCCGCCCCGGAGGTGGCCAGCTGCCGCTCCACCGCCGCGGCCCGGTCGTTGGTGAGGAGGTAGCGCAGGCTCTCCGGCGTGACCTCGCGCGCCGAGATCCCCCGCGCCCGCAGCCGGGCGCCGAGCTCGGCGGGGTCGCGGACCAGGGCCGCCGGCGAAGCCAGGAACACGTCGGTGCTCCCGGGGAGCACGAGCACCTCGGGGAAGGCGGCGCGCAGGGCCGCGTGGACGGCGCCGTTGCGCCGCAGGAGCCCGGGGGTCCACAGGTTCTCCAGGGAGGGGAGCCGGAGCGCCAGCACGCCGCCCGGGGCGAGGCGGGCCCTGCAGCGCCGGAAGAACTCGGTGGTGTAGAGCCGGTTCACCCGCCCCGAGGAGGGCTCGCCCGCCCCGACGACGATGAGGTCGTACGGGTCGCCGGCGCCGGCCAGGAAGGCGCGCGGGTCGGCGACGAGGAGGTGCAGCGCCGGGTCGGCCAGCGCCGCGCGATCGGCCGGGGGGAGGCGCGGCGCGAGGGCCGCGACCAGTGGCCCGTCGAGCTCGACCACGTCCAGCCGGGCAGGGCGATGCTTCAGCAGCTCGGCGGCGAGGCCGTAGAGGCCGCCCTGGAGCACCAGGGCGCGCGGGTGGGGAACGGCCTGGAGCGCCGCCGGATGGACCAGGATCTCGGCCTCCGTCCCCTCGCTGTCCCAGGCCAGGGCGTCGTCCTCGAAGACGGTGAGCTGTCCCTGTGCCTCGGCCACGGTCACCCGGCCGTAGGGCGTGTCCCGGGTGAGGGCCAGCGAGGGGTGGTTCCAGCCACTTGTCCAGCGATCGAGCGCGCCCGCCCCGGCCGCGGCCAGGAGGAGGGCGGCGGCGAGGAGGAGCGGGGCGGGGCGGCGCCTCGGCAGCGCGGCCGCCCCGGCGGCCGCGGCGGCGGCGCCGCCGGCGAGGACCAGCACCAGGTTGGACAGCCCGGCGCCGATGCCGGCGTTGGCGGCGGCGCAGCCGAGCGCGCCCCCCAGGCTTTCCCACCCGTAGGCCGCCGCCAGGCTCCCGCCGGCGCCGAGGAGCGTGCGCGCGCCGGTGCGGAAGAGCCAGCCGAGGATCGCGCCCGCCGGCATGACGCCCAGGGCGGCGGTGAGGAGCTGCCTCCCGAGCGGCAGGTAGGCGCCGGGCACGCCTCCCAGGAGGATCCGCGCGCCGCGCAGGAAGGCGACCTCGGCCGGGAGGAGCGCCGCGAGGATGGCGAGCCCCGCCCCGAGCGCGGCCCAGGGATCGGCCCGCACCCTCACAAGCGCGCCGGCGGCGCCGGCCGCCAGCCAGCAGGCGGTCCCCACCAGGAACACCAGCTCGACGCCGAAGGAGGCCACCGCCAGCTCGCGGAGCAGCGCCACCTGGCAGAGCATGGAGAGGAACCCGACGGCGGCCAGGGCGCTGGCGGGCCGCCGTCTCACGTCCGGCCGGCCTCGGCGAAGACCTCGGCCTGGAAGACCGAGAGCGAGGCCCCGTCGCGCCAGCAGCCGGCGGGCAGCCAGGCCTTCTGGCACAGGTGGTCGAGCATCTCCTCGCGTCCCCATCCCTGCTCCGCGGCCACCTGCGGCAGGAAGACGGCCCGGCGCCCTCCCTTGTCGAGGACCACGCCGTCGCGTCCCGGGACCACCTCCGCCGCCCCGGCAACGGGGCGAGGCGACGAGAGCACCGAGATCTCGATCCGCAGCGCGCCGAGCTCGGCCAGGGTCACCGGCGGGAAACGGTCGTCGTGCACCGCCGCCTCGACCGCCATGGCCGCCACGGTCTCCTCCAGGGGCTCGCCGCCCCAGAGCCGGCCGATGCAGCCCCGCAGCTCGCCCCGACGCGTGAGCGTCACGAAGGCCCCGCGCCGCAGGGAGGGGCCAGGGGAAGGGCCGTGCGGTCCCGGGAGGTGCCCTTTGGCCAGGTGGCCGGCGATGGCTTCCCGCGCCCGCGAGAGCAGGGCCGCCCGGGCCCCGTCGTCGAGCTCGCCCGCGGCGAAGGCCACCGCCCCGTAGCCGACCACCCGGTCCCGGTCGCCGCCAGGGACGTCGGCCGAGCTGGCCTGGCGGATCAGGGTGGCTCGGTTCGCCCCCAGCGCCCGCGCCGCGGCGATGGCGGCGAGGATGGGCCCCTCGCCGCAGGCGCAGGTGACGAGGCCGGGGACGCCGCGTGCCATCTCGGCAGCGATGGTGGTTCGCACCGCCTCCGCGTCCATGGCCACCACCGCGCCCAGCACCCGGCGGTCGGTGGCGGACGCGTCGCTCGCCGAGGGATAGTGGGACAGGTCGGAGCTGGCGACGAGGAGCGCCCGCCTCCCGTGGAGGACCTTCGCCAAGGCCGCGCCCAGGCGCTGGCACATGGCCGGGTCGGGGGTGCCGATCACCAGCGGCAGGATCCTCGCCGCCGGGAACAGGACCTGCGCGAAGGGAAGCTGGACCTCGACCGAGTGCTCGCGGGCGTGGGGGAGGGCGTCCTCCACCACGTCGGGATCGACCCGGAGCAGCTCCAGGGCAGCTTCCCGGTCCACGGGGACGATCCCCAGCGGCGTCCGGAACCCGTCGCCGGGGTAGAGGGCGACCCTGCGGAAGCCGGCGGTGGTGTGGTTTGTGCCCAGGATCACCACCAGCTCGGTCCGCTGCCCCTCCGCCTGTCGCCAGGCGTCGGCGGCCACCTGGCCGGAGAAGGCGTAGCCGGCGTGGGGTGCGACGATGGCGGTCGGGGGCTGGCCGGCGGGTGGGGCGGCCTCGCGCAGCATGCGCTCCACCGCCGCGCGGAGCACCGCGGGGTCGGCCGGGTAGAAGCTGCCCGCCACCGCCGGCTCCCGGATCGGGGCGCCCGGGCCCGGCGAGGTCGCGCCCGCGGCCGCGGGGCTGGGCGTGGCCCCGGCCATCCACCCGGCCGCCAGGAGGGCGAGCTTGCTCACGCGCATGGCCACCTCTAGGCCCAGACGCCGGCGATGGGCTGCTGGCAGAACCGACACCGCCCGTCGCGGATGTCCAGGCTGGTGACGAAGAAGCTGCTGCGGGCCACGACCACCTTCCCGCAGCGGGGGCAGTAGGTGTGGTTGCCGGGGTGTCCGGGCACGTTGCCGACGTAGGCGTAGCGGATGCCGGCGGCCAGGGCCAGCTCCCGGGCCCGCTCCAGCGTGGCCACCGGCGTGGGGGGGAGGTTCTGGAGCAGGTAGTCCGGGTGGAAGCGGGTGAAGTGGAGCGGAACGTCCGGCCCCAGCTCCCCGGCCACCCAGCGCGCGAGCCCGTCCAGCATGCGCGGCGAGTCATTGAGGGTGGGCACCACCAGATTGACCAGCTCGAGGTGGACGCCGCTGCGGGCCGCCTGGCGGATGGAGCGCAGCACCGCCGAGAGATCCGCACCGCACACCTCGCGGTAGAACTCCGGGCTGTAGCCCTTCAGGTCGATCTTCACGGCCGCCAGGGCCCGGCACATCTCGGCGAGCGGCGCCTCGCTCGCGTAGCCGCAGCTCACCAGGACCGAGCGGACGCCCTCCGCCCGGGCGGCGCTGGCCACCTCCAGCAGGTACTCGGCCTGCACGGTCGGCTCGTTGTAGGTGAAGGCGATGACCGGGTCGTGGGAGGCGGCAGCGGCTGCGGCCAGCTCGGCGGGCGCGCGCCAGGGGACGTCCTCCTCCTCGGGCCGCGCCTGGGAGATCTGCCAGTTCTGGCAGAAGCGGCAGCGCAGCGGGCATCCGGCCGTGCCCAGGGAGAGGGCCACCGCGCCGGGCAGGAAGTGATAGAAGGGCTTCTTCTCGATGGGGTCGCGGTGGATGGCCAGGGGGCGCCCGTAGACCAGACTGCGGAGCTCGCCGCCGGCGTTGAACCTGGCATGGCAGCCGCCGGCCTGGCCGGGCAGGATGGTGCAGGCCCGGGCGCAGAGCCCGCACCGGACCAGGCCGGGCGGGTGGTGGTGGGGCGGGAGCGGCGCCGCGCCGGCGTGGCAGGCCGCGCAGTCGGCCCCGGCCTGCTCGACCGAGGTCCAGAAGCGGGCCCGGGGAGCGGCCGCCACCAGGTCCTGGAGCCGGCTCCTGGCGAGCGAGCGTCCCCCCGGCGCGGCGACCAGCCCGCCGCCCGCCAGGAGGGGCAAGAGCCGGGCAGAAGCCCGGAGAAGCTCCCGCCGCGTCAGCATGGCAAGGATCGTACTCCAGATCGCGCGAGGCGTGCGCCAGCCGCGATGCTGCGTCCCGCATCACCCCGATGGACGTGGGTCGGCGCCGGGGAAGGCCGGCTCCCTGGCCCAGTCGGTCGAGCGCCAGGGAATCGTCGGTGGGCCAGCGGAGTGCCAGCGCCGGGTCCGCGGCCGGGCGTGCTAGCATCCCCTCGGCCCTGACCTCGGATGCCGCGCCTTCCGCGAACGACGATCCGGACCCTGGCGGCCGCCGCCGCAGTCGCGAGCGTCGCGGCCGCCGCCGATCCGGCGGCCCAGGTCCCGCCCCCCTCGTCCCCGGAGCGGACCGTGTCCTCGCTGCCGCCGTCGACCCAGCCAGCGGCCATCGAGCAGGATCTCCCCGAGCTCCTGGGCAGGCTCATCGGCCTCACTCCCGGCGCAGCCCCCGCGCCCAGGCGGTTCCACGCGGCGCTGCTCCCCTACGTGCTGGAGAACCCCCTGCTGGGCACCGGGGGCGGGCTGGCGGTGGTGGGGGGCTTCCGGCTGGGGTCCTCGGACACGCCCTATTCGCGCTTCGAGGCGAGCGGCTTCCTCACCACCAACCACCAGGAGGGCGTGCTGGTCCGCTCCGAGGTCCGCCTGCCGGCCAACCAGTGGATCCTGGTCGGCGACTGGGGCGGGGGGCGCTTCCCCAACCCGGCCTGGGGGATCGGCGGCAGCTCCCAGCCCGAGGACCGCACCATCGTCCAGCGCAGCCAGGTCCAGATCCACGAGACGGTGTACCGGCTCCTGCTCGGCCACCTCTACGCCGGCCTGGGCTTCTTCGCCGACGACTTCTACAACATCGTCGACGTGCGCCACGCCGCCGGGGAGCCCACCCGCTTCAGCGACTACCCCTACGGCACCAGCGGCCGATCGATCTCCTCGGGCACCACGCTGAACCTGCTCTGGGACGCCCGGGACAGCACGGTGGCGCCCACCCGGGGCAGCTACCTGCTGGGCCGGTTCCGGTTCGGGCCGTCGTTCCTGAGCAGCGAGGACGACTGGACCTCCTTCTACCTGGACGGCCGGACCTACTACGCCATCCCCGGGAGGCGGGACGTGCTGGCGCTGTGGGCCTTCGCCTGGTCGAGCTACGGCCGGACGCCCTACCTGCTCCTGCCACAGGTGGGCGCAGACCCCGAGCACCGGTCGGGCCGGGGGATGGTGGAGGGGCGGTACGCGGCGCTCGACCTCCTCTACGGCGAGGCCGAGTACCGGGCCCACCTGTGGAAGGCGCTGGGCGCGGTGGCCGCGGTGAACTTCACGCTCCCCAGCGACCGCCAGGCCGGCCACGGTCCGCCCACCTTCCGCACCGTGCACCCGGCCCTGGCCACCGGCCTGCGGCTCCTGCTCGACCGCAGCTCCGGGTCCAACCTGGTGTTCGACGTCGCCTGGGCGCCGCGGGGCTCCCTGGCCTTCTACCTCAACGCCAACGAGACGTTCTGACGGAGGGGCACTGCGCCTGCCGCGGCGCAGGCGGGACCGGCCGCGTCCTTCAGGCCGCCAGCGCCTCGGAGGTGCGCTCGTCGGCGGTGACCTCCCTCCTCTTCCACAGGTAGTAGATGGCGGGGTAGACGAGCAGCTCCATGAGGAAGCTGGTCACCAGGCCCCCGACCATGGGCGCGGCCACGCGCTTCATGAGGTCGGCGCCGGTGCCGGTGGACCACATGATGGGGAGCAGCCCCATCATGGCGGCGAAGACGGTCATGGCCTTGGGGCGGACGCGCTTCACCGCACCGTGGATGATGGCCTCCACCAGGTCGCCCCGGGTGCGGAGCTGGCCACGCCTCCTTGCCTCGTCGTGGGAGAGGTCGAGGAAGAGGAGCATGAACACGCCGGTCTCGGCGTCGAGCCCCATGAGCGCGATCAGCCCCACCCACACGGCGATGGACACGTTGTAGGAGAGGAGCCAGAGCAGCCAGACCGCTCCCACGGCCGAGAAGGGCACCGCCAGCATCACCACGCTGGCCTTGAAGGCGCTGCGGGTGTTCAGGTAGAGCAGGCCGAAGATGAGGATCAGGGTGAGCGGCAGGATGACCTTGAGCCGCTCCTTCACCCGCAGCATGTTCTCGTACTGGCCGCTCCAGATGAGGGAGTAGCCGGCGGGGAGGCGGTCGGTGACGGTCCGGGTGGCCACCTTGGCCAGGTCCACGTAGGAGCCGACGTCGATCCGGGAGGTGTCGAAGTCGACGTAGACGTAGCCGGCCAGGAGCCCGTTCTCGTCGCGGATCATCGACGGGCCCTGGGCCAGGTGGACGTCGGCGATCTCCTCCATGGGGATCTGGCCCTGGCCGCCGGGGAGCGGCAGGAGCACCCGGCGCAGGGCGGAGAGGTCCTCGCGGTAGTCGCGGGCGTAGCGGACGTTGATGCCGTAGCGCTCGCGCCCCTCCACGGTGGTGCTCTGGTTGTCGCCGCCCACCGCGGTCATGACCATCATGTTGGCGTCGTCGACGGAGAGCCCGTAGCGGGCCAGCTGATCGCGGCGGAGGACGAAGTCCAGGAAGTAGCCGCCGGCGACGCGCTCGGCGTAGACGCTGCGCGTGCCGGGCACCCGGGAGACGGCCCCCTCGACGTCCTTGGCGATCCGCTCCACCGTGGCGAGGTCGGCGCCCATGATCTTGATGCCGACCGGGGTGCGGATGCCGGTGGAGAGCATGTCCAGCCGCCCCTTGATGGGCATGGTCCAGGCATTGGAGATACCGGGGAGCTGGAGGGCGGCGTTCATCTCCGTCTCCAGCTCCTCCTGGCCGATCCGGTCGCGCCAGAAGGGGCGCAGCAGCCCCTTCAGCCACTCCGGCGCCCAGGAGGAGTACCAGCGGGGCCGCTCCCGCCACGCCCGCTCCGGCTTCAGGGTGACGGTGGTCTCCATCATGGTGAAGGGGGCCGGGTCGGTGGAGGTGTTGGCGCGCCCGGCCTTCCCGAAGACGCGCTCCACCTCGGGGAAGGTGCGCAGGATCTTGTCCTGCACCTGGAGCGCGCTCTGGGCCTCGGCCACCGACATTCCCGGCTGGACCGCGCTGGGCATGTAGAGGATGGTCCCCTCGCGCAGCGGCGGCATGAACTCCGAGCCGAGCCTGAGGTAGGCGGGGACGGTGGTCAGCACCAGCAGGACGGCGGCGGCGAGGGTCGCCTGGGCGTGCCGGACCACGAAGCGGCAGGGCCGTTCGTACAGCCGGTGCAGGAGGCGGGAGACGGGGTGGCTCTCCTCCGAGTGGTACTTGCCCACCAGGGCGCGGGTGGCCAGGGAGGAGAGGAGCCGCGGGCGGAAGCGGAAGGGCTCGATGCGCGCGAAGAGCATGCGCATGGCCGGGTCGAGGGTGATGGCCAGCACCGCGGCGATGGCCATGGCCAGGTTCTTGGAGAAGGCCAGCGGGCGGAAGAGCCGCCCCTCCTGGTCGACCAGGGTGAAGACCGGCAGGAAGGCCACGGCGATGACCAGGAGCGAGAAGAAGACCCCGGGGCCGACCTCCAGCAGCGCCTCCAGCCGCACCTGGTGGAAGTCGCCTTGCTTCCCGTCCTTCACCCAGTGGAAGATCTTGTTGTAGGCGTTCTCCACCTCCACGATGGCGCCGTCCACGAGCACGCCGATGGAGATGGCGATGCCGGCCAGCGACATCAGGTTGGCGTTGAGCCCCATGAAGTACATGGGGATGAAGGCCAGGGCCACCGACACCGGGATGGTGACGATGGGGATGATGGCCGAGGGGACGTGCCAGAGGAAGACCAGGACGATGACGGAGACGATGACGATCTCCTCCACCAGCTTCCCCTTCACCGTGTCGATGGCCTGCCCGATCAGCTCCGACCGGTCGTAGGTGGTGACCACCTCCACGCCCTTGGGGAGCGAGGGCCGGAGCTCGTCCAGCCGCGACTTGACCCGGTCGATGACCTGGAGGGCGTTCTCGCCCTGGCGCATGACCACGATGCCGCCCACCACGTCGCCCTGGCCGTCCAGGTCGGCCACCCCGCGCCGGAGCTCCGGGCCCAGGGAGACGGTGGCCACGTCCTTCACCTTGACCGGCGTCCCCCCGTCGGCGCGGAGCACCAGGTTCTCGAGGTCGGCGATGCCCTTCACGTAGCCGCGGCCCCGGACCATGTACTCCCGCCCGGAGAGCTCCACCAGCCGGCCGCCCACGTCGTTGTTGCCGTGGCGCACCGCCTGGATGACCGCCTCCAGCGGCAGCTTGTAGGAGGCGAGGGCGTTGGGGTTGACCGTGATCTGGTACTGGCGGACCTGTCCCCCCACG
The DNA here is from genome assembly GCA_035541675.1 of Anaeromyxobacter sp. GTDB lineage: Bacteria > Myxococcota > Myxococcia > Myxococcales > Anaeromyxobacteraceae > Anaeromyxobacter. The sequence continues at coordinate 59,769 of DATKMW010000118.1, read as the reverse complement.
GTGGCCACCTCGGAGACGCCGGGCACGCTCTGGATGGAGTAGCGCAGGAACCAGTCCTGGTAGGAGCGTAGCTCGTCGGAGGCGTGCCGCCCGGTGCGGTCCACCAGGGCGTACTGGAAGACCCAGCCCACGCTGGTGGCGTCGGGGCCCAGCTCTGTCTGCACGTCCTTGGGGAGCTGCTGCTGGATCTTGGATAGGTACTCGAGCACGCGGCTCCGCGCCCAGTACATGTCGGTCCCGTCCTCGAAGATGACGTAGACGTAGCTGAAGCCGAAGTCGGAGAAGCCACGGATCGCCTTCACCTTGGGTGCGCCGAGCAGGGCGGCGGTGATGGGGTAGGTGACCTGATCCTCGAGGATGTCCGGGCTCCGGTCCCACCGGGAGTAGACGATCACCTGCGTGTCGGAGAGGTCGGGCAGGGCGTCGAGCGGGATGTGGCGCATGGTCCACCACGCGCCCACCAGGGCGGCGATGGCCGCGGCGATGACCAGGTACCGGTTCTCCGCGGAGAACCGGATGACCCACCGGATCATGGTGCGGTGCCCCCGGCCGGCGCCGTCCCGGCCCCGCTGGTCGAGGGGACGCCTGCGGCGGCGTGGTCCGGCTCCCGCGTCCCGGCACCCATGGTCGCGAGCGAGGCCCTCAGACGCGACTCCGAGTCGATGAGGAAGTTGGCCCGGGTGACGACCTGTTCGCCGGCGGCCAGGCCCTTGACCACCTCGGCGTGGACGCCGTCGGAGTCGCCCAGCTCCACCTCCCGCGGCTGGAACTTCCCGTCCCCCAGGGCCACGAAGACGATCTTCCGCGTCCCCGAGTCGACCACCGCGTCGGTGGGGATGCGCAGGCCGGTGCGTGAGGCACCCTGCAGCACCACCTCGCCGAACATCTCCGGCTTGAGCTCGCCGGTGGGGTTGGGGAACTCGAGCCGGACCGACACCGTGCGGGTCCGGGGGTCGAGCTGGGGGGCGATGAAGGCCACCCGGCCCCGGAAGGTGCGGTTGGGATAGGCCTGGAGCGTGAGCGCGGCCGCCATGCCCACCCTCACGTGGCGCAGCTCGGTCTCGTACACGTCGGCCAGCACCCAGACCCGCGAGAGGTCGACCATCTCCACCGGCATGTCCCCGGCGTTGACACGCATCCCGGGGATGGCGTCGCGCTTGGTGATCACGCCATCCATGGGGGCGTAGAAGGTGAGGTCCTTCACCGGCTGGCCGGTCCGGGCGATCTCGTCCAGCTCCGCCTCGGGCACGTCCCACAGCTCGAGCTTGCGGCGCGCCGAGGCGACCAGCGCGTCGCCATCGCCCGGGTCGGCGCCGCCCTTGGCCAGCTCCGCGCGGGTGCGGAGGGCGAGCAGGTACTCCTCCTCGGCGGCCAGGAGATCCGGGCTGTAGAGGGAGAACAGGGCGCCGCCCCTCTTCACCGGCTGTCCCACGAAGTCGGCGTGGGCGTGGGTGACGTAGCCGCCCACCTTGAGGTTCACGTGGTGGATGCGGGTCTCGTCCACCGCCACCTTGCCGTTGGTGCGCCAGGCTCCGCCCACCGGCCCGCCCTCCGCCGGCGCGGTCCGCAGCCCGATGAGCTGCTGGCGGACGGGGTCGATGGCCACGGTGGTGAGCCCCTCGACCGGGGCGGCCGCCGCCCCGCTGCCGCCGAGCTCGTCCTGGTAGACCGGGAGGAAGTCCATCCCCATCGAGTCCTTGGCTGGCGCCGGCGAGGTCTCCCCCGTGCCCATGGGGTTCCGGTAGAAGGCGATCCTCCGCTGGCCTCGCGTCCCGCCGGTCCCGCCCGGCGCCGGCGCGCCGTCCACCCGCACCAGCTCCATGCCGCAGATGGGGCAGTCGCCGGGGTGGTCCTGGACGACGGTCGGGTGCATCGGGCACTGCCAGCGCTCCCTGGCCTCGGCCGCGGCGCCGGCCTCCGTGTCGTGGTGGTGGTGGAAGAGCACGGTGCCGCCCACCCCCATGGCGGCGGAGGCGACGGCCACGAGCAGCAGCGCGCCCGCGCCGGCGCGGCGCCGGGTGGGTGCAGGCGGGGAGGCGGGGGTCTCGGGGGTCATCTGGTTCACCTTGGGCTCACATGCCCGGGGAGGAGGAGCCGCCGCCGGCGGGGGGAGGTGCCGCGGAGGACGGGCCTCCCCGGGACATGCCGCCGCCTGCCGAACCCGCGCCCGGGACCGCCGCGCCCCCCATGCCTCCGCCCGCCGCGGGCTGGCCGGTCGGGTCGAGCGAGACCTCGGCCGAGGCGATGGCGATGCGCTGAGCGTCGGCGGCGGCGAGGAGGCAGGCCTCCTGGTCGGAGAGGAAGCCGGCGTTGGCCTCCAGCACCGAGGCGAGGGTCACCTTGCCCACCCGGTACTGGGCCAGGGTGCTCTCGCTGGTGGCCTTCGACTGCACCAGGAGCCCCTGGCGGTAGATGCGCAGGGTCTCGAGCAGGGCGGTCAGGGCGCTGTGCCGCTCGGCCACCCGCTCCCGCAGCACCTGCCGGACCGCCTCGGCACCGTCGGCGCGAGCCCGGGCGCGGGCCACGCTCTCGGCCAGGGCCCGGGACTGCTTGCGGCCCGACCAGACCGGCAGGCCGACGGAGACGCCCGCCGTCCACATCGGGTCGAGCTGCCCGCGCGGCATGATCCCCACCTGCACGGCTAGGTCGGGGAACCGCTCCCGCTCCGACAGCCGGATCTGGGCGCCGGCCTGGTCGGAGGCGGCGCGGGCCGCGGCCAGCTCCGGGCTGCGCGCCTCGGCGTCGGCGAGGGCCGCGTCGAGGTCGGGCAAGGCGGGGAGCGGCAGGTCCCGGACGGCCGCGCCCGAGGAGATGGGCTCGTCGAGCGGGTGGTCGCGCAGCCGGTTCAGCGCATGGAGGCGGGCCGCCTCCTCGGCCCGGAGGGCCGTGCGGCGCTGCTGGATGCGGTAGAGCTCGAGCTGGGCGCGCAGGACGTCCGACTGGGCGCCGTCGCCGGCCTCGTAGCGCGCGCGGGCCGCCCCGATGGACCGCTGCCAGATGCGCTCCAGCTCGTCGAGCAGCCCCTGCCGCTCGCGCACCAGCAGGAGGTCGAGGTAGGCGCGGCGAACGTCGGCCTCGGTCCCCAGGCGCAGGCGCGCCACGCCGGCCCCGGCCCCGCTGGCCGAGAGCCGTGCCACCTCCTCGCGCAGGCCGCGCTTCCCAGGCCAGGGCAGGGGCTGCGAGAGCATCACCTGGTAGAAGCTCGTCTCCATCTTGCCGACCTGGATGCTCTTGAACCCGTCGTTTTGGATGCCCAGGGAGAGGGTGGGGTCGGGGAGCGCGCCGGCCTGCGGGATGCGCTCCCGCTCGGCGGCGGCGGTGGCCTCGGCGGCGCGCAGCTCGGGGCGCGCCGCCAGGCTCTCCTCGACGAGGGCGGCGACGACCGGGTCGGCCGGCAGGGCCTGCGTCCCGGCCGGCGCCTGGGCCAGGCCGGCGGCGGGGGTGGCGAGGAGGAGGGCGACGGCGCAGCCGGCGACGGGCATTCGGCGCGCGGTCGTGGAGGGCATCGCGGAGGGCATGGGGGCGCTGGGGGTCGATAGCAGGGACCATGCCACCGGCGCCCTGGCGCCGCGGCGGAGGGTGGCGATGTGGACGCGCCCGGAAGCGTGCGTGATTCCTGGCGGAAGCGGACGGCCAGGCGCTGTCCGGCGCCGCGACGGCGGTCACCCTGTGACCGCGACCGTCACGGGTGCCTCCCGGCCAGAAGCGCTCCGCTCGCGGCCCGCCCCGGGTGGTCCGCAACCTTTCGCCCTCCGCCGTGTTTCATGGGCAGAGGCCTCCGGAGGCGACATGTCCCGCTCGGCACTGCTGGCGCTCATCCTGACGCTCCACCCGCTATCCGCTCTGGCTCAGGCGGGCGGAGACGCCGGCGCGCCGCCGCCTCCTCCCCCGCCGGACGAGGGGATGGCCCCGCCACCCGCCGAGGCAGCGCCAGAGGAGGCGCCGCCGGCCCCGCAGGCGCAGGCGTCGCCGGGCGGCCAGTGGGTCAACACCGAGCAGTACGGGTGGATCTGGATCCCGTACGGCAAGCAGTACACCTACGTTCCCGAGGACCAGCAGGTCTTCCCTGACCAGTACGTCTACTACCCGGTCTACGGATGGCGCTGGGTGGTTGCACCTTGGGTGTATGGCTATGGACCGGTTCCGTACTGGGGGCCCCTGGGGCTGCACTTCTACGTGTGGTGGGCCCACCCCTGGTTCCGGGTCGGTGGCTACTGGGGCTGGGGCCACTGGCGTGGCTGGGGCGGCTACCACGGCTGGGTGGGGCCGCGCGTCTGGGGTTCGCACGGCTGGGCCAGGGCGCCCGCGTACTACCGCACCGGCGTGGGCGGGCCGCACCCCAGCCACTTCCGCACCGCCCCGGGCCACGGGGGTTGGCACCACTAGGGAACTGGGGCGGGCGGCGCGGTCGGCAGCGGGGGAGCCGCGGCGACGTGAGAGGATGCGGGGATGCGCACGCTCCTCCCCTCCTGGATGCCCTACGCCCTGGGCTCGGCCCTCTTCGCCGGGCTCACCGCCATCTTCGGCAAGGTGGGTGTGAGCGGCATCCCCTCCAACCTGGCCACCTTCCTCCGGACCTGGGTGGTGATCGCCTTCGCCGGGGCCGTGGTGGCGGCGCGAGGCGAGTGGCAGAACCCGCTCAGGCTGCCCACCCGGGCGCTCGTCTTCCTGGTGCTCTCGGCGCTGGCCACCGGCGCCTCCTGGCTCTGCTACTACCGTGCGTTGCAGCTGGGCCCGGCCTCGAAGGTGGCCCCGGTCGACAAGCTGGGGGTGGTGTTCGCGGTGGTCCTCGCCCTGGTGTTCCTGCGGGAGCCACCGGACCCCAAGACCCTCACCGGCACCGTGCTCATCGTCGCCGGGGCGGTGGTGATGGCCCTGCGCTAGCGTCCTCGCGCTCCGCCCGCGGCGCTCGGACGCCGCGGCCGGGTGGACCGCGGGTGGGCAGCCGAGGAGCCGGGAGATCTCCTCGGCCGCCTCGCACACCAGGAGCCGCAGGCCTCGATCCGGCCCTGGGTGAGGCGGATGGTCGGGCCCGAGATGCTCAGGGCGGCGACGACCGAGCCCCTCCGATCCCGCACCGGGGCGGCCACGCAGCGCACGCCGTCCTCGTGCTCTTGGTCGTCGACGGCCAGCCGCGGTTCCGGATGCCCTGGAGCTCGGCCAGCAGCTTCAGCCGGTCCGGGATGGTGTGCTCCGTGTAGCGGACGAAGAAGCAGGCCGAGAGGGAGGCGTCGAGCACCTCGGTGTCCGCGAAGGCGAGCAGCACCTTCTCCACCCCCGGCTGCGTGGTCACTCGCCGGGTGGGTCGACGGGACCGCCGCCCGGGCTGAGGGCAGGACCAGGCGGGGTTCGCGGCCAGCACCAACCAGCATCGGTGCCACGGTCTGGCGGCGTTCGTCCGGGTCAGCTACAAGGACGGGGAGGACGGGACCTGGGCCTCACCGGGCTCGATCGGTCGATCGCGCACGGCCTCGTCCAGGAGGAGGCCCGGGAGCCGGCCACGACGATCAAGGCGGCCTGGGCGCGATGACGAGCGGCACCAGCGCGGGACGGGCGGCTGCGCGACGCCCCGGAGGTTCTGGCCGAGGTCCACGATCGCTTCCAGGTCGCCCGCCAGGTGTCGCCGGGAGCGTACTACCGGCCCATCCTCCATCCCGCTACAACAAGGATCGCGGGCCGCGGCCAAGCGGGCCACGCAGCGCGGGGAGATCGATCCATGCCATCCATCAGCGTCATCCTTCCCAAGCGATTCATGCCCGCGCGCAAGGCGTCGCCGGGGAGCGACCTGTCCGAGCAGATCCTCCGGGCCGCGCACGGGGACGCCGCCGCAGCCCTCGCGGCGCTGGAGAGCCGCCCGGCGGGGCTGACGCAGGAGGAGGTGGAGGCCCGCCTCGAGAAGCACGGCCCCAACGCGGTGGCCAAGGACGAGGGGCACGGGCGCGGGGCGCTCCTGGTGAAGGCCCTCCTCAACCCGCTGGTCATCCTGCTCTCGGTGCTGGCGGTGGTCTCCCTGCTGACCGGCGACGCCCGCGCCGCCATCGTCATGGCCCTGATGGTGCTCCTGGGCGTCTCGTTGCGCTTCACCCAGGAGTCGCGGGCGGACTCCGCCGCCAAGAAGCTGCGGGCGATGATCAAGGTGACCGCCACCGCCGTCCGCGACGGCGGCCCGCGGGAGATCCCCCTCGCCGATCTGGTCCCCGGTGACGTGGTGGCCCTGGCCGCCGGGGACATGGTGCCGGCAGACGTCCGGCTGCTCGCTGCCAAGGACCTCTTCGTGGTCCAGGGGGCCCTCACCGGGGAATCGATGCCGGTGGAGAAGTTCGAGGCCGTGGAGCCGACCTCGCTCCGGTCGGCGGTCGACCTGCGCAACGTCTGCTTCCTCGGGACCAGCGTCGAGAGCGGGAGCGGCACCGCGGTGGTGGTCTGCACCGGGGAGCGCACCTACCTCGGCTCGCTGGCGCGGGCGGTGACGACCCAGCAGGTCCAGACCGCCTTCGACAGGGGCGTGTCCAGGTTCACCTGGCTCATGATCCGCTTCATCGCGGTGATGGTGCCGCTGGTGTTCTTCATCAACGGCCTCACCAAGCACGACTGGAAGGAGGCCTTCTTCTTTGCGCTGGCCGTGGCCGTCGGCCTCACCCCCGAGATGCTCCCCATGATCGTGACGGTGTGCCTCACCAAGGGCGCCATGCTCATGGCGGGGAAGAAGGTCATCGTCAAGCGGCTCCACTCCATCCAGAACCTGGGCGCCATGAACGTGCTGTGCACGGACAAGACCGGCACGCTCACCGCCGACCACGTGGTCCTGGAGCGGCACTGCGACGTGCAGCTCGAGGAGGACGACGAGGTCCTGGCGATGGCCTACCTGAACAGCCACTTCCAGACCGGCCTGAAGAACGTCCTCGATCGGGCGGTGCTGGCGCACCGGGAGGTGGAGCGCCAGGTTCCCATCCCCGAGTACCGCAAGGTGGACGAGATCCCCTTCGACTTCAGCCGGCGCCTGATGTCGGTGGTGGTGGCGCTGCCCGACGGCAAGCACCGCCTCATCTGCAAGGGCGCTCCCGAGGAGGTGTTCCGCCGCTGTCCCCTCTTCGAGCACGGGGGCGAGCAGCTGCCCATGGAGCAGGTGCTCTTCGACGACCTGCGGATCGAGTACGAGCGCCTCAGCGCCGAGGGCTTTCGCGTGCTGGGGGTGGCTTACCGGGACTTCGAGCCCAAGGAGGCGTACTCCCGGGCCGACGAGGCGGAGCTGGTGCTGCGCGGGTACGTGGCCTTCTTCGATCCGCCCAAGGACAGTGCCCGACCGGCCATCGAGGCCCTGCACCACCACGGCATCGCCGTCAAGGTGCTCACCGGCGACAACGAGGCGGTGAGCCGGAAGGTCTGCCGCGACGTGGGCATCCCACCCGGCCAGGTCCTGCTCGGGTCCCAGGTGGAGACGATGTCCGAAGAGGAGCTGGCCGGGGCGGTCGAGGGAACCACGCTCTTCGCCCGGCTGGCGCCCGGCCACAAGCAACGGGTAGTGGCCGCCCTCCAGCGCCGGGGACACGTGGTCGGCTTCCTGGGTGACGGCATCAACGACGGTCCAGCGCTCCGCGCCGCCGACGTGGGCGTCTCGGTCGACTCCGCGGCCGACATCGCCAAGGAGACCGCCGACCTCATCCTCCTGGAGAAGAGCCTCCTGGTGCTGGAGGAGGGGATCCTGGAAGGCCGGAAGGTGTTCGCCAACATCCTCAAGTACATCCGGATGGGAGCGAGCTCCAACTTCGGGAACATGTTCAGCGTGCTGGGGGCGAGCGCGCTGCTCCCCTTCGTGCCCATGGCCCCGCTGCAGATCCTGACCAACAACCTGCTCTACGACTTCTCCCAGGTGCCCATCCCCACCGACGAGGTCGACCCGGAGCAGATCTCCAAGCCCCGCCCCTGGTCGATGAAGGAGATCACCAAGTTCATCGTCTTCATCGGCCCCTGCAGCTCGGTGTTCGACTACACCACCTACGCCATGATGTGGTTCATCTTCCGGGCGGTGGACGCCGCACATGCCCCCCTGTTCCAGACCGGCTGGTTCGTCGAGTCCCTGCTCACGCAGACGCTGATCATCCACATCATCCGGACCAACAAGATCCCCTTCCTGCAGAGCCGCGCCAGCGTGCCGCTCGTCTTCACCAGCCTCATCATCATGGCGGTGGGTATCTGGCTCCCCTACTCGCCCTTCGCCTCGGCGCTGGGGTTCGTGGCGCTGCCCCACGGCTACTGGCCGCTCCTGCTCGCCACCCTCTTCCTCTACGTGCTACTCACCCAGGCGGTGAAGGCATGGCTCTTGCGGCGCGCCTGGATCTGACCGGTCCGGAGGTCGACCACCACCCCTGGGGCTGCGCCGCTCATCCCCCCGCTTGAGCCCGGCGCGCGGCCCGGTCCTGGTGGAGCTTCCGCGTCCTGGCGGCGAAGTCGCGCGGCTCGGCGGCGCGGACGCTGGGGCGGTCGAGGAGGGCAGCGGCCCAGGTGGAGAGGACGGGGAAGGCGCCGAGCCGGAGCCGCGCCGGCAGGCCCCAGCCCTCGGCCACCCGCCAGCGCCTCACGAACGGCGCGTAGGCGGCGTCGACCAGGGTGAAGCGGGTGCCCATGAACCACGGCCCACCGCCTCTGCCGATCTGTGCCTCCAGCTTCCCCAGCGCCTCCTCGAGGTCCGCCAACTGGCGCTCCAGGGCCGGGACACCGTCGCCGCCAGCCAGCCCGACCATGGTCGCGTAGGTGGTGGGCATGACCTCGTCGTTGGCGAAGACGATCCAGGCCCGGGCCTCGGCCCGGGCCAGGGGGTCCTCGGGCATGAGGGGAGGGCGCGGGTGGAGCTCGTCGATGAGCTCGTTGATCACCATGGACTCGAAGATGGGCCGGTCCCCCACCAGGAGCACCGGCACCCTCCCCATGGGCGAGATGCGCAGGAACCAGTCGGGCTTGGCAGCGAGGTCGATGAACTCCACCCCGTGCGGGACGTCCTTCTCGAGGAGCGCGATCCGGCTTCGCTCCACGTAAGGACACAGCTCGAAGGAGACCAGCTTTAGCGGCGCGGGCATGGCCTAGCCATAGCGGCGGGAGGCCCGGCTCGCCAGGGGCGGACTGAGACGCAACCTGCCCACCGCGCGGAAGGACCACACCGGCCTCCCCGGGCGGGATCGTGGCCACCACGGAGCGGTGGCCCGGCGGCCCGCCGGTGGCGGATCCACCGTACGCCCGTCGGTGCCCTCGGCGAGCAAACCGGGGAGGACCAGGGCGGTGGGGGCGCACCGGCCTGCCCTGCAGCGGTGAAGCCGCAGGTGCGGAGTGCAGGGGCCGCTCGCGAGCTGGGCAGGCCCCGCGTCCGTCCCGTCAGGTCGCGCGAACGATGGTGCCGACGTGCTCACCCCGCAGCGCATGCAGGAGGTTGCCGGACACCAGGTCGTTCACGATCTGAACCTGGCGGAGGTTCCTCGCGGTGGTGAGCATGTCGAGGAGCGTTCGGTCGAAGGGCAGGGTGGACGGGGCAGCCGCCAGGTCGGCGGTGGTGGCCAGGGGGACTAGCTTCGGCCTGGACGCGCCCGGAGCGTGGGGATCGACGGTGTAGACCCCGTCGACGTCCTCGACCGGGGTGAGCTTGGCGGGCACCGAGCGCGTCGGCGATGCCCCAGAGGCGGGGAACTCGTGGCGATAGCAAGGCGGGTGGGCGCGGCCGACCACGGTCCGGCTGGCAGCCGCGCGCACCGCGAGCGAGTTGGCGAGGGTCGGGCGCTCGAGGTGGGCGACGCCGCCGTTGGACAGCAGGGCGGCCAGGATGTGGCCGTGCTGGCCGGCCTCGCTGGCGGCCATCGGGACCAGGGCCCCCGGGGGCAGCCCAGGTCGAGGCGGGGCCCGGATCCCGGCGCGGGTGAGGACGAGCATCCGGTGCTCGGGCAGCGCCCGGGGCAGCTCGTCGACCAGGGAGGATGGCATCCCTCCCGCGGTTCCTGGTCGAGCGGCCGCCAGCTCCCCGCCTTGACAGGAAAGAACCCGACCGGGACACTTCCGCGAACGACCGCCGGGGCGGGAAGGGACGACCATGACGTACTCGCCGAGAGACATCGCGAAGATGATCGACCACTCGCTCCTTCGCCCGGAGCTCACCCCGGCGGACATTGCCGCCGGCTGCCGGGTCGCCAGGAAGTACGACACGGCGACGGTATGCTGCGCGCCGTCGGACGTCACCCTGTGCAAGCGGGAGCTGGAGGGGAGCGAGGTGAAGGTCGCTGCCGTGGTGGGCTTCCCCCACGGCTACAGCACCACCGCGGTCAAGGTCTTCGAGGCGGAGCGGGCCATCGCCGACGGAGCGGACGAGCTCGACATGGTCCTGCACATCGGGAGGCTCATCGCAGGGGATCGCGACTACGTGCGGGCGGACATCCGGGCGGTGGTGGAGGTGGCCCACCGGGCTGGCGTCCGGGTGAAGGTCATCCTGGAGAACTGCTACCTGGACGACGACCACAAGGTCCTCGGGTGCAAGCTCTGCGAGGAGGCGGGTGCGGACTGGGTCAAGACCTCCACCGGGTTCGCCAAGGGGGGCGCGACGCTGGAGGACCTGGCGCTGATGCGGAACGCGGTGTCCTCCCGGGTGCAGGTCAAGGCGGCCGGGGGCGTACGCGACCTCGACATGGCGCTGAAGGTCCGCGAGGTGGGTTGCTCGCGGTTCGGCGCCACCGCCACCGAGAAGATCATGGAGGAGGCCTACCGCCGCGCCGGCTCGAAGTAGGGCGGCGACGCGCGCCTGCCGGATCAAGAGGCTTCCGGCGGGCTCCTCGGCCTGCCTGTCGTCGAGGAGGGGCGCAACGACCGGGCCGCCATCACCCGGCTCCAGAGGGAGGCCCTCGCCCGAGGGACGAGGCCTCTAGTGCTCTCGCACGGCCTTGCTGGGCGGGAGCTGACGATGGGTCAGTGCGAGGCGAACGGAGAGGACGGCGAGGCCGCACGGGCACAGGCCTAGGGTCAAGAGGCCGTACCAGAACCCCGCCTTCTCGGCGACGAATCCGGCCGCCCACGGGATGGTCATGAGCCCCAGGGTGCTGAAGAAGGTGAGCGCCGACGACATCGCGCCTCCGTTCTCGGGGTAGGTCTCCCTGAGGAGGGAGTAGGCAAGCGGGATGGTCGCCCCCACGAAGAACCCGATAGCCATCAGGCCGATGGTCAGGGTCCAGTAGGTGTTGGCGAAGATGGCGAGCAAGGCGGCCGTCGCGGCCAGGGTGTTGCCAAATGCGAGCAGCGCGGGGACGCGATAGGCCCGCGAGAGGAAGGAGAACACGATCCTCCCCGAGATGGTGCCCACCCACAGCGCGGACACGGGGAGGCTCGCCTGCAGCGCGGGCCGCTCGAACACCTGGTGCATGTAGGACGGCACCCAGACCGAGAGCCCTGTTGCGAAGCCCACGTAGAGGAACCCCAGCAGGCACGGGACCAGTGCCCTGCCGTCCCTCAGCAGGGTGAACCCCGCGAACGGGCTCACGGCTCCGGGCGGTCGCACGCCGGCGAGGTCGCCGGGTCGGGCCGCCGGCGGCGTGGACCCGGCCGCCGCCGGTACCGCCGCCAGCTGACCCCGTCGGAAGCCCCTCTGGGCGAACACGAAGAAGGCCAGAGCGCAAAGGCAGAACGCCGACAGGCTGACGAAGACGCCGCTCCAGCGGAGGTTCAGGTGGAGGACGAACACGGACAGCGAGGGGCCCAGCAACGCGCCCACCCCGAAGGAAGCGTGGAGGAGATTGAGGTAGAACCCTCGATGCCGTTGGTGGATGTCGGCGACGTACGCGTTGACGAGCGAATCCAGGAGCCGTGTGCTCGCGCCGATCAGGAAGAACGCGACCAGCAGCACCTGGTAGTGGGGCAGCACGACGACGAGCAACGCCGAGGCGCAGTAGATCGCGAAGGCCACCAGGGTGGAGGTGGACCGCTTCACCAGATCGGCCACAAGGATTCCCACCAGGACGCTGAGCGATCCGCCTACCCCCTGGAGCGTGGTCATGAGACCAGCCTGAGAAAGGGTCAGGCCGTACTCGCTGCGCAGGGCCGGGATCAGGGGGCCCAGCATCGTGACCGATATCGCGTACGCGAGCATGAGCAGGTAGAGGCTCGCGGTGAGCACGAAGGTGCGCCGGGAGCGCTCCGGGTTCCCTGCGGCGAGCTCCTCCGCGGTGGGGGGCCAAGTCCGTGAAAGCTCGCTGGGCACCGTGCTCTGGGGCATCCGGCGAGCAAGGCACCTGTCCTGCCCGTCCGTCAAGAGACAGCTCAGGCCTGACCGAGCGGCTGGGATGCGAGCGATCGAAATCTCCCGGGGGGCGGACCGTCTTGCACCAGCGGTCAACGGTGCCGGGTAGTCAACGGCCCGCCACGAGGGACCTGGCCAGCGACCACCCGGTCACACGGACTCGCAGGAACGCAGGGCTTCCCTCGGCTTCCAGGAGCGTCTCTTCCCGCCCCGATCGCCTCGTGCCAGGGGAGTAAAGACTTACCCCTTGGGTCGACCCGGGTAGCGGACGACCGGGCTCTGGCGCGGGCCTTGCGCTGGCGATCCCGGGGGGTGCGAGACCGGGTACCTGGCATGCCGCGTGCTCAACTCCCTGACCTGTTGGTCCGACGAGGTAGCCCATTGCCAGGGCCGATAACCAGCGCGGAGGTCCCCGTCGTGCAGGTGCGCGCCGCAGATAGCGACCCAGGTGCGGACGCCGAGGGCAGGCCCGGGATCGAATCGTGGGTGCAGGCCTTCGAACGCCAGATCTCCCTCCGCCTCCCGTCGGGCGACGACGTGGTGCCCGCGTATCCTGCGGTCGCCGCCAAGATCCAGGAACTGGTGGCGCAGCGCGCGGACCTGGCCGAAATCGCTCGCGCCGTCGGTGCGGACTCGGCGCTGGCGGCGGACGTCCTCAGGTGTGCGAACTCGGCCATGTACCGGCGAGCTCAGCCCGCGGAGACGCTCACCCAGGCCGTGACGCATGTGGGCGCGCACCAGGTCCTGCGCCTGGCGCTGGCCTCGGGCCTGGCGGCACGCGCGCTCGCGTCCGGCCCGCTGGCACCTCTTCGCCGGCGCTACTGGATCGACGCGCTGGCCGGGGCGGCCGTGTGCCAGGAGCTCGCGCAGCTTCGCCGCCTGCCGAGCAGCCACGCCTTCCTGCTGGGACTGCTACATGACTTCGGGAAGATCGTGGTGCTGCGGGCGATCGAGTCGTCTTGGCGCGACGCCGGAGCCCGTCCCGCCGTCCAGGTCGACGCCCTGGACCAGCTGGCGGAGCGCCACCACGTTGCCATCGGCGCGGCACTTGCGCGGAGCTGGAAGTTCCCCGATCTCATCCAGGAGGTCATCGCCGTCCACCACAGCGACGGCGTCGCCTCCTTCGGTCCGTTCCCTGAGCTGGTGGCCACCTCGGATCGAGTCGTGGATCACCTCGGTCGACTGCCGGCAGTCACCGCGGAGGATCTGGGGGACCTCCCTGGGTTGAAGAGCGACGAGGAGCGCGCTTCGCTGGCCCGCTTGCTCCCCACCATCCCGGAGTTCGTCGCCTCCTTCGAGAAGGAGAGCCCCGCTGCTTCGCACGAAGAGGTGACGGTACCCTGCTCGCCGGGCCCGAAGGTCGAACCGCAATCGATATCGATCCCGGCCAAGGTCACCCTCCGCAAGAGGCTCATCGACTGCGTCGCCATCGCCATCCATCCCGACGCCCTGGTGGTCACGGGAACGGAGGAGATCCCGGAGCACCAGCTCGTGCGAGTCACCTTGCTCCACCCCCCGCAACCCCTGGAGATGTGGTGCCTGACCCGGAGGGTGGAATCTCGCGACGACGGGTGGATTCGCGTCGAGCTCCATCCCTTCGCACTCGACCGAGCCTGTCAGAAACGCTGGGTTGAGCTCGCGGCCCCCAGGTGATCCCGACCGACCATCGCCGGACCACGCGCAGTGCCATCCGGCGCCTCGCCCCCGGGGGCCGTCGCGCGCTGGCCTCCCCGGTGACCGGCGAGAGGCTCCCGGTCGAGGCATGCTCCGAGGCGACTTCCACCCTCGCGTGGTCGTGAACGGGACGCTGATACGCCGTCCGGCGTCGGACCTAGGCCCAGGTGACGTGCCACACCCACGCTTCCGGGTTGTGGGGCGGCGGACGGATGACGGGAGCCTTGGCGCGAGTCAACTCCAGCAGGGCGGCGAGGTGACCGGTCGTGGCCTCCCGCAGCGCGCGTGGCAACCCAGGGAAGTGCCTCACCACGAAGTCCAGGCTGGTGCCAGTCGCGTTCTCGGTGGCGGCCTCGCCGGTGTCGTAGTAGCTCCGCCACACGCTGGCAGCGCGCTTGGCGATGAAGTCGACGGTGGGGATTCGAACGAACACCCTGTAGACGCTGGAGTACGACATCCGCGCCAGAACCTTGTGCATCTCTGCTACGGATCCGGACTCCGGGTACAGGAACGATGCGGCCACCTCGTACAGCTCCGCCTGGAGCTCGACCGGATTCCACGTCATCGGGCTGGTCTCGAGGAAGATCCCGCGCAGCGCGACGGGAAGGCGATTCAGGAAGTCCTGCTCCGCCTGAAGCCCCTGCTGCCGGATGAGAGTTCTCAAGGAGACGATGTCGGTTCCCTTGACTCGCGCCATAGGCTCTCCGGTGCCTGGCTGCATGCGAACTCGAGACAGCGACACCCCTGACGTGGCGCCTCGGTCTGAGGCCCACCTTGACCCTCCCCCCTTGTACGGCCGGGCGCCCCGAGGCGCACCGAATTGTCGCGATCCGCCACGAGCACGGTCCCTAGGCCCTCGCCGCCATCCTCTTCCTCATGTGGGCCTGGACGAAGCGGCCGCTGGCCAGCGCCGCACAGATCGCCAGCTCCCCCGCCAGGAGGGAAGCGGCGATGATCTCCGAGAACTTCCTGGCCTTGCCTTGGCCGTAGCAATCCATGATCCGCAGGCACTCACCTTGGGTGGCGAGCTGGGTGCCACCTCCCACGGTGGCCACGATCAGGCTCGGGAGCTTGACGCTCATGTACAGGTCCCCGAGGGACGTTACCTCGGCGGTGGCGATCCCGATGGCAGAATTGACCACCTGTGCGATGTCCTGGCCGCAGGCAAGATAGATGGCGGCCAGGCCATTTGCGAAGTGAGCGTTCAACCCGATGATGCCGGCTTGGATGCTGCCCATCGTGCCCGTGTAGCAGAACTCGTTGACCTCCTCCGGAGTGACGCCAAAGTACCGGCGCAGGACTCGCCGCGGGATGGTGGCGTCGGCCACGACTTCCTTGCCGTAGCAGCGATGCAGGCTCAGGGAGGACGGCTTCTTGTCGGCCGACGCGTTGCACCGCAGGAAGTACTTCTGGGCCGGATACTGCTCCATGATGAAGGCGCAAGCCCGCTCGGTCGCGATGGTGATGATGTTCAATCCCATGGCATCGCCGGTCGTGTAAGCGAACGAGGCCAGCACGCGACGACCGAGGACCTGCGCCTTCAGGTCCACGAGCTCGCCGTGACGGGTGGTCTGCTCGGCCGCGGCCTTGATGCGGTCGAAGTTCTCACCCAGCCAGCGGGCGAATCGGATCGCGTGCGAGAGATCCTCGAGGATGAACGCGGAGGTGATGTCCACTCGGTCGTTGAGAACGTGGACCGTGGCACCGCCAGCCCTGGAGATGGCCATCATGCCGGCCTGGTAGGTCTCGACCAGTGTCCCTTCCGTTGTGGCGAAGGGCACGTAGAAGAGCCCACGTGCATCCGTCCCGTTGACGAGCAAGGGACCCGTGATCCCGAGCGGAACCTGGCACGCACCGATGAGGTTCTCGATGTTCTTGTTCGCGGTGCGAGCGTCGAAGGAGAAGGTCGCGACGTGCTCGAGGTCGACTCCCAGTCGCTGCGACAGCCAGGCGCGGGTGAGATCGCCCCGCTCGGTCTGGAGCGCGGTGCGCGGGATCAGGTCTTCCCTTCGCAGGGGGCGCGGTCCTGGGTCGTGGCGGGAGAGAAGGCTATCCCAGGCAGAGCACTGGTCCGAGCTGAGGGGCGCGAAGCGAATCCCGCACTGGCTGGTGGCGCCATGGTCGCTGGCAGCGCTCCAGACGATGTGTCCAGGAAGCTCCAGGGCGGGCAAGGGGTGCCCGGCGTCCAGGCGCAGGCGCAGGGTGGTGGAGGGGTGCCGGACGGGGGAATCGAGGGTCAAGCCGAGCCCGGAGGTGCTGATGTCCGTCGTCCGCCCAGGAACGACGATATCACCCTCGTCGCTGGACGAAGGAAGGAGGATCTGGATCGGGTATTCCGCCTTGCAGCGGGGGTGGGATCGCTTTTCGTCCGCAGGTTGCATGGGCTCGAGACACTCCTGCGCGTGAAATCTCGGTCGGCGCGGGCATCGCCTCCACACGGAGACGACACCGAGCGTTCCGGGGGATTACCCCATGGCTCACGCGAGTGCGCCACCAGCGTGGCATGCGTTGGCGCGACGAGCAAGGATCCGGCTTTGGAGGTACCAGCCGCGAGGCAGCCACGGTGGTCGAGGTGGATCAGGAGCCGAAGTCAGCTATGGCGGCATCCGAGGCCGCGTAGGTCGTTCACCGACGATCTCAAGGGAGAAGCCGTCCACTTCGTCCTTGAGGAAGGCCAGTCGACCCCGTGACTGGCTCGCGATCGCGACCTGTCCGCTTCCTCCCCACGGCGGTCGGGCAAGGGCGACCATGACCGGGCAAGCGAGCGGGGGGTCCCTCCGGTCCTCTGCGGCCTGCCAGAGCCGTGCAGAGGATCACGGCGAGGTCGCTCAACGCCTGCCTGCGGAAGGCGAGGTGCTCGCGGGTGGCCTGCCAGGATGTGCCTCTTCACGCGCTCGCGCATGTGGAACCTCTCGGAGCGCAGTGTGAGGGAGTGGTGAGCTACCCGATGGACGGCCCGAACGCCGAGGGCCCATCGGTCCTCGTTCCCGGCCTGTTTGCCCCTTCCACGCCCACAACTGGAAGCGGGGGCTCTCGAGAGGGTGAGGAGTGCGAGCGCCCGCCCAGCGAGTCCACGCCTCCGTCTCGGAGGGCAGGTTCCTCGCTTCGCGTGCAAGCCGGAGCGCGCCGGGAGAGCCAGCCGCGCGACCGTCCCGGGAAGTACGCTGCCAGCAGATCCGCCAGCTCGGGCTCCCCGGCAGATGCGGGACTCCCCCTGCGTCGCTCGCTGGGTGGCGCAGCACAAGGCATCGGGTGTCCCTCATCGCACGAGAGGGATCGAGATGGGTGCGCCGCTGAGGGAGGGTGCCGGTCGGCTCCGCCGTCGCAGGTCGCCCGAGGCTTCGATCCCGAGCTCGCAGGCGGAGCGGCGCGAAGGGAAGCCTCGGAAGGCTCGCCTCCAACCCGGCGCCTGGCCGTCTCCCCTTATGGCCTTGCCCACGACATGTTGGGCCAGGTCGAATGCCGCGAGAGCGCCAGCCGGGTTAGCGTCTCGACTCCGGGTAGCGGGTAACCTGGGTCCCTCCGACCCCTGCGGAACCACGCGCGCGCCAGGGCCCGGCCACGACGAGGCTCCTGAGGAGGGAGCGATCAATGGGGTAGGCACGCCCGCTGCACCACTTGCTCTCGCGGGCCCGACCGGACGGGCCTGCCGGAAGCGAAGCCAACGCGTGAGGATCCAGGTCTTCCATAGGTTGGGATGGCCTTCGCCCCCTCCCATCGATCCCGACCCGCGGCAGGCGAGCCGACTGCCGTTGTGGCGCGATGAGGGACTACACCTCATGGCCCGGGCAGCAAACATGACCCCTCACTCGGCTCCTCGCCGCCGAGCACTTCCTCCCTGGGCGGGCAGGGCACCCGCCCTTCTCCTGGTGCTGCTCGCGCTGGCGCCTGGTACCTCGACGGCGCTGGACCCCACCCGCGCCCTGACGCAGTACGTTCACGACCGCTTCACCGATCGTCAGGGCTTGCCGGAGAACTCGGTCCGCGCACTCCTGTCCTCTCGGCGCGGCGACCTCTGGATTGGCACCGACGAGGGGCTGGCCCGTTTCGACGGAACGCGGTTCGCCGTCTACGATCGACGCACCGCACCAGTCCTGGGATCCAACCTGGTCTACTCGCTGTCCGAGGATGCCAGGGGCGCGATCTGGATCGGTACCATGAACGCAGGGGTCTACCGGTTGGAGGACGGCTCGCTGGAAGCAGCCTCCTTCTCGGCTCGTCTGCCCAGCCAGCAGATCACCTCCCTCCTCGACGATCGTCAGGGCACCCTCTGGGTGGGCACGCGGGGCGGCCTGGCGCGGGTGGCCGGAGGAGAGCTACGGGTGTTCACCCCCGAAGACGGCCTGCCTTCGGCCGAGGTGAAAACGCTCGCTCGGCTCCGCGACGGCCGGATCTGGATTGGCACCAACGGAGGCGCTGCGGTCCTGGAAGGCGGGGCGATTCGTGTCGGCCCGGCCGAGCTACGCGGCGTGATTGTGACGGCGATCGCGGAGGACGGAGACGGCGTCTGGTTCGCCACCGACGGGAGGGGTCTGGCGCGGCTGGCGCGCGACGGACGGGTGGAGTTCCTCGGAGCCACCGAGAACGTGCCGGCCGAGGTCCACTCGCTCTTTCTCGACCGGGACGGGAACGTCTGGCTCGGCTGCGACGAGGGGCTCCTGCGGCTGACGAGAGGGAAGGCCGAGCGGTTCGTCCGTCGAGGCGGCGAGGAACCGTTGCGCACCTGGGCAATCACCGAGGACAGGGAAGGAAACCTCTGGACTGGAACGGAAGGCGGAGGGCTGGAGAGGCTTCGAGACGGGGACTTCGTGACCTTCGGCGTCGAGGAAGGGCTCCCGCACGAAGTGACCACCACGGTGCTGGAGGACACAGACCACAACCTGTGGGTCGGGACCTACGGCGGCCTGAGCCTGGCCGCGGGGGGAGATCTCAATCGCCTGCGCACGGTCGTGAGTGGGAGGCGACCCGTGATCTCGCTCGCGGACGACAGAAGAGGGACGCTGTGGGTCGGCTTCCTCGACGGCGCACTGTCCAAGTTTCGGAACGGCGCGCTGTCTCCAGTCGTCTCGCCCGCTCCGGGTCGGTCCGTGAGCGCGCTCACCGTGGAGCAGGACGGGACCGTCCTGGCCGGGACCTTTCAGGGGCTCTTCCGGCTCGAGGGCGCGAAGCTCGTCCCGGACGACGACCGTGGCCTTCCCGCCGGCGTGAGGGTCAACGTCCTCTCCTCGGCCCCCGACGGCGCGCTGTGGGCCGGGCTGGAGTACCGGGGTGCATATCGCAGGGAGCCGGGAGGGCACTTCCAGCCGGTGAGTGGTCTTCCTCCAGGCCATGACGTGAACGACTTTCTCGCCGATCGCGACGGCACCGTCTGGATCGGGACCCTGGGCGCGGGTCTCTGGCGCTGGCGTGCCGGTAGCCTCCGAGGGGTCACCACGCGCCAGGGGCTTTTCGACGACGTCATCTGGCGGATCCTCGACGACGGCATCGGCCACCTCTGGCTGACCTCCAACAAGGGAGTGTTTCGCGTCGACCGGACCGGAGTCGAGGCGGTGCTGGATGGTCAGGCGACCACCGTGACGTCCTCAGCCTACGGTGTCGACGACGGGATGCGATCGCGGGAGTGCAACGGGGGAGTCCAGCCATCGGGGTGGCGCACAGAGAACGGGCGGCTTTGGATCCCGACGGTGAAGGGTGTCTCCGTCGTCGATCCTCGCCGGTTGAGACCCGCAGCCGTGGCGCCGGTCGTCATCGACCGGGTGGTCGTGGACGGAGCGGAACGACCCGGGTCGGCAGGCATCGTTCTCGGGCCCGGAACCGCTCGGTTGACCATCGGATACGCGGCGCTGGCGTTCTCCGCGCAGGGGAGCATCCGCTTCCAGTACAAGCTCGAGGGGCATGATCAAGCCTGGATCGACGCCGCCGACGAGCGGATCGCCAGCTACACCGACCTCCCGCCAGGGAAGTACCTGTTTCAGGTCGAAGCCCGGGTGGCCCACGGGGTTTGGGGCGAGGCGGCCGTGCTGCCGATCGAGCAACGTGCCCGCTTGACCGACATGCCCTGGTTCCGGGCATTGGTGATGGTGCTGGTGCTCGCCGCCGTGGGGCTGGGCGCGGCTGCGCGGGTCCGCCAGCTTCGAATGCGCGAGGCGGTGCTCGAGATGCGGGTGCAGCGCGCCCTGGCCTCCATCCGCCAACTGGAGAAGCTTCTCCCCGTTTGCGCCTGGTGCAAGAAGGTGCGAGACGACGAGGGCTACTGGAAGGGTATCGAGGTGTACCTGCACGACCGCGGAGTGGTGGACGTCACGCACGCGATGTGTCCCGATTGCCTGGCGCGACACTACCCGGAGAACCCGGAGCTTCCCTCGTCGAAATGAGCGCGGGAAGCGGACAGGTGGCCGGAACCCCGGGGCGACGTGCACGACGGTGACGCGGGGAGGGTCCCTGGCGTCCAGGCGCGGGGGAGTCACCTGGTGGCCACGCCGGAGTTGCACGGCCCGGCGCCATGCGGCGGCCCAGAAAGGGAGAGCCTTGCCGCCCTCCTGATGGCCGCTGGGCGCCCTTCTGAACGGGGTCGCTGACATGGACCGCCCCGTGACGTCCTGCGGCGCCTATCGCGGCATCAGCAACCGGAAGAAGAAATGGAAGCAGAGCACGGCTGGGGGAGGGCGCCTCGACGCGATCGCGGACCGCACCGACGACATGATCCGGTCGGGGGCGCCGAGGGTCTCCGGCTCGTCACCCTCAACCGTGCGATCCGGGGGGGCACCTCGCTCTCCCCGTGGAGGCGCTCCGCGGCAAGCAGGTCGCCCCCGCGAGCCCGATTGCCCCGCGTCCGCTTGCTCTCTATCCTCGGTGAAATGCAAGACTCAGTCATCGTCGTGGCCGGAGCTACCGGCAGTCTCGGTGGACGCATCACGAGAGCCCTGGTCGAACGGGGAGCCAGCGTAAGAGCGCTCGTCCGTCACGAGACCCCGCGTGACCGGCTTGAGGTACTGCAGAAGCTAGGCGTCACGATTGCTGGCGTGGATCTCCGGAGCCCTGCCGGATCGACGGCGGCATGCACGGGGGCATCCTGCGTGGTGTCCGCGTTGCAGGGATTGCAGGACGTGATCGTGGACGCGCAGGTGGCCCTGCTCCACGCAGCGGTCAAGGCCGGCGTGCCACGGTTCATCCCTTCCGACTACTCGATCGACTTCACCAAGCTTCCATCAGGGCAGAATCGCAATCTGGACTTGCGCCGGGAGTTCCACCGGCACCTCGCGCAGGCTCCCATCTCAGCGACCACGGTCTTCAACGGTGCGTTCGCCGACATGCTGAACGGGCAGATGCCGCTCATCCTCTTCAGGTGGCGTCGGGTCCTTTACTGGGGGAGCGCCGACCAGCGCATGGACTTCACCACCATAGACGACACGGCTGCGTTCACGGCGAGGGCCGCCCTGGATCCGTCGACGCCCCGTTTCCTGCGCATCGCCGGGGATCAACTCAGCGCACGGGAGCTGGCGAGCGTCACAAGCGAGGTGACGGGAGAGAGGTTTCGCCCGTTCCGAGCCGGGGGGCTGGGGACGCTCGGCATGCTCACCAAGATCGCGCACACGTTCGCGCCCGGAGGGGACGAGGTGTTTCCCGCGTGGCAGGGGATGCAGTACATGCACAACATGTTCGAGGGCCGGGCGAAGCTGGACCCGCTCGACAACGATCGGTATCCCGGCATTCGCTGGACGACTGCCCGCGAGGTAATCGCCTCGCGCCGGCCGGGTGGCTAGGGTCGATCCGGTCTGGAGGGGTCAGGGTGGAGTTCCGGCCGGAAGCATGAGACGGGAAAGGTCGTGCGCGGTTGAACATCGCGACGCGTCCCAGTCCGCCGAGAGGCCGATGCCGGGGTCGCGGAGAGGACGCTGGCCAGGCCCCTTCGGTTCCGCCGCCTGGCCGTCCGCTACGAGCGTCGCCCCGACGTCCCCCGGGCCGCCTGGAGTCGTGCTCGTTCCGCCGGCCCAACTGGGCTTCGAGGCCCCTCTGCCGCGACCCGGCGGCAACGCGGGAAGTCGTAGCCCTTGCCGGCGTGGAGCTTCGTCGGCCGCTTGCGCGGTGGCCGCGTCGACCGCGCACGGGCCGAACGCCGTCGAGCGACTCCTCGAACCGGGCCGGCCTTCGCGCGCTCGTCTCGTTCAGGTTCGTCGGGAGGTTCCGTACGTCTCCGAATCGCCCGGTCCCTGCCGATTGGCAAACCCGGCGGCCGCCCCCTTCTGGGTCGACATGAGGCCCCCGTGCTCGGCGCGCTGCGCAGTATGGATGGACACGGACTGTGTCCCAGCGAACGGATCGGAGAACCCACATGGCCAAGCTCACCATGACCTCCTTCATGACCCTCGACGGCGTGATGCAGGCGCCGGGCGGCCCCAAGGAGGACACCACCGGAGGCTTCACCCACGGTGGCTGGTTCATTCCGCTCGCCGACTCGACATTCGGCGACTTCATCGTCGGCGTTTTTGGCCGCGCCGGTGCCTTCCTCCTCGGCCGCCGCACATTTCAGATCTTCGCTGGCCACTGGCCGCGGATCACCGACCCGAACGACCCGATCGCTGGCCCGCTCAACCGCTTGCCCAAGTACGTCGCCTCGCGCACGCTGGAAAGCTCCGATTGGAAGGGCACCACAATCCTGCGCGATCCCGTCGCCGAAATCCCGCGCATCAAGCGCGAGCTGGGCGAGAAGGAGCTGCAGGTGCATGGCAGCCCGGGGTTCGGTCAGACGCTGCTCCGCCAGGGCCTGGTGGACGAGCTGCACATAGTCCTCGCACCAGTGACGCTAGGCAGCGGGCAGAAGCGCCTCTTCGGGGAGGGCACCGTCCCCACCGCATTCGCACTGGTCGCGTCGCGTACGACCACGAGCGGCGTCGTGCTCCTGACCTACCAGCCGACGGGCAAGCTGGCCTACGGCGACGCGACCTTTGCGGACTGACGGACCGCTGTCCGGCGATCCCGGGCAGCACAGGGGCGAGACCGATGGGGTCGGTGTTCCTGCACTCGCCATCGACCCTCTTGCGAATCCCTCCCACGGAGAGGCTCTGTCAGTTGTTCGTACGGCCGTCCCGTCACAGCGTTGACGAGCGCGGCGGATCAGATCCTCCCGGATCTCGACAGGCGGACGGCGTTGTTAGCAGACGCTCGATCCGCCTTCGCCCTTCGCTCAGTGCCCCAAGGTGACCGTTTGTGATCGGGCTCCGAAGCAGTTCTGGGCGGTGGAGGTGATGGTGAACTCCATGTTGTTCCCGTTAGCGGTGCCCCGTCCCGACCAGGTTCCGTCGGTGGAGGTTACGTCGATGCAGTTGCCTGAAACCGTTCCGGAGAAGGTGGTCTCGGGGGAAGTCGAACCGCCAACGCACATCTCTCCGCATTGGCCGGACTCCACGCAGAGTTGGAGAAACCCCGACACCGTCGACCCCGATTGAGAGGTGACGGTGATGATGGCGACGTCCGGGCAGTTGTTGCCCGTGCAGGACCACGAATACATGAAGTCGGGTGGAGCTCCGCTGCCGCACGAAGGCGACGAGGAGGAGTTGGACGTGGAACCGCAAGCCATGAGCAGCGCCGCTGCACAAACCACCAACGCGATGGGTCGACTGAGAGTCATATCCATTGTCCCTTTCTTTGGCGCTATGACGCTTCTTGGCACGCTGCAGAGCAGCGGGATCAGGAAGACCGGGAGAGACCGGAAGACGGTAGGCCCGATGGGTCGGTCATGGTGTCGAGCACGGGCTTCCTCCCATCCTGCGCCCGGAGTGGAAGGTCATCGGGTGCTCTGGCCTAGCTCCACGGCGAGGTCAACGGGCAGCGACACTCACCGAACCATCGAGATCTCATGGGGTGATTCACGTGGTCTCCGCGAGGTCTGGCGCTTCCCAGGCACCCAGCTCTCTCTGGTGGGTAGTGATCGCTGCTTTCATCGGGAGAACGGCAGGTACGCGCCTTTGGATCTTTCCAGCCTTCACGACGAGGCGGGCGGCGGGATGCGTCCCGAATTGCTCGCGATGTCGCTTCGCCTTGATGCGGATCAACCCAGAGGACAGGCCGGGCGCCGCGAGGAACGGACGTGGGACGGGCAGCGGATGAGGGAGGTGGGCTACCTCACCGTGACGGACGTGTTGCTGGCACTCGGGGCGCCTCACGCTGACTCACCGCGGCGGAGATGGTGCGGGGTCTGCGGGTCTCGGAGGCCATCGCGCGGAAGCTCGTGAAGCTGGGGAAGCTGGCGCATGTGCAGGTGGGGAACAGATCCGCGCATTGCCGATCGACAGCAGCTCCGGTGTGGAGGATCCGCTGGCTCTACTCGTCTCGGTCCTCCGGGGAGCCGATGACGCGATCCAAGCCGCGCCCTGTGCACCTCTCCACGCCGAAGGCGAGCAAAAGCGAGACAGCACACCGGGCGGCGCCAGCCCCGAGCCGCCGGCGGGGGGCCGCATCGGCGCGGGGCGCGGACGTTGGGGCAGGTCACGCGGTCGCGTGACGGGCTCCCGGCGACCGGGCGAGAAGGACGATCGGACTCGTCGGGACGAGTGAGCCCATCGACCCCGCGAGGCGTGGGCCGCCGGCCGGTGCCAGCCGATCTTCTCGAACTTGCGCCAGCGCACCTCAGATCGGGCACTTCTCCGGCGGCTCGCCGAACTCGATGTCTCCAGGGACCGGACAGCGGTGCACGTCCATCCTGGAGAGGTGCGTGCCCGCCCTCAGCGCCTCCAGTGCCTGGCCGAGGAGCGTGGCGTGGACTCTCTCCTCGGCCAGCGCAAACCCCAGAGTGTGGCGGGCCCTGTGACCCTCGGCTCTGGCCTGCTCGACCCTGGGCAGTACCTCGCTGTGAACTCGCCTCCTCCCAGGTTCAGCTGGGTGGAGCCGATGCCGCCCACGTTGGCGAGGTGGGCGAGCGCATCGAGGGTCTCGGCCTCGGCCGCGGCGAGCCAGAGCTTGGCGACCTGCGGGGCCGTCCTTCTCCGCCTGGCGAGGTACTTGCGGTTGGCCCGCTCTCCCCAGAGAAGGCTCGGGAACCTCGCCGTCGCGCTGGGTAGGAGTGGATCGTCCGAGGTGTCCGATGGCTGGTCACCGATGGGTGCCGAAACATGTCGCATGTCGCCATTGTCGAGCGCCTCGGTGGGTCTGGAGAGGTGGTCACCTGCGCGTGAGAGCTGGACGGGCGCTGCGGCTCGAGAGTGGGCCGCGTTCTGGCCCGTTGACTGGCGAGCGCCCGCCGAGCTAGGGATATTGCGACAACGTCGCATAAAGAACCCGATCGGGGCCCGTGGTTGGGTGTCGAGCCCTCAGCGACGCGAGGAGTTGGCGCATGCGGTTCAGTGGCGTCCTGGTGTTCGCCTGCAGTGCCGGCTTCCTGGCCGCGCTGCCGGCGCAAGCCGCCGAGTTCTACGTTGGCGAGCCGGTCGAGAGGGAAGGGATGCAGATCGTGCCCAACTACCTCTTGGGCATCGAGATGGACCGGATGCCTCCGGGAATGGAAATGGGGCCCGAGGCCGTCCACCTGGAGGCGGACGTTCACGCGACGACGGCGGAGAAGCACGGCTTCGCCGAGGACGCCTGGATCCCCTATCTGACGATCCGCTACTCCCTCACCAAGGAGGGGAGCCGCTTCAAGAAGACCGGCACGCTCGCGCCCATGACCGCCGCCGACGGCCCGCACTATGCCAACAACGTACGGATGGGAGGCCCTGGTACCTATCACCTGAGGTACACGATCCTCCCGCCGTCGGCGAAGGGGTTCTACCGTCACGTCGATCGCGCGACCGGCGTTCCGGGGTGGTGGAAGCCGATCGTAGTGGAGTGGACCTTCGCCTATCCGAGCAAGGAGAAGAAGTAGTGCGCGGCGTGCGCCCGAAGCGCATGGGCACGGCGGTCGCGGTCCCTCTGGTCGCCTGGATGCTCGCGGTCGGCACCGTCCGCGGCGATGACTTGACCGTCGTTGCCGTGACCATCCGGGACCACCGGTTCGGCCCCTCGGAGATCCACGTCCCGGCCGGAAGGCCAGCGCGGCTCGACATCACCAACCAGGATCCCACGGCCGAGGAGTTCGACTCCCCGGCCCTGAAGGTGGAGAAGGTGATCGCTGGCGGCAAGTCGGGCTCGGTCAGGATCCGGCCGCTGGAGCGGGGCAGGTATCCCTTCGTCGGCGAGTACCATGAGGACACCGCCAAGGGCGAGGTCGTCGCCGACTGAGGCCAGATGCTCGCGACCGCCTTGATCGTGTTCCGGGAGATGCTGGAGGCGGGCCTGGTCGTTGGCGTGGTCCTTGCCGCGACCAGAGGGGTCCGGCGTCGAGGAGCCTGGGCAGCGCTGGGGGTTGCCGCCGGGGTCGCGGGGGCCGGTGTCGTCGCGGCGCTCGCGGATCGGCTGGCGGCGCTGGCGCAAGGCACTGGCCAGGAGCTGTTCAACGCGGCGGTCCTCACGCTCGCCGTGGTGATGCTCGCCTGGCACAACACCTGGATGGCGAAGCACGGTCGTGAGATCGCCGACAGGGCCAGCCGGCTCGGGGCCGCAGTGGCCGCCGGGGAGAGGCCGCTCATCGTGGTCTCGGTGATCTGCGGGGTCGCGCTCCTCCGGGAAGGGGCGGAGGTCGTGCTCTTCCTCTACGGCATCGCCGTTTCCGGGAGGACCGGCACCAACACCATGGTGGTGGGCGGTGCCATCGGGCTGCTCGGTGGAGCGCTGGTGTCCACGCTTCTCTACCTGGGGCTCACGGCGGTTCCCGTTCGGAAGCTGTTCGCGGTGACCTCTACGCTCATCACGTTGCTGGCCGCCGGCCTGGCGGCGCAGGCGGTCGCCTTCGTCCAGCAGTCGGGCTACCTGGAGGTGTGGACCTCCACCGCCTGGGACTCCTCGAGGTGGTTGCCGGAAGACGGGCTCCCGGGTCGGGTCCTGCATGCGCTCGTTGGATACACGGACCGGCCCAGCGGCGCCCAGATCGTCGTGTACTTGGCGGTGCTGCTGGTCATCGCCGGGCTGACGCGAGTCGTCCGATCGCGGGTGCTCGGCGCGGCGGGCCGCGCTGCGGCGTGAGCTCCACTCACCCGCGATGCCCTCGGGACGCCCTGCACTGGATCATGGGCTCCAGGCTCGACAACCTCGAAACCCCCGTCGGACCCCGCAAGCGCTGCGCTCGAAGGGCGAGGAACAAGGCCATCCAGCGCATCGGAGGCCGAGTCGTGGAGCGGCACGAAGCGCGCTTTGCCGAGCTTCCCGTGCCGGAACCTCGAGGATCCCGGCATGACGGTCGACGTCGTCTCGGTCAAGAGCGAACGCCTCGCCGAGCCGCAGACCGGTTGCTCGGGCAAACCCAAGCGGACGGCGTAGTCCCGCCGGCCAATCGCTGACCTGCGATCGCACTCAATGTAGCATTCGGTCCCCCGTCTCTTGCCGGGATGGGTCGCGACAGGCCGGACAGACGCCACCGGTGCACTCGCGGGACGGCCAAGGCCGGTCTGTCGCGATCTCGCCACGTGGGAGCAGCAGCCGCATGCGGGTTCCGGAAGGTGTGACCGCATCCGGGAGTTCCGGCCGGACGGGTTGCATCGTCCGCCGGCCAAGTCCACCGCCGGGAGCGCAAGGCAGCGCTCCAGGCGAGGGAAGGGTGCTCGACATGAGGAAGCGGGACGAGATTCACGCGAAATGCCGACCACCCGCAGGTGGAGGTGGCCGGGCTTGCGGGGACGTCGGGGCGGGCAATGGGGTGCGCCGAGGACGAGCCGGCGGTGAGGCGGTGGCGCGGCGTGGAGAAAGGTGAAGGACCGCGGAGCTGGTTGTCAGCCCGTTCGACTAAGCTACTTGCCCCGGACTGGGCGGTAGCATGTCATCGGAGCACAGGTCCGGGCAGAGGCACGATGCGACAGCGCAGCTTGGTGGCGAACGACCCGACGAGCGGTGACGCCGCCGACCGTCGCGACCGGCCGCCGAAGTCGGTGCCCCCGCTGGCCGAGGCGGTGAAGGCCTTGCCGCATCGCCCCGTCTATCGGATGCACAGGTACTTTGCGCGCCGGCCCTACTCCGTCTTCGCGGAGTTGGTGCGCCACTATTCCCGTCCGGGGGATCTCATCCTCGATCCATTCTGCGGTGGCGGCGTGACTCTGGTCGAGGGCGTGCTGCAGGGCCGCCGGGTAGCTGGTTTCGACCTCAACCCCATCGCCGTCAACGTGACGCGGATGGAGCTGGGCGACGTCGACTTGGCCGGCCTCGCCCGGGCCCACGCCGCGGTCATGAAGCGCTTTTGGGCGCGCCAGCGCCGGCTGTTCTCGACGACCTGCCGCGGCTGCCACGACCAGGCCGACGTGCTCTGGTTTGAGGTCTCCAGCCTCGCGCCATGCTCGGCGTGCGGTAAGGCCTTCCATGTCTCCGCCGCCGGAAAGGCGGGCGTCGGCGCTTGGTACTGCCCCGGGTGCAAGACCCGGGTTCGCTTCAGCCCGCAGCACGACACCGCGTCCGAGGTCATGAGCGTTCTCTACAGGTGCGGGCGCTGCGGCGAGCGGCTGGACGAGGCCTCTGCAGAGGATCGTGCGCTGGCGGTGACGCTTGCCGCCGTGCTCGCCGACGCGGAACGGCAGGGGCTGTGGATCCCCGACGCCGCCATCCCCGACTGCAACATGCAGCGGGAGAGTGCGTTGTTCAGCAAGGGAATCGTTCAGTTCCGGCAGCTCTTCACGCCGCGGCTCCTCTTGGCGCTCGCGGAGCTGAAGGCGGCCATAGTGGAGACCCCGGAGGTGCATCGGCCGTGGCTCCTCTTCGCGTTCAGCGCAACGCTACGCTACGCCAACCGGATGGTGACCCGGAACCCGGGGTGGCGCGGTAACCGGCCGCTGGAATGGGCAAAGCCGGGGTTTTGGCTGCCGCCGGTGTTCCTGGAGACCAACGTCGCCGAGGAGTTCGACCGGCGTTTCAAGGCGCTGCTTCGCGGAAAGCGCGACTACCTGGCGAACCTGCCCGGCGCACCTCCCGCCGAGTGCGCCGAGCCCGGGGCGCTCCTCAAGAGCGACGCCCCGGCGTACCACGTGGCCCGCAGTTCCTCGACCAAGCTGCCGCTCCGACCGCATTGCGTCGATGTCATCATCACGGACCCGCCTTACGGTAGCAACGTTCACTACGCGGACCTGAGCAACTTCTGGGCGGTCTGGCTGCCCGAGCTCGGCATGGGACGCGTCATTGACGACCGCGAGGAGGCGGTCATCGCTCGCAAGAGGTTCCCCGGGGCGAAGAGCGCGCAGGATTACCAGGTGCTGCTGGAGCGGTGCTTCGGAGAGTGCTCGCGGGTGCTCAAGCCGGGTGGCTTCATGGTGATGACGTTCAACAACCGGGAACCGCGAGCCTGGGGCTCGCTGCTCGTCGCAGCCGCCAAGGCGGGCTTCGACCTGCCGCCCGGCGGCGTCGTGTTCCAGAGCGGAATCGAGACCTACCGGCACACTGCTCAGAGCCGACGCAATGGGTCCGTCATCGGCGACTTCATCCTCTCGTTCAAGGCCGACGGGACACGGCTCCAAAAGGCCCGGCGCGACAGCGCTCTCACGACCGAGGAGGTCACCCGCGCCATCACCAAGGTGCTCCGGCGCGAGGGGCGGCCCCTGAGCCCCAACGAGCTCCTCCAGCGGCTGTACGTCGACCTGCAACCCCGCATGATGGAGCGGGCGAGGGGCGCCATCGCCCGTGGAGACCGGGCGATCAACGAGCTGATCGAATCGCTCGATGACATCCGGCTCCTGGACTCGCACCGCCGCCAGCTCCTCGAGAAGCACTTCAACTACCGTGACGGCAACTGGGCCTTGCGAGATGAACATGCGCCCGACTGAACGCTTGTTGTTCCCGGAGCTCACTCCCACTGAGGCGCCTGTGGAAAGGACCAAGGTCGCCAAGGGGCAGGAGAAAGGGGCGCGTCCCCTCCACGCTCTTCTCTCGTCGGTGTGGTCCTTCGACGGCCGGGGGGGAGATCAGGTCTACCGCTGGTACGGCACGCTGCCACGGGCGCTCGTGGAGCGGCTCCTCGGCCTGTATTGCCCACCCGGCACCCGCGTCCTTGACCCCTTCGTGGGCCTCGGTGCCACCTTGGACGTCGCGGCCGACGCCGGCCTCCAGGCGGCCGGCGTGGACGTAAACCCGCTCGCCTGCCTCGCTGCACAGGTGCGGCTCTTCACGGGCGCCACTTCGTCCGCTGCCGTGCCGCGGGCCCGGGCGCTGGTCGCCCGCCAGAGGTTGCATTCGGCACCCAAGGGTCGCGCCCCGTGGGCGGCGGTGCTGCGGGACGTGAAGTTCGACTACGCGCGCCGGTGGTTTCGAGCCGACTCCTTGGACGCGCTGCTCGCGTTGCTCTTCGCCATTGCGGACGAGGGGGATGCCGCCCTTGCGAGGGTGCACTTCGTCGCCGCAGCCCAGATCATCCGGGAGGTTGCCTCGGTCGATCCCCGCTGCACGCACCACCTGGTGACGAAGCAGAAACCCTTCATCGACCCGCTGCCGCTCTGGCTTGAGCAGGTCGCTCGGGTGGTGCGGGCGGCGCGCCCGAACGCTGCGGACCCGCGCCACGTCGTTGTGAGGCAGGCGTCGGCACTGGAGTGCCTCGGCGAGCTGCCGAAGGCGGGATTCGCGCTCATTCACCCGCCGTACCTGGGTGTGATCAACTATCACCTGATTCACCGGCTCGCGACCGACTTGCTCGGGATCGTCCAGCAGGTGTGCGCTCCTGAATCGCTCGCCGGGCTCGACTTCGGGTACGAGCGGCTTCGCGCGGCGGACATGTCGACCGACCGGACCGGGACCTATCAGACCTCGGTCGAGCGACTCGCCGACGCCATCGCCGGCGGGACGGCGCCCGACGCCCGCTGCGCTGTCATCATCGGCGATCAGCGACACAGGGGGCATTTGCGGCACCCCTTCACTGACTACATCGCGGCCTTCGAGATCCGTGGGTTCCTGTTGGAGGAGAACTTCATCTGGCTCCTCCAGAACAACGGCGGCATGCACGTTCTTCGGCGAGGCCACTTCATCGACCACAATTACATCTTGGTCTTCAAGCGGATGCCGCCGGCAGGCGTCGAAACGTAGCGGGCGGCCTGATCGTTCGGGAGTTCGTCACTAGGCTTGCATGCGGCCCCGCCGGGCGAAGAGGGCTGTGCCGCCAAGAGGTCCCAGGACGGGGAGTCATTCGGGCTCGTCACGTCCACGTCCGCCACCGCTCGGGGTATCTCCCTGTCGGTCCCAAGAACCCCGTCGCGACGTCCGGCAGGCCTCGAGACGAGAGCCCGAGGTCAGGTGTGCATCGTAGCTGGAGGGCCGGAGTCCAGCGCGAAGGCGGTTGTAGGCACACCTCATCCCGGCTTGGTGACGCCGGACGCGAGGTTGAGCTCTGTGCTGTTGCCGCTGCGGCGCAGGCCGCGCGCCGAGCGTAACGGCGGTAAAGGCCGCCGGCCTCCGCGACCTCCACGACGACCCCGTGCTCCGGCCCTTGCACAGGCCGAACGTGGCGATGAGACAGAAGAGGATCGTCCCAGTCGCGATCCTATTCGTGAGGAGCGCGATCGCGGCGTTCCCATTCGCCAGGCGTTCACCCATGACGCCCGAGCCGACGACGGCGCCCACCAGGAGGGCGGTTCCGAGGAACTCCGGGACGAGGCGTTGTGAGAGACGGTATCTCACGGGGAGGCCCCCTCCAGTGGGTCGTGTCGACGTCGGAGGCTCAGCAGCACGACCCACCGCAAGCTGCGGCTGGCGCGGCGCCGACCACGGGGCTGCAGGCGAACGGCCCATGGTGGACCGATCGGTCACCGGTCACCTTGAAGTGCTTGCCGAATCTGGTATCCGCGACCATGGCGGCGGTGTTGCCGCACACCAGCATCGGCTTCCCCTTCTCGAACGTGTGGTGATCGTCGAGCGCGAAGCGGAAGGGGTGGTCGGGGATGGTGCCCAGGTACCAGGCCACCTGGCCGTAGTCCTCGCAGATGTCCTCGAGCCCGGCGAGCTTGAAGGCGCGGACCTTGACGGTGTGGAAGTCGATGGCCCCGACCTTCGCTTCGATCTCAGGGCTACCGAGTTGGATCCGGCTCCTCGACACGGTCCGGTAGTCGGGGCACCCCAGCCCGTGGAGCAGCCGGCGGAAGTCCTCGATGTACATCGCACCCCCGAGGCACTCGCACAGGAGCTCGGGGTCCTCGCCGAGTTCGCGCGGCAAGCGCCTGCCGGCGAACACGTCGGAGAAGTGAAGTTCCCCTCCCGGCTTGAGCACGCGGAAGATCTCCGCAAACACCGCGTCCTTCCGCGGCGAGAGGTTGATCGCGCAGTTGGAGATGACGACGTCGATCGACTCGTCGGCGATTCCCAGCGCGCCCAGGTCCTCGATGTAGCCCTTCACGAACTCGACGTTGCTCCGCCCGTGTCCGAACCGCTCCGCCTGGCTGGCCTGGTGGCGACGGGCGAGCTCCAGCGGCTCGTCGGTCATGTCCACCCCGATGACGCGCCCGGTTCGGCCCACCAGGCGGGAGGCGAGGTAGACGTCTCGCCCAGTGCCGCACCCCAGGTCGAGGACGGTCATCCCTTCCAGCGCCTCGGGGATGGGGGAGCCGCAGCCATAGAAACGCTCGAGGATCTCCGGCGCGATCTGGTCGAGGATGGCGCGGTGGCTCGCCGGCAGCGACTCGACGCACTTGCAGGCGTTCGACTTCAGGTCCTTCATCCCGCCGAGGATCCTGCCGTAGTAGTCCTTCACGGCATCGAGCGAGGGGCTCACGTCGGTCATGTGGCCTCCGCGCGCCTCGCGCGCCTGCGAGGGGGATGAAGCTCCAGCCGGCAGCAGCCAAGGTCGAGGCCAAGACCGGAAGGCGTGGGTCGCACCGCCTCGGCGAGGCGGTAGCACCTGCTCTTGCCTTCGCGCTTGAACTCTACGAACCCCTCATCGCGGAGGATGCGCAGATGGTGCGAGAGCAGCGTCTGGTCGATCCCCAGCTTCTCGTTCAGCTCCGTGACGGTCCGGGCGCCTTGGACGAGCTGCACAACGACGTCCCAGCGCGTGCGGTCGGCGATGGCCTTGAGTCGCCGGGAGCAGAAGTCGCTCGTGTGTCCACCAGGAGTGAGCGTCCCCTTGCCTGACATGTGAAATAGGCTACATGTGAAAACGGCCCCCAAGCAAGAGCGGATAAGCAAGAGGGCCAGGGATGTTCCGGCCTGGAACAGTCGGCGACTTCGTCGCGCCTGTATCTGCCGGCCGACTCGACCGTCAGATTCCTACGTTCCGAAGCAGCCGTTCACAGTCCTCGCCGACCTTCTCGCCGAGGGGCACTTCGCGCGCGGATGCGCGGCCTCTACGCGGAGCGGCGAGAGGCGATGGGTACCGGCGATCGCCCGCAATTTGGGCGGTGTGCTCTCGATCGAGTCCAAAGGAGTTGCCCTCCATCTTCTGGCCCGAGTGCCCGAGGGCGTCGGCGACCTGGCCGCGGCGCGGCGAGCCGCGGGGCTCAAGGTGGAGGTGAGGGCGCCTTCGGAAGGAACACTCGAGCCGTTGAAGCGCTGCGGGCTGATGCTCAGCTGTGGCGCGGTCGGTACGGCCGACATGCGCGAGGGGCCCGCCGACTGGGCCAGTCCCTAGCGCGGCCCCGCCGGCTCGCAAAGAGAGCCGAAGCAGGCCGAGGCCTGGTCGCGGCCGCCTGGAAGATCGTCAACGATTTCCAGCCGGACAAGTTCTGGCGAGCGACAGGAGGGTGCCGTTCTCCGTGGTGGTGGATCTGCATCCTCAAGTTTGAAATGATCGCCCTGGCTTGGCCTCGCCCACGAGGCCGTTGAGCAACCTCAGGAGGACGGAATGGCTGGGAGGCTCCGGGCTGGGACGGGAGTGAGCAGGAGCCAGAACGCCCTGGAGGCCGGCCGCGAGGCCGCCGCCGCGGCGGTGGCGAAGCTGGAGGGCCAGGCGCCAGCGGTGGTGATCGTTTTCGCGACGCCGTGCCTTGATCTCTCCGCCCTGCTCCGCGGCGTCCGCGACGTGAGCGGCGACGCCGTCTTGGTCGGCTCGACCGGCACTGGCGAGCTGGTCCAGGGAGAGTACGTCGGGCTCGGCCAGGGCGTCGGCGTCCTGGCGATGACCGCGGGCCCCTACCGCTTCGGCGCGGCCTCCGCGGCCCACGTAGGCGGCGCCCTCGAGGAGGTGGGCCAGGACCTCGCGCGCCGGAGCCGCGCCGAGGCCGGCAAGAGCCCGTACGCGGCGGTGCTGCTTGTTTCCGACCAGCTGATGGGCGATCTGCAGGGGCTGACGCAAGGCGTGTACAAGGTGGGCGGACCGCGGGTCTCGATAGTGGGCGGCGGCGCGGGTGACGAGTACCGGAACGTCCACTCGCAGGTCTTCCACAACGGCGAGGTGGTGGAGCAGGGAGTGGCGGCGCTCTGGATCGCCAGCGACACGCCCCTGCAGGTGGTTACCCGGCACGGCTGGAAGCCGTTCGGCACCCCCATGCTCGTCACCAAAGCCGAGGGCACCACCATCCACGAGCTGGGCGGCCGCCCGGCCATCCCCGTCTACGCCGAGCAGATCGGCAGGTCGCTCGACGAGCTGGCGCCGGAGAGGTTCCTGCCCATCTCGGCGATGTACCCCCTAGGCATCCTACAGTCCGACGGCTCGCGCGTCATTCGGCTCTCCTACGCCCGGGTCGGCAACGGCCTCGTCATCCACGGTTGCCTGCCACCGCCCGGCTGTGCCGTACAGGTGATGACCGCCACCGTCGACGAGCTCCTCGCGGTCGGGGACGAGGTGATTCCGGCCGCGCTGGCAGCCCGGCCCGACGCCGGCGTAGTCCTCGTCTTCAGCTGCGCAGCCCGGGGGTTCGTCTTCGGCGACCGGGTGGGCGAGGAGGCGCCCCGGCTGCAGAAGCTCGCCGGGAACGTCCCGGTCTTCGGCCTCTACACCCACGCCGAGTTTGCCCGCACCGCGGGCGTGCTCGCCACGCACAACGAGACGCTCACCGCGCTCGCACTCTAGCCGCCGCCCCGCTGCATGGCTTTCCCTCCTCCGGAAACCCCCACGTCGCTCGGGCCGGAGGAGGTGCGCCGACTGCAGGCCGATCACGCCGCGGCCATGACCGCGCTGGAGGCGGCGCTCAGCGACACCACCCGCCTCACCCGCCTCCTCAACATCCTGAGCGAGGGGGCGCCGCTGGAGCGGCTCCTCAACCGCGTGCTCTCGGCGCTCTCGGAGATCTTCAGCTCCGATGTGGTGGCGCTCCTGCAGCGCGGAAGCGAGCAGAGCTTCGTCCCGCGCGCCGCCGTCGGCATCCCCGAGGACCAGCTCGCCCGCCCCCTGCCCGGTGCCCCGGGCACCTACCTGGCGCGGTCGATCGAGGCACGCGGGCCGGTGCAGGTCGAGAACCTGGGTGCGGACGTGACCGCTGCCACCGAAGTGAGCGGGGTCTACGAGCTGGGCGCACGCACCGTGCTGTGGCTCCCGGCGGTGGGGGACGACGGCGTCGAGGCGGTGTTCCTCCTGGCCCGCTGCCGGGTCCAGCTCTACGCCCAGACCGATCTCGATCTGCTCGGGGCTATGGCCTACCGCATCGCGGTGGTGCTGGAGCGCGCCCGGGCGGAGACGAAGCTGCGCGAGGCCCAGGATCGGCTACTCCAGACCGAGCGGCTGGCGCTGGTCGGCAAGCTCTCCGGCTCGATGGCCCACGAGCTCAACAATCCACTGGCGGCGGTCCGCTCTAACCTCGAGCAGCTGCACGGCCAGGTGCCGGCCCTGGCCGGCGTCGTCCGCGCCGCCGCGCGCGCCTCCCGGCTCCTAGACGAGGTGCCTGGCGAAGAGGCCCGCGAGGTCGCGCGTGAGCTGCGTGCCTTCCTCGAGGCCGGTGACACGTTCGCGGTCGACGTGGAGGAGATGGTGGCGGATTCGTTGGAGTCGGTTCGCCGCATGGGCCAGCTGGTCGGGAGTCTGCTGCGG
The DNA here is from genome assembly GCA_035541675.1 of Anaeromyxobacter sp. Taxonomy (GTDB): domain Bacteria; phylum Myxococcota; class Myxococcia; order Myxococcales; family Anaeromyxobacteraceae; genus Anaeromyxobacter. Next base: position 23,890 of record DATKMW010000118.1, on the reverse strand, counting down.
ATCTTCGCCGCCGAGCGCTTCGAGCCCGAGCGGTTGGACCTCCGGGTCGCGGTGGCGGAGTGCGTGGCCGACCTGCCCGCCGACACCGGGCGGCCGGCGCTGGTGCAGGAGCCCGGCGACGGCGCGCCTTGCGTGGCCTGGATCGCCGCATCCGCCTTTAGGGTCGCGTTCACCGGCGTCTTGCGGATGATCCTCTCGCCGGGCTTGCGCCGGACCGACCCCACGCGCACGGTGGTCATCCGGGTCGGGCACGACCACGGGCGCCCCGCGGTGGTGGTGACCGATCCAGTCCTGGAGCTCGACCGGGAGGAGCAGCGGGCCATCTTCGATCCGCACATGGAGGAGGTGGAGACGCCGCGCGGCCGCAGCGTCCGCCTGAGCCTCATGGCCATGCTTAGCTACCAGCTGTTCCGCGGCTGCGGTACCGATGTCTCCACCGAGGCGCCGGGAGCCGAGGGGCTCACCGTGCGCGTCGTGCTGCCCTCCCCGCCCTAGAAGGCGTTTCAAGACCTCGCCAGGCGAAACTCCCATGGGATCGATCGCTTGGGTGGTCGATCCGTCGGGTAGTTGAGGGGGCTCTCTCGGTATGATCTGGGCACGATCGCCCGGGCCCGGGGGATGTCGGATCTCGCGCGCGAGTCCGGGCTCACGGTGAAGAGCCTGGGCAAGGCGCTGTCGCGGGACGGGAACCCCGAGTTCAGCACGATCATGAAGATGATCCGGGCCCTCGGCTTGCGTCTTCGCGGCGCGCCTGCGCACGGCTGATTCGGAGCGTGAGAGGGAGCGGCATTCGGGAGCCGAGCGAGGACCGTCGTAGTTCTCACTGGATGACAGCGCCCAGCAACGGGCTCGGGCCCATGCCGATGGCCAGAAAAGCCGGTGCAGCCTCGCCGGAGATGTTCTCGAAGGTGACCCTCCAGGCCGGGAATATCCGCCATCCGATCGTGATGTGGCCGACTGTCGCTCGGTAGAGTGCACCTTCCACAATGACCGGAAGCACGAGTGGATTCTGGTCTGTCAGTCGATCTGGTGGGTTGGGCGTGTCCGACCCCTCCTCCTCATCGGGAGACGCGCAGAAATCGGACCGCTGCGTCGGCGAGAGCTTGGTCCACTCGGGACGCAGAGCGTCCGGTGGGCTGACCTGCACTTCGGCGACCAAAGCGAGCGGTTCGTGTGAGTACGCTGATCACCGAACTGGACGCGATCTGGAGTTGGCGCGAGCTACGCCCGTCCCTCGGCCCAGCGACAATCCGCGTAGGGAGCGCGGACGGGCTTACGCAGCTAGCGTGGGCAGAGGACATCGCGCGTGGGCTGCCGCATGCGAGCCTACAAGTTGTGGACGGAGGCGGGCATCACCTCCTCCCACAGGATGGACCAAGGAGGCTCGCAAGTCTGCAAGCTTGGCTCGCTTAGATCGGCGCGGTTCACCGACCTTCCGCCCGGCGCGAGGCCGAGATGCGGGCGCTGGTGAAGACGCAGAGCGGGGCCTCGCGTAGTTTGCCCCGGGTGTGCTGGTGAGTCGTCGCCAGAGATTACTCACGGGCACCTATACCGGAGAACCGAAGAGCCCCAACCAGGCGCCCTGCGCGTCGGCTCCTCGGGCTATACCAGCGCGGGCAACCGTTACGCTCCCAGTGGCAGCGTACGAGTTGGTGTGGGCCAAGTTATCATTGATAGTCGACTCGCAATCGAGCAAGGTGATCGAATGGCCCGGAAGTGCGGCTTCATCCTCTTGAAGATCGCGACATTGATGGCGGCCCCTTGCATCGCACGCCTCCCGCAGGTTGTGGCAGTTGAATTCGACGAACCGGTAGTCAAGGCTGACACACCATCAGCGCTTCCCGACGGGTGGTGGCAGACCGGACCCATCATGGAGATCTTCGTCCGTAGCTACCAGGACTCGGACGGCGACGGAAGGGGCGATCTGCGAGGTATCCAGCAGCGGCTGGACTACCTCGCTTCCCTTGGCGTGAAGGGCATCTGGCTCACTCCCATCTTCAAGAGCCAGGACCACGACCACGGCTACGCGATCACGGACTACCGCGACGTGGACTCGGACATCGGCACCCTTGCGGACTTCGATGCGCTTGTCGCAGCGGCCCACGCGCACGGTATCGGGGTGATCATCGACTACGTGGCGAACCATTCCGCCAGGCTCCATCCTGCGTTCAAGCTCTCCGAGGATCGCTCGAGTCCATATCGAAAGTGGTACGTGTGGCGGGACAAGCACCCGCGCGGCTGGAAGACGTGGAACCCGGACAGGCCCGACCCCTGGAGCGAGGACGGCTCCGCTGGGGCCTACTACGCCGTGTTCTGGGATCAGATGCCGGATTTCGACTTCTCCGATCCCGGCGTGATGGAGTTCCATCGCAACAACCTGCGGTTCTGGTTGAACCGCGGAGTGGACGGCGTGCGGTTCGACGCTGTGAGCGAGCTGCTCAACCTGGATGGTGGGGAGCGGGACGACGAGGGGAGCGCCCGGCTGAGCGCGGAGCTGGCCGCGACCGTAAGGGAGTACCCGAACCGATGGGCAATCTGCGAGGCGACGGCGGCACAGGTCCAGGGACGGTGGTCTCCGGCGCGGCACGCCAGCCCCTCGGCCTGCGGCGCGGCGTTTGGGTTCCCGGTGAACTTCATCTTCAACGAGATCGCTGCCAGCCGCGACACCGCTCACGGCAAGGCCTTCGAGTCGATGAACTGGTACTTCCAGACGTTCCCCGCCAGCCGTATGGGCACCTTGCTCGGCAACCACGACACGTTCTCCGCCACGCTGGACGGAACCTATCGGGGTCGCGAGTTCGACATCGTGGGCGGGGACCTGGACGCGTGCAGGTTCGCCGCGGCTGAAAACCTGCTCTCACCGGGGATCCCGTTCATCTACTATGGCGAGGAGATCGGGATGAGCAAGCAGACCGCCGTCAAGAGCACCGACGAGCAACTCCGCGCGCCAATGAGCTGGGACGCGAAGAAGGGCTTCACCAGCGCGGCTAAGCCGTACCGGGCGTACTCCGACAACCGCGTGCGCTTCAACGTCGAGGCGGAGGAGCAGGACCCCAACTCCCTGCTCGGCTGGTACAGGCAGCTCATCCAGCTTCGCGAGGAGAATGCCGTGCTGCAGCAAGGCGACCCGGAGAAGGTGGAAGGCGGGCGAAGCAAGGGGGACGCTTTCGTGTACACGCGCGTCCTCGGAACGGAGCGCGTCTGGCTGATCTTCAACCCTGGAAAGGCAAAGGGAACGGTGACCAGCAGCCGAGGGGGCGCAGTCGTGCCGCTTTTCAACCCAGGGCGTGTCACAGTCGCGCCTTCGAGCACAGGAGGCCAGGTATTCTCCGGGATTCCTCCTCGGGGCGTGGCAGTGTTTCGCTCCGGCGAGCCCCGCTGATCAGATTTGCGCCATGGCGCGGGGCTCCCTGGGATCCGATTGTGGCGGACGACTCAGCACCGACACACTGTTGCGTGAGATTGCCCCGATTCGGCGAACACCGAGGCTAAGCCGTCAGCGCCTCCAAGCGCCAGGCGGATTCGGTCTCGCTCGGGCTCCGGTGGTCGTGGTGTGAATGCATCACTCAACCGCCGTGCATCCAGCCGCCCCACATCGGTGCCTCCCTTCGGCCCGTACAGCACGAGTGCCGCGCGATGCCCGTTGCCCCCGCGCTATCCCTGCCCCATCGCGCCGAGGCCGCTTCCGCGCGAGTCCCAACCCAATTCGCGCCAGTCGTCGAACTGGTGACGCTGCGCCGGGGTGAGGATGGAGCGGACCTGGTTCCTGGCCCGAACGGTAGCCTCAAGCATGTTCTGCCTGAGCCTGCTCACTTCTGCGAAGGCGGCACCGACCTTCGTTGGTTCCGGCTCAGCGACCACCTCGGCCCCGCGAAGCTCCTCCCGCGCGTCGCGCAACTTGCCCCTGGTTTCCCGGTGACTGCGCCGGAGGTCATCGGCGATCTTCTTCACCTGCACGCGCTGGGCGTCGGAGAGGTCCAGCTTCCAGAGCGGTCCCAGGCCGTAGCTACGGCCCATCCGGCCGAAGGCGCCGCCGCGCTCAGCCATTCCCCACATGCCGGCGCGGTAGCTTGGGCCCATCATGCCGGACTCGTAGCCGCCACAAGGGCCATAGAGCTCCTCGCTAGGGGCGTCCGAACTCCGAGATCGCGCCATACCCGGCAAGAGCACGGCAACGATGGCGGCGGCAGCCATGGAAAGAAATACGGGCACCTTCTTCATCGCGTCCTCCTTGGATAGGGGTGCGGCCCCACCGGTTGCGCTGCCGCAGCCGATTCGAGGGGCGGACCGACGCACCCGCACGGCCCTTCTCGCGGCAACTACTCGGTTGCGTCGCGACCGAGACCGGCCAAATCGTTTGAACTCAAACTATTGGACACAGGCCTGACCGAAGCGTTAAGCATCGACGAGACGCGCGGCAACGAATCGCACAGTCGCGACCGGGAGAGGAAAAGGTGCGGAAGTGCTCCCACCAGCCCCCTCAGGGGCGCCCCCTTGTGGCGCACCTGGCGGTCGAGGGCGACCTTCACAGTGTTGGGACGGAGCCCTCCATGGCGTCTTCTCGCCCGGAAGACGTGGGGGCTGCGCCGCCGGTCCCGAGTTCCCGGCCCGAGGCGACGCCTGGCCCCCACGCCAAGCCGGCCCGCCCGCCCGGCCGGCCGTGGCGGGCGGAGGGCTGCCGCCGGCCAGCAGGGGCGCACCGCTACCGGGGTGGCGAAGGTGGCTGCCTTCCGGCTGGTGGCTCATGGTCTACGCGCTCATGTTCGCGCCGTTCACCCTGTAGGACCTGCGGGGACGGCAGGGAAACCTATAGAGCTGCTGGCAAGCGATGGGCGGTAGACGTCCCCGGATTGTCAGGGTCTTGCCAGGCAGTCACGCCACCGGGCACGGTCGCTGCCGATGACGGTGGCAGGGGCTCCACGGAAGCGCCCTGCGTCCCGATCGCTTGTGACTTGATTCCGGGTGTGTGCCAACCGCGTTCGTGTCTTCCGCAGCGACGCGATCTCCTTCGGCGATCGCGAGCTGTCGGAGCGCAGTGTCTCGTTGCTCCACCGCTTGGTCCCGCTGACTCTCGGCCGTGACTCCCCTTTCGACGGCGTCAAGCCGCTCTTGCTCGGAGACCTCGTACCTCTGCTCCAGTTCCAGGTCCCGCCGAGGCTCGCGGCCAGCGGGGGAGCGGGGGTGCTTGGCTGTTCGGCTGGACGGGGAGGGACGAGATGGCTCGGGAGATCGGCCGCAAGTGGGCTGCGACCTCGAGGTACGAGCCGGTGCGAGAAGCTAGGAAGGCGCGCGTTCGCGGGCGGCAAGGTAGGCATGCGCGATCGACGTCTCGTCAACGAAGCCCACGATCGTTCCCTGGGCGTCGACCACCGGGAGCTCGCGCACCCCCTGCGACAGCATCGCCTCGAAAGCGGAGCGCGCGCCGTCGTCCTGGCTGAGGGTGATGGGCGGCCGCATCACGTCGGAGGCATTGGCCAGGCCCGTGAGGTCCGGCTGGCCAGCGATGCCAATGAGGTCCTGCAGGGTGATGATGCCCACCAGCCGATGCCCGTCCAGCACGGGAAACACCTCCTGACGGGTGCGGTCGGAGAGAGCGCCAAGGAGGTCGGGGATTCCGGCCGCCCTTCCGAAGGTCCGGTACGGCGAGCTGTCGAGAGGGACCTGGCGCAGCGAGACACCCTCCAGCCTGTCAGCCATCGTCTTCTCATGAAGGCTGACGCCGTCCTGGTCGAGGAGCGCTTCGTAGATTGGTGTCGGCCTGTAGTGGCGGGCGATGCCGTACGCCAACATGTTGGCGATCATGAGGGGGAGGATGAGCGAGTATCCTCCGGTCATCTCCACGATGATGAGCACCGAAGTGATGGGCGCGCGAATGATCCCTGCAAAGACGGCGCCCATTCCCACGAGGGCGAACGCCCCCAGCGAATCCACGGAGTGATGGAAGAGCGCGACATCCAGAATGCCCACTGCCCCGCCTGCCATCCCCCCGATGAAGAGCGCGGGTGCGAAGATGCCACCGGCAGCGCCACTCGAGTAGGAGAAGACCGTGGCGGCGAGCTTCAGCACGCAAAGGGTGATGAGCACGATGACGCCGAGCTTCCCGGCCAGCGCCTCTCCAAGGGTGGCGTAACCACCTCCCGTCACGCCTCGGGCGCCGAGCAGGCCTAGCGCAGCCACGGCCAGGATGCCCGTGGCCAGGCCTCCGATCGCGGGGTGCATCCACCGATGAGGCGCGGCCTTGAATCGCTTGCGGAGCGCGAGGAGGGACTCCGTGAATGCCAGGGCGAGCCCTGCCGAGACGAGGCCGAGCGCAGCGTACAAGAGAAGCGAGGAGGCGTGCTCCAGACCGTAGGCATGAGGGATCTCGAAGATGGGGTGTACGCCGAGGACGCTGCGTTCCACGATGGCAGCGAACGCTGCTGCCACGACCACTCCGGAGAGCACGGTCTGGTCGAGCTTTCCGACCACCTCCTCGATGGTGAAGGTCACCGCGGCGATGGGGGCGTTGAAGGCCGCGGCGATTCCGGCCGCTGCGCCGACGGGCAGAAGTCGACGTACGTTCTGCGGCGACACGCCCGCGAGCTGACCCACCCGGCTAGCGATACCGGCACAGATCTGGACCGTCGGTCCCTCGCGCCCCAGGGAGGACCCAGTCCCGATCTGCAGCGCCGAGACGACGAACTTCCCCAAGGAATCGCGAGCCCGCAAGGGGCCCGACCGACTTGCGTAGGCCACCTTCACTTGAGGGACACCGCTGCCTCGCGCGTTTGGGACGATGCGCTCGAGGATCAGGCCGGAGACCAAGCCACCCAGGGTCGGTACCATCAGGGTCCAGGGGATCCAGGAGCGCCCCGGTGCCGCCAGCGCAGGGTCGATGGCGAGCCTGGAAACGAGGTTGATGGTCAAGTGAAACGCGACCGCCGCCAGGCCGCACAGGCCCCCGATCACGACGGTGAGTCCGAAGAGCTTGTGCTGCTCAGTGATCGTGACCCGGAGCCGCAACCACCGGTCCCTCAGATCATCGTGCTGTGCTCCTCCGGACTTCTCGCTGCTGGAGGCCCAAACCATGACGCGAGTATCTAGCACGAACTACTGGGGTGCGCCGATCCCTACACCACGAGGGGGGCCGGGGTGTCAGTTCCACGGTTCGACCGGTGTCCATGCAGGCCGAACACGCCACAGCGGAGATGCAGAGGCAGCTGCCATTTACTTTGACATCCAATTACACGGCCACTAAGCTACGACTTGGGTGATGCGCCAGGGAATCCTCCCGTGCGTCCACGCGCACGCTCCTGCCTTGGCGCATCACCCGCTCCCATTTGGGACCTCGAAGGTCGGATGACGACCGGTGAGCGAGAGGATCAAGGGCAACGGTGTGGTGGGACGAGCGATTCGGTGGTTGCGGCGCAGGCTGGCTGGAGCAGGTCCTTGGGCGGCGGGGTTCGAGAGCTCGCGTCAGCTGGCCCGGTGGTTGCCCGTCGGGATCGCCATCGGCCTGGTGGCTGGCAGCGGCGCGATTCTCTTCACCCGCGGCATCGAGATCGTGACCCGGCTGTGCCTGGGGAGCGTCACCGGCTATCGACCACCAGGTCCTGTAGGCGAAGGGGGCGCGAGCTACCTGGCCGCGGCGCGCCCTTGGCTCCTTCCCGTCGTGACCACGATCGGGGGCCTGATGTCCGGCCTGCTGGTGTTCGGCCTGGCTCCGGAGGCGGAAGGACACGGCACCGACGCTGCCATCGAGGCATTCCACCGTAGGGGCGGCTGGATCCGCTCGCGGATCCCACCGGTCAAGCTCATCGCCTCGGCCATCACCATCGGCACCGGCGGCTCGGCTGGTCGGGAGGGGCCTGCCGCGCAGATCTCAGCCGGCTTCGGCTCGCTGCTGGGACATGCCGTCTTCCGCAACCCCCAGGACCGTCGCATTGCCGTCGCGGCCGGGATCGGGTCGGGGATCGGAGCCATCTTCCGGGCCCCGCTGGGCGGTGCTCTGCTGGCCGCCGAGGTCCTCTACGTGCACGACATGGAGGTGGAGGCCATCATCCCGTCGCTCGTCGCCTCCATCGTCGGCTACACGCTCTACGGGTCCGTGGTTGGCTACGCGCCCATCTTCGGAGCACATCCCTCCCTGGAGCTCGGCTCGCCGGTACAACTCGTCTACTATGCCGTGCTCGGGGCGACGAGCGGCCTGGGTGGACTTCTCTACGCCAAGACCTTCTACGGAGCGACCAACATCTTTCGTCGGCTGAAGATGCCGCGTTGGATGCGGGCGGGCCTGGGAGGCCTCGCCACCGGACTGCTCGGGTTGGCCATGCCGCAGGTCCTCCATACGGGCTACGGTTGGGTGCAGCAGGTCATGACCCGCGACGGACTCGTCACCATCTCTCCGCTGGTGCTCCTGGCGCTACCCTTCGCCAAGATCCTCGCCACCTCCTGCAGCATAGGGTCGGGGGGCTCGGGCGGCATCTTCGGTCCGGGCATGGTGGTCGGCGCGATGCTGGGGGCCGCGATGTGGAGCGGCGGTCGCGCTCTGGGCCTTCCGGCGATGCCATCGCAGCCCGCGGCCTTCGTCATCGTCGGGATGATGGCCCTCTTCGGCGGAATTGCCCACGCGCCGCTCGCGGTCATGCTGATGGTAGCGGAGATGACGGGGACGCTGTCCCTCCTGGCGCCTGCCATGATCGCGGTAGCCATCTCGACCGCAGTGGTTGGTGACGAGACCATCTACCGGGCGCAGATCCGCGATCGGGCCTCGTCTCCGTTTCACCGGGCGCGGTATGGGATGCCCGTTCTAGCCGCGGTTTCTATTGGCGACGCGGTCGTTCCGTGCCCGCTCAGTGTGAAGGAGGAAACCTCCGTGGACGCCGCTCTCGCCGAGATGGAGCGCTCAGGTGCTGGGGCTGCCGCGGTGCGAAAGAACGGCGCGGTGATCGGAAGCATCAGTCGCAAGGCCCTCGCGCGAGTGCATGCCGAGGAGCGCACCGTGCCCGTCTCGACGGTGACGGTGCGGGTCGCACTTCATCCCGGCCAGACTCTCGAGGACGGGATGCGGGCACTGGCTGACGCCGGAGCGGAGGTCGCCCCGGTCGTGGACGGCGCGGAGACGGTCGGGTTGGTGACAGCACAAAGCATCCTCCGCGCGTACCGGACAGCGGTGACGAGGGGGAGGGTGAGTGCGCCCTTTCCCCGGAACGCATGATGTGAAAGGGTACGGGCATGGCCGTTCGGACTGGTACGGCGCCGCGCAAGGGAAGGCCTCTTGCCCATGTCCCGGTCGAGGACCTGGGACCACTCACCGCCCGGCGTCCCCTTGGCAGCGTGCTCGAGTTCCTGCGGATACTGTGGGGACTCAACCACGCCTTGGAGTCGACCTCCCGGAGGATGAAGGCGCGCCTGGGAGTGACCGGCCCGGAGAGGATGGTGGTCCGGCTGGTAGGCCGCTACCCGGGTATCTCGGCAGGTGAACTGGCCCATATCCTTCGGGTGCACCCCAGCACCCTCACCGGTCTGCTGAAGCGGCTGGCGAAAAGGGGAATCCTGACGCGCCGGTCGGACGCCAGGGACGGTCGACGGTCCCTCTTTGCGCTCACCTCCAGGGGGGCGGCGGCCGACTCCACGCAAAAGGGAACGGTGGAGGCGTCGGTGAAGCTCGCCCTGGAGTCGCTCGCCGGCGCGAATGTGCGTGTGGCGGTTGCCGTGCTCGAGACCGTGAGGCGATCACTGGACGGATCGGCCGGGTCGCCGGACTGAAGGGCGGGCGAGGGTATCACGAGGTAGCTGGAAGCACTGGTGACGACGCGACCGCCTCGCTTCCTGGGGGCGGTTCAGAAACAGGACCTCGGCCGATCTAGTTGCACATCAAAGTACAGGCTGCTAGCGTTGGCCTGGACGGCGGATCGGGGTCGAGGCTCGAGGCCGAGCTCGGTGACCGGGCCACTGGTCGAAGCCGGATCTGTCATGCAATCCATTCTCTCGCACCAAGGCGCCGAGGTCCTGCTGAGCTTTGCCTCGGATCGAGGGCTCCTGGCATTCGACTTCGACGGCACCCTCGCTCCCCTGGTGGAGGACCGGAACGCGACGGCGATGCGCAACGAGACCCGTCGCCTTCTGCGAATGGTCGCTCTTCTGTATCCCTGCGCCGTGATCTCGGGGCGGGCGCGCGAAGACGTCACCCGGCGGCTCGAGTCGGTGCCGCTGGTGGGGGTGGTGGGGAATCTCGGTGCGGAGGCGGGGAGCGGCCCGCTGGAGCGCTCGCTCAGGGAGGCGGTGGCGCAATGGGGAGAGCGGCTACGTCGGCGCCTCGCTGATGTCGAAGGCATCGAGGTCGAGGAAAAGGGCTTCTCCCTTGCCTTGCACTACCGCCAGGCGACGCGCCAACAGGATACGAAGGACCGCATCCTGGTCGCTGTCGACGAACTGGAGGGGGCGGTGGCCTTCGAAGGCCATGGTGTCGTCAATGTTGCACCGGCGCGGGCCCCGACCAAGGGGGATGCGCTCGAGGCCCTCTGTCGTAGGCTCGCAGTGAATCTCGCGGCATTCGTTGGCGACGACGTGACCGACGAAGAGGCATTTCGATCGCCGGTCGTACGAGTTGGTATTCGCGTTGGGGAGGCCCCGGACTCGGCCGCGCAGTACTTCGTTACGGATCAGAGGGAGGTGGATGCGCTTCTGCGTGCGCTCATCGTCGCCCGTCTGCGAGCCGACGGGTACAAGGGGAGCAGCGAGGGCGTTCTCCGCGCCTTGAAGAGTTGATCGTATCAGGAGGAGGCGAGGTGGGCCTGGGAAGTACCCATCCCCGCCACTCCGGAATTGTTCCTGGTGCCCAGGGCGAGCCTAGCGATGCACCTGGCGCCTTCATTCCTCGCTCAGGGGGTCGCCTCGCCGCCAGTGGGAAGCGTCTGGAGCGGAGCTGCCAGGCTGATCTCGATCCTCCGGTTCTCGGCGCGTCCATCGGCGGTGTCATTCGGGGCGACCGGTTGGTACTCTCCGTAACCCGCCGCTCCGAGGAGGGTCGGGTCGATCCCGCGCTCCTGCAGGTAACGAACCACTGCGATGGCTCGGGCAGCCGAGAGCTCCCAGTTGGACGGGAATCGCTCGGTGTGGATGGGCACGTTGTCCGTGTGACCCTCGACCCGGATGATGCGATCGTGTACCGATGCGAAGGCGTCGGCGATCTTCCGCAGGGTCGCCTTGCCATCTGCGCTGATCGTCGCCGACCCCGAGGGGAAGAGAACCCGTTCGCCCATCCGAACCGTCAACTTCCCCTGTAGCTCGGACAGCTTGATCCGCCCCGCCTTGATCTCGCTGTCGAGGGAGGCAGCCAGCGATTCGTACTCTTTGCTCTTTGCCTGAAGCGCGCTCTTCTCCTCCGCGAGCTGCTCTGCCAGCTTGCGCTGACGTTCTGCCTCGGCGCTGGCGCTCGCGCTCTGGGCCTCGAGAAGCTCCTTGGATTTGGCGAGCTCGGCGACCAGCTCCCGCTGACGGCTGGCATCCGCGCTTGCAGCCGAAGCTGCCTTCTCCAACTCGCTCAGGCGCTCGGTGAGCTCGGCGGCCCGCTTCTCGGCCGATCCCGCGCGGGCCTCCGTCTCTCGCGCCTTCGCCTCGCAGGCTTCCGCGCGCTGCCGCTCGTCGCTGGCGGTCGACAGGTTTCGCCCGGCTTCGTCGACGGCCGCCTGGTACTTCTCCTTCGGGACACCACAGGCGGCTCCTAGAATCAGCGTCATCACCAGCACCTTGCCGCATCTCATGGCCCGGTCCCTCCTTTGCATCTGGTGACTGGCTCAGCGAGCCTCAGCCAGTTCCGCATCCTAGCGCGCGGGCGCGACGGGCGGAGAAGGCTTCTCGGCGCAAGGGAGTGCTTCTCCACTCTCGACCGGCGATCAGCGGATTTCGACGAGCAAGTCAGTTGGCCATCCAACTAATAGGGTATCACGAGGCTTGAGGCTCGGACCGGGAATCTCTACACTCTAAACGGAGGCAGTCGCTGGGTCGTTCGAGCCGATCAGAGATCGCGCGTACATCGGGATTGCGCTCTGGCCCGTCACCCAGCGAGGACGACGGCCAGGCCCGTGGTGCCAAGGCTCTGCTGGTATGCCAGGACGCCCACCGGCGGCTCGGAATTGGCCGGCTGGGTTGGCTACGCGACACGGTTTGTCGATTCGGGCATTCGCTCCCGTGTTCGCGCGTGCGGGGACGATCGACGGCCCTGGTCGTCGTGTTGCCTGGCCGCCGGTCCGGCCTTCGCCGAGACTTCGGCGTGATCCCGTCGCGATCGGGGCGGCTAACCCCCGGGTGTCCCACGGGGAGGTAGGCCGCTCAGAGGATCCATCCGTGCGGGGAGATCGGCAAAGCGATGTGAAGGGGTAGCCGTCGCGGCGGTATCCTTCGGAGTCTGTTGGAGGCGCAAGGGATTCTAAGTCGTCGCTACTGCCGTTCCAGGCTGTCGAGGTCGCGCGAGAGGTATGATCCGCCCCGTGGAGCGCCGTCGGGACGGCACTGCGCAGGCGGCCCCCCGTCCCGGCAGGGTGCGGCACCCCGGATCACTTCAGCGCGAGGGCAGCAGATGAATAACCTGACCCGGCATCGCATCGGTGGAGCAAGGGATCTCTTGCTGGGAGCATCGAACTCGCCCCGTCTGCTGGTGCGAGGTCGTTCTCCCCGAGTCCCAGACCCGGAACAGGCGATGTGCGCAGCAGTACCGGCACCCGTGCCCTGCACCAGGGCGAGGACGGTCCAGGGTACCGGACCGGAAGCGGGAGAGCCCCGCGATGCCCCCGGAACCGACGGTTCGGTGCAACGGTTCGTTGAACGGCGAGGGCAGGGGGTCGGCCTCTTCGCGCTTCTCCTGCTTCTTGCTGCTTGTCAGGGTGCATCGAACGTCACCTACGATCGCCAGCGCTGCGAGATCGACGGGCGCGCGGTCACGATCGCCGAGGTGGAAGCCCAACAGGAGCAAGTGGGCCATCATCTGCTCGCGCGCCAGCCCATTCATACCGCCGTCGTCGTGGCGATCCTCCTCCTCGCAAGCCTAGGCTACCTCGACAAGCTGGCCCTCCTCATCGCGGCCCGTCGATCGAGCGCCCCCTCCTTCGCCGAGCGTGTGCGAGCGGCTCTCGAGCGCCACCGCCCGCACCCGGTGCGCTACTTCGGCATCGTCTCCGGCGCCATGCTCCTCGTCGTTGTCGGCGCAGGCCTCTACGTGTACCTCGATGCCGACAAGCGCGTTTCGGAACGCGCGCTCCAGCAGCTGCAGTTCTGCCACCTTGCGCTCGCGGGGGCCGAAGCGCAGGAGGCGCTCGAGCGACAGCGCAGCAACCTGGAGCAACTTCGCTCGACCGCGGGCAGCATCAAGGCGCTTGTTGACGGGTTGCCCCCTGCCGAGCAGAAGAAGGCCGAGGCGCTGCTACAGCAATTGCACGTGGCAGTCGGCAACCAGTCCCGCATCCTCGACGAGGAGGGTGCCGTGGCGCAGGCGGTCGCAGCTGGCTCCGAGGAAGCCAGGAAGGACTTCGACGAGCTTCGTGCGGGGATCGATGGGCTCAAGGGCCTGCCCGAGCGCCTGAGCGGTGTCGCCTCCCAGGTCGACCGGCTCGAGGCGCGGTTGCGGCTCGACGCCACGAGCGAAAGGGAGACACCTGCCGCTCTCGGGGCGGCTATCGCCGCACTACACAAGCAGAGCGATGAGGCGACCGCGCGCTTGCTCGGGGTCGACTGCTCGGCGGCGCGGCTGCCATCGGGAGGGACGGTCGGCGAGGCGCTTGCCGCTCTCGTCTCCCGGCCGGCGCCGGTCTGCAAGTGCGAGTGTCAGCCGCTACCGTGCGCAGAGGAAAAGGCACCCGCAGCACAGTCTCCCGAAGTGAAGCTGCAGGAGCCCAGCGGGTCGGCGTCCGAGACGAGATGAAGGCACCGGATCGAGCGGCTCCTCGAGGGTCTTTCGATCACGACCGGCCGGCGATCAGATCTAGGATCTAGACCACCTGGCCAGACGGACCGGTCCAACATGCCCCGGGCCTCCTTCCACCACCTCCCTGCCGAGCGCCGGGCCACCATCCTGGTGGCGGCGTCGCGCGAGTTCGGGGAGCATGGCTACAAGGGCGCGTCCCTCAACAGGATCTTGGCCGAGGCGAGCGCTTCCAAGAGAGTTGCCTACTACTAATCCGAGGACAAGACCGACCTGTTCGTGGAAGCCACGCGAGCGGCGGTTGCCCTGCCTCTCGGCGTCCTGCCCGATCCGTCGAAGATCCCGGGCGAGGCGTTCTGGCCCACGATCGACGGGCTGTACCGGCATGGCGATGGCGCGGGCCGTCTATCCTCCGGGGACCCGTGTGAAGCACGACCCTGCAACGGGGCGGAGCGGCGCCAGGCGCGAATTTCGAGGGCCCTCCCTCCTGGGGCGCTGGATGAGTGTGTCGGTGTGTCGGTGAGGGAATCGCTGGCAGCGCACCTGCGGCGCTCTGATGATCGAGGAACCGGATTTCGCGGGCAACTGCGCGCATGGCACCGGCGGGGTCAAGCTCCGGAGCTTGACTCGGGGTGGCCCACCGACAACTCAGGGTTCTTGCGACTCTCCCCATCCCTCACGATCGCATCGGCGAGCGCGAGCGCGTGGCGCTGTGCCATCTGCGGCATCGGATGGAAGGAGGCGGTCGCCGCTCGAGAGAAGCGGGGACTCCGCGCTCTCAACAGGAACCGGGACCGCAGGACGTGCTCACCGGAGTGCAGCGCCGAGTGGCAGGCGATGATCTATTGGTGTCCGCCATCCCCTCCTCCATCGCCCACGGAAGCATCGGGGGCAACGTGCGACGCCTGGCCGACTGAAGCGCTGTGGTTCGCGAGGCGCTACGGGTGGTTGCAACGCAGGAAGTCGGGGGGACGCCCGAAGTTCACGGAGGGCCACTCCGCGCACGTCGGCCCGTTCCGCCTCGCGAGTTGGGTGTCGTGCGGGGCCAGACCCGCGCGGCGGACGCCGCCATCATCTCGCGGGCGCACAATGCGTGCGATCCGGGGCCTGAGGGCGGAGCACATGCTTCTGTCCGGCTGTGCTGGCCCTGACCCCTGGCTCGTCACGGAGGGCCATCATGAAGAAAGGACTGATCGCGCTTCTCGCAGGCTTGAGCCTTTCGCCCCGCCCCGCATCGCCAGCTGAGACCGGACCGGCCGCGAATCGCCCCATCGTCATCGGCATGCAGATTCCGATGCACAACCCATACTGGGAGTCCTCTTGCGACGGGGCCATCGAGAGGGCCAAGGCTCTCGGTGTGGCTCTCAAGATCGTCTCCGCCGAGTGGTACGCCACCCGGGAGGCAAAGAACATCGACGACTTCGTTTCGCAAGGGGTGCAGGGAATTCTCCTATGGCCGATGCCTTCGGGTTCGGTGGTCCCGCGTATCGAGGCGGCCGTGAAGGCGGGGATTCCGGTGGCGCTGGTCGGTGCGCCCGTCAGCACGGACAAGACGCTGGTGCTGGTCGCAGAGGACTCGGCCGAGGCAGGCCGCATGGCCGCGCAGTTCATCATCGAGAAGCTCGGTAACAAGGGCTCGATCCTTCGGCTCGAAGGGCCGCCCGGCTACCGCGCCCAAATGAAGGCGGCGTTCGAAGAGAGGTTGGGGAGCTCGAACGTCACGATCGCTGCCACATCCGCCGCGGCTACCGGCGAACAGATGATGCGTTCGTACACGAAGACCCTCGCGGCGAGCCTGATCCAAAGCCACCCGCAGTTCGACGGTATCTTCGCCTACAACGACGATATGATCCTGGGCGCATTAGACGCCATGGAGATGCTTCACATCGATCCCACGACCAAGCTGACAGTGGGCGTTGACCAAAGCCCGTCCTCTCTCCGACGCCTGAAGGACGGCACGCTTGGTGCAACCATCAACACGCTACCCAGCACGCAAGCAGCTCAGGCGCTTCAGTACCTCTTCGGCTACATCAAGGATCAGACGACACCTCCCCAGAAGGTCATCTTGATCAGGCCTCAGCTCTTGACCAAGGCGTCGTCGCCTCTCTAGGGGGTCTGCGGCGCGGTTTGTGACGAAGGGTCGCTCCGGCGACGGGGCGGCAGGCGGAGCGCCAGCGTCTCGGGCTGGAGCCGCTCCCCACGGAGAAGAAGGCGATCACCATTGGGGAGCTGATGGACTGGTGTGGGAGCGGCACGGTCTCACCCTACGCAGTCCCACGACCCGCTTCTTCTTAGAGAAGAACCTCCGCCCCCGTCTTGGCCACCTCCCGCTGCCGCGGATATCCGCGGACCTCTTCGGCAGGCTCCTCTCTGATCTCCAGTACGACGCCGGGGCGACTGGATTTGAACCAGCGACCACTTGCACCCCAACCGGAGCCGGGGGCCTAGCACCCCGGCTCACCGGGGCTGACGGCGCGTTACCCCGCGGAACTGCTGGAGCCGAGGACTGCGCTCCTTCGCACAGGGACGCCTCCGAGCCCGCGATTCGCATCGCGAGCACTGCGCCAGCACTGCGGCCGATTCCACTCCCAGTGCTGACCACAGCGACCTTCCTGGAGGCTGGTGCGGCTGTCTCGCGGCTTTGGCCGGCAAGGGAGCAGCAGGTCCTCCTGGCGCGCGCTGCGCTGCAGGGGGCACTGGTCCAGGGCGCCTCATGAGACACCCTGTGTCAAGCCCTGGCTCGGCCGGCTGCTGCTTGGGGGAATGTGGCAGCAGTTGGTGGAGGGCGGGGTCATAGGGGCGGCGGTCCTGCCAGTAGCGCCAGAGGACGCGAATCCATGCGCGGGCCAGGATGCGTGTGGCATGGAGGTGGTCGCAGCCTCGAGCGCGGGCGCGCTGGCGCACAGCGGCGGCCCAGGCCGAGGTGTGGCGCGAGTTGTCGGCAAAGCAGGTAATGGCCAGGCGCAGCCGCTTGTTACAGGCCGAGCGGAACGTGACCGCGTGGCTCGTGCCGGAGGCCTTGGTGACCGGAGCGACCCCGGCCTCGGCGGCGAGGTGCTCCTCGCTGACGAAGCGGGTGCGGTCGTCGCCGAGCTCGGCAGGATCTGGGCGGCGTTGACGTGACCGGCGCGGGGTGACCTATCGAGCCGATATGTGGGCGGCGCTGGAGCAGATGCCGAGCCTGTCGCCGTCGACCCTGGCGCGAGTGACGTACGGGTCGTTCCCAACGGAGTGGCAGGTGAAGAGGGACTTCGGGATGTGGAGGCATCCACACCGTCGGCGGATGGCACCGATGCGGAGCAGCTCCTAGGCTTCCGCAGCAGCGAAGCTGCCATGTCCCACCCGCGCGCCTACGCGAGCCCTCGACCGGGTGGCCGGCACAAGCCTCCCGTAGCGAACGCCATGGGTGCTGGTGAGTCCCTCGCCCATCGAGATGACCTGGCTGCCACGGACTCGCATATCGAGCCCCGGCCTCGCCGCCAGCGACCGGGTCGGGCCGTTGCATCAAACACTCTCGAGCGGGACGCCGGCGAGGCGCCGCGTGAGCGCATAGGTCTGGCATCGCAACAACGGCGCTACGCGAGCCCTTGACCGGTGGTGGCCGGCACGAGCTTCCCGTAGCGAACGCCGCGGGTGCTGATGAGGCCCTCGCCCATCGAGATGACCTGGCTGCCACGGCCTCGCAGGACGAGCACCTCCAGGCAGTTGTGCGCATCCATGTGGATGTGCAAGGCCGAGACGACCGCCTTGTGATTCTCGTGCTGGATGTGCGCGAGCTTCTGGGAGAGGCTCGACGAGTCGTGTTCGTACACCAGCACCACGACCGCGACGCGTTCCTCGTGCCCGGTCGACTCTGACCAGTCTCGCTGGACCAGCGAATCGCGGATGAGGTCCCGGATAGCCTCGGATCGGTTCTCGTAGCCTTTCTCGGCGATGAGGCGGTCGAACTGCGCGAGGAGATCGTCCTCTAGAGAGATGCCAATGCGCTCCAGCATGAGTCCTCCGTGCGAGCTGAGGCTAGCGTGGCGTCGCCGGGGGCACAACGAAGATTGAGGCGGACACGGAGATTGAGGCGGCGTGGGCTTCTTCGTCTGAGCGGAGAAAGCCGGCTCGGGGACGGCGGGAAATCCGGGAGGGCCTTGTCAGGCGCTCCAAAGGCTAGTAACACGTCCAGTCCGTTCGTATGCTCACGCAGGAGCCAGGAATGTCCGCCGACAAGCTGCCACTGCTCGACTTCGTGCTCCGGAACTACCGGCACTTCAACGCCCGGGCGACGCGCGACGCTCTCCTGGCCTACTGGCGGCACCTGCAGGACGGCGGGCGGATGTTCTGGGCGGTGGCGGGGGCCATGTCGTCTGCCCGGATCGGGATCACCCTGGCACCGGCGATCCGGGCCGGGCTCGTGCACGGGCTCTCGGTGACGGGGGCGAACCTGGAGGAGTCGCTCTTCCGCCTCGTCGCCCACGACGCCTACGCGGATTTCCCGGACTACCGCTACTTCCGCAAGGAGGACGACGCCCGCATCCTCGAGCGGCGAATGAGGCGGGTCACCGACACGAGCATCCCGGAGGACGAGGCCTTCCGTGCCGTCGAGAAGGTCGTCCTCCCCATGTGGCGGCGAGCGTCCGCAGGCGGCCAGCGGCGCTTCTGGCACGAGTACTTCTACGAGTTGGTGCGGAGCATCGGTCCCGAGCTGCACCAGGGGCCGGCAGAGGAGTGCTGGCTCCTGGCCGCGGCCGAGGCCAACCTGCCGATCGTGGTCCCGGGCTACGAGGACTCGACCTTCGGCAACATCTTCGCCTCCTACGTGAACACCGGCGAGTGCAGGGCCGCGATCGTGAAGTCCGGGATCGAGTACATGGCCGCGTTCTACGACCAGTACCGCGCGCTGTCGGAGGGCGCCGGCGTCGGCTTCTTCCAGGTGGGGGGCGGCATCGCCGGCGACTTCCCCGTCTGTGTCGTGCCCTCCATCAAGTACGACCTCGGCCAGGCGGTGAAGCCATGGGCGTACTTCTGCCAGGTTTCGGACTCGACCACGTCCTACGGCTCCTACTCGGGCGCGACGCCCAACGAGAAGATCACCTGGGACAAGCTCACGGCCGACACGCCGATGTTCGTGATCGAGTCCGACGCGACCATCGTGGTGCCGCTCCTGCTGGGGGCCCTGCTCGAGTGCAAGGCGCACCCGCAAGATGCGGATGCGCTCATCGATCAGAGCACGTCCATCTCACGCAGGAACGCCTCGTCGGCGACCACCTCGCGGTAGGGGCCGATCCGCGCGATCCGGTGCTCCTCGGACAGCACCACCGCGGTGTCGAACACGCCCTCGACGTATCGGAAGTCGTGGGTGGAGCAGAGGATCGTCTTCCCCGCTCGGTTCAGGTCCACGAGCAACCCGCGCAGGAACTCCTTCATGCGAGGGTCGAGGCCGTTCATGGGCTCGTCGAGGAGCAGCACGTCGGGGTTCAAGGCCAGGACGCTGGCCAGGGCCACGCGGCGCTTCTCGCCCCCGCTCAGGTGATACGGGACCCGGTCGCCGAGGGCCCCGATCCCGAGCAGACCGAGGCTGTCGTCAGCCCGTCGCCGCACCTCCTCTTCGGAGAGTTCCATCTGGCGCGGGCCGAAGGAAACCTCCTCTCCTACCGATGGACAGAACAGCTGCACCTCCGACGCCTGAAACAGGAGCCCGACCCGCTGGTGAAACCGCTTGGCGAAGGCCTGGTCCTCGAGCCGGCGGGCGGTGATCTCCTCGCCGTCGAAATGGTAGCGGCCGGCACGGGCGAATAGCACGCCGGCAAGCAGTTTCATGAGCGTCGACTTGCCGCAGCCGTTGGGCCCGATGAAGGCGACCGCCGCGCCGGCGTGGATCTCCAGGTCGAGATGGGAGAGGACGTCCCCGCAACCGTAGGTGCAGCACACGCCCTCGAGTCGGATCACGGGACGCTCGGCCAGACCAGGAGCGCGACGGTCATCACCGCCAGGCCGGCTCCCAGAATCGCATCGTGCCTGCGCAGCGCCAGCCGGCCGGGCGAGTGGTAATCGCCGGTAAATCCCCTGCAGACCATGGCGGCGTGGAGTTCCTCGGCCAGTTCCCTGGAGCGGAGATAGAGGCTGCCGGCCACTCCCCCGAGGGATGCGCTCTTGTGCCGGTTGTGTCCCACCGAGCGGAGCCGCACGGCCTGGAGCATCTCCAGCGCCACCTCGCCGAGCAGGGCGACGAACCGGAGCGTGACGTCGAGGATCATCACGAAAAGCGCGGGGACCCGGAGGCGCCGGACCGCGCCGGAGAGCGAAGCCCATTCCGTGGTAGACGCCACCAGCGCGACGGCGCCGGTGGAGAGGAGGACCTTGAGCACCAGGAAGGCCGGTCGGGCCGGGCCGGCCGAGAGCGCGTACGGGAGCAGGATGATCACCGTGAAGCCCGCCGCCGGAGCGGCCCCGCTGAGGGTCCTGGCGATCCGGCCGGCCGGCTGGAACGCGAGGACCACCAGGAAGGCGGCACCTGCCACGGCCACAAAGGACGGGCTCCGCGCCACCGAGACGAGGAGCACGAAGCCCAACGCGCAGACCAGCTTGCAGGTCGGGTCGGAAGGCCGGTCGTGCCTGGCCCGGAGCGGCCGCCGGCGTCCCAGCGCCAGCACGTGCAGGAGCGCCCGAATGGTCCGGTCGAGGAACCCGTCGCGATCCCGCGCCGGGCGGTACGTCTCGGCCCGCTGAAGCCAAGCGGGGAGCGCCGTCCGTGGCCCGCTAGTGGACAGGGCGTGGGTCCTTTCGCAGAAGGCCGAGCAGCTTGAACACGATGACGAGGATCGCGACCCCTACCACGGCTGAGAGGATGTACCCGAACCACCCCGGGAGGCCCGAGACCCCGTAGTCGGGGAACAGGACCCGGAGGCTCCACCCCTTCTCCATGCCGGCGGGCACGAAGCCGAGGGCCTTCCCACCGGAGACGACCTCTTTGATCTCGTCCGGGCCCCACTCTCCCCAGGCGGAGCCAGCGGCAAGCAGCCCCAGGGGCGAAAGGAGCGCCAGGAGCCCCAGGGACAGGTACAGCGGGCCGAACCGTGTTGGCACTCCCGCCTGAACCACGCCGGGGGAGACGCGCCGCACGAACTCATAGATGCCCAGGGTAAACACGACCTCGATCACCCCGGCCACGAGGAGGTGCGGGATGGTCATGGCGGGGACGGAGACCGAGAGCGGATACGGGCAGTAGAGCGGCAGGCCGGCGGCGTCCCGGGCGATGAGCGGCTGGAGGCCAAACTCGATGGCCGCGCACAGGGCGGCGAGGTTCAGGCCGAGGTAGGCGCCCATGGCCAGCGCGACCAGCCCGCCCTTCGGGCCCGTCAGAAGCCGGCGGAGAACGTCGAAGAGGAAGTAGCCGGCGAACGGGGCCACGAAGGCCATGTTGAAGCTGTTGGCCCCGAAGGCCAGCAGCCCACCGTCACCGAAGAGGAGGGCCTGGACGAGCAGGGCGACCGAGACCGAGATACAGGCCGCCCAGGGACCCAACAGCGCGGCGATGAGCACCGCCCCCACCGCGTGGCCCGTCGTCCCGCCGGGCAGCGGGACATTGAACATCATGATGAGAAACGAGAAAGCGGCGGCGACGCCGAGAAGCGGAACCCTTGTGCGTGGCACGTGCGCACGCACCTTCCGGAGGGACGCCGTCCAGACCGGGATCATCGCGGCACCCAGCACCGCGCAGGTGCCGGGGCTCAGGTAGTTATCAGGGATGTGCATGGAGCGATGAAGTCGGGGATTCGTGTCCACGAGCCCGGCACAGGAGCCGGGAGTCGCCGTCGCTGCACGCTGAGCCGTGCGCCGTGGGGTGGCCGGCCAAGGCATTCACGTCGACGTGGTCGACGATCCCATGGGTCACGGAAGTGCCTTTGTATACGATTCTTCAAGTCGTATGCAACCGGAATCCGAGTTGGCAGCCCCCTTACTGGGACCAGCTCCTTGCCGATCATCCCTGCGCCTTTGGGCGACCCTCGGCGGAGCGCCGGCAGCAAGACCCGCTCGGTGGAGAGGCCGTGGCCCGTCTGGTGCTGGCCAGCGGCAGACGGGCGCGGCCGGCGGTCGCGTCAGAGTGGAAGTCGCTGGCGGAGGAAGAACGGCCGCGTCGTGCGCCTGTCCGCCCGTACCGTACGGAAGCAGGCTATCGCCGCGGCCAGGAGATCTCAGTGCTGGTGCCCGTGGTCTCGACCCGCGTCGATGCGCTCGTGCGCGTGCTGGTGGGCCTCTTCAAGGCCGTCCGCGTGCTCGTGCTCGTGGACGTGCTGGTGCGCGTGAAGATGGCTGTGACGAGTCCCGTCGCCGTGCGTGTGCTCATGCTCATGCGAATGCTCATGATTGTGCTCGTGCATGACCGGCTCCTCTGCAAATCGCAAGTAGCCTAGCCCAAGTCGAAAAGGCAGCTCGGCCAGCTACGGGTCATCCCCCTTGCGGGCTGTCCGAGACCGACCAGGGGCACGGGATCGTCATCGGCGATGCAACTCGCGAAGTCTCGGTGTGGCCCAACCGCGGGCCCGAGGCCCGCGCCGGCGAGTTCTCGCATCTCGGAGCGCAGCAACCTTCCGACACGGCCGCGTTCTCTGCCCATCCGCGACCGTGGAACACGGGGAGCTCCGCGACGCGGACGCGCCTCCTCGAGCCCTTCTTGCTTGCCTTCCGGCGATGGATCTCGTAACACCTACTAGAGACTCGTGCTACGCGCTGGAGGGCAACATGAACCGGAAGACCCACGCGTCGCTGGCAGCGATCGCAGCCAGCTGCGCACTCGCGAGCCAGGGATGCGGTGGCGGCGGGAGCAAGACCGCCTACGCGTCGATCCAGAACGACTTCAACGATCCAAACATCACCGGGTTCCAGCCGCCGTGGACCATCTGCCGCTCCTCGTATCTCGGAGTCGAGTTCGGGCAGATCGGGCTGGGGGAGACGAGCGTGGAAAAGCCGGTCGAGGCCGGGATCGACAACGTCCTCATGGTGGCAGCCTGGGATGACCCAACCTGCGATCCGGCCCATTGCCTCCCCATCGCCAGCGCCAACGCCGAGGAGATCGTGCCCGGCCAGCATCGGACGGTGGTGATCGGCCTCAGCAACCACCAGGGTCCCTGTCCACCCGAAGGGGTCGCGCCCATCACAGAGGATCTCTACGTCCGGATCCTGGACCTCTGGCCCGAGTTCAACTTCAAGCCGTACGACCAGCGGACCCAGAACACTCAGTGCCTGCAGTAGCACGACGTGGTCGAGCAGCACTGGCCTGCTGCCTCGCGGCCTGCGTCGCGCTGGGGGCGGGCTGTGACGTCGCCTATCCGGAGGTGGTCGTCAGCAACTACTGGGGGGCGCACGTACTCATCAGGAACCCGTCCTTCAACGGCTGCGTGTGGAACGTCACCCTGGCGTTCGGTGAGTCGACGGCTCCGGGCCGGTGCCTGCCTGGCAGCGACCATGTCCACTTCCAGAAGCTCGATCTCGATCAGGAGGCGAGCGATCAGGGAGTGCCCGTCTGGTTCAACTACCAGACCATCTCGGTGAAGTCGGTGGGCTACGGCAGCTTCCACACCTTCGACGTGGAGAGCGACGACGTCGAGCAGGACTTCTCCGTCCCCGGCCCGTACGGCCACTAGGCCGAAGATGCTCGCTACCATCGTCGCGATCCTGCTGGCGGCGGACCCCGGGCCCCAAGCCGGGCTCGCACCCGGGACCCCAGCGTCCCAGGCCGCCCCGGCAGGCGCGGAGCCGCCGGAGGGAGGTCCGGCCGATCGCGAAGTGCAAATGGACGAGGTGGAGGTCCGCATACCACGACCGGTCTCGAAGGACTCGACCGCGGACACGTCGCTTACCCCGGGAGAACGCGTCCGGGAGAGCACGCGCACCTCGACGTTCCAGGCGGTGGCGCAGGACAACGCCGATGTGTACGTGCCCGCCGGCGGTGTGGCGCTTCATGGGGTGGCGAACGGCGCCACCGGCGGGATCCGCATGCGCGGG
>DATKMW010000117.1:0-2748 GCA_035541675.1 Anaeromyxobacter sp. | reverse complement strand
GCAGGCCGGGCACATCCGGAAGCCGGCCATGGTGGTGGCCGGCCGGTCGTAGGGCACGCCCAGGGCGATGGTGAAGCGCGGGCCGCAGCTCGTGCAGTTGGTGAACGGGTAGCGGTGGCGCCGGTCGGCGGGGTCGCGGAGTTCGCGCAGGCATTCCCCGCAGGTGGCCAGGTCGGGCGGGATGGCGACCCGCCGCTCGGCCGCGGCGCCGCTCTCCTCGATCTCGAAGGCGGCGAGCGGCTCGGGGGGGATGGGCTCCGCCCGCATGGTCTCCACCCGGGCCGCGGCCGGGCGCTCGATGGGGAGCCGGCGCTCGAGGAGGTCGAGCGCGGAGGCCGGGCCGTAGGCCTCGATGGTCACCCCGGCCTCGTCGTTGCGGACCCGCCCGGCCAGCCCCAGCTGCCGCGCCAGCCGGTAGACGAAGGGACGGAACCCCACGCCCTGCACCGTCCCGGTGAGGGTGATGCGTCGACCTGCGCGAGACACCCGGGCAGCGTACCACGCCGCCCCCGCGGTCCTCAGCGGTCCGCGGCCGCCAGCTCCGGCGCCACCAGCGGGCGGGGCAAGGCCTCGACCGGCGAAAGCTCCGGGAGCTCCACGCCCTCCGGCGCTGCGGCCAGCTCCTCGAAGCGGCGCGCCGCGGGGAGCACCCGCGCCTCCAAGGATCCCACCGCCCTGTTGTAGGCGCTCACCGTCTGGGCGAGGCTCCTGCCCACGCCGGCGAAGTGGCCGCCCAGGTCGGCCAGGCGCTTGTAGAGCTCGCGGCCCAGCGCCGCCACCCGCTGCGCGCCCTCCGCGGCCGACTCCTTCTGCCACCCGTAGGCGACCGCCTTGAGCAGGGCGATGAGCGTGGTGGGGGTGGCCACGATGATGCGGCGCTCCGCGCTCGCCTCGAGGAGCGACGGGTCGGCCTGGAGGGCTGCCTGGTAGATGCTCTCGCCGGGCAGGAACAGCACCGCGAACTCCGGCGCCGGCTGGAACTGCTCCCAGTAGGCCTTGCGGGAGAGGGCCACCACGTGGTCGCGGAGCTGGCGGGCGTGGTCGGCCAGCCGGGCGGCGCGCACCGCGTCGTCCTTGGCCTCGATCGCGTCGAGGTAGGCGGAGAGCGGCGCCTTGGCGTCGACCACCAGGTGGCGACCCCCGGGGAGGTGCACCACCAGGTCGGGCCGGAGCCGGCCCGACTCGCCCTCGACCGAGACCTGCTCGTGGAAGTCGCAGTGGTCGAGCATGCCGGCCAGCTCCACCACCCGCCTGAGCTGCATCTCGCCCCAGCGGCCGCGCACCTGGGGCGCCCGCAGGGCCCGCACCAGGTTGCCCGCCTCGGTGCGCAGCTCGCCCTGCGCCTCGGCCATGCCGCGGAGCTGGACTGCCAGCGCCTGGTAGGCCCCCTCCCGCGTCTTCTCCAGCTCGCGCAGCTGGCCGTCGAGCTTCCCCAGCCCGTCGCGGACCGGGGCCAGGAGGTCGGCGATGGACCTCTCCCGCTTCTCCAGGTCGCCCCGCGCGCCCTCCTGGTACTTCTCCAGGCTGGTGCGAGCCAGCTCCAGGAAGGAGGCGCTCGACTCGCGCAGCGCCTCGGCCGACAGGGCCTTGAAGGCGTCGGAGAGCCGCGAGCGCGCGTCCTCGAGGAGCGCCAGCTTCTCCGCGGAGGCGGCGCGCTCCGCGCCCAGGCGGGCTTCGGCCTCGGCCACCCGCCGCTCGGCGGCGGCGGCGGCCGCGCGGGCCCGCTCCGCCTCTGCCTCGCGGCTTTCGAGCCGCGCCTCGAGGTCCGCGAGCCGCGCCGCGCGCTCCTCGGCCAGCCGGGCCGCTCCGCCGCGGGCCAGCCAGCCCACGGCCGCGCCCAGGGCAAGCCCAGCCGCGAGAAGGGTCAGGGCGAGGACATCCATGCCGGGAGGCTACCGCGCGGGTCTGTCAAGCCGGGCGCCCAAGGAACTGGGGCTCGCCCGCCGTCCGGGCCGCGCCCAGGTCGGCGATCCGCGGAGCGAGACACCCTCGGGTGCCCTGCGCGCCGGCGTCGGCGCACCAGGGTAGCCTACCGCCCGCGAGCGGCGCATGCCCTTCAAGTGCCTGATCCTGGACCACGACGACACCGCGGTCGACAGCACCCGGAGCATCCACCACCCGGCGCACCTCAGGGCCATGGAGGTGCTCCGGCCGGGCCTGGCACCGGTCGATCTCGACACCTGGTTCCTCAAGAACTTCGAGCCAGGGATCGCGGCCTTCCTGAGGGACGAGCTGCGGATGAGCGACGCGGAGCTCCTGGCGGAGCTGGCCATCTGGCGGGGCTTCACCGCACGCGAGCGGCCGCGGTTCTTCCCCGGCTTCCTGGAGACGCTGGCCCACTTCCGCGCCCAGGGCGGCCGGGTGGCGGTGGTCTCCCACTCCGAGGGCAAGGTCATCCGCGACCACTACCTGGCCGCGGGCGACGGCGCCGCCTTCGCGCCCGACCTCGTCTTCGGCTGGGAGGAGCCGCCGGAGCGGCGCAAGCCCAGCCCCTGGCCGGTGCAGGAGGTGGAGCGCACCTTCGGGCTCGCCCCCCACGAGATCCTGGTGGTGGACGACCTGAAGCCGGGCGTGCTCATGGCCAAGGCCGCTGGCGTGCCCGTGGCCGCGGCCGGCTGGGCCCACGACATCCCCGCCATCCGCGCGTACATGGAGAGGGAGTGCGTGGCCTACTTCCGCTCGGTGGCCGAGTTTCGCGACTACGTGCTGCCTAGAGGTTGAAGTTCCCCCGCACGCCGATCTCCAGCC
>DATKMW010000116.1:0-23532 GCA_035541675.1 Anaeromyxobacter sp. | reverse complement strand
CTCGCGCAGGTCGCGGAAGAGCCGCGAGGCGCTCCCGCCGCCGAGGACCTGGAAGAGGACCTGGGCCGGGACGTAGTCGGCGTCGCCGCGCGCCATGCCCGGCATGCCGAGGATGAGGAAGGTCTGGGGAGCGTCCGACTTCCCCACCAGCACCGCGCCCAGGCTCGACCGCGGGGCCTCGGCCGGCGGGTGGCGCGCCGGCGCCGGGCCCGACCAGGCGGCGAAGGCCTTCTCGAGCAGGGCGCGCAGCGACGGCTCGTCGACGTCCCCCACCACCACGAGCTCGCTCGCCCCGGGCCTCCAGTGCTCGGCGTGGAACCGGGCGAGGTCGTCCCGCGTGGTGGCCGCCACCGAGCGCTCGGTCCCCATGACCCAGTGGCCGTAGGGGTGGTCCCCCCAGTAGAGCGGCCCGAAGGTCTTCGCCGCCACCGAGCCGGGCTGGTCCCTCTGCTGCAGGAGCGCCACCTTGCGCTGGTCCTGCACCCGGGCGAAGTCGGACGCCGGGAAGGCCGGGTGGAGCGTGACGTCGGCGAGCAGCTCGACGAGCTTGGGGAGGTGGCGGGAGAGCGAGTACCCGGAGACGTAGGCCGCGTCCATGCTGGCGCCGGCGCCGAGGCTCGCGCCCAGGAAGCCGAGCTCGTCGGAGAGCTGCGTGGAGGTGCGGGTCTTCGTGCCCTCGGTGACCATGGCGGCGGTGAAGCTCGCGAGGCCCCCGCGGTCGGCAGGGTCGCCGACCGCCCCGCCCTCGAGCAGGACGAGGTGGAGGGCCACGATGGGCAGCCGGTGGTACTCGACGAGCCGGACCTTGAGGCCGTTCGAGAGCTGGAAGTGCCGCTGCGGCGGCAGCCGCAGCTCGGGGGGGAGGCCGAGGGCGGGGATCCGGGCTCGGTCCGCCGGGGCGGCCGCGGCCGCCTCGGGGGCGACCTGGCGGGCGGGGGCGGCGCAGGCGCCGAGGAAGAGGGCCGCGGCGAGCGCGGCGAGGCGGAACGGGCGCATCACTTGGCCTCCGGCGTGGCGGGCGGCGCCGCATGGGGAGCGTGGCCGGGCGCTTGCGACGGGCGCCCGGCGCGGGGGACGACCGACAGGACGACGCGCCGGTCGGGGCGCAGCCAGCGGGCGGCGGCGGCGCGCACGTCCTCGGGCGTGACCGCCCGGTAGCGCTCCAGGTCCTTCGCCAGGTACCCGGGATCGCCCGTCTCCCAGTAGTAGCTGTTCAGGTGGTTGGCCCTCCCGCCGAAGCCCCCCACCGGCTCGAGGCCGAAGATCACCTGGCTCTCGATCTTGTTCTTGGCGCGCTGGACCTCCTCGGCGCTCGGGGGCTCGCGGGCGACGCGGGCGAGCTCCTCGTCGACCGACCTCAGCAGGGCCTCGAGGGTCACGCCCGGCTTGGGCGTGGCCACCACGAGGAAGCTCCCGGCGAGCGCCTCGCTCTGCTGGGCGGCCATGACCCCCTGGGCGGTGCGCTCCTCCATCACCAGTCGCTTCACGAGCCGGCTCGACTTCCCGGAGGCGAGGATGTCGCCGAGGATGTCGAGGGCCGCGTCGTCGGGGGCGTAGTCCTTCGGCGACTGCCAGGCGAGGTAGAGCTTCGGCAGCTGGACGTCGTCCTCCATCGTCACCCGCTTCTCTGCGGCGAGCGGCCTCGGCGTCGGCGCCGCGTGCTCCGGGGCAGCGGAGGCGGGGATGGCCCCGAACCACCTCTCGACGAGCGCCCGCGTCCTCGCCGGGTCGATGTCCCCGACGATGGCGAGCGACGCGTTGGCGGGTCCGTACCAGCGGCGGAAGAACCCCTGCACGTCCTCGAGGTTGGCCGCCTGCAGGTCCTCGTGGGAGCCGATGGGCTGCCAGTGGTAGGGGAAGTCGGGGTCCCAGAGGTTCTCCCCGAGCGCCTTCCAGGCCAGGCCGTAGGGCTGCATCTCGTAGTTCTGCCGGCGCTCGTTGCGGACCACCTCGCGCTGGTTGTCGAGCTTGGCCTGGTCGAGCGTGGGCAGCAGGTACCCCATGCGCTCCGACTGGATGAAGAGCATCTGCTCGAGCGCGTTCGACGGGACCTGCTCCCAGTACTCGGTCCGGTCGGGGCTCGTGGCCCCGTTCGAGGACCCGCCGGCCGCCTCGATGAGCCGGTCGGCCTCGCCCTTGGGGAGGTGCTCGGTCCCCTGGAACATGAGGTGCTCGAACAGGTGGGCGAAGCCGGTGCGCCCGGGCCGCTCGTCCTTCGAGCCCACGTTGTAGAGCATGTCCACGCCCACCACCGGCGCGGTGTGGTCCTCGGAGAGGATGACGTTGAGCCCGTTCGGGAGCTTGAACTGCTGGTACGGAATGGTCGGGACGGCGTCCGCGCCGGAGGCGGCGAGCGCGGCCGCGCCGAGAATCGCAAGGATCGAGTTCATGGCCTTTCCCTTCTTATGCCGAACGCGCCGCGGCGTCACGGGCTTCCGGGCCGCGGCCGAATTCACTTATGGTGTCTAGCAGGCGGCCCCGGAGCGCGCTCCCGAGCGCGGGCCCGCCCCGCCGTCCCGCACGCGGGGCCGGCGCCTGCCCGGGCCACGCCCATCGGGCGTACCCCGCACGGGGTTCAACGTTCGCATAGGTCAGTCTGCACCCGGGGTGACAAGGGAGCGCGGCGGGAATACTGTTGTTTCGGGGAGACCCGATTGGGCGAGAGGTACCGCTTTCTCATCGCTGACGACGACCCGGGCGCGTCGCGCCTGTACCAGACGTATGCCCAGCGCCGCGGCCACGACGTCCTGCTCGCCCGCGACGGCGCGGAGACGCTGCTGCTCGCGGCCGCCGAGCACCCCGACGTGATCCTGCTCGACGTTGCCATGCCCAAGCTCGACGGGCGCGACGTCCTGCGCCAGCTCAAGGCGAACCCCCGGACCGCGGCCATCCCGGTGATGGTGGTGAGCGCCATGGCCGGCGACCAGAACGTCCGCGGGCAGCTCGTCGACCTGGGGGCGCACGACGTCGTCGAGAAGCCCATCGACCTGGCCGTGACCTTCTCCAAGGCCGAGCGGCTCGCCGAGCGGGCGCGCCGGGACTAGGTCGCGCAGGCCCGTCAGCCGCGCGGCTCGATGTGCATCCCCTTGGGGATGACGACGATGCCCGTCTCGGTCACCTGGAAGCGCCGCCGGTCCTCCTCGGGGTCGAAGCCGATGACGGTCCCGGCCGGGATGTCGACGTGCTTGTCGATGATGGCCCGGCGGATCTTGCAGTGGCGGCCCACCTTCACGTCCTCGAAGAGGATCGACCCCTCCACGTAGGAGTAGCTGTTGATGCGGACGCGCGGCGACAGGATGCAGTGGTGGGCGTGGCCGCCGGAGAGGATGCAGCCCTCCGAGATGAGCGAGTCGGTGGCCCGGCCGATGCGCTGGTCCTTCTCGTTGTTGAAGACGAACTTCGCAGGCGGGTAGTTGTAGCGGATGGTGAAGATGGGCCACTCGAAGTTGTACAGCGAGAAGACGGGGTCGACGGCCACCAGGTCCATGTTGGCCTGGTAGTAGGCGTCGAGGCTCCCCACGTCGCGCCAGTAGCCGCGCTCCTTCTCGCTCTGGCCGGGGACCACGTTGTTCATGAAGTCGTACACGTAGACCCGCTTGCGGTTGAACATCGACGTGACGATCGACTTCCCGAAGTCGTGGGCGCTGTTGGGGTCGCCGGCGTCGCGGACGATCTCCTGCACCAGGGCGTCGGTGGTGAAGAGGTAGTTCCCCATGGAGGCCAGGCAGCGCGAGGGATCGCCGGGCATGGTCTTGGGGTTGGCCTTCGGCTTCTCCACGAAGCCCACCATGCGGTTCTCCCCGTCCACCTCGATGATGCCGAACTCGCCCGCCTCGGCCACCGGCACCGGGATGGCGGCCACGGTCAGGTCCGCCTTTCGTTCCCGGTGGTAGTCCAGCATCTGCCGCACGTCCATGCGGTAGATGTTGTCGGCGCCGAAGACGAAGAGGAAGTCGGGCTCCTCGTCGGTGATGATGTTCAGGTTCTGGTAGATGGCGTCGGCCGAGCCCTCGAACCACTTGGGCCCCACCCGCATCTGCGCCGGGACGATCTCCACGTACTGGTTGAGCAGGGCGGTGAGCCGCCAGGCCCGCTGGATGTGGGTGTTGAGCGACTCCGACTTGTACTGCACCAGCACCTTGCTCTTGAGGATCCCGGAGTTGGCCAGGTTGGAGAGGACGAAGTCGATGATGCGGTAGCGGCCGCCGAAGGGCACCGCCGGCTTGGCACGATCGCGGGTCAGCGGGTCGAGGCGCCGCCCCTCGCCGCCAGCCAAGATCATCGCGAGCAGGTTCATGAGATGGCTCCTGGTGAATCGAGGTGCTGGCGGGCCCCACCGCCCGCGCCGGACAGGTCCTCAAGGTGCTCGCAGGGCCGGTGCATGCGCCGCCTCGTGGGCGAGGAGCCAGCGCTTGCGCTCCACCCCTCCCCCGTAACCTCCCAGCCCGCCGCCGGCCGCGACGACCCTGTGACAGGGCACCAGGATGGCCACGGGGTTCTGGTGGTTGGCTCCGCCCACCGCCCGGGCGCCCCCGGTGCAGCCGAGCGCCTCGGCCACCTGCCCGTAGGTCCGGACCTCGCCCCACGGGATGGCGAGGAGCGCCTCCCAGACCGCCCGCTGGAAGGTCGTGCCGCGCAGGTCCAGCGGGACCGCCCGGGGCGGGCGGCCGGCGAAGTAGTCGTCCAGCGCCGCCTCGGCCGAGGCCAGGTGCTCGCGGGCCCGGGCCGAGACGCCCACCCTGGCCGGCCCGCGATCGCCGAAGGTGACGCCGAACACTCCCTCGTCCCCCGCTTCCACGGTGAGGAGCCCGACGGGGGAGCGATAGCGCAGGCGCGCGGTCACGGGGGTGCGCCCTCCGCCGACCCCGGCCGCGAGGCCGCCGCCTGGGGGCGCGCCAGCACCTCGGCGATCTCGGCGTTCGCCTGTCGGAGCAGGTCGGCCTTCTCGCGGAAGGGCAGGAAGGCGCTCTTGAAGCCCTGCACGAGGAGGGTGCAGAGGTCGTCCAGGGAGAAGCCCATCTCCCGGTGGGCGAGGAGCAGCTCCTTGGTGACGGTGGTGTCGGTGATGAGCCGGTTGTCGGTGTTGACCGTCACCCGCAGCCCGAAGTCGAAGTAGAACTTGAGCGGGTGGCTGGACAGCCCGGTCACCGACCCGGTCTGCACGTTCGAGGAGGGGCACATCTCCAGCGGGATGCGGTGGTCGTTGAGGTAGTTGAGCAGGTCGCCGTTCTCGCGCAGCCGCACGCCGTGGCCGATGCGGTGGGCGCCACACCAGTGGACCGCCTGGGCGATGGACTCGGGGCCGTAGGCCTCACCGGCGTGGATGGTGACGTTGACGTTGTTGTCCAGGATGAGCTGCACCGCCTCGCGGTGGCGCCGGGCCGGGTGGCCCTCCTCCGCCCCGGCTAGGTCGAACCCCACCACGCCCTTGCCCTTGTAGGCCACGGCCAGCTCGGCCAGGCGGACCGAGGTCTGCGGGTCCGCGTGCCGCATGCCGCAGACGATCACGTTGGAGCGGATGCCCGTCTCGCGGGCGGCGTCGCGCAGGCCGAGCAGCACCGCGTCGACGATGGAGGTCGACTTGAGGCCCTGCCGTGTGTGGAGGAGCGGGGCGTAGCGGACCTCGAGGTAGCGGACGTTCTCGGCAGCGCTGTCGACGGCCAGCTCGTAGGCGGCGCGGTAGAGGGCCTCCTCCGTCTGCAGCACCGCCAGGGTGACGTCGAAGGCGGTGAGGTAGTCCTCCAGCGAGGCGCAGGTCTGGCCCATGTGGATGGCCCTGGCCAGCCCCTCGGGCGTGTCGGCGGGCAGCCGGACCCCGTTCTCCTCGGCGAGCTCGAGGAGGGTCCCGAGGCGAAGCGAGCCGTCCAGGTGGCAGTGCAGGTCCGTCTTGGGGAGCGCCCGGACCAGCTCCTCGGTGACCGGGGGGCGGGGGTGATGAGGCGCGGGACCGGCCATGCCGGCATCATACGCCCGGTCGGGCCCGGGCCCGAGGCGCCGTCGGGGGGCGGGTCCGGCTCAGGCCGGCAGGAGATAGCGCACCAGGATCCGCTTGTCGCCGAAGGCGAAGCGGACGGTGGCCTTCCGGTCCCCCCCGCTGCCCTCGCAGGAGAGCACCACGCCCTCCCCGAAGGCACCGTGCCGGACGCGTGCCCCCCGGGCGAAGCCGCCGCCTGGGTCGGGGCGCTGGTCGAAGCTGTAGTCCACGGTGGGCTCTCCCGCGCCCCCCGGCGGCGAGCCCCCGTCCGCCGCCGGGCCCTCGTCGCCGTCGAGCTCGATGTGCGGCTCGCCCGGGAGCGCGCCCGGCAGCTGGCGCACGAGCGGCCGCCGCGGGCCACGGGCCAGCGACTCGCGCGCCCGGACCTCGCGGGCGATCCGCTCGCCGAAGAGCTCGGGGGGGAGGTCCAGCAGGAACCGCGACGGCTGCGTCTCGCGGTAGGAGGGCCCGCCCTGGCCGTAGCCCATCCGCCGCCGGGCCAGGGAGAGCACCAGGCGCTGCTTGGCGCGGGTCATGCCCACGTAGCAGAGCCGCCGCTCCTCGTCCTCGCTGGCCTCGCGCTCGCCCGGGGACTCGTCGGCCCAGGGGCGCTCGTAGGGCAGCGTCCCGTCCTCCATCCCGGCCAGGAACACCGCCTCGAACTCCAGCCCCTTGGCGGCGTGCAGGGTCATGAGCGCCACCCGCCCCTCGGGCGTCTCGCCGTCGGCCTCGCCCAACAGCGCGATCCGCTCCAGGAAGCGGGCCAGGGGCGGCGGCCGGACCTCCTCCGGATCGCGGGGCGGCGGCTCGCCCAGGATCGACTCGTCGAACTCGCGGGCGGCCGCCACCAGCTCGGCCAGGTTCTCGGCGCGGTCGGCCGCCTCGTCGGTGTGCTCGGCGGCGAGCCGGTCGAGGAGCCCGGTGCGGGAGAGCACCTCCTGCACGGCCAGGCCGGCGTCGAGCCCGGGGACCTCGCGGGAGAGCCCGTCCACGAGCTCCCGGAACCCCGACAGCGCGCGGCGGGCGGCGGGCTTCAGGCCCTCCACCTGGTCCACCTCGGCCAGGGCCGCGAAGAGCGAGGTCCCCCGGGCGGCGGCGTGGGTCCGGAGCCGCTCCACCGTCTTCTCCCCGATCCCCCGGGCCGGCCGGTTGAGCACCCGCTCCACGTCGAGGTCCGAGCTGGGCGAGAGCGAGAGCCGCAGGTAGGCGGCCGCGTCCTTCACCTCGGCCCGGTCGTAGAAGCTGGTGCCGCGGACGATGACGTAGGGGATGCGGGCGGCGCGGAGCGCGGCCTCGACCGGCCGCGACTGGGCGTTGGTCCGGTAGAGCACGGCGATTTCGTCGCCGGGCGTGCCGCGGGCCCGCTCCTCGGCCACAGCCCGGGCGATGCGCTCGCCCTCCAGCCCCTCGTCCTCCCCCACCAGGAGCGAGAGCGGGGCGCCGGCCCCGGCCTCGGTCCATAGCCGCTTCTCGCGCCGCCGCCGGGCCCGGGAGATGACGGCGTGGGCCGCCTCCAGGATGTTGCGGGTGGAGCGGTAGTTCTGCTCCAGCTTCACCACCCGCGTGCCGGGGAAGTCCTGGTCGAAGCGGAGGATGTTCTCCACGTCGGCGCCGCGCCAGCGGTAGATGGCCTGGTCGTCGTCGCCCACCACGCACACGCTGGCCTTCTCGCCGGCCAGCAACCGCAGCAGCCGGTACTGGGCCGGGCTGGTGTCCTGGAACTCGTCGACCAGGAGGTGGCGGAAGCGGCCGGCCCAGCGGGCGCGCAGGGCCGGGTCCCGCTCCAGGAGCTGCAGCGGCAGGAGCAGGAGATCCCCGAAGTCCACCGCGCCGGCCCGGCGGAGCGCACCCTCGTATCGCGGGTAGAGCTCGGCCAGGCGCCGCCCCTCCTCGTCCTGCTCCGCCACCTGCACCTCGGCGGGCGCCACCGCGTGGTTCTTCCAGCGGTCGATGCGGGAGAGGAGCTGGCGGGGCGAGAGGTCGTCCTCGGCGCCCGCCTCGGAGAGGATGCGCTTGGCCAGGCGGACCTGGTCGTCGTCGTCGTAGATGGAGAACGCCGGGGGCAGGCCGGCCCGGGCCGCCTCCCGCCGCAGGAAGCGGGCCCCGAAGGCGTGGAAGGTCTGCACCCACAGGTCCGCGGCCAGCACCGGGCCCAGGAGCGCCTCCAGCCGCTCGCGCATCTCGCCGGCCGCCTTGTTGGTGAAGGTGACCGCCAGGATGTGCCAGGGAAGGACGCCCAGCTCCTTCACCAGCCGGGCCATGCGGTGGACGATGACCCGGGTCTTGCCGCTCCCCGCGCCGGCCAGGACCAGGAGCGGGCCCTCGCCGTGCAGCACCGCCAGGCGCTGGGCGTCGTTGAGGTCCTCGAGCAGGTCCTGCGCGGGCATGGGGGGAAGGGGAAGATAGTCCATCCGGCCGGGGCGTGCGCGGCCTCCGTGGCGTGCGGCCCGGGCCCGCGGAGTGTAGATTCGCTCTCCGGTGGCCCCTCCCGTCCGCATCCTCCCCCTCGGTGGCCTGGGCGAGATCGGCATGAACTGCATGGCCGTCGAGTGCGACGGCCGGATCGCCGTGGTCGACTGCGGCGTCCTGTTCCCCAACGAGCCCATCGGCGTGGACGTGATCGCCCCGGACCTCTCCTGGCTCAGGGAGCGGCGCGAGAAGGTGGGCGCGATCTTCCTCACCCACGGTCACGAGGACCACATCGGCGCGCTCCCCTTCCTGCTCCGCGACGTGCGCGCGCCGGTGTACGGGACCCCCTTCACCCTGGCGCTGCTCAGGCCTCGGCTGGAGGAGGCGGGGGTGTCGGCCGACCTGCGGGTGGTCGCGGGCGGGGACCTGCGCCCCGCCGGCGAGGCCTCGCCCATCTCGGCCCGGTTCCTCTCCGTGACCCACTCCATCCCCGACGCCTGCGGCCTGGCCCTCTCCACCCCGCAGGGCACGCTGCTCCACTCCGGGGACTTCAAGATCGATCCCACCCCGGTGCGCGGCCCGGGCATGGACCTGGCGGCCATCGAGGCGCTCGGTCGATCGGGGGTCCGGCTCCTCCTCTCCGACTCCACCAACGCCGAGCGGGCCGGCACCTCGCTGTCCGAGGCGCAGGTGGGGCCGGCGCTGGAGGAGGTCTTCGAGGGGGCGCGGGGGCGGGTCTTCGTGGCCTGCTTCGCCAGCAACGTCCACCGCATCCAGGGCGTCGTGAACGCGGCCCGGGCCTTCGGCCGCCGCCTGGCCCTGCTGGGCCGGGCCATGGAGGCCAACGTGGCCATCGCCCGGTCGCTCGGATACCTGCAGCTGCCGGAGTGGATGCCGGTCCCCATCGAGGAGGCGCGCGGGCTGCCGCCCCGGGAGGTCTGCGTGCTCACCACCGGGACCCAGGGCGAGCCACGCAGCGCCCTGGCCCGGCTGGCCCGCGGCGAGCACCCGGACATGAAGGTGTCCCCCGGGGACCTGGTGATCTTCTCCTCCCGCTTCATCCCCGGGAACGAGGTGGCGGTGGGCCAGGTGGTGAACGAACTGGCGCGGCGCGGCGCGGAGGTGGTGCTGGAGCGCCTGCGGCCCCTGCACGTCTC
Source organism: Anaeromyxobacter sp. (assembly GCA_035541675.1). Classification (GTDB taxonomy): domain Bacteria; phylum Myxococcota; class Myxococcia; order Myxococcales; family Anaeromyxobacteraceae; genus Anaeromyxobacter. The sequence goes on along the minus strand of DATKMW010000116.1, from coordinate 13,992 downwards.
CGGCCACGCTCAGGAGGCCGAGCAGCGCCGGCTCATCGCCCTGGCCCGGCCGGCCCACTTCGTCCCCATCCATGGCGAGTACCGGCACCTGGCCCGCCACGCCGCCCACGCCGCCGCCGAGGGGGTCGCCGGCCGGCACCTGCTCACCGACGGGCAGGTGCTGGAGCTCTCCGACGCCGGGGTGGAGGTTCTCCCCGAGCCCTTCCCCACCGGGAGGGTCTACACCGACCGCGAGACCATGCTGGGCGCGGATATCGGCGCCATGGTGGTGCGCGACCGGCGGCTCCTGGCCGAGGCGGGGCTGTGCATCGCGGTCCTGGCGGTGGAGCGGAGCAGCGGGGCGGTGGTGCGCGGGCCGGAGCTCTTCGCCCGGGGGGTGGCGGGGTTCGAGGGCTCGGAGGAGGAGGTCCGGACCGAGGTGCTGCAGGCGCTGGGGGACCTCTCCCCCACCGCCCGGAGCGACGCCGAGGAGGTCCGGGAGGCGATCCGCGACGCCGTGCGCCGCTTCTTCCGGCGAACCACCGGGCGACGGCCGACCGTGCTGCCGGTCGTGCTGGAGCTCTGATCCCGGCTCCCCGGTGAAGACTCGATGACGCCCCGGCGGAGAAACCCGTCGGGGCCGGGTTCACCAGCGGTCTGGCCGTTCCAATGGGTGCATGCCCGTCGCCAACACGGTCCCCTTCCTGGCCGCCGCCGCCCTCCTCTCCGCCTGCGGCGGCGGCGGGAACCACTACCCCGCCCCCGCCCCGCGCTCGGTGGTGCCGTCCGCCGGCTTCACCGGCCAGGCGGTCGCCGTCCGCATCCTCGGCGACGGCTTCCTGGCCAAGCCCGACGGGAGCGGGGTCGACCGCCAGCAGCGGGCCTGGCTCGACGACACCGAGCTCACCGACGTCACCTGGATCGACGCGCAGACCCTCACCGCCACCGTTCCGCCCACCATCCCCCCGGGCCTGAAGACGCTCCGGGTGGAGAACGCCTACGGCCTCACCGGGAGCCTGGCGTCGGCGTTCACGGCCGAGGAGGTCCCGGCCGGCCTGGCCGCGGCCATCGCCGCGGCCCCGGCCGCCGACGTGGGCCAGCCCGTGGCGGTGAGCCTCACCGTGACCAACGGCGGCACCGGCGCGGCCCAGGTCACGGCGGTGGTCCCCTCCTCCAGCGGGGCGGCGGCGAGCTGCGGGACGCCCAGCCCGCCGACCCCGGTCCCCCTCGCCGCCAGCGCCTCCCAGGTCTTCGGCTGGTCGTGCGCCGGATCGGCTGCGGGCACGCTGGTCCTCTCCGGCTCCGTCTCCGGGACCGACACCACCACCGGCCGTTCGCTCACCGCCACGGCGGTGGCGCCGGCGCAGGTGGCGGTGCAGGTGCCGGCGGCGCTCTCCGCAGCCGTCTCCGTCGACGGGGGGCCGAGCGCGGTGACGGTGGGGGAGGCCTACACCCTCAGGCTCTCGGCCTCCAACCCCGGGGGTGCCGCGGCGACGCTGTCGGCGCTGTCGGTGACCCCGATCTCGGCCGGCTGCGGGGCCCCCTCGCCGTCCCTGCCCCAGACCGTGGCCGGCGGCACCGCCGTGGCCGTCACCTTCCCCTGCGCCGCCATCGAGCCGGGGAACCTCGCCCCGGCCGTCTCGCTGAGCGGCCAGGACTCGAACACCGGCGATCTCCTCACCGCCTCGGCCACGGTCGACCCGGCCGTCGAGGTGCAAGCGCCGGCCGCGATCGCCGCGGCCGTCGGCGCCGACCTCACCGTCCTCAAGGTGGGCCAGGAGGCCGCCGTCACCTTCACCGTGACCAACGGCGCCTCCTCCCCGGCGGCCACCGTCACCAGCCTCGCCTCGTGGTCGACCGGGTCGGGGTCGGCCACCTGCACGACCCCCAGCTTCACACCCGGGATCTCCATCCCGGCCGGCGCCACCCGGAGCTTCGCCTGGACCTGCACCGCCCTCGCCCCCGGCGACCTGCTCCTGGGCGGGACCCTGAACTTCTCCGTCTCCAGCGGGCCCGGGAGCGTGTCCCCCGCGGTTCCGCTGGCGGTGACCGTGACGCCCTAGTCCACGGTGAGGGTGGGTCCGGGGAGGGGTGGCATTGCCCGGGCCCCTCCCCTCTGCTAGATCCCGCTGCCCCGTGGCCACCCGCGTCTACATGCGCACCCTGGGATGCCCCAAGAACCGGGTCGACTCCGAGGTGATGCTCGGCACCCTGGCCCAGGCCGGCTTCCGGCTGGTACAGGACCCGGCCGAGGCCGAGGTGGTGGTGGTCAACACCTGCGGGTTCCTGGCCAGCGCCGAGGAGGAGTCGATCGACGCCATCGTCGAGCTGGCCGAGCTCAAGAAGACCGGACGCCTCCGCAAGCTGGTGGTGGCCGGGTGCCTGGTGCAGCGGCACGCCGAGGAGCTGGCCCGGGAGCTGCCCGAGGTGGACCACTTCCTGGGCACGGGGGCCTACGCCGAGGTGGCCAGGGTGGTCTCCGAGGCCCAGGCCCAGCGGCTGGTGGTCCCCGACCCCGACTTCGTCCACTCGGCCCAGACGCCCCGGGTGAACTCGCTCCCCTCGCACACCGCCTACCTCAAGGTCTCCGAGGGGTGCGACCACGACTGTGCCTTCTGCATCATCCCCCGGCTGCGCGGTCCCCAGCGCTCCCGGCCCATCGACGACCTGGTGGCCGAGGCCGCGGCGCTGGCCGGGCAGGGCGTGGTGGAGCTCTCGCTGGTGGCCCAGGACCTCACCGCCTGGGGCTACGACCTGCCCGGGAGGGTGCGGCTCCAGCACCTCCTGCCCGAGCTCTGCCGGGTGGGGGGGATCCGCTGGATCCGGCTGCACTATGCCTACCCGCGGGACGTGCCCGACGCGCTCGTGGAGGTGCTGGCCCGCGAGCCCAAGATCGTGAAGTACCTGGACATGCCGGTCCAGCACTCCTCCGACCGGCTGCTCCGCTCCATGCGGCGGGGCCGGGACTCGGCCTTCCTGCGGGCGCTCCTCGCCCGGCTCAGGGAGCGCGTGCCGGGCATCGCCCTGAGGACCTCGCTCATCGTCGGGCTCCCCGGCGAGACCGAGGCGGACTTCCAGGACCTGGTCCGGTTCGTGGAGGAGCAGCGCTTCGAGCGCCTGGGCGTGTTCGAGTACTCGCGCGAGGAGGGAACGCCCGCGGCCGCGCTCACCGGCCAGGTGCCGGAGGGGATGAAGCGGGAGCGCCGGGCGCGGATCATGGAGCTGCAGGGCCAGATCGCCCGGGAGCAGCAGCGGGCCTTGGTGGGGCGCCGGCTGGAGGTGCTGGTGGAGGGTGCCTCGGAGGAGACCGAGCACCTCCTGGTGGGGCGCCACGCCCAGCAGGCGCCGGAGATCGACGGGGTCACCTACGTGAACGAGGGGATGGCCTACCCGGGCGAGATGGTGACCCTGGAGGTGACCGACGCCTTCGACCACGACCTGGTGGGCCGGGTGGTGGAGCGCGACCCGGGCCGCGCCGCCCGGGCCGACCCGGGCCGCGGGCCGGCCTCGCCCCATCGACCCGGCCTGAAGGTCCTTCCCGGGTGAACGGGTCCCGGGCCCGCCCTCAGGGCTGGGCCGGGGGGGCGCTCCGCAGCGGCAGGGTCACCTCGAAGGAGACGTTCCAGTCCGGCCGGTCCCTCAGGGCGATGGTGCCGGAGTGGGCCTCGGCCACCAGGCGGCACAGGTAGAGCCCCAGCCCGGCGTTGTGCCACTCCCGCCGGCCGGCGCTGACGTACCGGTCGAAGAGGGAGGGCCGCAGCGTCTCGGGCACGGGCGGGCCGCTGTTCCGCACGGCGATGGACACCGCGCCCTCGGCCCGCCGCCCCTCCAGGCACACCCGGTCGCCCGGCCCCACGTGCCGGAGGGCATTGGACACCAGGTTCTCGAGGAGGCGCTGCATGAGGTCGAGGTCGAGCACGGCCACCAGGTCCTCGTCGACGGCCACCTCCAGGCGGGCGCTGCGCTCCCGGGCGCGGCTGGCGAAGCCGCGGATCACCGACTCGAGCAGGATCCGGAGCGGGACCGCCTCCAGGGTCGGCGTCATCGCTCCCCGCTCCAGCCGGTAGACGAGCAGGAGGTCGCCGATGAGCTTGGCCAGCCGGTGCCCCTCCTCGCCGGCGCGCCGGAGGTATTCGAGCGGGCCGGCGGCGGCCGGGTGATCGCGCAGGTCATTCTCGGCCAGCGCCACGTACTGGAGCAGGGTGGCCAGCGGGTTCTTCAGGTCGTGGACGAGGACCTGGGCCAGCGCCTCGGCCTGGTTCTGGGCGGCGACCAGCCGGTCGCGCTGGGCGGCCACCTCGGCGTGGGCCTCCTCCAGTGCCCGGGCGTGCTGCTCGGCCAGGGTCGCGCCCGCCTCCTTCACCGCCAGCCTGGCCGCGAGCTTCACCATCCAGGCGCTGGTCCAGACGACCACCAGGGCGAAGGCCACCAGCACGAAGGAGGCCAGGATCCAGTAGAGAGGGGCGATCCCGGCCCGGACGGCGAGCGCCACCTGGAAGGCGAGCACCAGCGGTGCCAGCGAGGCTGCCAGCCGGGCGGGGAGGACCAGCGCCGCGGGCAGGAGCATGATCTGCATGAGGCCGGAGACGAACCCCACCCAGTACCCGAGGTACTCGGGCGCCACCGCGGAGCCGGTGAGGTGCCAGCCGGCGGCGAAGATCACCACCAGGTCGAGGAGCGAGGCGGCGAAGGCGACCGCGGTGGTCCGCCAGCGGCGCAGCAGGAGCCACGTCACCGCCCCGCCGGCGGCCAGGTGGAGGAGGTTTGCCCGGATCAGCCAGCCCAGGCCCGGCCCTCCCCGGGTCCATGCCAGGTAGAGGTACAGCCCCAAGGTGAGGCAGCGGAGCGCGATGCGCACCCAGGCCACCACCAGGGCGTTGCGGCGGCGCACCTCGGCCACCCCCTGGTGCACCGCGCTCATCACCGCGTCGAGCGAGAGAGGGTCACGCGATCCTGCCGTCGGGCCGCCGCTGGCAGTTTCTCCCACCGTGAATATCCGGGCGGTGCGAGAACGTGCGCCCGGCCTCGCCCAGGATCATACACCGGCCCCGGGGCTTCCCCTTCGCGGCACCCGGCTGCGCCGCAGCGATATCGAGGCCCGAGGCGGCCGCGGCGCGCTTGCTAGCGGCCCGGCGGCGCGACCCGGACCACGTCCGGCGGGAGCTTCACGTCGAAGGCCGAGTCGAGAAGCCCGCCGTTGCGCTTCACGTCCTGGAAGGCGATCTCGTTCACGTTGCCGGCTCCGTCCACCACCCGCGTGGCCTGGATCTGGCCGTCCGGACCGGCGGTGAGCTCGATGGAGTCGACCCGCGGATCGACCTCGCGCGGGTGGAGCACCAGCGCCCCCGAGGCCCCCAGCGACACCCGGAACTCCCTCTCCAGCTCGCCCTTGCCCAGGAGGAAGGCCAGCGCGGCGCTCATGGCGGTGGCGTCGAAGCGCTCGTCCACGTACGCCTGGTTCTCCTCCGGCTCGTACTGAACCAGGCGGCTCCCCTTCACCGCCACGATCTTGGTCGAGGGCGTCTGGTACTCCCAGCGCATCATCCCCGGCTTCTTGACGAGGAGGACCCCCGACGACACCTGTCGCCGGCCGAACCCGGCGTAGGAGTAGGTCTGGCGGAAGCGCGCCGACAGGTCCCGGGTCTGCTCGTAGAAGGACTGGACCTTGCGGGCCAGGGCCTGGGCCGCGGGGTCCTCGGCCGCGGCGGCGGGGCCCGGGCCCGCCCCGGGGTCGGCGGGGGCGGGGGAGGCGGCGAGCAAGGCGGCGGCGATCGCGGCGGCGAGCATCAGGTCCCCATAGCAGACCGGCGGCGCGGGGGGGACATTCCGCTGGGCGGACCCCGGCCTCGAGCCTTGACGGGGCGGGGGGTTCAAGCGATCCTCCCGCGCCTCATGCGCCCCCTGGCCCTGGCCCTCCTCGCCGCGCTGGCGCTCGCCGGTTGTTACCCGACCGATTGCGAGCTCCTCGGCGACCGGCTCTGCCGCTGCGCGCCGGTCGGGGTCACCCACGCCTCCTGCGTGCAGGGAGTGAAGACCGAGGTCAGCCGCGTCAACCCGGGAAAGGGGGCCGAGGGGCAGTGCAAGGAGGCCCTCGGCACCTGCTGGCCACCCACCACCGACGCGGGGCAGACCATCGACCCGGCCATCAACTTCTGCGACTGGCTCTCGAGCCGCTGCGGCAAGGCCGCCTGCCACATCTCCGGCGAGGACTACCAGACGCTGCTCACCACGCCCGTCGACCCGGCCAACCCCGACGGCCCCATGATCTGCTTCGACAAGTAGCCCGCTCTAGGCCCGCCCCCCCTCCGCGAACCGCCCCGCGATCCTCGCCCCGCAGGCGGCGCAGGACGCGCCCCGCATCCTCAGCCGCCGCACCGCGTGCCAGTCGCGCTCCACCACCGCCGTCCCGCAGGAGGGGCAGAAGGTGGTCTGGCCGGTCGGGTCGTGGACGTTGCCGGTGTAGACGTAGCGGAGCCCCTCGCGCAGGGCGATCTCCCGGGCCCGGGTGAGCGTGGCCGGCGGGGTGGGCGGGACGTCGCGCATGCGGAAGTCGGGGTGGAAGGCGGTGAGGTGGAGGGGCACGTCCGGCCCCATGTGCTCGACCAGCCAGCGGGAGAGGTCGCGGGTCTCGGCCGGCGAGTCGTTGGCGCCGGGGATGAGGAGGTTCGTCACCTCCACCCAGGTCCGGCCCCAGCGGGCCAGCCACTCCAGCGTCTCCAGCACCGGGGCGAGATGAGCCAAGGTGAGGCGGGAGTAGAAATCCTCGGTGAAGCCCTTCAGGTCGACGTTGGCCGCGTCCATGTGCGCGAAGATCTCCTCGCGCGCCCCGGCGCAGACGTACCCGGCGGTCACGAAGGCGGTGAAGAGGCCTTCGGCGTGGGCAGCCCGGGCCACGTCGATGGCGTATTCGGCCCAGATGACCGGGTCGTTGTAGGTGAAGGCGATCCCCGGCGACCCCTCCTGGCGTGCCAGCTCCACCACCCGCTCCGGCGTCCAGCCGTCCCGGGCCCGCCCGTCGCCCAGCCGTGCCTTGGAGATGTCCCAGTTCTGGCAGAAGCGGCAGCCGAGGTTGCAGCCGGCGGTGCCGAAGGAGAGCACGGTCGAGCCGGGCAGGTAGTGGGCGAGCGGCTTCTTCTCGATGGGGTCGACGGCGAACCCGGTGGAGCGGCCCCAGGCGGTGGTGACGAGGCGCCCCCCGCGGTTCTCGCGGACGAAGCAGAACCCGGCCTGGCCCTCGCGGAGCCGGCAGTCGCGCGGGCAGAGGGTGCAGCGCACCCGCCCGTCGCCGACCGCCTCGAAGTAGCGCGCCTCGCGGACCACGGGGGAAGTCTAGCGCCCGGCATGGGCGGGGGCCGGCCGGAAGGGGTCGGGAGAGGTGGGGAGCGGCGTGCGCCCGCCCCCTCGCGACCTTGACGCGTGCGAAGCGGGTACGTACAAGGGACATGGCGGCGCCCTGACGCGCCTCGCCCGTGGCGATTTGAGGCGTATTGCGGCCACGTGACCCCAACCGCTAAAAAGCCTCCCGCCGGGGCGCCGGCACGCCTCGCCCGCCCCGGGGAGCAGAAGAACCCACCGTGACCTTCCGCGAGCTGATCGAGCGGCGCCCCGTGGTCCTGGACGGCGCCATGGGGACCCAGATCCAGGGGCGCCAGCTGAAGGCCTCCGAGTTCGGCGGCAAGGAGGGGGCGAACGACCTGCTCACCCTGACCCGCCCCGACCTGGTGGAGGACATCCACGCCCGCTACCTCGCCGCCGGGTGCGACGCGGTGGAGACCAACACCTTCGGCTCCTCCCGGCTCAAGCTGGACGAGTACGGCCTCGGCCACCGGACCTACGAGGTCAACTTCCGCGCGGCCATCCTGGCGCGCAGGGCCGCGGAGCGCTTCTCCACCCCGGCCCGCCCCCGCTTCGTGGCCGGCTCCATCGGCCCCACCGGCATGCTGCCCTCCTCCTCCGACCCGGCCCTGGGCAACATCACCGGCGAGGCCCTGGAGCGGATCTTCCTGGAGCAGGCCCGCGGCCTGGTGGAGGGCGGGGTCGACGTCCTGCTCATCGAGACCCAGCAGGACATGCTGGAGCTGCGGGCCGCGGTGCTGGCCGCCGATGCCGCCCGTCGCGAGGCCCTGCGCGACGTCTTCCTGGTGGCCCAGCCCACCCTCATCGACCAGAACGGCCGGATGCTGCTCGGGACCGACATCGGCTCGGCGCTGGCCACGCTGGAGCGGCTCCCGGTGGACTGCATCGGGCTGAACTGCTCCACCGGCCCGGCCGAGATGCGCCCCGCGGTCCGCTACCTGGCCGAGCGCTGCTCCCACTTCGTGTCGGTTGTGCCCAACGCCGGCATGCCCGAGAACGTGGACGGCCGCGCTGTCTACAGGCTCTCGCCCCAGGCGCTGGCCGAGGCCCTGGCCGAGTTCGTGGGCGAGCAGGGCGTGGACATGGTGGGCGGCTGCTGCGGCACGACCCCCGACCACATCCGGGCGGTGGTGGCCCGGCTCGAGGGACTCCCGCTGCGGCGGCGGTCCCGGCCCGGGCCGGCCCCCGAGCTCTCCTCGGCCATGAAGGCCGTCCCCCTGGTCATGGAGCCCCGGCCGCTCCTGGTGGGCGAGCGGCTCAACGCCCAGGGCTCCCGCAAGGTGAAGGAGCTCCTCCTGGCCGACGACTACGCCGGCCTGATCCAGATCGCCCGCGGCCAGGTGGAGGCCGGGGCGCACGTCCTGGACGTGTGCGTGGCGCTCAACGAGCGCGACGACGAGGCGGCGCAGATGCGGGCGCTGGTGAAGCTCCTGGCCCAGTCGGTCGAGGCCCCGCTCATGATCGACTCCACCGAGGCCGACGTGGTGGAGAGCGCCCTGAAGACCTACCCCGGCCGCTGCATCGTCAACTCCATCAACCTGGAGAAGTCGGGCGAGCGGGTGAGAAGAGTCCTGCCGCTCTGCAAGCGCTACGGGGCGGCGGTGGTGGCCATGACCATCGACGAGCGGGGGATGGCCCAGACCGCCGAGCGCAAGGCCGAGATCGCCCGACGCACGGTGGCGGTGGCCCGCGAGTACGGGATCCCGCCCGAGAGCCTGGTCTTCGACGCCCTCACCTTCACCCTGGCCACCGGCGGCCCGGAGTACCGGCACAGCGCGGTGGAGACCCTGGAGGGCATCCGCCGCATCAAGGCCGAGAACCCGGGCGTGCTCACCACCCTGGGCGTCTCCAACGTCTCCTTCGGCCTGGCGCGGTCCGCCCGCGAGGTGGTGAACTCGGTCTTCCTCTACCACGCGGTCAAGGCCGGGCTGGACCTGGCCATCGTCAACCCCAAGGACATCCGGCCCTACCCCTCCATCCCCGAGGCGGAGCGGGCCCTGGCCGAGGACCTGGTGCTCGACCGGCGCGAGGACGCCCTGGCCCGGCTGGTGGAGCACTTCGGCGAGAAGGGGCAGCCCGAGAAGGCGGCGGTGGACCCCCTGGCCGAGCTGAAGGACAAGCCGGCCGAGGAGCGGCTGCACCTGCAGATCCTCCACCGGCGCCCGGAGGGGGTCGAGGCGCTCATCGACGAGTCGCTCACCCGGCACTCGCCGGTGGAGGTGCTGAACGAGGTGCTGCTGCCGGCCATGAAGGACGTGGGCGACCGCTTCGGCGCCGGCGAGCTCATCCTCCCCTTCGTGCTGCAGTCGGCCGAGGTGATGAAGAAGGCGGTGGCCTATCTCGAGAAGTTCCTGGAGCGGAAGGAGGGCATCACCAAGGGGGACGTCGTCCTGGCCACGGTGTACGGCGACGTGCACGACATCGGCAAGAACCTGGTCAAGACCATCCTCCAGAACAACGGCTTCACCGTCCACGACCTGGGCAAGCAGGTGCCGGTGGCCACCATCCTGGAGAAGGCCCTGGAGGTGGACGCCGACGCCATCGGCCTCTCCGCGCTCCTCGTCTCCACATCCAAGCAGATGCCCTTCTGCGTGGAGGAGCTGCACCGGCGCAACCTCACCTTCCCGGTGATCATCGGCGGTGCCGCCATCAACCGCCGCTTCGGCTACCGCACCGCCTTCACCCAGGACGGCACGCCCTACGCCGGCGGCGTGTTCTACGCCAAGGACGCCTTCGAGGGGCTGGAGCTGGTGGAGGCGCTGTCCGACCCCGCCCGCAAGGACGAGGTCCGCCACCAGGTGATGCAGAAGGCCCTGGCCGACCGGAACCGGCCCCCCGAGCCGGCCCCCGCCCCCGCCCCCACCCAGCGCCCGCCCGGGGCCCGGCCCGCGCCCCGGATCCCCGTCCCGCCGTTCTGGGGTGCCCGGGTGGTTCCGGCCGGCGCCATCGCCCTGCACGACCTGTGGCCCCACCTCGACCTCGACGAGCTCTACAAGCTGCAGTGGGGGGTGAAGGCCAAGGGGGAAGCGTACCAGCGGCTGATCCGGGAGGAGTTCGGCCCGCGCCTGGAGGAGCTGAAGAGCGAGGCGCAGGCCCGGGGGTGGCTCACGCCCAAGGTGGTCTACGGGTACTTCCCCTGCCACGCCGAGGGGAACGACCTGGTGGTGCTCGATCCGGCCCACCGCCGCTCCCAGCTGGCGCGCCTGCGCTTCCCGCGGCAGCCCGACGACCGGAACCTGTGCCTGGCCGACTGGTTCCGCGAGGAGCCGGGAGCCGACGTGGTCGCCTTCCAGGTCGTCACCGTGGGTGATGCGGCCTCGCGCCTCTCCGGGGAGGCGCAGGAGCGTGGCGACTACGCCCAGGCCCTGTTCCAGCACGGCCTGGCGGTGGAGGCGGCCGAGGCCCTGGCCGACCTCTGGCACGCGCGCATCCGCGAGGAGCTGGGGCTCCCGGCCGGGCAGGGCAAGCGCTACTCCCCCGGCTACCCCAGCTGGCCGGACCTGGCCGACCAGCGGGCGGTCTGGCGCCTCCTGGAGCCGGACCGGACCCTGGGCGTCACCCTGACCGAGGCCCACCAGATGGTCCCCGAGCAGTCGACCAGCGCGGTGGTGCTGCACCACCCGGAGGCGATCTACTTCCTGGTGCGGGGGTAGGGCGGGGCGGCCCGGAGCCCCCGCTAGCCCGCGCGGACCGCCAGGCCCTTGCCGGCCGGGGCGGGCGGCGGCGCCGAGCCGTCGCGGACGAAGTTCCCGAGCGCCAGGTCCTCCGACCTGAGGTGGACGTCGAGCCAGCGCGCCGACCGCTCCACCAGCTCCCGGAACCGCTCGCCGGGGCCGGAGGCCAGCAGCAGGCGCTCCGCGCTCCGCAGCGCCTCGAGCCCCACCTGGTGGGCCTGGGCGTGGGAGCCGAGGCGCGGGTAGTCCCGGGAGCGCATGAAACGCTCCTCGGCGCGGAAGTGATGGGCCACGCACCGGACCAGCTCGGCCATGCCCCGGGTCGAGGACTGGCGCCGATCGGCGCCGAGGGCGTCCCCCAGGAGCCGCAGCCGGGTGATAATCTCCCGGTGCTGCTGGTCGAGCTCGTCGACGTTCACGCTCAGGGTCTCGTTCCAGGCGAGCGGCATGTGGCAGGCCCCCGAACCCGGCATCCAACCCTGGAGCGAACGCTGACGCAAATGGCCGGAGCGCGCGGGGGGCGCCTCCGGCCTGCGGGTGCGGCCGTTCGTCCCTCGGTGACAAAGACCCCAGGTGAAGGGCGCTGCGGGCCGCTGTGGGACCCCCTGCTCCCGGGTGCGCGCCCCGGCGCGCGGCCCCGGCCAGCCCCATCCACAGCGAATCCACCGGCCTTCCACCCCCTTTTCACCGGGTTTTTCCTGACGAAATTCGACGTTCTCCACCGCAGTTCGACAATGATCCCCGTCGGTGCCGGCTGCTACAGTCCGCGCGCCGATGTCAGAGGATCCCGCACGCCGCGGCAACGAAGCGCCGGTCTCGCCACTGCGGACCGCCCGCGACCTGCCCCACAGCGCGGAGGCCGAGCAGGCCGTGCTCGGCGCCATCCTCAGCGAGGAGACGGCCTTCGACCAGGTGGCGGCGCTGCTCCGGCCCGGCGACTTCTACCTGCTGGCCCATCAGCACGTCTACGGAGCGTGCGAGGAGCTCGCCCGGGAGTCCAAGGCCCTAGACCCCATCCTGGTCCAGCAGCGGCTGGACGCGAAGGGGCTCCTGGGCGCAGCGGTGCCGCACGAGCTGCCGCTCTCCCTGGCCCGGGCCATCGGCTCGGCCTCCAACGTGGCGCACTACGCGCGCCTGGTCCACGAGCAGTCGATGGCCCGGCGGATGATGCTCACCGCCCAGCGCATCGTGGAGATGGGGTACGAGTCCGGCCCCGACGTCCGCAGCTTCCTCGACGCCGCCCAGCAGGAGGTGTTCGGCGCCGCCCAGGGGGCGAGCGTCGACACCCTGAAGAAGATCTCCGAGCCGACGCTCCGCGCGCTGGAGAACCTGGAGGCGGTCCAGAAGCGGGTGCAGGCCGGCCTCTCCCCCATCACCGGGGTACCCACCGGGATCCAGAGCCTGGACCGGAACACCCTGGGACTGCAGCCAGGGTCCCTGGTGGTCCTGGCCGCCCGCCCCTCGGTGGGCAAGACCGCCTTCGCCCTGAACGTCGCCGTCCACGCCGCCACCCGGGCCGCTCGCAAGGTCGCCTTCTTCTCGCTGGAGATGCCCTCCGACCAGCTGGCGCTGCGCATGCTGGCCTCCGAGGGGAAGCTCGACTGGCGGCGGCTGTCGCAGGGTCAGCTCTCGCGGCACGACTGGGACCGGCTGGCCACCCAGGCGGACCGGATCGGTGCGGCCTCGATCTGGCTCGACGACAACTTCGTGCTCACCCCGGTGGAGCTGCGCTCCAAGTGCCGCAAGCTGAAGCGCGAGAACGGCGGCCTGGACCTGGTGGTGGTCGACTACCTCCAGCTCATGCACGCCCCCAGCGACCGGCACAACCAGTCGCGCGAGCAGGAGATCGCCACCATCAGCCGGTCCCTAAAGGCGCTGGCCAAGGAGCTGGAGTGCCCGGTCCTGGCGCTCTCCCAGCTCAACCGCGGCGTGGAGAAGCGCAAGGGCGAGCCCCCCATGCTCTCCGACCTGCGCGAGTCGGGCGCCATCGAGCAGGACGCCGACATCGTGCTCTTCCTCCACCGCACCGACGAGGACTCCAAGGACGCGCAGCAGGGGCAGAGCCTGGGGGAGACCCTGCCGGTGCAGCTCATCATCGCCAAGCAGCGCCAGGGCCCCACCGGCACGGTCGACCTGGTCTTCTTCAGGACCACCACCTTCTTCGCCGAGATGGACCGGCGGCAGCCGGGGTAGCGCGTCGGTTCGGTCACTCCTCCCGTATCCAGGTCTGGGTCCGGCCGATGAGGGCGATGCCGATGAACCCGCGCACGAGCAGCTTGCGTCCGCCGTCCTGCAGCGCCAGGTTGCAGCGGTAGGTCTTGCCGTTCTCCGGGTCGAGGATCCTGCCCCCCGACCAGCGCTCCCCGTCCTTCTTGAAGCTCCAGAGGATCCTGAGCCCGACGATGGGATGCTCCTTGAGCTCGCCGCTGCATTTCACGCAGCGGGGATCGGGGTCGTCGGGCTTGGGGTCGAGGATCTCCTCCACCTTACCGAAGAGGAGCCCTCCCTCCTCCCAGATGGAGACGATCGACTTGGGCTTGCCGCTGGCGTCGTCGATCGTCTTCCACCTGCCCACCGGCGAGTCCAGGGGGTCGGCGGCGGCGGCCAGGGCCGGGCCGGCGAGGAGGGAGAGGAGAAGCAGGAGGCCTCTGCGGGGGAAGGTGGGCATCGTCGTCGCCTCTTTGTCGGGATCGGTCGGGTGGAGGGCGGGGAGAGGAGTCACGGGGCCGGGCGCCCAGCCGGCGCCACGTCCCACCACTTGGAGAGGTTCTGGGCCGGCTCGCGGGGCCGCCCGGCGTAGTGCGAGACGTCGTTGAAGACCATGAGGCGGGCCCGCACCGGGTCCTTGAAGTCGACCACGTTGAGGCAAGCGGGCGACTGGTCCAGCCGGTCGCGGTAGCCGCGCGGGTCGATGCCGAGGAGGCTGGAGAGGAGGAGCCGCAGGGTGGCCTTGTGGGAGACGACCAGCACGGTCCGGCCCGGG
>DATKMW010000115.1:0-9362 GCA_035541675.1 Anaeromyxobacter sp. | reverse complement strand
GCGCAGTGGCCCGAGCTGCAGCCGTCGTCCGCCGAGCAGGAGGAGCCGTCCGGCTGCCTCGACTTGCAGGCGCCGGCCGAGCAGTAGTCCGCGGCCGCGCAGTCCAGGTCGGCGCCGCAGCCCGTGAGGCAGGCGGTGGCGCCGCAGACGTACGGCGTGCAGGCGACGGTGGAGGGCGCCGGGCAGCTCCCCGCGCCGTCGCAGGAGGCGGCCGGGGTGGCGGTGCCGCCGCTGCAGGATGCGGTCCGGCAGGTCGCGGTCGGGTAGGCGCAGGAGGTGCGGTGGAGGCCGTCGCAGGCGCCGCCGCAGGCGGACCCGTCGCTCTGGCAGGCCGTGCGGCCGCCCGCCGGGGCGCCGCTCACCGGCGCGCAGGTGCCGGGCGAGGCGGGGAGGTTGCAGGCCTCGCACTGCCCGCCGCAGGCGGTGTCGCAGCAGAGGCCGTCGGCGCAGTGGCCCGAGCTGCAGCCGTCGTCCGCCGAGCAGGAGGAGCCGTCCGGCTGCCTCGACTTGCAGGCGCCGGCCGAGCAGTAGTCCGCGGCCGCGCAGTCCAGGTCGGCGCCGCAGCCCGTGAGGCAGGCGGTGGCACCGCAGACGTACGGCGTGCAGGCGACGGTGGAGGGCGCCGGGCAGCTCCCCGCGCCGTCGCAGGAGGCGGCCAGGGTGGCGGTGCCGCCGCTGCAGGATGCGGTCCGGCAGCTCGCGGTCGGGTAGGCGCAGGAGGTGCGGTGGAGGCCGTCGCAGGCGCCGCCGCAGGCCGACCCGTCGCTCTGGCAGGCGGTGCGGCCGCCCGCCGGGGCGCCGCTCACCGGCGCGCAGGTGCCGGGCGAGCCGGGGAGGTTGCAGGCCTCGCACTGCCCGCCGCAGGCGGTGTCGCAGCACACCCCGTCGGCGCAGTGGCCGCTGCCGCACTGGAGGTCGCCGCTGCAGGCTGTGCCGCGCGACCGGCTGAAGCTGGCCACCAGCGAGCGGGGGCCGGTCACCGAGGCGACGGTGTAGCTCCCGGACACCACCAGGGCGGTGACGTCCACCCCGCCGTCGGTGAGCGAGGAGAGCTCGTACCCCTGGTCCGGGGTGACCGTGCAGGTGGCGGGCAGGCCGTAGTCGACCGGGCTGGGGCAGGCGAGGCTGCCGCCCGCGCCGGCGCTGGTGGTGATGGTCTCCGCGTCGGGCGCGAAGCTGGCGGCCAGGGTGTGCCCGGCCGAGACGGCGCTGAAGTCGTAGGACGGCACCGCGCCCACCGAGGCGTCGTCCACCAGCACGTCGGCCACGTGGTGGCCCAGGTCCGGGATCACCTCCACCGTCAGCGAGTCCCCGTAGTTCACGGTGGAGTCGCCCGAGGGCGAGACCAGGCCGCCCAGGCCGGCCGAGGCGGAGATGGTGAAGGTGTCGATGGCGAAGGTGGCGGCGATGGTGTGGGAGGCCGCCACCGCCTGGAAGGTGTAGCTCGGCACCGCCCCCACCGGGCCCCCGTCGACCTGCACGCCGGCCACGTGGTAGTGCGCGTCGGGGACCATGGTGAAGGTGAGGTCCGCGCCGGGCGCAACCGCCTGCGCCCCGGAGGGCGAGATGGCGCCGCCCGCCCCGGCGGAGGAGGTCACCGTGTAGCCGGCCAGGCACGAGCCCGCGCTGCACCAGGGCCTGGCCAGGTCCTTGTTCCCGCACTGGTCATCGCTGCTGCAAGCGGTGCAGGTGCTGGTGGCCTGGCTGCAGATGGGGGTGGCGCCCGAGCAGTCGCCGTCGGAGAGGCAGCCCACGCAGGCGCCGCCGCTCGCGCAGTGGGTCCCGCTCCCGGCCGCCAGGCACTGGGCGTCGCCGGTGCAGGCGGCACAGGTGGAGCTGCCCAGGTCGCAGATGGGCGTGCTCCCGCCGCACTGCCCGTCCTGGGTGCACCGGTTGGACAGCGCGAAGTCGGCCTCGTTCGGCGCGTTGGGGGTGGTGGCCCCCACCTGGTAGCTGCCGGACGTGCCGTTGGCCGTCGCGGTCACGGTGGCCAGGCCGGAGGCGTCGGTGGAGGCGGTCACGGTCGCCCCGCTCTGGCTCCCGTAGCCGAGGGTGACGGAGGCGCCGCTCGATGGCGCCGCGAAGACGACCGCCACCCCGGAGCCGACCGCCGAGCCTGTGCCGTCGAGCACCTGGGCGACGAGGGGGGCGCCGAAGGCGCTGCTCACGGTGGCGGACTGCGGCGTGCCGGAGTAGGGCACGATGGAGTAACCGCCGTCGTTGGTGAGCGAGAAGGTGGCCACCCCGCTGACCCCGGAGACGGCGGCCACGACCGGATAGGCACCCCCGGTGCCGTTGGCGGCGGCGGTGACGCTGACCACGCCGGAGGCGTCGGTGGCGGCGGTCACCACCGCGCCGTTCTGGCTTCCGCTGGTGAGCGTGGCCGAGGCGCCCGAGGGGGGAGCCGTGAAGGTGACGGTGACTCCGGAGAGGGAGTTCCCGGCGGCGTCGGACACCACCGCCACCAGCGGATCGCCGAAGGCGTTGCCGGTGGTGACCACCTGCGGCGTGCCGCTCACCGCGAAGATGGCGGCCGGCCCGGTGGAGGCGTTCTGCAGGTAGAAGGCGACCGGGGTGGCCACCCCGGCCGTAGAGGCCGCCACGGTGAAGGAGCCGACCGTCGAGGTGGCGGTGGCGCTGACGCTGGCCATCCCCGAGGCGTCGGTGGTGGCGGTCACCACCCGGGCGCTGGTGCCCCCGCTGGTGAGGGTGGCCGAGGCCCCGGAGGACGGCGCCGTGAAGGTGACGGCGGCCCCGGGGAGGGCGTTGCCGGCCGCGTCGGTGACCTGCGCCACCAGCTGCGCCCCGAAGCCGGCGTTGACGGACGTCACCTGCGGCTCGGCCTGGGTACCACCGTTCACGTAGGTGAGGAAGGCGGCCGGCCCGACGTTGGTCAGGGTGAACTGCGCCGGGGAGGAGACGCCCGAGACGGTGGCGGCGGCCTGGTAGGAGCCGGGGGTGGCGTTGGCCGCGATCGAGAGCGAGGCCAGGCCGGCGGCATCGGTGATCGCGGTGCCGCCGCCGCAGCTCGCGCCGGAGGACGGCGGGGTGAAGGTGACGGTCACGCCGGAGACCGGCGTGCCGTGGGCGTCGGTCACCAGCGCCACCAGGGGGCTGGCGAAGGGGGTGGCGGTCGAGGCGGACTGACCGCTGCCGCGGTAGGCGTAGACGGCCGCCGGCGCCCCCAAGGACGGGGCGGCCGCGAAGGTGGCGGTGACCGCCGACCCGGCCGCCACCGTCACCCGGCAGGTGCTGGGGACCGGGGTGGCGGTGCAGGCCGCGTCCAGCCCGGTGCCGCTCCAGCCAGCGAAGGTGGCGCCCGGGATCGGGGTGGCGGTGAAGACCACCTGGGTGCCGTCGATGAAGCTCCCGGTGGCGGAGCTGCAGGAGGTGCCGCAGCTCACCCCGGCCGGCGAGGAGGTGACCGCGCCGGAGCTGGTGGAGCCGGCCTTGGTCAGGGTCAGGCTCCGGGGCGTTCCCACCCCCAGGCTGACGGTGGAGGTGTTGTTGGCGGCGTTGGGGTCGGTGACCGAGCCGCTCACCACCACCGAGGCGGTGTTGACCAGGGTCCCGGAGGCCGAGGCGGAGATGGTGCCGAAGACCTTGATGACCACCTTGCCGTTGCCGGTCCCGAGCCGCGGGGTGAGGGAGAGGGTGTTGCCGCTCCCCGAGCTGTTGGTGCCGCCCGAGGCGTCGCGGCACCGGGTGGTGGTGCTGGATCCGCTCGTGCCGTTGGTGCCGGTGCAGGTCCAGGTGACGCCGGTGACCGCGGCCGGCACCAGGTCGCTGATGGTGGCGGTGCGCCCCTGGCTGGGCCGGATGCTGGTGGTGGTGCTGGGGTTGGTGACGGTGATGGTGTAGAGCGGCGAGCCGGAGAAGGCCTGGCCCGGGGTGACGGTGGTGAAGGTGCCGGTGGTGCCGGCCACCTCGACCACCGACACGTCCACGGTGGAGGAGGAGGAGGAGAGGACCGCGGTGGTCACCTTGGAGCCGAGCAGGGTCGGGGCGTTCACCGCGGTGATGTCGTAGGTGCCGGCCACGATCGAGCCGGTGGCGCTGGCGGACACGTTCACCGTCAGCGTGAAGCTGCCGGAGGCCCCCGGGTTGAGGGTGCCGAGCGGACAGGTGACCGTGCCGCCATTCCCGCTCCCGGGGGTGGTGCAGCCGCTGGCGCTCACCGAGGAGAAGGTGGTGCCGGGCGGGGTGGTGAAGTCGACCGCGCTCCCCGTGGCGGCGGCAGTGCCGCCGTTGGTGTAGGTCACGGCGTAGGTGAGGGTCGAGCCGGCCTTGACCGAGGTGGGGGCGGTGGCCGACACGAAAGGGCCGGGGATGCGGGAGCCCATGGCGTCCAGGTAGATGCGGCCGAAGTGGCCGCCCAGGCTGCAGCCCGAGGCCAGCACCGTGAGCTGCACCGTGTCGCCCACCGCCAGCGCCGCGTTGCCCGGGGCGATGTCCACCAGGGCCCAGTCCAGCCACTGGGTGGCGTTCTTGGTCACCACGCTGGTGGTGGTGTGCCAGGGGACCCCGGCCTGCCCGGCCACGTTGAAGGCGGTGTAGAGGGTGGTCCCCCGGGTGAGGTTGAGCAGCTCCACGTAGTAGAAGGGCTGCTCGTTGTAGCTGTGGCTCGGGTTCTCCAGGACCGGGGCGATGGCGAAGCGGACGTGGACCAGGCCGTCGCCGGGGTCGACGTCCTCGAGCGCCACCGCCATGGCCTGGCGGAGGAGGTTGGCGTTCTTGTTCTTGCCGTTGGTGGTGGCGTCCCGGTAGTTCAGCCGGGCGGCCCGGACGCCATAGGCCGGGAAGCGGAAGCTCTGGCCCGAGCCGAGGTCGGGATCCACCTGCGAGAGCGTGTCGCCGCCTACCACGTAGGTCTCGTTGACGGCGGTCCCCTGGCCGGAGAGGTTCAGGGCCGAGAAGCTGGTCGGCGGGGCGCTGGCGGTGCCGCTCACCCCGCCGGCGTTGAGGTAGTTGTAGAGGGTCCAGCCGCTGGGCGGCATGGTGCCGACGGGGTCGTCCTCCAGCCCGCCGTTGGTGAAGAGGAGGTGCTCTTGCGGCCGGGGCGCGACCGGGGCCGCGCCCTCGCCGGCCGCTCGCTGGTCGGGGCCGCTGCAGGCCGAGAGGGCCAGGGCCGCCACCACCACCCACCGCCCGCGGGTTCCGGAGGACTCGCTCATGCGGACGGAGGGTGCAAGGCCGGATCCGCGGCCCGGACCGAACATCTCCCTGGATCCTGGGGGGATCGGGGAGGCTCCGTCGGTGAGTCGAGCCGGACCCTGGTCCGGTCGCCGGGGCCCCGCGGATGGGGCGGCGGCGCACAGGCGACGGGCGCCTACCCCAGCGCCGCCGTGGCCAGCTCCTCGACCCTCTTCAGCGCCCGATCCAGGCCGGCCGGATCCTGGCCGCCGGCCTGGGCCAGGTCGGGCTTGCCGCCGCCCGAGCCGCCCACCAGCTTGGCCGCCTCCTTCACCAGGTCGCCGGCCTTCAGCTTCTGGGTGAGGTCCTTGGTCACCGCCACGAGCAGCACCGCCTTGCCGTCATGCTCGGAGCCCAGCGCCACCACGCCCCGGCCGATCCGCTCGCGCAGCTTGTCGGCCAGCTCGCGCAGCGCCTTTCCGTCGCCTTGCACCCGCGCCGAGAGCACCTTGGCGCCGCCCACCTCGCGCGCCTGGGCCGCCAGATCGCCCGACTGCGCCGCGGCCACCTTGGCCCGGGCCTCCTCCAGCGCCCGCTCCAGTTCCTTCACCCGGCGCTGGGTCTGCTCGATCTTCTGCGACACCTCCAGGGCCCCCGCCCGGAGCAGCGCCGCCGCCCGGCGCAGCTCGGCGTCGGCGCGCTGCGTCTCCTCCACCGCACGCGGGCCGGTGTAGGCCTCGATGCGGCGCACCCCGGCCGAGATCGACTCCTCCGACCCGATGCGGAAGAAGGCGATGTCGCCGGTGCGGCGCACGTGGGTGCCGCCGCAGAACTCCTTGGACGGGCCGAGCCGGACCACCCGGACCACGTCGCCGTACTTCTCGCCGAAGATCATCATGGCGCCGGACTTGCGCGCCTCCTCGAGCTTGAGCACCGAGACGTCGGTCGGTTCGTTCCGGCGCACCAGCTCGTTCACCCGGGCCTCGACCGACCGGAGGTCGTCCGGGGTGAGGGCCTCGAAGTGGGTGAAGTCGAAGCGCAGGTAGTCGGGCGCCACCACCGAGCCGTGCTGCTTGACGTGCTCGCCCAGCCGCTCGCGCAGCGCGAACTGGAGCAGGTGGGTGGCGGAGTGGTTGGCGCGGATGAGGTCGCGCCGGTCCTCGTCCACGGCCAGCTGGGCCCGGTCGCCGACCTTGATCTCCCCCTCCTTCACCTCGCCGACGTGGGTGACCAGGCCGGCTACCGGCCGCTGGGCGTCGGTGACGCGGACCTTCCCGCCGGGAACGGTGACGAGGCCGGTGTCGCCCACCTGCCCGCCCGACTCGCCGTAGAACGGGGTGGCGGCGGTGATCACCTCGACCCGGTCACCCCGGCTGGCCTGGGCCACCCGCTTCCCGTTGGCGATGAGGGCCTTCACCTCGGCCTGGGCGGTGAGCGTCTCGTACCCCAGGAACTGCACGTCCTCGAGCTCGCCGGCGATCTGCTTGTGCAGGTCCTCGACGGCGCGCTCGCCCGAGCCGCCGAAGTCACCGCCGCGCTCCCGCTGCTCGGCCAGGGCCGCGTCGAAGCCGGCCTCGTCGACGGTGAGCCCGCGCTCGACCGCGATGGTGCGGGTGAGGTCGAGCGGGAAGCCGAAGGTGTCCGAGAGCTGGAAGGCCACCCGGCCCGGGATCACCTTCTCCCCGGCCTGGTGGAGCCGGGCCATCTCCTCGTCGAGGATGGACAGGCCGCGGTTCAGGGTCCGGCGGAAGGACTCCTCCTCGGCCGCCGCCACCTTGGTGATGAAGGGGCGGTTGTCCCGCGTCTCGGGGTAGGCCGCGCCCATCTCCTCGATGACCGCGCCGCACACGTCGGCCAGGAAGAGCTTCTCCAGCCCCAGCCGCTTCCCGTGGCGGATGGCCCGCCGCATGATCCGGCGCAGCACGTAGCCGCGCCCCTCGTTGGAGGGCAGGACGCCGTCGCCCACCAGGAAGGTGGTGGCGCGAGCGTGGTCGGCGATGACCCGCATGGAGACGTCGTCGCCGGCGTCGGCGCCGTACCGCTTGCCGGAGATCCTCTGGACCGAGGCGATGACGTTCTGGAAGAGGTCGGTGTCGTAGTTCGACCGCTTTCCCTGCACCACCGCCGCCACCCGCTCCAGCCCGGCCCCGGTGTCGATGGAGGGCTTGGGCAAGGGGGTCAGGCTGCCGTCGGCGCCGCGCTCGAACTGCATGAAGACCAGGTTCCAGATCTCCAGCCACCGGTCGCAGTCGCAGGCCACCCCCAGGCACTTCCGGCCGGCAAGCTCCTCGGCGCAGGGGATGTCGTCCCCCTGCAGGAAGTGAAGCTCGGAGCAGGGGCCGCAGGGGCCGGTGTCGCCCATGGCCCAGAAGTTGTCCTTGGCGCCGAGCTTGTGGATGCGCTCGGCCGGGATCCCCACCGCCCGCCAGTGCCCGAAGGCCTCCTCGTCCCAGGGGATCGACCCCTCGCCGGCGAAGACGGTGGCCGCCAGCCGGTCCCGGGGGATCCCCAGCCAGGCGTCGGAGGTCACCCACTCCCAGGCCCAGGCCACCGCGTCCTTCTTGAAGTAGTCGCCGAAGGAGAAGTTCCCCAGCATCTCGAAGAAGGTGTGGTGGCGGGCGGTGAAGCCGACGTTCTCCAGATCGTTGTGCTTTCCGCCAGCCCGCACGCACTTCTGCGAGGTGGTGGCCCGGGAGTAGTCGCGCTTCTCGCGGCCGGTGAACACGTCCTTGAACTGGACCATGCCGGCGTTGGTGAAGAGCAGGGTGGGATCGTTCTGGGGCACGAGCGAGGAGCTGGGCGCGCGCCGGTGCCCTCTCTCCTCGAAGAAGCGCAGGAACGACTCGCGGATCTGGGCGGCGGTCAGGGTCTTCATGCGGACCGCTTGAATAACAGAGGCTTACTTCGGGATCCACTGCCGCGGGGCGCCCGGCTCACCCTCCCGGCAGCCGGACCCGCCACTCCCCGCCCTCGCGCACCAGGGTGACCTCGCCACGGGCCCCGCCCTCGTCCTCCACCGCCACCACGGCCTGGTCCCCCGACTCCCGGACCACCGTCACCGACTTCACCCTGGGCGCAGTGGGAGCCAGGTCCCCCAGCACCAGCTCCGGGCCGGAGAGGTCGACGGCGGGGTTCGGCACCTTGCCGGCGAGCCCCTCGCCCTCCTGGGAGAGCGCCCGGCGCGAGCCCTGGGAGAGCATGGCCCACACCTCGGCGGCCCGCCCGCCCCGCGCCGCCTCGGCGAAGCGCCGGTAGCGCTCGGCGGGGCCCTCGGGGGCGCGGCACCCGGCCGCGCCGAGCGCGGCCAGCGCCGCGAGGGCGAGGGTGAGGTTCCGGCAGCGGCGGGTGCGTGTCATCGGCCGGAGTCTATCCGGCCCGGCCGCCGCACGCGCACTCCGGCAGCCCTACCCGACAGGGACCTCCTCCTCTGCATCCGCCGCCCCGCGGCCCGCGTCCAACCTGCCAGACTCGTCCGGACCGGAGCCCACCATGACCCGCCTCGCCCCCGCAGCCCTCCTCGCCCTCGTCCCGGCCCTCCCCCGCGCCGCGGATACCATGCCCGTCGACCTCGAGAACATCCTGGTCCCCCTCGGCGCCATCGGCTCCACCTTTGGCTTCGTGGCGGTGATCGTCGCCGTCGTCGCCTACGCGCGGCACCGCAACCAGCGGCTGCGCCACGAGACCATCCGGCTCGCCCTGGAGAAGGGCCAGCCGCTGCCGGCCGACCTGCTCGACCCGGTCGACCACCAGGACCGCGATCCGGGGCTGCGCGACCTCCGCCGCGGCCTGGTCCTGCTCGCCGTCGGGGTCGGCACCTGCCTCTACCTCGGCTTCTCGCCCTACTCCGGCGCCCATCACCAGTGGGCCGCGGGCCTCATCCCCGGGCTCATGGGCCTCGCCTACATCGGCGCCTGGGCCGTCGCCCGCCGCAGGACCGCGAACGCCCGCCCCGAGCAGGGATGAGGAGCGCGGCGGACACCGGGCCCGCCGACGAGGCGCTGGTCGCCCGCGTCCTGGCGGGGGACGACCGGCGCGCCTTCGCCGAGCTGGTGCTCCGACACCAGGCCACCATCCGCAACCTGCTCCGCCGCCTCTGCGCCGGGGACGCCGCCCGGGCCGACGACCTGGCCCAGGAGACCTTCCTCCGCGCCTACCGCCGGCTCTCCTCCTTCCGCGGCCAGGCCCGCTTCGGCACCTGGCTGCACCGGGTGGCCTGGAACGCCTACCTC
>DATKMW010000114.1:0-32104 GCA_035541675.1 Anaeromyxobacter sp. | reverse complement strand
TCGTTCCTCTTCACCCCGCGCCCGGGTGAAACCGGAGTCTACGAGGAGGTGGAGCGGCCCATCCGGCGCTTCTGGCACAAGCTCAGCGTCTCGCCCAGCGAGACCAAGGTCGTATATCTGCTCGATACCAAGGAGAACCTGAGCTACTACGACGCGGTGGTGCAAATCGCGGACTTCGACGCCGCGAGGCGGACCGTTTCCAACCCGGTGTCGATTACCGATCCCAAGCCTACGTGCATTCACGAGTACCCGCGATGGAGCCCCGACGAGCAGTACGTCGTCTACGACTCGAACTGCTCCGGGCGCTTCCAGATCTACGCCTACCGCCTCGCCGACGGAACCACGCATCGGATCTCCCCCGACCCAGGCCTGAACTACCGATACGCCTGCTTCGAGAGCGTCCCGCCCTAGGCCGAGACCTGGCAGCGACCAGCCGCCTCTGACCTACGCGGCGGCCATGCGTGCTCACAGTCAGTGACCATCGACCCCGAAAAATACAGTGGGGCCCAACGGGTTGATTTCGGCACTGCGGTCTGCGATGAGTGAGCTTGGGAAGGGGAAGCCGGAAAGCACTGAGCCCCACCAGGCTTTCGCCGTTGGTGGGGCTCTGATGAACGGGCTCGGAAGAGTGCCTGGGGGCGGAATCGAACCACCGACACGGGGATTTTCAGTCCCCTGCTCTACCATCTGAGCTACCCAGGCGTCTCAGCGTCCCGCGGGCCGCTGTTCCGGACGCCGCGGGGCAGCCTTTCTACGATCGAGCGCCGCGAAATGCAAAGAGAAAGTACCCAGCGGGGAGGGTGATCACCATCCGGCGGCTGCGGTGTCCGCGCGCTGCGCCGCGACCCTGAGGCGTCGCGCCCGGGTACGCTCGGCGGGGTTAGGCCGGGCGTCCTCGGGCAGCGTTCGCCGGCCCGTGGCCACTGTGCGGGCCTCCAGGTCGGCGCGGTAAGGGGGGCTCCCCTGGGGGCCGCGCCTCTCCTCCCAGTACCGGACCCGGGCTTGGTCGGCGAGGAGCCGCGCTTGCAGCGCCTCGAGCCGCTCCTCCAGGGCCCCGGCCTCGCTCCGGATGCGCGCCAGCCTCACCTCCCGGTCGCGGGGCGCGCAGGCGCCGCAGGCGAGGGCGGCGAGGGCGGTGAGCCAGAGCTTCACGGCTGCCTCCGGGCGGCACCCGCCGTGCCGCTGCACCCTTGGAGGCGATACCTTGGCAACTGCCGGCGCGCGAGGGCAGGCTCCGGGCGGAGCCCGCCCCGCGAGTGGACCCGCGGGAGGCGACCCTGGTTCACTGCAGGGAGATCTCCGTCCGGTACGTCCGGAGACATCGACCCCGGGCCGGTCTCAGCGTCGCGGTCCCCTGCCGACTTTCGGTGAACCACGACCCGGGGAAGGCCCCGGCGGCCTCACACCCGGGGAATGGCCTTCAGGATAGCCTTGCCGTCCTTCACCTCGACCCGGAAGTCGACGGCCTTGGCCTTGAACCTGGCCATGAGCTCGGGCACCTGCTTCTGCACGCTCTTGGCCAGCGCCTCATAGGTGAGTCGCGAGACGTCCTCGCGGCAGCTCTTCTTGGCTTCCACGTAGGCCTGGTAGAGCGCGCGGAGCTGGGGCTCCCCGGTGCCCGAGAAGGTCGGCGGCGCTGCCGCCGCAGGGGTGGGCCTCGGCGTGGCGGCTGGCGCGACCGCGGCGGCGACCTCCGCAGCCGTGGGCTCGGTGCCCTTGATGCGGAGCCTCGCCTTGAAGAGGTCGCGCCGGTAGGTGCCGGCCTCCTTCTCCCGGGCGCTGCGCAGCCAGAGCCGCTCGTAGGAGAGGAACCGGGCATGGAGTGTCTGGAGGCGAAAGCGGAGCCCGGTGTTCTTGGTGAAGGTCTCCTTGAGCCGCTCGACGCGCTTCTTCATGTCGTCGCGCCATCGCGACGGCTCGCGCCGCTCGATGCCCAGGAAGTACTGCTCGTAGCGGGACTTCAGCGCCTCGAGCTCCTCCTCGGTCTTCCCGCACTCGTCGACCAGGGCGTCGTGCGCCCGTCGCGAGGCCATCGAGTCCTCGGGGGGCGGAGGCGTGCCGGGCCGACCGGGGGTCCTGGGAGGGAGCGCCATGGGGAGGTGCCGGCGGCGAGTCTAGCCGCGGCCCGCCCCGGGGATCAACGAACGGGCGGGCCTACCCCGGGGCCGCGACCGGGCGGGGTGCGCGCAGCCAGAGCAGGGCCCCGGCGGCCAGGATGGCCACCGAGATCCACTGGCCCGAGTTGAGGCCCAGGACGGCGTGGCGGGCCAGGTCGCCGCGGAACGCCTCCAGGGCCCCGCGCAGCACGGCGTAGGCGAGCAGCCAGGCCGAGAGCACCTCGCCGTGAAAGCGCTTGCGGGGGCGCACCCAGAGCACCAGCAGGAGGAAGATGCCCAGCTCGCCGAAGGCCTCGTAGAGCTGCACCGGGTGGAGCGCCGCGGTGGCGAGGTGGTCGGCGGAGAGGTAGCTCCCCGGGTAGCCGCCGCCGGCGAAGGCCTGGTAGGCGCTGGAGCCGGCGGGGAAGTGCACACCCCAGGGCAGGTGCGGGTCGGCCAGGCACCCCCAGCAGCAGCCGGCGGAGAAGCAGCCCAGCCGCCCCAGGAAGTGCCCGAAGGCCACCGAGGGGATGAGGGTGTCGGCGTAGGCCAGGAACGGCATCCGGTGCCGCCGCATGTAGACGAAGGCGGCCAGGGCCGCCCCGATGAACCCGCCGTAGAACACCAGGCCGATCCGCCAGACCAGGAGGATCCGGGGGAGGTGCTGGTAGGGCGGATCGGCCAGGAAGCGCGGGCCGGTGAACTCCTCCAGGTTCAGGGCCACGTAGAAGACCTGGCTGCCGACCAGCGCCGCCACCAGGATCCAGAAGGCCAGGTCGGCGATCCGGTCGGGGTCCTGGCCGCGGCGCCGGGCCTCGCGCTGCGCCAGGACCACGCCCACCAGGAAGGCGAGCGCCATGAGCAGGCCGTAGGTGTGAAGGGGCAGCTCCAGCCGGCCGCGCAGGAGCCCGGCGCGCCAGGCCACCGCCACCGCCGCGAGGAGGACGGCGAGGAGCCACCCGTCGGCGCGCAGCGCCGACCAGGGCGAGAGCGGGTGCCCGTCGGCGCGCCCGGCCCGCACCGCGGCCCAGGCGCGGACGGCGGCCACCACCACCACCACCAGGATGGACAGCGGCAACCCCCAGCCAGCGGGAACGGCCACGGTGAAGAGGACCGGCAGCACCGGCGCTAGCCTCCCCTCTGCCGCGTCGCCCGCCCGGGGCCGGCCAGGACCGCCCCCTTCTCGCCCCGGCGCGGACCGGGGTGGAGGATGAGCAGCGCCACCCCCACCACGATGAGCGAGTCGGCCAGGTTGAACGTCGGCCAGTGCCAGCGCCCCGCGTACCAGTCGATGAAGTCGATGACGTACTTCCGGGCCAGGCGGTCGATGAAGTTTCCCACCGCGCCGGAGAGGAGCAGGGCCAGGGCCACCTGGCCGTAGCGCTGGTCGTCGCGGAGCCGGCGGTAGTAGCCGAGGATGAAGGCCACCGCCACCAGCGAGATGAGGGTGAAGAAGACGTTGCGCGTGCTCTCCGACACGCCGCGGAACAGCCCCCAGGCGGCGCCGGGGTTCTCGACGTAGGTCATGCGCCAGGCCGGCGCCCAGACGGTGTAGGGCTCGGTGGCCTGCGGCTCCAGGTAGCGGTAGCCGTAGAAGCCGCGCAGCTTCTGGGCGAGGGTGACGTCGCCCCGGCGGGCGAAGGCCACGGTCAGGCGATCGACGGCCAGGAACTTGGTCCACTGGTCGAGGAGCACCAGGGCGGCGAACAGGGCGATGAGGACCGCCCACTTGCCCGGCCCGCGGGTCATGCGAGCGCGTCCGCGCACTTGGCGCACACGGTGGGGTGCTTCGGATCCCTGCCCACGTCGTCGCGGTAGATCCAGCACCGCTCGCACTTCTGTCCGGGGGCGCGGGTGACCTCCACCGAGAGGGGACCCTCGCCGAGCTCCACCCCGGAGACGATGAAGAGGGTGGACAGCTCGTCCCGGGCGTCGAGCAGCACCTTGCGGAGCTCGCCCTCGGCCTGCACCCGCACGGAGGCCTCCAGCCCCGAGCCGATGAGCTTGGCACGGCGCGATTCCTCCAGCTTGCCCTGCACCGCGCCGCGCACCTCGAAGAGCCGCCCGTAGCGCGCCTCCAGCGCCGCCGCGTCGGCCGGTGCCGCCCGCCGCGGCATGCCGGCCAGGAAGACGCTGTCGGCGGAGCGGCCGGGCAGGTATCCCCAGGCCTCGCTGCTGGTGAAGGAGAGGATGGGCGAGAGCAGCCGGATGAGGTCCTCGGCGGCGGCGTGGAGCACGGTCAGGGCCGAGCGCCGGGCCTTGCCCCACCTCTTCCAGGTGTAGAGCCGGTCCTTGATGATGTCGAAGTAGAGGGCCGAGAGCTCCACCGAGCAGAACTGGATGGTGGCGTGGTAGGCCAGGTGGAACTCGTAGTCCTCGTAGGCCTGGGACACCTTGGCCACGTAGGCGGAGAGGCGCGACAGGGCCCAGCGGTCGATGGGCAGGAGCTCCTCCACCGGCACGGCGTGGGCCCTGGGGTCGTAACCGTCCAGCGCGCCCAGCAGGAAGCGGATGGTGTTGCGGATCTTCCGGTAGCCCTCGGCGATGCCGGAGAGGATCTGCTCGGAGAGGGTGACGTCCTCGCGGTAGTCCGACGCCGACACCCACAGCCGGAGGATGTCGGCCCCGTACTTCTTGATGATCTCCTGGGGCTCGATGCCGTTGCCGGCGCTCTTGGACATGGCCTTGCCCTTGGCGTCGAGCAGGAAGCCGTGGGTGAGGACGGCGCGGTAGGGGGCGCGCTCCTCCAGGGCCATTCCGGTGAGGAGCGCCGAGTGGAACCAGCCGCGGTGCTGGTCCGAGCCCTCCAGGTAGAGGTCGACCGGGACGCCCATCCCCTCCTTCTCGGCCACCGCCGCCCAGGAGACGCCCGACTCCCACCACACGTCGAGGATGTCCTGCTCCCGGCGGAAGGCGGCCCCTCCGCAGCCCGGGCAGGCCTCGCCCTGGGTGAACTGTGCCGGATCGCGCCGGTACCAGGCCTCGATGCCCTCCTCCTCGAAGGCCCGCGCCACCTGCTCCATCACCTTCTGGGAGACGAGGGGGGCCTCGCACCTCTGGCAGTAAAAGACGGGGATGGGGACGCCCCAGGTGCGCTGGCGGGAGAGGCACCAGTCGGGCCGGTGCTCGATCATGTTGTAGATGCGGTCCCGTCCCCAGCGCGGGATCCAGCGCACCTCCTCGTCGATGGCCTTGAGCGTGGCCGCCCGCAGGTCGCGGTGGTCGAGCGACAGGAACCACTGGTCGGTGGCCCGGAAGACCACCGGGTTGTGGCATCGCCAGCAGTGCGGGTAGCTGTGCTTGAGGGTGGCGGCCGGGTCGGAGAGGAGGTGTCCCGAGGCGTGGAGGTCCCTGACGATCTCGGCGTTGGCGGCGAAGATCTCCTTGCCGGCGTACCTGCCGGCCTCGGCGGTGAAGCGGCCGGCCCCGTCGACGGGGTTCAGGATCTCCAGGCCGTAGCGCAGCCCGACCTGGTAGTCCTCCTGCCCGTGGCCGGGCGCGGTGTGGACCAGGCCGGTGCCGGCGTCGAGCGTGACGTGGTCTCCCAGGATGACCGGGCACTCGCGGTCCATGAAGGGGTGACGGTAGCGGAGCCCCTCCAGCGCCTTCCCCTCGAAGGTGGCCAGCACGTGGTGCGGGTCGTAGTGGGCCCCGGCCGTGGTGCCGCCGCCGCCGGTGGCCGCCTCGTGGGCGGCGGGCGAGTGGCGGTGGGGCGCGCCCGAGGCCTCGCCCGGCGCCACCGCCGCCAGGAACTGGGGCAGGAGGTCCTTGGCCACCACCACCACCGTGCCGTGGAGGTCGTAGGCGACGTAGGCGAACTGCGGGTGCGCGGCCACCGCCAGGTTGGCCGGCAGCGTCCAGGGGGTGGTGGTCCAGATGACGAGCCGCGCCTTCCTCCCGGCCAGCTGGGGGTTGGGCAGCGGCGAGACCAGGTCGAAGGCGACGTGGATGGAGGGCGAGGTGTGGTCGGCGTACTCGACCTCGGCCTCGGCCAGCGCGGTCCGGTCGCTGGTGCACCAGTAGACTGGCTTCTTCCCGCGGAACAGGAAGCCCCGCTCCGCGGCCCGGGCGAAGGTGCGGACGATCTCCGCCTCGTAGCCGCGGGACATGGTGGCGTAGG
This sequence comes from Anaeromyxobacter sp., assembly GCA_035541675.1. Taxonomy (GTDB): domain Bacteria; phylum Myxococcota; class Myxococcia; order Myxococcales; family Anaeromyxobacteraceae; genus Anaeromyxobacter. Next base: position 25,888 of record DATKMW010000114.1, on the reverse strand, counting down.
GCGTCGCCCAGCGGCCGAAGACGCCCAGGCGCTTGAAGGACTCGCGCTGTCGGTCGACCCACTTCTGCGCGTACTTGCGGCAGGCCTCGATGATCTGGGCCCGGTCCATGTCGCGCTTCCTGGGCCCGAGCTCCTTGTCGACCTTGTTCTCGATCGGCAGGCCGTGGCAGTCCCAGCCGGGGACGTAGTCGGCCACGTCGCCCCGCATGTTGTGGTACTTCACCACGATATCCTTCAGGACCTTGTTCAGCGCGTGCCCGGTGTGGATGTCGCCGTTGGCGTAGGGCGGCCCGTCGTGGAGCACGAAGCGTGGGCCGTTCCGCCCGGCGTTCTGGGCGACGACCCTTTGGAAGATCGCCTGCTCCTCCCACTGACGCAGGATCTCGGGCTCCCGCTGGGGGAGGTTTCCCTTCATCGGGAAGTCGGTCTTGGGGAGGTTGACTGTGTCCTTGTAGTCCACGGCTCGTTCCGCCTCGGAAAGACAAGGGTTCTAGCAGTGGGCGGCCGGGCGATCAACGAGCCTGTTGGCGCGGGGCCACGCCGGGCCCCCGCGTTGCGGCCCCGCGCCCCGGCGGCTACGCTTCGGGGCGCCGATGGCCGCCCCGAGGAAGAGCGCCGCCCGCGCGCGGCGGACGCCAGAGCTGGCGCGCCCGGCGCCGGGCGCGAGCGGGCCGCGGGTGGTCATCCTCTCCCGGAACCCCGGGCTCTACTCCACGCGCCGGCTGGTCGAGGCGGGCGGGCGGCTGGGCGTGGCCGTGCAGGTCCTGGACACCCTGCGCTGCAACATGATCGTGGCCCGGGACGCCCCCCGCCTCCTCTACCAGGGGGAGGACCTGGTGGCCTCCGAGCTCATCGTGGCCATCCCCCGCATCGGCGCCTCCATCACCGGCTACGGCGTCTCGGTGGTGAACCAGCTCGACCTCATGGGCGTGCCGGTGCTGGCCGCGGCCACCCCCATCGCCCGCTCCCGGGACAAGCTGCGCTCCCTCCAGCTCCTCTCCCGCTTCGGCATCGACATCCCCCGCACGGTGATGTGCCGGTTCCGCGAGGAGGTCCCCGAGGCGGTGGAGATGGTGGGCGGCCTCCCCTGCATCATCAAGCTGATCCAGGGCACCCAGGGGGTCGGGGTGATGATGGCCAACACCATGGCCGAGGTGCGAGGGATGCTCGACACCCTCTGGACGCTCGGCCAGGAGATCCTCCTGCAGGAGCTGGTGGCGGAGTCCCGCGGCCGCGACGTGCGAGCGCTGGTGGTGGGCGACCGGGTGGTGGCAGCCATGCGGCGGACCGCCCGCGCCGGGGAGTTCCGCTCCAACATCCACCGGGGCGGCAGCGCCGAGGCGGTGGAGCTGCCGCGCGAGTTCGCCGAGGCCGCGGTGAAGGCCGCCCGGGTGGTGGGGCTGGAGGTGGCAGGGATCGACATGCTCGAGGCGCGGACCGGGCCGAAGATCATGGAGGTGAACTGCTCCCCCGGCTTCGAGGGGCTGGAGGCGGCCACCGGCCAGGACGTGGCCTCGGCCTACGTCTCCCACGCGGTCGAGTTCGCTCGCACACGCCAGTCGAGCGACGCCGGGCGGCACATCGCCTGAACCATGCTCGCGTGACCCCGGCCGCGCCCCCGCGCCCCGGCCGATCGACCGGGCGCCCGACCGACGCTTCTGTACCTTGGGTCCGGCCCGCTACACTGCCTGCGCCGTGCCCCTCTCCCTCCTCCGCGCCGACCTCGCCTCGCTGGTTCTCTATCAGGATCCGCTCTCGCCCTGGTGCCTGGTGGCCGAGCGGCGCATCGCGGCCGCGGCCGCCGACCTGCCTGGCGTCTTCGGCCCGCTGCGGCTCGAGCCCTTCCCCACGCGCGTCACCCCGCGGGCGCTCACCCGGACCGAGCGCTGCGCGCTGGCGCGGGCGGCGCGGCGGGCAGCGCGCGAGCCCGAGGTCTCCGGCTCCATCCCCGACCTCTGGCTCTCGCCCGACGCGCCGCTCTCCTCGGTCCCCGTCCTGGCCGCCCTGGCCGCCGCGCGGCTCCAGGGCGCGCACCGCGAGGCCGCCTTCCGTGCCGCCGTCCGCCAGGCGGCCTTCTACCGGGGGCTGAACGTCTCGCGGAGCGACGTTCTGCTCGAGCTGGCCGACCGGGCCGGGCTGGACCTGGCCGCCTTCGCCGCCGTCCTGGCCTCGCCCTGGGCCGAGCTGCGCGTCCAGCGGGCAATGGAGGCGGCCCTGGAGCGGGGCGTGGAGGAGGTTCCCTCGCTGGTCATCGGCGAGGAGTGGCTGGTGGTGGGGACGCGCCGCACCGCGGACTACCGCTCCATCCTGCGTCGCTACGCCGCCGAGCACCCGGTGGGCCAGGCCCTCCCGGTCGTTCACTGAGGGCGTGGCGCTACCCCGCTTGCCCGCTCCGGTCGCGGCGGGCTAGCGTGCCCGCGATGATCCCGCTCCTCACGCTCCTCATGCTGGCGGCCTCCCTGGCCGTCTTCGCCCGCTCCGTCTACCTGCGCCTTGCGCCGCTGCGGGCGCTGCGGCGGGAGGATCGGACCGATCGGCCGCGGGAGCGGCTCGCGGCCCTGGCCCGCTTCGGCCTGGGCCAGCGCCGGCTGCTCGACCCCGAGGAGCGGGCCGCCGGCCTGCTCCACGTGCTGATCTTCGCGGCCTTCCTGGTCCTGGCGCTGCGCACCCTGACCCTCTTCGGCGTGGCGCTGGCCGGGCCCGGGTTCCACCTGCCGCTCCTCGGTCCGGCCGGTCCCCTGGGCAAGGCCTACGGGCTGGCGAAGGACCTGGCCGTGCTCGCCGCGCTGCTCGGCGTGGCTGGCTTCCTGTGGCGCCGGTCCGTGACCCGACCGGAGCGGGTGACGCGATCGATCGAGGGGATCGCCATCCTCCTGCTCATCGCCGGCCTGATGGTCACCGAGCTCCTCTACGACGGCGCGCGCCGGGCCGCGGAGGAGACGGCGTCCTCCTGGCTCGGGCCGGCCGGCTCGCTGGCCGCGGCGGCGCTCCGGGGCCTCGGCCCGGGGGCGCTCTCCGCCGTCGCCACCGTCGCGCTCCTCCTCCACCTGGCCCTCATCCTCGCCTTCCTGGACCTCCTGCCCCGGGGCAAGCACTTCCACGTGCTGACCGCGCTCCCCGACGTCTTCTTCTCGCGGCTCCCGCCGTCCTCGGCCCTCTCGCCGCTCGACCTCGAGGCAGAGGACGCACGCTTCGGGACCGCCACGGCCAGGGACCTCTCCTGGAAGGAGGGGCTCGACGTCCTCTCCTGCACCGAGTGCGGCCGCTGCGAGACCCACTGCCCGACCCACCTGACCGGCAAGCCGCTCAGCCACAAGGAGGTGAACCGGGCGTTGCGCCGCCACCTTCGCCAGGTCGCGCCGACGCTGCTCGAGCTCGCCCGGGCCAGGGACCCGGCCGCCCATGAGGCGGCCGCGGGGAAGCTCCCGGACATCACCACGGTGGTGGAGCCGGAGACCGCCTGGGCCTGCACCACTTGTGGGTGGTGCGAGACGGCCTGCCCGGTGCTCATCGAGAACGTGCCGCGGCTGGTGGACATCCGCCGGCAGCAGGTGCTGGTCGAGGCGACCTTCCCCGACGAGGCCCAGCGGGTCTTCAAGGGGCTCGAGGGCCAGGGCAACCCCTGGGGCATCGGCTCGAACCGGCGGACCGAGTGGTGCGCCGACCTCGACCTGCCGCTCGCCTCCTCCGGCGCGCCCTTCGACTGGCTCTTCTTCGTGGGCTGCGCCGGGGCCTTCGACGACCGGCAGAGGAAGGTCTCGCGGGCCCTGGTGGCGCTGCTCCGGCGAGCGGGGGTCTCCTTCGCCATCCTGGGCGACGAGGAGACCTGCACCGGCGACGCGGCCCGGCGGCTCGGCAACGAGTACCTGTTCCAGGCCCAGGCCCGGGCGCTGGTGGCGGTCCTCGAGGGGCGAGGGGTCAAGCGCATCCTGGTGCAGTGCCCCCACTGCCTGAACACCCTCAAGAACGAGCTGCCCGCCTTCGGCGGCCGCTACCAGGTGGTGCACCACGCGGAGCTCCTCGCCGACCTGGTGGCGGAGGGCCGGCTCCCGACCGCTCCGGCCGGGGCGGTGGCCAGCCCGGTCGCCTTCCACGATCCCTGCTACCTGGCCCGCTGGAACGGGGTAACCGAGCCGCCGCGGGAGCTCCTCCGGAGCGCCGGCGCTGCGCCGGTGGAGCTGCCCCGGAGCCGGCGGGAGGGCTTCTGCTGCGGCGCTGGCGGCGGCCGCTTCTGGCTGGAGGAGAGGCTCGGAACCCGGATCAACCAGGAGCGGGTGCGGGAGGCGGCGGAGACGCTCGGCCCCGCGGGCGGCACGGTGGCCACCGCCTGCCCCTTCTGCTTGACCATGCTCCGCGACGGCATCAACGAGACCGCCCGGGAGGGATCGCTCCGCGTCGCCGACGTGGCCGAGATCCTGCTCGGGGCGATCACGCCCCCGGCCCGGGGTGGCTGACCGGCTTCACGCTTCTTCACCTTCGCGCAAGGAGCGCGACGGGCCCGGGCCCTACCTAGCGGGCGAAGGCATCGCTCGAAAGGAGAGCACCGCATGTCCCCGTTCGTCTCCGGCGCCCTGGGCGCCGTCGCAGTCCTGTTCCTGGCTGGCCTGGTCCGGCGCGCCGTCCGGCACCGCCACCTCCGCTTCCGCGAGGGGGGCGCCTCCTGGCTCATCCACCGCCTCTCGGTGCGCCTCGGGGCCCGGCCCGAGCAGGAGAAGGTCCTCTCCAGCGAGGCGGGCGCGCTGGCCGAGGAGCTGCGCGCCCTGCGCCAGGACGGCCGGGCGCTCCGGGCCGAGGTGGCCGAGCTCCTCGGCGGCCCCGCCCTCGACGCCCAGGCGATCTCGCGGGCCCTGGAGCCCCGGCTGGAGAGGCTCCGGGCGCTGCGCGGGCGGGTGGCCGAGGCGCTGGCGCGGGTCCACGCCGCGCTCGACCCCGCCCAGCGGGCCAAGCTGGCCGAGCTGCTCTCGCACGGTCCGCGGCGGCGCGGGCCCTACGCCTGCTGCGCCTGAGCCTGCGCGGCCTCGAGCGCCACCGCGGCGGTGGCGAGGCGGCGGGTCACCTCCCCCGCCAGCTCCTCGGAGGCCTCCCCGAGCTGGTCCAGGATCGCGCCCTCCGGCGAGCCCCCCTCGTCGGGCTCGCCGGGGGGTGACCGGCGCTGGAAGGCGCCGAAGTAGCCCTCCGACCCCGGGGCGAGCTCCACCTTCAGGGCGAGCAGGCTGCCGAGGGCGCGCCGGAAGGGCAGGTGGTCGAGGTGTCCGGGCCGAACCGGGAAGCCGGTCCTCGCCCGGAGCGCGGAGAGCGCGGCGCGGAGGAAGGGCACGTCGGTCACGAGGAGCCCGTAGCGGTAGAAGTCGCCGTCGGCGGCCCGGGCGGCGACGTCGGCCTCGTCCTCCCGAATCTGCGCGTGGCTCGGGCAGAGAAAGGCATCGCAGGTGAGGGCGTCGTAGACCCCGCAGGCCCGCAGATCCACGCCCCCGGTCAGGGCCGGGTGGGCCAGGCAACCGATTCGCTCCTCGCTGGCGTCGAGGAAGCCGAGGAGGGGGCAGACCCGGATGGTGGGGATGAGCGGGCCGGGGAGATCCCTGGCCCGGCGGGTCGCCGCGTCGCGAAAGGCCTCCGCGGTCCGCGGCAGGCCGGCGAGCGCCTGGGTGCTCCGGCGCAGGTCCAAGACGACCGCCTCGCGGGAGAGGTCGGCGCGGTTGTAGAGCCCGCAACAAGCCCCGCACGACGCGCCCGCGAGCTGGCAGAGGGCCCTCACCGCGCGCCCCCGGCGGTCCAGCCCTCAGGGCGCGCCCAACGCCGCCCGGCAGCCGGCGCACAGGCCCTGGCTCTTCCGGTCGGCGTCCGTCGCGTCCTTGGCTGCGAACATGGCGCAGCGGTAGTCGAGGCAGCCGGGCAGGCCAAGCAGGTGGCCGAGCAGGTGCAGAGACTCGACCAGGGTTCGGTGCCGCAGGGCCGCGGGGTCACCGGCCAGGCGGGCGAGCGCCAGCACCGCGGTCCCCGCGGCTCGATCGGCGTCGCCCAGCACGAATTCGCCGTCGTCGGGCAGGAAGAGATCGCCGTCGAGGAGAGCCAGGACCGGCGGTCGCGGCACCGCGCCGTTCCGCAGCGCGGCCAGCCGGCGGAGGATGGCCGGGGCGTGGTACTGGCCGCGCGACTCGTTGAAGGCATAGGCGGGCCGGTCGAGCGGCGGCGCCGGCCGCCAGGAGAGCCCCAGCACCTGTCTCAGGCCCTGGGCCACCTCGCCCAGGACGCGCGGCGGCAGGGTTCCGAGGCTGGCCAGCACCACCTGGGAGGGGAGCGCGACCCGCTGCTCGGGCCCACCGCCGGCCAGCCGCACAGGACTGGCTGAGGCGGAAGGATTCGAACCTTCATGAGCGGATCCAAAGTCCGCGGTCCTGCCATTAGACGACGCCTCAGTAGCCTTGCGGGACACGGCTCGCCCTGATTCCGCTTCGCCCTGCGCCTCCCCGGCGCGCCACGTAGGAGCGGTCCCCTCCGCCCGCGTGATCTCGGTCAACTACCAGCGTATCAGGGCGCTCGCCCAAGTAAAGCCGGCGCCGAAGGCGCAGAGCCCGACCAGGTCCCCGCGCGAGATGCCCCGCTCCTGGACCGCTTCGGCCAGGCACAGCGGGATGGAGGCGGCGGTGGTGTTCCCGTAGCGCTGGATGTTGTTGAACACCTGGTCGTCCCTGAGCTCGAGCGATCGCTGGACCACCTCGGAGATGCGCAGGTTGGCCTGGTGGGGGATGAGGACCTTGAGGTCCCGGGGCGCGAGGTGATTCCGCTCCAGCGCCTCCCGCATCACCTCCGGCATCTTCACGATGGCGTGCTTGAAGACCTTTTGACCCTCCATATGGGGATAGATGGCGCCGGACTCGATCATCTCCTTGCTGATGCGCGGGCTGTAGATGCTCCCGGGGGCATCGGTCCAGAGATCCTGGGCGAAGCGCCCGTCGGCGTGGAGGTGGCAGGAGAGAACCCCGCGGCCGGGCTCCTCGGTCGCCTCCAGCGCCGCGGCACCGGCGCCGTCGCCGAAGATCACCGCCACGTCCCGTCCCCGGGTGGAGACATCCAGGCCGGTGGAGTGGACCTCGGCGCCGATCAGCAACACGCGCCGGTAGGTGCCGGTGCGGATCCAGGCGTCGGCCACGGAGAGGCCGTAGAGGAAGCCGGTGCACTGGTTGCGAACGTCGAGCGCCGGCACGCCCGGGATGCCCAGCTTGGCGTTCAGGAAGCAGCCGTCGCCGGGGAAGGAGTGGTCGGAGGAGAGGGTGGCGTAGACGATGGCCTCGACATCGGTGGGTCTCCAGCCGGCGGCGTCGAGCGCCCGGCGGCTGGCCTGGAGCGCCAGGTCGCTCGCCCCCACGCCCGGTGCCGCCCAGCGGCGCTCCTTGATGCCGGTGCGCTGGGTGATCCACTCGTCCGAGGTCTCCATGTACCTCGTGAGCTCCTCGTTGGTGACGACGCGGTCGGGCGTGTACGTGCCGAGGGCAGCGAAGGCGGTGCGGGGCATCTGGAAGGCTCCTGGGGGAAGGCGCCTGGGCGCCTCCCCTTTCTAGACGAGCGACCGCCCTCGGGGAAGGGGCCCGGCGGCCCGCCGGGCCTCGCCGCTCAGATATCCAGATTCTGCACGTCCAGCGCGTGCTTGGCGATGAACTCGCGCCGCGGGTCGACGGCGTCGCCCATGAGGATGGAGAAGATCTCGTCGGCCTCGACGGCGTCGTCGACCCGGACCTGGAGGAGCGTGCGCCGCACCGGGTCCATGGTGGTCTCCCAGAGCTGCTCGGGGTTCATCTCGCCCAGCCCCTTGTAGCGCTGGATGCTCTGCCCCTGGCTGGCCGCGCGCTTGAGCGCCTCCACCGCGCCGAAGACGTCGGCCACCTCCTCCTCGCCCTCCACCCCGGCGAGCTTGTAGGGGCCCTGGCCCAGCTCGGCCAGGGTGGCGTGCAGCTCGGCCAGCTCGCCCCACTCGGCGCCGGAGAGGTAGTCGAAGTCGAGGCGGGTCTCGCGCGGCGCCCCGGCCACGTTGGTCTGGAAGACCAGCGCGTCGCAGCCGTGCTCCTCATCGCGCTCGATCTTGGCCAGGCGCACCTCCAGCTCCGGGTGCAGCCGCTGGGCCTTCTCGAAGATGCTCTGCACCTGCTCCTTCACCTGGTCGTGGTGGCGGAGCAGCTCGAGGTCCAGGTCGCCGAGCTGGACGGCGGCGTCGACGATGCGGCCGTCGCGCCGGCGGTCGACCCGCGCCAGCATGGCCCGGTAGGCGATGGCGTCGCGGGCCAGCTGGGCCAGGTCCTGCCCCTCGATGGTGGCCTCGCCGGCCACGAGCCTGGCCCGCTCGGTGCCGTGGGCCAGGAGGTGCTCGTCGAGCGTCTCCTGGTCCTTCAGGTACCGCTCCTTCTTTCCCTTGGAGATGCGGAAGAGCGGCGGCTGGGCGATGTAGAGGTAGCCCTTCTCCACCACCTGCGGCATCTGCCGGAAGAAGAAGGTGAGGAGCAGCGTGCGGATGTGGCTCCCGTCCACGTCCGCGTCGGTCATGATGATGATGCGGTGGTAGCGGATCTTGTCGATGTCGTACTCCTCGGGACCGATCCCGGTCCCGAGCGCGGTGATCATGGTGGCGATGGCCTCCGAGGAGAGCATCTTGTCGAAGCGGGCCTTCTCCACGTTGAGGATCTTGCCGCGCAGCGGCAGGATGGCCTGGTAGCGCCGGTCGCGACCCTGCTTGGCGGAGCCGCCGGCCGAGTCTCCCTCGACGAGGAAGAGCTCGGACTCGCGCGGGTCGCGCGACTGGCAGTCGGCCAGCTTCCCGGGGAGGGAGGCGCCGTCGAGGGCGCCCTTGCGCCGGACCGTCTCGCGGGCCTTGCGGGCCGCGATCCGAGCCCGGGCCGCCTCCGAGACCTTGGCGCAGATGCGCTTGGCGACGTTGGGGTTCTCGTCGAGGTGGGCGGCCAGCCGCTCGTTGAGCATGGTCTCCACCATGCCCTTGGCCTCGGTGTTGCTGAGCTTGGTCTTCGTCTGCCCCTCGAAGCTCGCCCCCGGAAGTCGGATGGAGATGACCGCCGCCAGCCCCTCGCGCATGTCCTCGCCGGAGGGCAGCTCCTCCTTGAGCTCCTTGAAGAGGTTGTTCTTCTGGCCGTGGGCGTTGATGGTGCGGGTGAGCGCCGCCTTGAAGCCGATGAGGTGGGTGCCGCCCTCGTGGTTGTGGATGTTGTTGGCGAAGGCGAAGACCTTCTCGTCGTAGCCGTCGTTCCACTGCAGGGCGATCTCGATGAGCGCCGTGCCCCGCTCCGTCTCCACCTCCTGGCGCAGGGCGATGGGCGGCTGGAAGAGCACCTCCCGGCTCTTGTTCAGGTAGGCGACGAACTCGCGGATCCCGTCCTTGAACAGGAACTCGTGCTTCTTGCCGCTGCGCTCGTCCTCGATGCTGATCTTCAGGCCGGCGTTGAGGAAGGCCAGCTCGCGGAGGCGGCCGGAGAGCGTCTCGAAGGAGAACTCGGTGACCTCGAAGATGGTGGCGTCGGGCCGGAAGGTCACCTTGGTGCCACGCCGCTGGGTCTCGCCCACCGGCGTCACCTTGCCGGTGGGGTGGCCGCGCTCGTAGCGCTGCGCCCAGACCTTGCCCTCGCGGTAGACCTCGACCCGGAGCCACTCCGAGAGCGCGTTCACGCAGGTGACGCCCACGCCGTGCAGGCCGCCCGAGACCTTGTAGGCGTTGGACTCGAACTTCCCACCGGCGTGGAGCTTGGTCATCACCACGTCGAGCGTGTCCATCCCCTCCACGGTCGGGTGGGGGCCCACCGGGATCCCGGAGCCGTTGTCGACGATGGTGACCGAGTTGTCGGCGTGGATGGCCACATTGATCTCGTCGGCGCGGCCGGCCATGGCCTCGTCGACCGAGTTGTCCACCACCTCGTAGACGAGGTGGTGCAGCCCCCGCTCGCCCACGTCGCCGATGTACATGTTGGGCCGCTTGCGGACGGCCTCGAGCCCCTCGAGCACCTTGATGGTGTCGATGCCGTAGTCCGCATCCCCGGGCAGGACGGGGCTCGTGCTCTTCTCGGCGGTCTCCAGGGGGCCCTCGCTGGTTTCTCTTAGGGGTTCTCGCGGGTTACGCGCCCAGAGGGTATAGCAGGCCGGGCCCTCCCAGGCAACGCCCAAGGAAGGGTCGGAACATTCCGGAAGCACTCAGGAAACAAGCGCGGGGAGCGGGGAAATCACCCCGCCTTCGACCCGGAAGAACGCGCTCTCCTCCCCGGCCGCCGCCGCGAGCAGGCGGGCGTCGGTGGTGGTGAGGAAGGACTGCCCCTCGAGGCCGCGCAGGTACCCGAGCAGGAAGCCGTTCTTGGCTGGGTCGAGCTCGCTCGAGACGTCGTCGAGGAGGAGGAGCGGCGGCCGCGAGTGGGCCGCGCGCAGGTTCTCGATCTCGGCGATCTTGAGCGCCAGGACCAGGGCCCGCTGCTGTCCCTGGCTCCCGTAGAGGCGCGCTCCCCGGCCGTCGAGCGAGAGCACCGCGTCGTCGGCCTGCGGCCCGGCGGTGGTGTACCCCCTCTCGCGGTCGTGGGCGAGGCGCGCCCCGAGGAGCTCGGCGAGCCTCTCGGCCAGCTCCGGCTCGGTGCCCTCGATGCGCATGCCCGCCGCCGGCCGGTAGTCGAGCCTGGCCTCCGGCGCCGCCGGCCCGGAGATCTCCTGGAAGGCGGCCCGGACCCTGGGGGCGAGCTCCTCGAGCAGCGCCCGCCGGCGCAGGAGGAGGCGCGCACCGGCGCGGGCCAGCGGCAGGCGAAAGCTCTCCTCCACCTCCGGCCCACCGCGGCGGAGGGCGGCGTTCCGGGCCCGGAGGGCCCGGAGGAACTCGCGGGCCTCGGTGAGCACCGCCGGCCAGCGATTGAAGGCGGCGCGGTCCAGGAAGCGCCGGCGGCCCTCGGGACCGGCCTTCACGAGGAGCAGGTCGTCCGGCGTGAAGGCCACCGCAGCCAGCCCCTCGAAGTAGTCGTCGAAGCTCTCCTGCGGCTTGCCGTCGAGGAAGGCGGTGCGCGCCCCCCCGGCCACCCGGACCGCGGCGCGGCGCTGCCCGCCCGGACCCTCGAGGTCGCCGGCGACCTCGGCCCGCTCGGCGCCGAAGCGGATGAGATCCTGGAGCCTCCCCGGCCTGAGCGCCTTGAGGGTGGTCAGGTAGTAGACGGCCTCGAGGAGGTTGGTCTTCCCCTGGCCGTTCTCGCCCACGAGGACCGTGGCGCGCGGCGACGGCAGGAGCGAGGTTGCGGCCAGGTTCCGGAAGTCGCGGATGTCGAGGGAGAGGAGCCTCACGGCCGGCGCCGTGCCCTCAGATCCTCATCGGCATCACGACCGCGGTGAACCCCTGGTCGGGCTCGTCGGCGCCGCGCAGCACCCCGGGGGAGAGATCGTCGGCCATCTCCAGGACCACGTCGGCCGACTTGAGGACGGCCAGCACCTCGGTGAGGTAGCGGGCGTTGAAGCCGATCTTGAGCGGTTCGCCCTGGTACTCGACCGGCACCTCCTCCTTGGCCTCGCCCAGGTCCGGGTTCTGGGAGAGGACGCGCAGGAGCCCCTTGCTCAGCTCGAGCTTCACGGCGTGGGCCTTGTCCGAGGAGAGGAGCGAGATGCGGCGCAGGGTCTCGGCGAACCGCAGGCGGCTCAGCTTGACGACCTTCTCGCCGGCCTTGGGGATGACCTGCTTGTAGTCAGGGAAGAGCCCCTCGATGAGCCGCATGGAGAGGACCACGCCCGGACGCCGGAAGATGGCGTTGTTCTCCAGGAAGCCGAGCTTCGCCTCCGGCTTCTCCTCACCGGACTCGGAGGCCTCGGAGAGGAGCTTCTTCAGCTCGGCCAGCCCCTTCTTGGGCAGGATGACGCCGCGCTTCAGCCCGAAGCTCGCCTCCAGGCTTCGCTCGGCCAGCGAGAGTCGGTGGCCGTCGGTGGCCACCAGGCGGAGCGCGCCCGTGCCCGGCTCGAAGTAGACGCCGTTCAGGTTGTAGCGGGTCTCGTCGGTGGAGACGGCGAAGAAGGTCCGCTCGATCATCTCCAGGAGCATCGCCGGATCGACGTCGGCGAACGGCACCTTGTCGAAGCGCGGCAGGGCCGGGAAGTCCTCGGCCGGAAGCCCCACGATGCGGAACTCGGCCGGGCCGCTCTTCACCTCCAGGTAGTTGTTCTGGGCCCTCTTCAAGGTGACGCCCTGCTCGGGCAGGGTGCGAACGATCTCGTAGAGGTGGCGGGCGGAGACTGCCAGGGCGCCGTCGCGCACCACCTCGCAGGCGTGCTCCGACGACACGGCCAGATCGAGGTCAGTGGCGGACACGACCACCTGCCCGGCCTTGCGCGCCTCGATGAGGACATGGGAGAGGATGGGCATCGTGCTCTTCTTCTCGACGATGCCCTGGGATCGGCCGAGCGCCTTGGCGAGCTCCGGTGCGGCGATCTTGAGTTCCATTTGAAGAGGATCCTCTCTCTTATTGATCGTCGGAGTAGCAGGGGGCGGACCTCGGTGGACAACCGCCCTATGACTCCGGATCGTCACGTCTTTCCGGGTTGGAAAAACGTCTGGATCCCACTGGCCGAGACTGTGTAGCGCGCCGCGGGAAAAGGTGTCAACAGCGGTCCACAGGCTGTCCCCAGGAAGATCGGCGGCGCTTCCACAGGCTCTTCACGGGCTGGCCGGCGGCGGCGGGGGCAGGACCTGCGAGGGAGGACGCGCCGGGGCGAGGGGTGGCGCGCCCCGATCCCGCAGAACGCGGCGTGGTCCGGCTAGGGCGTGAGCTTGGCGATGAGGACGGCGAGGGCCGTGCCCACGGCGGGGTCGGCGTCCTTGAGGAGCCGGATCCTCTCCACCGCGGCGATGACCGTGGTGTGGTCCTTCTTGTTGAACTTCTCGGCGATGGACTGGAACTTCTCCTTGGCGAGCTCGCGGCAGAGGAACATGGCCACCTGGCGCGGCAGGGCCACCTTCTGCTCGCGGGAGGCGCTGGTGAGCTTCGCGACCGTGAGGCCATAGCGGGCGGCCACGGCCTCCTGGATCTTCTCGATGGGCGGCCGGTAGCCCGGGGGAGGCAGGACGTCGCCGAGGACGTCGCGTGCCAGGGCCACGGTGATGGGCTCGCTCTTCAGGGAGGCGAAGGCGGCGAGCCGCATCAGGGCGCCCTCGAGCTCGCGGACGTTGGAGCGGATGTGCTGGGCCAGCAGCTCGGTGACGTCGTCGGGCAAGGCGATGCTCTCCACCGAGGCCTTCTTCTGGAGGATGGCGGCGCGGGTCTCGAACTCCGGCGCCTCGATCTGCACGCGCATGCCCCACTCGAAGCGGGAGCACAGCCGCTCGTCGAGGCCCTTCAGCTCCTTGGGCGGCCGGTCGCTGGAGAGGACGATCTGGACGTGGTGGTCGTGGAGCTCGTTGAAGGTGTGGAAGAATTCCTCCGCGGTCTTGTCCTTCCCGGCCAGGAACTGCACGTCGTCGACCAGGAGGGCGGAGCATTCCCGGTACTTGTGCCGGAAGTCGTCCATCACCCCCTTGGAGAGGGCAGCCACGAAATCGTTGGTGTATCGCTCGGAGGAGACGATGGCGACGCGGCCGCCGCCCTGGCTCTCCAGGATGGCGGCGGCGACCGCGTGGAGGAGGTGCGTCTTGCCGAGGCCCGAGTCGCCGTGCAGGAAGAGCGGGTTGTAGGAGTGTCCGGGGTTCTTGGCGACTGCCTGGGCGGCGGCGAAGGCGAAGCGGTTGGAGGCGCCGACCACGAAGCTGTCGAAGACGTAGCGGGGGTTGGGCCGGGAGTCGCGCGGCTCGAGGGCAGGGAGATCGCGCGCCATGGGGACCGCCGGGGGCGGCGGCGGGGGCGCGGCCAGCCTGGGGAGGTCGTCCACGGCGAAGGCGATGCGGACGCGCTCGCCCAGGAGCTCGGGCACGAACTCCTCGAACCACGCCCGGTAGTTGTCCTCGACGAAGTCGCGATGGAACCTGTCCGGGGCGCCGATCTGCAGCCGGCCGTCGCCCAGGGAGATGGGCCGAAGCGGCGCGAACCAACGCTCGTAGAGGTCCGGGCGAAGGCGGGCGCGGAGGAAGGAATCGATCCGGGACCAGAAACCTTCGATGCCGCCGGGTTCCGTGTGCGATCTGCTTGCGCCTGCGGGTGCTTCCATGTTCTCGATCCCCCGTTCCAGCGCGCAAGAAGGCCCGGCGCCGCCCCGCTCAGGGCGGAGCCGGCGTTGGTCGAATCAGGCGGGCAGTGTGTCGTCGGGCGGGCCCGTGAATCGCTGGCGCGCAACGTAGCGAAGGAGCGAGGAAAGGATCAAGGACGAGTTGGATCCATCGCGTAACGACGGACCTTTCTCATGGCACCCGCGTGGCGATCTCGCGGCGCGGGCGGCGGTGCGCCGAGGCTGCGCGGATTCCTTGACATGGTGGGGGCGATCGGTGAGGTTGCCGCGCCATGAAGCGGACCTATCAACCGAAAAAGCGGCGCCTCAACCGCACGCACGGCTTCCGCAAGCGGATGCGGAGCCCGGGCGGGCGCGAGGTGCTGCGGCGGCGGCGCGCCAAGGGGCGCCGGAAGCTCGCACCCCGGGCGCCGAAGAAGTAGCCGGGCGCACGGGGCGCTCGTCGGCGGTGGCCCGAGATCGGGGGCGCGGCGTGGGCGCCGATCCGGCGAGGCTCGGAAGGACCGCTCGGCTGAGGCGCCGCCGGGAGTTTCTCGAGGTGCAGGAGCGCGGCGAACGCGTCTACTCCGGGGAGCTCGTGGTGCTGGCGCTCGCCACCGGAGCGGTGCGGCCGCGGATCGGGATCACCGTGTCGTCGAAGGTCGGGAACGCCGTCGAGCGCAACCGCGTGAAGCGCTGGGTCCGCCACGCCTGGCGCGAGGTGGCCCGGGGCCTGCCCGCCGTCGACGTGGTGGTGATCGGGCGCAGGGCGGCGCTGGGCGCGGGGCTCGAGGGCGCCCGCCGGGCGCTCGGCCGCGCGCGCGAGGTCCTGGCCGGCCCGAGGAGGTCGCCGTGATGCGCGGGGCGCTCGTCCTCCTCGTCCGGCTCTACCAGCGGGTCGTCTCGCCGCTTCTCCCTCCCGCCTGCCGCTTCTACCCGAGCTGCTCGACCTACGCGATCCAGGCTCTCGAGCGCCACGGCGCGCTCCGCGGGAGCCTCCTCGCAGCGCGCCGGCTAGGCCGTTGCCACCCCTTCCATCCGGGAGGGATCGACCCGGTCCCGGATGTGACCCCAAAGAGGTAGCCCTTGGGCACCGATACGCGCCGCTTCATCCTTGCCTTCGTCCTGTCCATCGGCGTGATGCTGGCCTGGACGTTCTTCACCAAGCCGCAGAAGCAGGGCGCTCCCGCCGGCTCGACGCCGGCCTCGGCCGCGAAGCCCGCCGAGAAGCCCGCGGCCGTCTCCGCACCGGTGGCCGCGCCCGTTGCCGCGGCGCCCGCGCCGGGTGCCCCGGAGGAGACGGCATCGCTGGCGGGCGAGGGCTTCGTCGCCACCTTCTCCACCTGGGGCGGGGCGCTCAAGGATCTCACCCTCACGCGAGAGAAGTTCCGCCGCAGGGAGGGGACCGAGTACGTCCCCATCGACCTCGTCCGCATCGCCGAAGGGCAGCCGTACCCGCTCTCGCTGGCGGTGACACCGGAGGGCGGGAAGGCCGAGGACGCGACGGCCATGGCACGCCTGCCCATGCGCCTCGTGGCCCACGACGACAAGGCGGTCACCTTCGAGGGCGAGCTGGGGGGCCTCCAGGTCCGCAAGACCTACCGGCTCACCGGCAAGCCCTACGAGCTGTCGCTCTCGGTGGAGGCGGTGGGGGGCTCGGGCGGGACCGTCACGCTCCTCTACCCGACCTTCATGCCGCCGGCGGCGCGGAGCGGCGGGTTCTTCTCCGGGCCGCCGCTCGACTTCGTCCGGCCCATCTGCCGCGCCGGCCAGTCCACCCAGCGCTACGAGCCCAAGGAGGGGAAGGAGCCGGCCCGGATGGCCGGCGAGGTCCAGTGGCTGGGCTCCGACCAGCACTACTTCGTGACCGGGGTGTTCCCGGCCGAGCCCGAGGGAGCCTGCGTCCTCGCCACCGGCCCGGCCAAGGGGAGCGGCCTCGCCGCCCTCGCCCTCCCGCTCGATCGGGCCAGGAAGGCGGAGTTCACCGTCTACGCCGGGCCGAAGGAGCTCGACACGCTGAAGGGCTACGGACGCTCCTTCGAGACGGCCATCGACTACGGCTCGGTGGCCCAGTTCTTCGCCTGGTTCGCGCGCGGCCTGCTCTACGTCATGCGCTGGCTGCACGCCTTCGTCCGCAACTGGGGCGCGTCCATCATCCTGCTCACGCTGCTCGTCCGGCTGGTGCTCTTCCCGCTCACCTACAAGTCGATGCAGTCCATGAACGAGATGCGGAAGCTGCAGCCGGAGATCGAGAAGCTGAAGGCCAAGTTCGGCGAGGACCGCGAGAAGCTGAACCTGGCGGTGATGCAGCTCTACCAGCAGCACAAGGTGAACCCGCTGGGCGGCTGCCTGCCCATGGTGCTGCAGATGCCGATCTGGTTCGCGCTCTACGCGGCGCTGCAGACCTCGGTCGAGCTCTACCGGGAGCCGTTCCTGTGGATCCAGGATCTCACGCTCAAGGACCCCTGGTACGTCCTGCCGGCGGCCATGGGCGTCTCCAGCTTCCTCATGCAGAAGCTGTCGCCGCAGCCGGCGGACAACACCCAGGCGAAGATGATGCTCTACTTCTTCCCCGTCTTCTTCACGTTCCTCATGCTGCAGGTCCCGGCGGGCCTGACGCTGTACATCTTCGTGAACAACCTGCTGTCGATCATCCAGCAGCAGGTCATGATGAAGAAGCAGGTGGCGGCCGCGCCCGCCCGATGAGAGGAGGGGCTCCTTGTCAGAGTCGTCCGAGAGCAGGCCAGGCGAGGCGCCTCCGCGCGAGGCGCCGGAGAAGAGGAAGCGGGCGGGGGAGTTCTGCGAGGAGCTCTTCCGGCGGCTGGGGGCCTCCGTGGCCATCGAGATCCGGGAGACGCCCGAGGCCATCGGCGTCTCGCTCACCGCCCGGGAAGGGAACGCGCTCGAGCTCTCGGGGACGCTGGTCGAGGCGGTGCAGCACCTCGTGAACCGGGTGGTGAACCCGCGCGCCGAGGGGCGCAAGTGGGTGAACGTCGACGTGGGCGGCTTCGCCGAGGAGGGCGACCCGGGCATGAAGGCCATGGCCGAGCGGCTCGGCGCCTTCGCCCGGCGCACGGGGAAGATCCTGGCCATCGCCCCCATCAGCGCCCGCGACCGGCGCCAGATCCACCTCGCCTTGGTGGGCCAGGAGGACCTCTCGACCCGCAGCGAGGGCGAGGGCCTCTTCCGCCAGCTCCTCGTCGTGCCGGAGAAGCGCCGGCCGCCCGGCGAGGGCTAGTGGCGAAGGAGAGGACCAAGGCCGAGCGGCTCTTCTCCGCCGCGGTGCTGCGGCGGTCGTTCGAGCTGCAGGACGGGCAGTACCGCCCGGGCTTCCAGTTCGTCTACGAGGGCGTGCTCAGGGACCTGGGGCTGGCCGATGAGGAGGTACAGGCCTACCTGGCCGCGCACGGGGACGAGGTGGAGGCGGCCATCGGCCGGCGCAGCCGGGCGAGGTAGGGACGGCGCGCCGAGGGCGGCGGCTCCCCATGGACCCGAGCTTCCGAGAGGCGCTCTGCCGCGGGATCGAGGTGCTCCACCTCGAGGTCCCCCAGGGGTCTCTCGTCCTCCTCGAGCGATTTGCCGACCGGCTCCTCGCCTGGAACCGGAAGGTGAACCTCACGGCCATCACCACGCCCTGGGAGGTGGCGGAAAAGCACCTCGTGGACAGCCTGCTCGTCCTGCCTTCCCTCGGCGGCGCGGGGACGCTGCTCGACGTGGGGAGCGGTGCCGGCCTGCCGGGCGTGCCGCTCGCCTGCGTCCGGCCCGAGCTCGAGGTCGTGTGCTGCGACTCCTCGGCGAGGAAGGTCTCCTTCGTGAAGGCGGTGGCGGTGGAGCTCGGGCTGGAGGGGGTGCGCGGCGTGGTGGCGAGGGCGGCCGGCGCGCCGGACCTCGAGGGCCTGCCGCGGGCGGAGGCGGTGATCTCGCGAGCGCTCTCGGAGCCGGAGGCCTGGGTGCCGCTCGGGGCCTCCTACCTGGCGCCGGGCGGGGTGCTCATCGGGATGCTGGGGCGTGGCGACGACCCGGCGAGGCTCTCCGGGGTGGGCGAGGCGGCCGGGCTGGAGCTCGCCTCGCTGTCCCGCTACGAGCTGCCCCTCTCGCGGTCCAGGCGGGCCATCGCGACCTGGGTGCGCCGCGGGGGGCCGCCCCCCCATGGCTAGGAGCCTGGGCGCGGCACGCTCCCCCGGGCGGCTGGGCCACGGCCGAGGGCCACAGGGGAGGAGCGCGAGGAAGTCCCAGGACTTCCCCTGTGTTCCACGTGGAACACACCGGGGCGACCCGGGGGTGTCGAGAGGCAGGGCCACGTTCCACGTGGAACGTCGTGTCAGGGGGCTCCGGCATCTTCTCGAGTCGCGCGGCCGCTCCGGTCGCGGCCGAGTGAGCCGAGGGGACTGACCTTGACCAACCCGCCGCACGGGGGCCGATTCCCCGCAGAAGCCGAGTCCATGAGCCGGATCCTCACCATCGCGAACCAGAAGGGCGGCGTCGGCAAGACCACCACCGCGGTGAACCTCGCCGCCTCGCTCGCCGCCTCCGAGCGGCGGACCCTTCTCGTCGACATCGATCCTCAGGGGAACGCAGGCAGCGCCGTGGGGATCCGTCGGGACGAGTCGGAGAAGTCCATCTACGAGGTGCTGCTCGACGGGTTGCCCATGGCCGAGGCGGTCCGCAAGACCGAGCTCAAGTTCCTCGACCTGGTGCCGGCATCGCGGCACCTGGTGGGCGCGGAGCTCGAGCTCGCCGAGCTCGACCACCGCGAGTACCGCCTCAAGCGGGCGGTGGAGCCGGCGGCGGCGAGCTACGAGTACGTGGTCATCGACTGCCCGCCATCCCTGGGCCTGCTCACCCTGAACGGCCTGGTGGCGGCCCAGGGCGTCCTCGTCCCGCTGCAGTGCGAGTACTACGCGCTGGAGGGGCTCGCCGACGTGCTCCGCACCGTCGACCTCGTCCGGGCGAGCGCCAACCCCGGCCTCAAGCTCGAGGGCATCGTCCTCACCATGTTCTCGGCCAACAACCTCGCCGCCCAGGTCGCCGACGAGATCCGCAAGACCTTCGGCGACCAGGTCCTCGAGACGGTCATCCCGCGGAACGTCCGGCTCTCGGAGGCGCCGAGCCACGGCAAGCCGGCGCTGCTCTATGACGTCACCTCCAAGGGCTGCCAGAGCTACCTCGACCTCGCCCGCGAGGTGGCGACCCGGGCCAGCGCGGCGGGGGGCCTGCAGTGACCATGGCCGACAAGCGGCGCCCCGCCCTGGGCAGGGGCATGGCCGCTCTCCTCTCCAACGCGCCATCGCCTCCGGGCGTGGCAGCGCCATCCGCCTCCTCCGCCCCCGGACGGGCCGTGCTGTCGCTCCCCATAGAGACGGTGGAGCGGAACCCCGACCAGCCGCGCAAGCGCTTCGACGCCCCCGGGCTCGAGGAGCTCGCCGCCTCCATCAGGGAGCACGGCGTCATCGAGCCGATCCTGGTGAGGCGCGAGGGCGGCAGCTATCGCATCCTGGCCGGCGAGCGGCGCTGGCGGGCGGCCCAGCGGGCGGGGCTGCGCGAGATCCCGGCCGTGCTCCGCGAGGCCACCGAGCGCGAGGCCTTCGAGCTCGCCCTGGTGGAGAATCTCCAGCGCGAGGACCTCAACGCCATCGAGGAGGCGGAGGCCTTCGAGATCCTGCTCACCGATCACTCGCTCACCCAGGACGAGGTCGCGCAACGGGTGGGCAAGGACCGCTCCACCGTCGCCAACGCCCTCCGCCTGCTGCGCCTTCCACCCGCGGTGCGGGATGCGGTGCGCGAGGGCCGGCTGGACATGGGGCACGCCCGGGCGCTCCTCGGCCTCTCCGGCGAGGAGGCGATGGAGCGGGCGGCACAGCGGGTGATGCGCGAGGGCCTCTCGGTCCGCGCCACCGAGGCGCTGGTGCGCGGCCTGACCACACGGGCGCACAACTCACCCGCACGGGGCGTGAAGGGCGCGGACACGCCAGCCCTGCGCGATCTCACCCAGCGCCTGCAGCGCCGGCTGGGGACGAAATGTCGCGTCGTTCCCCGATCGCAGGTCTCCGGAAAACTCGAGGTCGAATACTCCTCACTCGACGAGCTCGATGGAATACTCGCGAGGATTGGGGCGTAGCTACGGGGTTCGCTCGCTTGGGGAGGAGCGGACCGGGACCGAGACACGGCACGTCCCCATGGAGCAAGCTGCGAGGCGCGCGCCCGCGGCGGCGCGGCAGGCGGGCCGCACCGGGCGGCGCAGAGGACCACCGGACCGCGAACGAGGAGCGAGAGATCCATGGCCATGCTGAAGCGCGACGAGCTGACCTCCGTGCCCACCGCGACGGGTGACCTGAACGCCCTGCTCGGACGCGGGTCGGAGTTCGAGGGCAAGCTGACCTTCGAGGGCACGGTCCGCATCGACGGGAAGTTCAACGGGACCATCGTGACCAACGACGTCCTGGTGGTGGGCGAGGGCGCGAAGATCCAGGCCGAGATCAACTGCGGGACGATCATCGTCCACGGCGAGATCCAGGGCGACGTGAAGGCGAAGAGCGCCGTCGAGCTGCACCACCCGGCGCGGGTGAAGGGCAACATCGAGACGCCCTCGCTCATGATCGAGAAGGGCGTGACGTTCGAGGGGCAGTGCAAGATGGACGCGGCGGAGAAGGGCGGCGCGAGGCTCAGCCCGGCGCCGGCCGCGACCAGCGCTCCCGGCCTCCCCAAGCCGTAGCTCGCCACCCCTGGCGGGCCGGCCGAGCCCATGTAGGGCCCGGAACGCACTGTGTTTTCCCCTTCACGCCCACGAGGGTGTGCGGGCCTGCCGGGCGCGCCCTGACCGAGAGGTCACGACCGGGGCCTAAGTGCCGGTAGTCTTTCCGAAAACGGCCTTGACCCCCGCGGCCGGGGCGTGTTACGCAGCGCGTCCCTTATGGTCTCTGGATCGGTCGCCCGCCGATACGCGAAGGCCCTTTTCAGTCTGGCTCTGGAGCGCGACCGGGTGCACCCCTGGGCCGAGGCGCTCGAGCGCCTCGGAGAGGTCCTCCGGAAGGAATCGGGCCTGGAGGAGCTCCTGACGAGCCCGGTCTACGCACGGGAGGACCGGCGGGCCCTCCTCGGCGAGCTCGTCGCCGCCCTGGGCCTCGAGCCCGAGCCGGCGAACCTGCTCTACCTGCTCGGCGATCGCCAGCGCCTCGACCGCCTCGCCGACGTGCTCCGCGCCTTCGGCGAGCTCGCCGACCATCAGCTGGGCCGCGTCCGCGCCCGGCTCACGAGCGCTGTGCCCCTGGAGCCGGCCGCCCTCGACGCCCTCGCCCACCGGCTCTCCCAGGTGACGAAGGCCCAGGTGCTGCTCGAGCGCACCGTGGAGCCCGCCATCCTGGGTGGGATGGTGGCTCAGGTCGGGAGCGTCGTCTACGACGGCTCGGTGCGGACGCAGCTCGACGACCTCAAGAAGTCCCTGAAGCGCTGAGCGCTCCTCCCGGAGGGGAGGGGCCGCCACGGAGACGCATCGATGGAAATCCGCGCCGACGAGATCAGCAGGATCATCCGCGAGCAGATCAAGGACTACGGGAAGAGGGTCGACGTCTCCGAGACCGGGACGGTCCTCTCCCAGGCCGACGGCGTGGCCCGCATCCACGGACTCTCCGGCGCCGCCGCCGGCGAGCTGCTCGATTTCCCGGGGGGCGTGCGCGGCCTGGTGCTGAACCTGGAGGAGGACAACGTCGGCGTGGCCATCATGGGGGCCTGGGAGCACATCCGCGAGGGCGACCCGGTGAAGCGCACCGGGAAGATCGCCGAGGTTCCGGTGGGCGAGGAGCTCCTCGGCCGGGTGGTGGACGGGCTGGGGGACCCCATCGACGGCCGCGGCCCGGTCCAGGCCAAGCAGCGCCGCAAGATCGAGATCAAGGCCCCGGGCATCGTCAAGCGCAAGAGCGTCCACGAGCCCATGCAGACGGGCTTGAAGGCCATCGACGCGCTCGTGCCCATCGGGCGCGGCCAACGCGAGCTCATCCTCGGCGACCGCCAGACCGGCAAGACCGCCGTGGCCATCGACACCATCATCAACAACAAGGGGCAGAACCTGTACTGCTTCTACGTGGCCATCGGCCAGAAGCAGTCCACGGTCGCCCGGGTGGTGGACAAGCTGAAGCAGTTCGGGGCCATGGAGTACACCACGGTCATCGCCGCCAACGCCTCCGACCCGGCCCCCATGCAGTACCTGGCGGCCTACACCGGCGTGACCATGGCCGAGTACTTCCGCGACACCGGCCGCCACGCCCTCATCGTCTACGACGACCTCTCCAAGCAGGCGGTGGCCTACCGCCAGCTCTCCCTGCTCCTGCGCCGGCCGCCGGGGCGCGAGGCCTACCCGGGCGACGTCTTCTACCTCCACAGCCGGCTGCTGGAGCGCGCCGCCAAGCTCTCGGAGAAGGAGGGCGGGGGCTCGCTCACCGCCCTGCCCATCATCGAGACCCAGGCCGGCGACGTGTCCGCCTACATCCCCACCAACGTCATCTCCATCACCGACGGGCAGATCTTCCTGGAGACGAACCTCTTCTTCCAGGGCTTCCGCCCGGCCATCAACGTGGGCATCTCGGTCTCGCGGGTGGGCGGGTCGGCGCAGATCAAGGCCATGAAGCAGCTGGCCGGCATGCTCAAGCTGGAGCTGGCCCAGTACCGCGAGCTGGCCGCCTTCGCCCAGTTCGGCTCCGACCTGGACAAGGCCACCCAGGAGACCCTGGCCCGCGGCGAGCGCCTGGCCGAGGTGCTGAAGCAGGGCCAGTACCAGCCGCTCGGGGTGGAGAAGCAGGTGGTGCAGATCTACGCCGCCACGCAGAAGGACGAGAACGGTCAGAACTGGATCCGGCCGGTGCCGGTCGACCAGGTGGTGCGCTACATGAAGGAGCTCACCGAGTTCGTGGAGGCGCGCCACGGCGCCCTGCTCAAGGCGCTGGCGGAGAAGAAGGCCCTCGACGACGCCCTGCGAAGGGACATCGACGCGGCCCTGCGCGAGTTCCGCTCCGTCTTCCAGGCACAGGCCGCCTAGCCCGGCGAGGGGCCCCCCGTGCCTTCCCTGCGCGACATCCGCAACCGCATCGGCTCGGTCCGTTCGACCCGGCAGATCACCCGGGCGATGAAGATGGTATCGGCGGCCAAGCTCAGGCGGGCCCAGGACGCGATCCTGCGCACCCGCCCCTACGCCCAGCTCCTCGACCAGATGCTGTCGCGGGTGGCCGCCCGCGCCGCCCCCGAGGAGGCCGGCAAGCACCCGCTGCTCGTGGCCCGCCCGCCCCGGTCCATCGAGGTGGTGGTGATCACCAGCGACCGGGGGTTGGCCGGTGGCTTCAACTCCAACATCGCCCGGCGCACCCAGCGCTTCCTGGTGGAGAACGCCGAGCGGTTCGAGAAGGTGGCCCTCTCCACCATCGGCCGGAAGGGGCGCGACTACTTCCGGGCGCGGCGGATCGAGATCCGCAAGGACTGGACCGGAGTCCAGGCCGCCCTGCGCTACGAGAGGGGCGAGGCCATCGCCGAGGAGCTCACCGCCCGCTTCACCGCCGGCGAGGTGGACGCGGTCTTCCTCTGCTACAACGAGTTCAAGAGCGCCATCTCCCAGAAACCGGTGGTGGTGCAGCTGCTCCCCATCGAGCCGCCCAAGGGCGGCGAGGAGAAGGGGCCGGGGGAGCCGGCCGCGGTCGACTTCAAGTTCGAGCCGGCCCGCCAGGAGCTCCTCGGGGAGCTGCTCCCCCGGCAGGTGGCCATGCAGGTGTGGCGGGCGCTGCTCGAGTCGGCCGCCTCCGAGCACGGCGCCCGGATGAGCGCCATGGAGTCGGCCACCAAGAACGCCGAGGAGATGATCGCCTCGCTCACCCTCCAGTACAACCGCGCCCGCCAGGCCTACGTCACCAAGGAGCTGCTGGAGATCGTGAGCGGCGCCGAGGCGCTCAAGTAGGGCCGCCAGGGCAGGCTAGGGGGCGCGCCGAGCTCGCGCCGCCGCAATCAAGGGAGAGGAAGATCCAGATGGCCAGCACCCAGAGCGCGCAGGTCGGAAAGGTCACCCAGGTCATCGGCCCGGTGGTCGACGTCGAGTTCCCGCCCGGCGGGCTGCCCGACATCTACACGGCGCTGTCGCTCACCAACCCGGGCATCGACGCCCGGCCGGACAACCTGGTCATCGAGGTGGCCCAGCACCTGGGCGAGAACACCGCCCGCTGCGTGGCCATGGACTCGACCGACGGCCTGGTCCGCGGCATGGCAGTGAAGAGCCTGGGGGCTCCCATCACCGTGCCGGTCGGCAAGGAGGTGCTGGGCCGGATCCTGAACGTGGTGGGCGAGCCGGTCGACGAGCGCGGCCCGGTGAGGGCCACCCGCCGCCTCCCCATCCACCATCCGCCCCCTTCCCTCGTCGAGCAGAACGTCAAGATCGAGGCCTTCGAGACCGGCATCAAGGTCATCGACCTGCTCGCCCCCTACCTGCGCGGCGGCAAGATCGGCCTGTTCGGCGGCGCCGGCGTGGGCAAGACCGTGCTCCTCCAGGAGCTCATCGGCAACGTGGCCAAGGCGCGGGGCGGCTTCTCGGTGTTCGCCGGGGTGGGGGAGCGGACCCGCGAGGGCAACGACCTCTACCACGAGATGATCGAGTCGGGCGTCATCAACAAGGACGACCTCTCCAAGAGCCAGTGCGTGCTGGTCTACGGCCAGATGAACGAGCCGCCCGGGGCGCGCGCCCGGGTGGCCCTCTCGGCCCTCGCCATCGCGGAGTACTTCCGCGACGAGGAGAACCGGGACATGCTGCTCTTCATCGACAACATCTTCCGGTTCACCCAGGCGGGCTCGGAGGTGTCGGCCCTCCTCGGCCGCATCCCCTCGGCCGTCGGGTACCAACCCACCCTCTCCACCGAGATGGGCGAGCTGCAGGAGCGGATCACCTCCACGCAGAAGGGGGCCATCACCTCGGTGCAGGCCATCTACGTCCCGGCCGACGACCTCACCGACCCGGCCCCGGCCACCGCCTTTGCCCACCTCGACGCCACCACCGTGCTCTCCCGCAAGCTGACCGAGATCGGCATCTACCCGGCCGTCGACCCGCTCGACTCCACCTCCCGGATCCTCGATCCGCTGGTGGTCGGGGCCGAGCACTACGGCGTCGCCCGGCAGGTGCAGGAGATCCTCCAGCGCTACAAGGACCTCCAGGACATCATCGCCATCCTGGGCATGGACGAGCTGTCGGAGGAGGACAAGCTCACCGTGGCCCGGGCCCGGAAGATCCAGCGCTTCCTCTCCCAGCCCTTCTTCGTGGCCCAGCAGTTCACCGGCAACGCCGGCAAGTACGTGAAGCTCCCCGACACCATCCGTGGCTTCAAGGAGATCGTCGAGGGCAAGCACGACGATTTGCCGGAGGGGGCCTTCTACATGGTGGGCGGCATCGACGAGGCGGTGGAGAAGGCCAAGACCCTGGCGGTGGGGTGAGCTTCATGCCGCTCACCCTGGAGATCGTCACCCCGGAGCGCCGCGTCCTCTCGGCCCAGGTGGACGAGGTCCGGGCCCCCGGCGTCGAGGGCGGGTTCGGCGTCCGCGAGAACCACGCACCCTTCATGACCGCGCTCGAGCCCGGGCGGCTCACCTACGTCGAGGGCGGGCGCGAGCACCACTACGCAGTGGGCGGCGGCTTCCTGCAGGTGGCCGAGAACCGGGTGATCGTCCTCGCCGACACCGCCGAGGCAGCCGGAGACATCGACGTGGAGCGGGCGACCCGAGCCTTCTC
>DATKMW010000113.1:0-2016 GCA_035541675.1 Anaeromyxobacter sp. | reverse complement strand
CGGCCTGGCCGGCGCGGGAGTCGGCAGTGACCTGCGCCGAGAGGTCCTCGGCTTCCAAGCTCGGCAGCGCGCGTCGAGGACGGCCCGGGCCAGCAGCGACGACGCGGTGAAGGGCCTGGGCAGGAGCTCGGTCCCCGACTCCAGCACCCCCCCGCGGACGACGGCGTCGAGTGTAGCCGGAGACGCAGAGCACGCGGGTCTCGGGATGGTTGCGCCGCAGCGCCTCCGCGACCGCTCGGCCGTCGAGGTCGGGCATGACCACACCGGTGATCAGCAGGTGAAGGGGGCCGGGGCCTCCTGGCCGCCGCTGGCGACGAGCACGCGTCGCATCCAGAGCGGAGGGAGCGAACCGTGGGCGCACCTGCAGATCATCCTCGACGACGAGGATGGTCTCCGTTCCTGGGCGGGTCGGGGCGGGCGGGCACGGCTCGCCGGCGGCCTCGGCAGATCGTCTTCGACCTGGCCGCCTACGCCCGCGACGCCATGCCCCAGGGCGGGAGCCTGGCCATCGAGACCCGCAACGTCATGGTGGGGAAGGGGTGCCTGCGAAGGGCGCTAGGACGTGACGGTGGAGACCACCTTGCAGCCTTCCCTCTGGCCGGTCCACGGCCGGCGGGTGGAACAGCCCCCGGTAGGCGCCTCGGCCGGCGGCTCGCACGGCGGGGCGGCGCGATCAAACCACCGGAGCCGGGCAGACGATTCGGCACACGGAACTCGAGGTGGGAAGGGCGCAGGACCGGCCGGCGACCCGAGCGCGAGGCGCCCGAGCCCTTCACTCGAGGTTGGCGTGGCGCGCGAACATCCCCTCGGACGAGAGGCCGCGCGCCGCCGCCAGCCGCATCACCACCACGTCGAGGAGGATGAGCAGCGCCTGCTCGAAGAGCGATCCCATCGGCTGGGCGCTGGCGCGGGCCGGCGGGGTCCCGGGGGGCGGCACCACCTTGGGCGAGGGCGCGTCCAGCCGGACCAGGACGTCGGCCAGCCTCCCGATGGTGGAGGTGGGGGCGATGGTCAACACGGCCAGCGTCCCCCCGAGCGCCTTGGCCCGCTGGGCCAGGACCCGCATGGATCCGGTCTCGCCCGAGCCGGAGCCGACCAGCAGAAGGTCGCCGGGCCGAAGCGCGGGGGCGGTCACCTCGCCCACCACGTGCACGTCCAGCCCGAGGTGCATGAGCCGCATGGCGAAGGCCCGTACCATGAGGCCGGTCCGGCCTGCGCCGGCCACGTACACGCGCGGGGCGGCCGCGATCCGCTCCTCCAGCGCCTGCAAGGCGGGGGCAGGGACGGAGCGGAGGACGTCCTGCACCTCCCCCAAGACCGCCTCGAGGTCATCGGCGCTCATCGGCTCCCCTCCCCAAGCGCCACCCGGATGGCCGAGGCGGCGGCGCGCGGATCGGCGGCCCGGGTGATCCCCGAGCCGACCACCACCAGCGCGGGCCGGAGCGCGGCCACTCCCCGGACGTTCTCCGGGGTGATGCCGCCGGCCACCGCCGGCGCTGCGTTCCGCAGCACGTCCCGGATCCTTCGCAGGCCGTCCACCGCCCGGCGCTCGGCGTCCTCGTCCCCGGACCGGAGGTCGGAGGGCGTGTGCAGGCAGACGTACCGGACCCCCATCCGGTCGACCTCGGCGGCGCGGCGGGCCAGGTCCTCTGCGCCCAGGAGGTCGACCATCACCTCCCCGCCGAGCTCGCCCGCCGCGCCCAGCACAGCCCGGATGGTGGCATCTGCGGCGGTGGCGAGCACGGTCACCAGCGTGGCCCCGGCCTGGAACCCGAGCGTGGCCTCGAGGTGTCCCCCGTCGGCGATCTTCAGGTCGGCGGTGAGGGGCAGGTCGGGGAAGGCGGCACGCAGGCGCCGCACCGCTCCCACGCCCTCGCGGATGATGACCGCGGTCCCGATCTCCAACCGGTCGACCAGGTCGCGCACCGAGGAGACGAGCCGCTCGGCCTCGGCCAGCTCGAGGGTGTCGATGGCCAGTTGCAGCAGCATGCCCCGCTCATACCAGGCCGGGGCGGG
>DATKMW010000112.1:0-4403 GCA_035541675.1 Anaeromyxobacter sp. | reverse complement strand
TGGCGCGCGAGATGGGGAGCAACATCCCGGTCACGCTGCACCTCGACCATGGGGACTCCTTCGAGCTGTGCAAGTCGTGCATCGAGTTCGGCTTCTCCTCGGTGATGATCGACGGCTCGCACCACCCCTACGCCAAGAACGTCGAGCTCACCAAGCAGGTGGTCGACTACGCCCACCAGCACGACGTCACCGTCGAGGGCGAGCTGGGCGTGCTGGCCGGCGTCGAGGACGAGGTCTCGGCCGAGAAGTCGCACTACACCCAGCCCAGCGAGGTCGAGGACTTCGTGAAGAAGACCGGGGTGGACTCGCTGGCCATCTCCATCGGCACCTCCCACGGCGCCATGAAGTTCAAGCCGGAGCAGTGCACCCGCACCGCCGACGGCGTGCTGGTCCCGCCCGACCTCCGCTTCGACATCCTGCAGCAGATCGAGAAGCGCATCCCCGGCTTCCCCATCGTCCTCCACGGCGCCTCCTCGGTGCCGGTCGAGAAGGTGAAGCAGATCAACACCTACGGCGGGAAGCTCAAGGACGCGGTCGGCATCCCCGAGTCGCAGCTCCGCCGCGCCGCCGCCTCGGCCGTGTGCAAGATCAACATCGACTCCGACGGCCGCCTGGCCATGACCGGCGCCATCCGCGAGGCGTTCGCCAAGAACCCCGCCGAGTTCGATCCGCGCAAGTACCTGGGCCCGGCCCGCGACTCGCTCAAGGACCTCTACAAGGCCAAGAACCAGAACGTGCTCGGCTCGGCCGGGCGCGCCTAGCGTTCTTCCCGGTCCCGCTTCACCCCGAGGGGCGCCCGCCAGGGCGCCCCTCCTTCGTGGACCGCCGGCTAGGCCTTCTCGAGGAAGGCCACGCCCGGCAGCACCTTGCCCTCGAGGAACTCGAGGCTGGCGCCGCCGCCGGTGGAGCAGTGGCTGACCTTGTCGGCCACCTTGAACTTCTTGGCCGCGGTGGCGGTGTCGCCGCCGCCCACCACGGTGGTCGCGCCCGACGCCGTGGCCTTGGCGATGGCATCGGCCATGGCACGGGTCCCGCCGGCGAAGGCGTCGAACTCGAAGACGCCGGGGGGGCCGTTCCAGATGATGGTCCTGGCCCGGGCGATGACCTGGTCGTAGAGGGCCCGCGACCTGGGGCCGGCGTCGAGGCCCATCCAGCCGGCGGGCACGCCCTCCTTGTCGCTGCGGACCTGGGTCCTGGCGTTGGCGTCGAACTTGTCGCCGCAGACGAAGTCCACCGGGAAGGTGATGGTCACCCCCTTCTGCTTCGCCTTCTCCACCAGCTCCTTGGCGATCTTGGCCCCCTCGGGGTCGAAGAGGCTGTCGCCGATCTCCATCCCCTCCAGCACCTTCTTGAAGGTGAAGGCCATCCCGCCGCCGATGATGAGCTCGTTGGCCTTCTCCAGGAGGTTGTTGATGAGCGGGATCTTGTCGGCGATCTTGGCGCCGCCCAGGATGGCGAGGAGCGGCCTCTTCGGGCTCTCCACCACGGCGTGGAAGGCGTTGAGCTCGGCCTCCATCAGGAAGCCGGCCGCCTTGTCGGGGAGGTTCACGCCCACCATGGAGCTGTGGGCGCGGTGGGCGGTGCCGAAGGCGTCGTTCACGTAGACGTCGCCCAGCCTGGTGAGGCTGGCGCAGAAGGCCTTCACCGCCGCCGGGTCGGCGGCCCTCTTGGAGCCGTCCTCGAGCTTGACCTTGGTCTCCTCCTCGATGTGGAAGCGGAGGTTCTCGAGCAGGACCACCTCGCCGGGCTTGAGCGCGCCGGGGGCGCAGGCGGCCTCGACCGAGGGGCCCACGCAGTCGTCGAGGAACCGGACCGGCTTGCCGAGCAGCTTCTGGAGCTCCTCGGCCACCGGCTGGAGCGAGAACTTGGCGATCCTCTGCCCGTCGGGCCGGCCCAGGTGCGACATGAGCACGACCGAGGCGCCCTTCTCCAGCGCGTACCGGATGGTGGGCAGCGCCGCCTGGATCCGCTGGTTGTTGGTGATGGCGCCGGTGGCCTTGTCCTGGGGGACGTTGAAGTCCACGCGCATGAGGACGCGCTTCCCGGCGAGCTGCAGGTCGCGGATCGTCTTGAACTTGGCCATGGCGGACCCTCGTGCGGCGGTGATGGGCGGTGAGGCGAACGGTCCCGAGGGAAGCGAGGGCCGGGCGCGGCGGTCGCGCCCGGCCCCCTATCCCGGCCTAGAGCTTCGCGGCCAGCACCTTGGTCAGGTCGACGACGCGGTTCGAGTAGCCCCACTCGTTGTCGTACCAGGCCACCAGCTTGAAGAAGCCCTTGTTCAGCTCCACCGAGCTGCCGGCGTCGAACACCGACGACAGCTTCTCGTGGATGAAGTCGCTCGAGACGACCTCCTCGTCGGTGTAGCCGAGGATGCCCTTGAGGTAGGTCTCGCTGGCCTTCCTCATGGCCGCCTTGATCTGCTCGAGCGAGGTCTCCTTGGCCGGCTTGAAGGTCAGGTCGACCACCGAGACGGTCTGCACCGGGACGCGGAAGGCCATGCCGGTGAGCTTGCCCTTCACCTCGGGGAGCACCAGCCCCACGGCCTTGGCGGCGCCGGTGGTGGAGGGGATGATGTTCTGCGCCGCCGTCCGGCCACCCTTCCAGTCCTTCTTGGACGGCCCGTCCACCGTCTTCTGGGTTGCGGTGTAGGCGTGGATGGTGGTCATGAGGCCCTCGGCGAGGCCGAAGCCCTCCTTGAGCAGCACGTGGACCACCGGGGCGAGGCAGTTGGTGGTGCAGGAGGCGTTGGAGATGATGTTGTGCTTGGCCGGGTCGAGCTTGTCGTCGTTCACGCCCAGCACCACGGTGATGTCCTCGCCCTTGGCCGGGGCGGAGATGATCACCTTCTTGGCTCCGGCGGCGAGGTGGCCCTTGGCCTTCTCGGCGTCGGTGAAGAGGCCGGTGGACTCGATGACCAGCTGCACCCCCAGCTTGGCCCAGGGCAGCTCGGCCGGGGTCTTGGCGCTCACCACCTGGATGTCCTTGCCGTTCACCACCAGGATGTCGTCGTCGGCCTTCTCGGGGGAGGACTTCTTCGAGTCCACGGTGCCGGTGAACCGGCCCTGGGCCGTGTCGAACTTGAGGAGGTAGGCGAGGTTGTCCGCCGGCACGATGTCGCCCACGGCGACGACGTCCAGCTCCTTGCCGAGCAGGCCCTGCTCCACGAGGGCCCGGAAGACGAGGCGGCCGATCCGGCCGAAACCGTTGATCGCGACTTTCACTGCCATTGGCGTTTCCCCTGGTCCGGTGGTGGTTGGCTGCGGAGCCCTGCCCGTAGCAGAGGGAGCCGCCGTGGACCCGCGCCCGGCGCGGGGGCGGCCGCGCCCTCAGGCAAAGCTCGTAACCCATTCCCCGCGCGCCGATCAAGGCGCGAGTCCGCGCACTTCGGCCCTTCCGGCCGGGGAGGGACCACCCGGAGCCTACCCCGCTCGCCCGGGGGCCCGGGGGGTGCGGCGGAACGCCTTCGGCGCCGCCGCCGGAGGTACCTGCCCAGGGGACCCGTGACCCCGACTGCGCGCCCTGGACGCGCCCTTTCCGGCCAGGCGAGGAGTGAACAGGAACTTCCTGCCGGCCGTCGTGTTGGAGTGGGAGGGCGCGAGCCAACGAGCCTGCGCCCTACCGGGAGGTAACGTCCATGCTCCGAAGGATCGTCCTGCTCCTCGCCCTGGCCGCGCCCGCGTTCGCCTCCGCGCAGTACAGCCAGCGCCCCCCGCCGGGATGGGGCCCGCCCTGGGCCGGCCCCACCTTCTCCTTCTGGCTGGGGCTGGGCATGCCCGGCGGCGACATCTCCAACGAGGGAGACGGGCGGCTGGGCGACGTGGTGAACAGCTCCATCCCCTTCGGCGGCGAGTTCGCCTACCGGTTCAACCCCGTCTTCCGCACCGGGGTCTTCTTCCAGTTCGCGCCGCTCTCCATCGCCGGCAACGCCTGCGCCTCGGGAGACCGCTGCGATGGCGCGGACTACCAGCTCGGCTTCGACGCCCAGCTCCACCTGGCCCCCTTCCGGCGGATCGACCCCTGGGTGGGCCTGGGCGTGGGCTGGGAGTGGATGGTGATCGACGCCACCAACTTCGTGGACAACATCGCCGATCGCTGGACCTACGGCGGCGTGCTCTTCCCGCGCCTCTCCACAGGGCTCGACATCCCCCTGACCCCGACCTTCACGCTGGGCCCCTACCTCACCTGGGAGGCGGGCCGCTTCACCCAGGTGGACCAGCAGAGCCGGGGCAGCTTCGACATCAACTCCCAGGCCTACCACGGCTGGCTGGAGATCGGCGTGCGGGGGAACTTCAACCTCTAGGCAGCACGTAGTCGCGAAACTCGGCCACCGAGCGGAAGTAGGCCACGCACTCCCTCTCCATGTACGCGCGGATGGCGGGGATGTCGTGGGCCCAGCCGGCCGC
>DATKMW010000111.1:0-38115 GCA_035541675.1 Anaeromyxobacter sp. | reverse complement strand
GGTCGGCGCGCGGATCAGGCGACGTACGCTCGCGCTTGAAGGCGAAAGAGGTGCGCGTACCGGCCACCGCCCGCCACGAGCTCATCGTGCGTCCCCAGCTCCTCGAGCCGACCGGAGTGCAGCACGGCGACTCGATCGGCGATCCGCATGGTGGAGAATCGGTGCGAGATGATGATGGCGCTGCGCTCGGCGGCGAGGTGTCGAAACCGCTGGAACAGGTCGTGCTCGGCCTCCGCGTCGATCGAAGCGGTCGGCTCGTCGAGGATGAGCACCTCGGCGTCGCGCATGAAGGCGCGCGCGACCGCGAGCTTCTGCCACTGGCCCGCCGACAGCTCGTGCCCCGTTTCGAACCACCCTCCCAGTACGGTGTCGAAGCGCTGCGGGAGCGAGTCGATGAGGGGGAGGGCGCCGCCCCGCCGGGCCGCCTCCTCGATCCGCTTCCGGTTCGCGACCTCGGAAGGGTTGCCGAGCCCGATGTTCTCGGCGGCGCTGAACTGGTACCGCACGAAGTCCTGGAACACCGCCGCCATGCGCTCGCGAAGATCGTGGACGTCCAGGTCCCGGACGTCCACCCCGCCGTAGAGCAGGGATCCCTCGCTTGGATCGTACAGGCGGAGCAGGAGCTTCACGAGGGTGGTCTTCCCGGCCCCGTTCTCGCCCACCAGCCCCAGCTTCTCGCCGGGGGCGATGGTGAGGGAGACATCTTGCAGCGCCCAGTCCTGCTGGCCCGGGTAGCGGAAGGAGACGCCGCGCAGCTCGATGAGGTGCGGCGTCCCGCGAGGCAGCCGTCGGGGTGGCGTGGAACGACAGCGCTCGCCCTGCGTCGGGATCTCGAAGAACGAGAACAGATTGCTCATGTAGAGGGCATCCTCGTAGGTGTCTGCCACGGACTTGAGGATGCTCTGGATGGCCGACTGGCCCTGCCGGAAGACCGTGATGAACAGGGCCATGTCTCCCACCGTGATCTCGCTCCTCGTGGCGCGTGCCGCCACCATCGCGTAGCAGCCGTAGAACGCCGCGAGCGAGACCACCCCGAACAGCAGCCCGAGCAGGGTCCGGCGCAGGGCTACCCGGCGGTCCTCGTCGTAGAACTTCTCGAACAGCGCGCGGTACCGCCCGATCATGAGCGGCCCGAGCCCGAACAGCTTCACCTCCTTGACGTGGCTGTCGCGCGTGAGGATCCACTCCAGGTAGTTGAGGCGACGGCCCTCCGGAGCCCGCCAGGAGTTGAGCCGGAAGGACTCCGCCGCCATCCGCGCCTCGGCGACGAATGCGGGGATGGAGGCGCCGACGATGACGACCACGCTCCAGGGGGAGAGATGCAGGAGCAGGGCCGAGAGCGCCGCCAGGGTGATGGCGTTCTGCACCACCGAGAAGGCCTGCGTGACGAGCGAGAGCGGGCGCGAGGAGGCTTCCCGGCGCGCGTTCTGCATCTTGTCGTAGACGTCCGCGTCCTCGAAGTGCCGCAACTCCAGGTCCAGCGCCTTGGCCAGGATTCGCTCGTTGACCTCATTCCCCAGCTTCGCTCTCATCAGCTCCCGCACGAAGGCGCTCGAGCGCGTCGCTGCCATCGAGAGCGCCATGAGCGAAAGCTCGACCGCGACGAGCGCCAGGACGTGCGCCGGCCTCGACGCCCCGCGCGCGCCGGTGACAACGCCGTCGACGATCAGCTTGCCCACCCAGGCGATGGGGGCGGGCAGGACCGCGGCGAGGACGGTGAGGAGCGCGAGGGCGACGGCGCCGGCCCGATCGGTGGCCCAGACGAGCCGGAAGGTCCCGGGTACCTGGCGGGAGAGCGAGGAGAGGCTGCGAAGTCGCTCGCGCAGCGATGCGGGCGCGCGGGCGAGGTCGCCTCCGGGAGCTCGATGGGCTTGGGAAGGCACGCCGGTTCAGATAATCGGCCCGGCACCTGTTCTCGCCACCACGAGGCCCGTCAGGGCGGCGGGCTCCGGATCGAGCTCGACCGGGCGATCTCCTTGAGCCGGCCCTTGCCCCCGGGCCTCCGTCACCCGCGGGATGGGCCCGGATGCCCTAAATGCCGGCACTTCCAGAGGTTCTGCGGACAGGGCGCTCAGGGGGCCACCGGCTCGCCCATGTCGCCCCAGCCTGGAAGAGGACGTCCCGGCGCCGGTCGGGGCCGCATCGCCGGCTTCCCGGCGGCGGTGGGGCGCGGGAGCGGCAGGGAGGCGCGTGCGGGGTGACCGGGTCCGCCTCAACCCTTGGCCGGCGGCCGGTACTCCTCCGGCGCGGCGGCGCCCTCGCCGAAGAGGAACTGCTCGGCCTGCTGGTAGAGGATCTGGGTGGTGCGCGGGTCGCCCGGCGCCAGCCGGTACTCGTTGAGCACCATCTTGAAGTGCTCGAGCCACATCTTCCAGGCGTCCTGGGAGATGGAGTCGTAGATCCGCTGCCCCAGCTCGTTGGGGAACGGCTTGAAGCCGAGGCCGGGCAGCTCCCGCCCCAGCTTCCTGCACAGGACCATCCGGGCCATCCGGCCTCCTTCGCGGCGCCGCGCCCTCTCGCGCGACGGGGGCGAAGAATAAGCGAAAGGGGGCGCGGGCGCCACGCGAGGTGGCCGCGCCCCTTGCGCCGTTACGACAGCAGCGAGGTGGGCGAGACGGCCAGGGCCTTGGCCAACGACTCCAGGGTGTCGAGCGGCGGGGTGCGCTGCCCGCGCTCCAGCATGGAGATGTAGGACACGGACAGGCCCGCCTTGGCGGCGAGCGCTTCCTGGGAGAGCTTGCGGCGGAGGCGCTCGCTCTTGAGGTTCACGGCAAACTTGTCGGCAAGACCAGCCATGGTTGCTCCCGGAGATTTACTGAGTGTGGAAGAGGGACTCTCACTACAAGTCCGTCATGCACTCAGAGGAATAGCACTTCGAGAGCGGGCTGGCTACCGACCCATTGTCCCCTGTTCATCTGACCACGGAGCCGGGTGGAGCGATGCGCCGCGCCGCTGGCCCGACCTTCGGCGACCCGGGTCGCCCCTTCCCCGGGGGGAAGGTGGCGTCCCATCGTCGTGGGGCCACCCCGATCACGGGGTGCGGGATTCCCCGCGCTTCGCCGCCGCTCGCGTCACCCGTTCACGGGTCGTGAGGAAGGCCGCCGCGGGCGGGCGCCCTCAGCACCCGGGCCACCGCCGCCTGGCCGCGCCGGAAGCGCGCCTTGCCAGCGGGGAGCACCACCAGCGCGTCGGCGCCGAGGAGCGAGCTCAGGTCCCCGCTCTTCTGCGTGCGCAGCGGCTCGGCCCAGGGCAGGCCCGGCCCGCGGGGGCGCGGGCCCAGGCGGGCGCGGACGAAGACCGTCAGGTCCCGGGGCTTCTCGTGGTCCCGGTCCAGGCGCACCCAGGCGTGGAGGCGGCCGTCGCCGGCGAGACCCTGCAGCGCCCGCAGCGCGGGGCGGACGAAGACCTCGAAGGTGACCAGGGCGCTGGCCGGGTTCCCGGGCAGGCCGAACACCGGCATCCGGTCCCAAACACCAAAGGTGAACGGCTTCCCGGGCCGGATGGCCACCCGCCAGAAGTGGAGCCGGGCCCCGGCCCGGGCCAGGGCCCCCCGCACCAGGTCGCGCTCGCCCACCGACACGCCGCCCACGGTGAGGAGCAGGTCGGCGCCCCGTACCGCCCGGAGGGCCCGCTCCAGGCTCCCGGCCCGGTCCCGGACGGGCGGCAGCACCCGGGCCTCCCCGCCGGCCTCGCGCACCGCCGCGGCCAGGGCCAGACCGTTGGACTCGCGGATCTGGCCGGGCCGCGGCGTGCGGCCGGGCGGCACCAGCTCGTCGCCGGTGGGCAGGATCACGGCTCGCGGTCGCCGGCGGACCCGGAGGACCACCCGCCCCAGCTTGGCTGCCAGGGCCACCGCCGGCGGGTCGAGGACCGTCCCCGCCGGGAGGGCGATCTCCCCGGCCCGGAGGTCGGAGCCCCGCGGCCGCACGAACTGGCCGGCGGGGACCGCCCGCCCGAACCGCGCCGCGCGGCCCTGGCGGCGGACCACCTCCTGCTGCTCCACCGCGTCGGCGCCCTCGGGGAGCACCGCGCCGGTGAAGATGCGGCAGCAGCCGCCGCGGGGCAGGCTTCGCGCCGAGGCCGAGCCGGCAAACACCTCGAAGGCCACCGGGAGGCGCGCACCGGGTGCCCGCGCATCGGCGGCCCGCAGCGCGTAGCCGTCCATGGTGGCCACGGCGAAGGGGGGCACGTCCTCGGGGGTGAGGAGGTCCTCGGCCAGGGTCCTCCAGGAGGCCTCCCGGAGGGCGACGGGCTCGGTGGCCGGCGCCTCCTGCCGGGACACGGCCGCCAGGATGCGGGCCAGGGCGGTTTCTGGGCTGAGCACGGCTCGGCAGGATACACCCTCTGGGTGGAGCGTGCGGCGCGAACGCCGCACCCGGCCGGTCCGGCGCGTGTAGACTGCGCCTTCCATGGCTCGAGACCACGCCGCCGCGCTCCGCTCCGCCCTCCTCGCCGAGCTGCGCAAGGCCGGGGGGAAGCCCGTCTCGGCGCAGGAGCTCATGGCCCGCGCCCAGATCCACCCGGGCGAGCGGACCGAGGTGAAGCGCGCCCTCCGCGACCTGGCCCGCGAGGGCACCGTCCGCCGGGACGCCAAGCGCTTCGCGCTGCCGCAGGCGGTGCCGCCGCCGCCGGCCGGGCGGGGCCTGCCGCTCCCTCGCCGCCCACGCCCGGCGCCGGGTGGCCCCGGCGAGGTGGTGGGGACGCTCAAGAAGCACCGCGACGGCTTCGGGTTCGTGGCCCGCCTCGATCGCAAGGGGGACGACGTGTTCCTGCCGCCGGGCGAGGCGGCCCGGGCGCTCGACGGAGACCTGGTCCGGATCGCCATCGTGCCCGCCCGCGGCGGGCGGACCGCGGGCCAGCTCGTCGAGGTGGTCGAGCGCCGCCGCCGCCTGCTCATCGGCGCCTACCACGCCCGCGGGCGGCACAGCTTCGTGGTGCCGGTCGACGCCGAGCTCGACCAGCAGGTGCCGGTGCCGGAGACCGACCGGGCCCGCGACGGCGAGGTGGTGAAGGTGGCGCTCGACCCCGGGAGCGAGCGGCTCTCCGGCGAGGTGGTCGAGGCCATCGGCCGGCCGGGCGACCCGCGGGTGGAGGTGCTGCGGGTGTCCTACGCCCGGGGGTTCGGCGATGTCTTCCCCGACGAGGTCCGGGCCGAGGCGGAACGCACTCCCGATCACGTGCGCGCCGAGGACCGGGCCGGGCGCCGCGACCTCACCGGGCTGCCGCTGGTCACCATCGACGGCGAGGACGCGCGCGACTTCGACGACGCCGTCCACGTAGAGCGGCTGCCCCCGGGCAAGGGGCGGGCCGGCGGCTACCGGCTGGTGGTGGCCATCGCCGACGTGGCCCACTACGTGCGGCCGGGCTCCGCGCTCGACGCCGAGGCGGGCCGGCGGGGGACCAGCGTCTACTTCCCGGCCCAGGTCCTGCCCATGCTACCGGAGCGGCTCTCCAACGGGATCTGCTCGCTCAACCCGGAGGTGGACCGGCTCTGCATGGTGGCCGACCTCACGCTGGACGCGCGAGGCCACACCACCTCGACGGAGGTGTACGAGGCGGTGATGCGCAGCGCCGCGCGCTGCACCTACGGCGAGGTGGCGCGGGTCCTGGCCGGCGAGCGGGTGCCGGGGCGCGAGCGCTTCCGGGCAGCCTTCGAGCTGATGGCCGAGCTGCAGGAGAAGCTCACCACCATGCGTCGCGGGCGCGGGGCGCTCGACTTCGACCTCCCCGAGGCGCGCATCGTCCTTGACGCGGACGGCAAGGTGGCGAGCATCGAGAAGCGACCGCGCAACCGGGCCCATCGCCTGGTGGAGGAGTTCATGCTGGCCGCCAACGAGGCGGTGGCCCGCTGGTTCGGGGCGCGGGAGCTGCCCACCATCTACCGGGTGCACGGCCTGCCGGACGACGAGAAGCTGGCCGCCTTCCTGGAGCTGGCCGCCCGACACGGCTTCGCGGTGCCGGAGACCCCCAGCGATCCGCGGGCGCTCAACGCCCTCCTGGAGCGGTTCCAGGGGCACGCCCAGCAGCGGGCGCTCAACCAGCTGCTCCTGCGGGCGATGATGCAGGCGGTCTACGCGGCCGAGAACATCGGCCACTACGGGCTGGCTGCCGAGCACTACCTGCACTTCACCTCGCCCATCCGCCGCTACCCCGACCTGGTGGTCCACCGGCTGCTCAAGGAGGAGTGGGCGGCACGCCAGGGGCGGTCGCCCCGGCGGACCTCGCCGCGGGCGCTGGAGCGGATCGCCGCGCTCTCCTCGGAGCGGGAGCGCGCCGCCATGGAGGCCGAGCGGGAGATCGCCGGGTACTACGCCGCCCTGCTCATGCAGGAGCGGGTGGGCGAGGCCTTCCCCGGGGTGGTCTCGGCGGTGACCGAGTTCGGCTTCTTCGTGGAGCTGGGGCCGGTGTTCGTGGAGGGGCTGGTGCGCGCGGACGACCTCCCCGGCGCCTACGAGCTGGATACCTCCCGCCACGCCTTGGTGGACCGCCGCACCGGCAGGGTCTTCCGCGTCGGCGACGCCGTGCAGGTCGAGGTGGCGAGCGCCAGCCCGGCTCGCAGGCAGGTGACCCTGCGGCTGGCGGGGGAGGGCGCCAGGGAACAGGCGGGGCCCGGGACCGCGGTCCGGCCCGGACGCTCGAGGCCCTCCCGGCCCGGCCGGCCGGCTCCCGGCAAGGCCGGGCCGGCCAAGCGCAGGCGGGGCCGCTAGGATCGCGGGGCCGACCTGTGACCGCTCCCCAGACCATCCTGGTCGTCGCCGCCGCCGGGGCGGCGGGGCTGGTGAACGCCGTTGCCGGCGGAGGCACGCTCCTCTCGTTTCCGTCGCTCTTGGCAGCGGGTTTCTCCCCGGTCGCCGCCAACGTGACCAGCACGGTTGCCCTCTGGCCCGGCCAGGTGGCCTCGGCCTGGGCCTACCGCGCCCACGTGGCCGAGGAGCGGCGCCGCGCCCTGGTCCTCTCCGTCCCCTCGCTCCTCGGCGGCGCCATCGGCTCGCTGCTCCTGCTCTGGCTGCCGGAGCGCTCGTTCGCGGCGGTGGTGCCCTGGCTCATCCTCTTCGCCTGCGCCCTGCTCGCCCTCCAGGAGCCGCTCAAGGCGGCGGTGGGTCACCACGTGGGCGCGGCCCACCCGGCCATCCACTGGGTGGTCCAGCTCCTCATCTCCATCTATGGGGGCTACTTCGGGGCCGGGATCGGGATCCTGATGCTGGCGGCGATGGGCATCCTGGTCCCCTCGAGCATGCAGCACGCCAACGCCCTCAAGATCCTCTTCGCCCTCCTCACCAACGGCACGGCCTGCCTGCTCTTCGCCTTCGACGGGCGGGTGGACTGGCCGGTGGCGGCGATCATGGCCGTGGCCTCGCTGGCCGGAGGCTTCCTGGGAGCGCGGCTGGCCCAGCGGCTGCCGCCGGGCGCCATGCGGGCCTTCGCCATCGCCGTGGGCGTCTTCGCCGCGGCCAGGATCCTGCTGGGCGGCTAGTGGGAGCGCCGCGGCACGGGCGGCTAGCTCCGGCCGACGCGCATGGCGCGGCCGATGGCGCCGGCGATCTCCGGGTCGCCGGGGGCGAGCCCGAGCGCCCGGCGCAGGAGGGCCAGCGCCTGGTGGGCGCGGCCGGCCTCGATCTCGCTCATGGCCAGGCGGAAGAGGGCGTCGGCCTCCGGGGAACGGGCCGTCGCCGGCGCGCGCCAGGCGGCGCCGGCGCTGGCCTCGGCGGGGGCACGGGAGGTCTCCGGGACGGGGGCGGGCGAGGCCGGGGGCGGGGTCGGCGCGGGGTCGGTCGCGCGCCGCGTCGGGGAGGGGAAGGGGGTCCCCGACCTGCCGGGCTGGCCGGGGGAGGTGAGGGACACGGTGGGCAGGGAGGGGATCGGGGTGGGGGCCGGCTCGCCCAGGACGGCCGTCCAGGCGCGGGGGTGGACGGCGGCCGCGCGCGAGAGCGTCAGGTAGCCCTGCTCGAGCAGGGCGAAGAAGCGCCGGCGCACCCCGGGCCAGTCGCGGGCGGCGCTGGCCTTCAGCTCGCTGAGCCGCAGGCCGTGGCCCACCCTGCCGAGCATCGCCAGGTCCTCGTCGCCGAGGTCGAGCAGGCGCGGCACCGGCCCCAAGTAGAACAGGGCGCTCAGGGAGACGCGCTCGGGGGCCTGCCGGGCCGAGGCCAGGCCGGGGGTGCCGCGGCGGAGCTCCTCCATCCACCGGGCGGCGGCGCTCAGTTCCTCGGGCAGGAAGGCGATCCCGACGCGCCAGGGCGCCCGGGGGCTCACCCAGGCGGCGCGGCCGTCCACCCGCAGGGTGGAGGAGGTCCGGGGTGCGTCGAGCAGGAGGCGCAGGGGCTGGCCGCGGTCGATGGCCACCGGCAGCACCACCTGGCAGCCCCGCGCGCCGATGTCCTCGGTGACCGTCTCGACGTCGCCCGTGGGCAGCTCCAGGCGAGCGCGGCAGCGCAGCGGCAGGCGGGGTGTGCGACGGGGGTTCTCCGCGTACTCGAGCATCGCACCGCGGAGCGTACCGGAAGACGAAGGGGCACGCTGCCCCATTCCCTCGGGTCACGGGTTCCCCGTCCCCCCCGGCGGGGACAGGAGGCGGGGAGTTCGTCACTCAGGGTGATGATCGCGCGCGCCGGCCCGGGTCGCCAGGGTGGTGAAGTGGACCAGCGCCTCCAGCGCGTCCGTGGTGGTGAGCAATCCCACCAGGTCGCCGCGAGCGTTCATCACCAGCACCCCGTTCAGCTTCCGGTCGTGGAGCAGCCGGGCGGCGTCGGCCAGGGGAGTCTCCGGGGTCACGGTGTGAGGGGTCGAGTTCATGG
The DNA here is from genome assembly GCA_035541675.1 of Anaeromyxobacter sp. Lineage (GTDB taxonomy): Bacteria > Myxococcota > Myxococcia > Myxococcales > Anaeromyxobacteraceae > Anaeromyxobacter. The sequence goes on along the minus strand of DATKMW010000111.1, from coordinate 29,323 downwards.
CCACCCGGACCGGGGTGCGCGAGAGCAGGTAGTGCAGCTCCCACTGGTCGAGGGAGGTCGCCTGGGCGGGCATGTAGCCGAGCAGCATCTTCTCGGTGACCAGCCCCACCAGCCGGCCGGCGCGCATCACCGGGAGGCGTCGGATGTTCCGCTCCTTGAGCAGGTGGATGGCCTCCAGGACGGTGGCGTCCTCCTCGACCGTGACCGGATCGGCGGTCATCCAGTCCCCCACGGTGAGCTTGCCCTCGGTCATGGTCGGATCCCCAGGTAGGCCTGGCGGACGTGCCCGTCCGCCAGGAGGTGGGCGGCGGGCCCCTCCAGCGCCACGCGGCCGGTCTCCAGCACGTAGGCGCGGTGGGAGATGCGCAGCGACTGGTGGACGTTCTGCTCGACCAGGAGGACGGTGGTCCCCTGGCGATTGATGTCGGCGACGATCTCGAAGATGCTGCGGGCCAGCAGCGGGGCCAGCCCCAGGGACGGCTCGTCGAGGAGCAGCAGCTTGGGGTTGGCCATGAGCCCGCGGGCGATGGCCAGCATCTGCTGCTCGCCGCCGGAGAGGGTGCCCCCCAACTGCTGCCGCCGCTCGGCCAGGCGCGGGAAGAGGGAGAAGGCCCGCTCCAGGTTGCGCCGGCGGTCGCGGCGGACCGCTCGCAGGTACGAGCCCACGCGCAGGTTCTCCAGCACCGTCAGCTCGGGGAAGATGCGCCGCCCCTCGGGCACCTGGACCACTCCCATCCCCACCACCTCGTGGGGCGCTAGCCGCAGCAGGTCGGCGCCCTCGAACTCGATCCGCCCGGCCGAGGGGCGGAGCAGGCGCGAGACGCAGCGGAGCAGGGTCGACTTGCCGGCTCCGTTGCCCCCCAGCACCGAGACGATCTCGCCGGCCCCCACCTCGAGGTCCACGCCCCACAGCACCCCGAGATCGCCGTGGGCGAAGGAGAGCTGCTCGATGCGGAGCACGTCAGGGCTCCCCCAGGTAGGCGGCCACGACCTCGCGGTCCTCCACCACCTCGGCCGGTGTCCCCTCGGCCAGCTTCTCGCCGGAGTCGAGCACCACCACCCGATCGGAGATCCGCATGATCGCCCTCATGTCGTGCTCGATCACCAGCAGGGTCAGGCCCGAGGCCCGCAGGGCCAGGAGGACCTCGACCACCTCCTCCGACTCGGTGGGGTTGAGACCGCCCAGGACCTCGTCGACGAGGAGGAGCTCGGGGCCGGTGGCCAGCGCCCGGGCCAGCTCCAGCTTCTTGCGCTCGCCCACCGGGAGCGTCCCCGCCGCGACCCCGGCCCGGTCCGAGAGCCCCACCACCCGGAGCTCCTCCCGGGCCAAATCGCGCGCCGCCTCCACCCGTCGGGTCCGGGTCAGCGCCCCCACCACCACGTTGTCCAGCACCGAGAGCCGGGCCAGGGGCCGCACCTTCTGCCAGGTGCGGGCCAGCCCCAGCCGGCACACCCGGGCAGGCGAGAGGCCGTTGATCCGGATGCCGCGGAAGCGGACCTCTCCGCGGTCGGGGCGGTGGAAGCCGGTGACGCAGTCGAAGAGGGTGGTCTTGCCGGCGCCGTTGGGCCCGACCAGCCCGACGATGGTCCCCCGCTCCACCGAGAAGGACACGTCGGCGTTGGCGGCCAGGCCGCCGAAGAACTTGGACAGGTGCCTGATCTCGAGCAGGGCCATCTTGTTGGATCAGGCGGGGGGCGGCGCAGGGCGCGGCCGGGCGCGGGAACGCCGGAGCAGGCGCCGCAAGAGGCCGGCGACGCCCTCCGGCGCGAAGAGGACGATGAGCACGAGGAGGAGGCCGTAGACCAGCTGGTGCGCCTGCGACAGGTGGCGCTCGACGAAGCCGACCACCCCCGAGCCGGCGGGGAGCAGCCCCAGCGAGACCAGGCCGCGAGGGTTTCGCAGGGCCTCGGAGACGGGGACCAGGAGCAGCGCCCCCACCACCGGCCCCTCCACCGTCCCGGCGCCGCCGGCCAGGCAGTAGAGCACCATGGGGACGGAGACGTCGGTGAGGCTGAAGACGGTGTCGGGGTCGATGAAGCGGGAGTAGCCGGCGAAGACGGCCCCGGCCACACCGGTGAGCGCCGCCGAGATGGCCAGGGCCTGGTTCTTCACCAGCGAGAGGCGGATGCCCAACGAGTGGGCAGCGTCCTGGTCCTCGCGGACGGCCAGGAGCTGGTAGCCGAGCCGCGAGCGGAGCACGGCCCGGTTCACCGCCACGGCCAGCACGGCCAGGGCCAGGGTCAGGTAGTAGAAGGGGCGCTTCCCGTCGAAGGTCAGCGACAGGCCGGGCAGGCGAAGGACGGGGGGCTCGGCCACCACGAAACCCTGCGCGCCGTGGGTGAAGGCGCGGAAGTGGAGCACGGCCAGCCGGGCCACCTCCGCCGCCGCGATGGAGGCCAGCACGAAGTAGGGGCCGCGCAGCCGGAGGGTGATGGTGCCCACCACCAGGCCGAGGAGCACGGCGCAGAGCGCCGCCGCCCAGATCCCCCACCACGGCGCGATCCCCAGGCGCTCCAGGAGCATCACCGCCGCGTAGGCCCCCGCGCCGAAGTAGACGGCGTGCCCCACCGAGTACTGGCCGGCGATGCCCCCCACCAGGTTCCAGGCCGCGGCCTCCAGCACGGCCAGGAAGAGGACCACGCCCATGTGCAGCGGGTAGGGCCGGGCCACCAGGACCGGGAAGAGCGCCAGCAGCGCCACCGCCGCCGCGGCCAGCCAGGTCCCCGCAGCGCGCGCTCCCGCGCGGGGAGCGGAGGCCGAGGCGGGGAGGGGTGGGGGGGCGAGCATGGGGCGGTGGCGGTCAGGCGCGAGCCTTGCCGAGGAGGCCCGAGGGCCTCGCGACCAGGACCAGGAGGAAGAGCGAGTAGACCACCAGCTCCTTGAGGTCGCTGGCCACGTACACCGCCGCCAGCGACTCGGTCACCCCCACCAGCAGGCCGCCCAGCGTGGCGCCGACCACGCTCCCCATCCCGCCCAGCACCACGATGACGAAGGCCTTGAGGGTGAAGGCCCCGCCCACCTGCGGGTAGATGTAGTAGGTCGGCGAGACCAGGGCCCCTGCGGTGCCGGCCAGGGCCGCCCCGAGCCCGAAGGCCACGAGCGACATCCGGCGCACGTCGATCCCCATGAGCTGGGCGGCCTCCCGGTCCTGGGCGGTGGCACGGATGGCCCGGCCGGTGTCGGTGCGCAGCAGGAACAGGTACAGGCCGGCGGTGACCCCCACCGCCACCAGGAAGGCGGCCAGCATGGGCTCGGAGACCGAGAGGCCCAGGACCTGGAGCCCGGAAGACGAGTAGGAGGTGGTGAGGATGCGGTAGTCGGCGGTGAAGGCGAGCATGGCGGCGTTGGACATGGCCAGCCCCAGGCCGATGGTGAGCAGCATCTGGTTCTCCGGCAGCGCGTGGAGCGCCCGGCCCACCACCGCCGCCTGGAGCAGCGCGCCCCACAGGAACAGGGCCGGGGCCACCACCACCAAGGACAGGTAGGGATCCCAGCCCAGGCGCGTGAAGAGGAACCAGGCCAGGTACATGCCCAGCATGACCAGCTCGCCGTGGGCGAAGTTGACGATGCGCATGACCCCGAAGACCAGGGTCAGGCCGATCCCCACCAGCGCGTAGACGCCACCCATCAGCACGCCGGAGAGGAGGGATTGCAGGAAGAGGATCATGCCGGTCTCGCCGCGGCCGGCCGGAGCGGGCACGCCCGCCCAGGATCTCACTTCCAGCCGGGGAAGGGGTAGACCGGCTTTCGCCGGGCGAACTCGGGGGGGGAGACGGTCTGGGCCCGGCCATCCTGGTACTGGATCACCGGCATGGCATGGCGGTTCTGGTTCATGAACCCGTCGAAGCTCTCGAAGCGCACCGCCCCCAGGACGCCGCTGAAGCTGCCGGCGGCCAGGGCGTCGCGCGTCTTCCTGGGGTCGCCGCCGACCCGGGCCGCGGCCTGGGCGGCGATCCGCACCGCCTCGTAGGCGCAGGCGGCGTGGTAGGTGGGCTTCTTCCCGAAGCGGGCCGCGTAGCGGGCGGCGAACTCGGCCGCCCCCGGCCAGCCGGTGTCCGGCGTCCACTGCGTGACCGAGAAGACCAGCTCGCTGATGTCGTGCTCTCCCTGGAACTGGGCGGTGTCGAACCCGGCGCCGCCGCCCAGGAACGCCTGGGGCTCGAGCCGGAGCTCGCGCGACTGCCGCATGAGCAGGATGGCGTCGGCCACGTAGGAGACCATGAAGACCAGGTCGGGGCGCAGTGCCTTGATCCGGGTCAGGGTGGAGCGGTAGTCGGGCGCGCCCTGCTGGTAGGCCTCGTCGGCCACCACCCTGAGCCCCCTCCGCGCGGCCAGCTCCTTGCCGGCGGCCGAGACCGAGGTGCCGAAGTCGGTGGACTCGTAGATGAAGGCGATGGTCCGGGGTTTCCCCACCGCCAGAACGGCATCGAGGAGCGCCTCGGCATAGACGTGGGCCGGGGCGTTGAGCCGGAACACGTACGGCTTGCCGGGCCGGGTCAGCTCCTCCTTGGCGGCGGCGGGGATGAGGAGCGGGACCTGGTACTGCTGGGCCAGCGAGACCACGGCGTTGGCGCTGGCCGAGGTGTAGGGCCCGACGATGGCGGCCACGCCCTCGCCGGTGGCCAGCTCCTCCACCGCGCTCATGGCGTTCTGCTGCTTGCCCCCGTCGTCCTGGCGGGAGAGCTCGACCTCGATCCCCTCCCTCCGCAGGTCCTCCACCGCCAGGTCGGCGCCGTGGGTGAGGTTCTCGCCGATGGGCGCCTCGGGGCCGGTCATGGAGTTGACGAAGCCGAGCTTCACCTTCTCCACGGCCAGGCCCGGGGGAGGGAGGAGGAGGCCGGCCGCGAGAACGAGGCCGCGGAGCCGCTGGGGCATGGGAGACTCCTGTTTGGGCGGGCGCCGCGATCCTAGCCACCCCGGCGGCGGTCGCGAAGGGTCGGCCCCATCCGAGGGGGCTCAGTGGCGCAGCGTCACCACCGTGACCGCGTCACCGCCCTCGTGCCGCTCGCCGGGGCGGAAGGCGCCGACGTAGGGCGAGGCGGCCAGGTGGTCGCGGAGCGCCTGCTTGAGCGCGCCGGTGCCGTGGCCGTGGAGGATGAGCGCGGTCGGTTCGCCCTCAGCGTAGAGCCGGTCCAGGAAGCGTTCCACCTCGCGGAGGAGCTCCTCGACGCGCAGGCCGCGCACGTCGAGCCGGCGCTCGGGGTGGGAGACCGCCTGGGCCCGGGCCCCCTCGGCGGCGGCCAGCTTGTCCTGATGGCTGCGGGCCAGGCCGGCCTCGCGGGCCCGGCCTCGCAGGAGGAGGAGATCGGCCACCGGGCGGCGCACCTTGAGCGCGCCGGCGCGGACCAGCGCCTCGTCCCCGTCCACCTCCACCACCTCGCCCTCCTGCCCCAGCGAGACGATCCGGACCCTCGCCCCCGGCGCCACCTCGCCCCCGACCAGCTCCCGCTCCTCGGTGTCCGCCCGCGCCTGGCTGGCCCGGGCGGCCCGGTCCACGGTGGCGTGCCAGGCGTCGAGCTGGTGGCGCGCCTCGGACGCCTTCTTGAGGGAGGGGGCCGCCTGGAGCGAGGCCAGGAGGGCCGCCACCTGGCCGCGGGCGGCGTCGATCTCGCCGGCCAGCTCCGCGCCCATCCGCGCGGCCGCCTCGCTCTCCGCCCGCCGGGCCGCCTCCTCGGCGGCACGGGCCCGTTCGAGGGCGGCGCGCGCCCGCTCGGCGGCCTCCGCGGCGGCGCGGCGCTGGGCCTCCAGCGCCCCGCGCTCGGCGTCGAGGGCCCGGAGGGCCTCGCCCAGCGCGCCGCCCTGCCCCGCCCGGGAGGCGCGGGCCCGCTCCACCACCGCCTGCGGCAGGCCCACCCGGGCGGCGACCTCGATGGCCGACGAGCTGCCCGGCGTCCCCAGGTGGACCTGGTAGGTGGGGACCAGCCTCTCCGCGTCGAAGCCCACCCGGGCGTTGGCGTAGCGCTCGTCGACCAGCGCCAGCGCCTTGAGCTCGTCGAGGTGGGTGGTGACCAGCACGGTGGCGCCCTTCTCCACCAGCGACTCCAGGATGGCCGCGGCCAGCGCCGCCCCCTCGCGCGGGTCGGTGTCGGCGGCGATCTCGTCCACCAGCACCAGCGAGCCGGGGACGGCTCCGGCCAGCATGTCCTTCACCGAGGTGAGATGGGCGGTGAAGGTGGAGAGGTCCTTGGCCAGGTCGCCGCGCTCGTCCACTGCGGCGTTCACCTCCAGGTAGAAGGGCAGGCGGGAGCCCTGGGCGGCGGGGACGGGCAGCCCCGCTCGCAGCAGCAGGGCCGAGACGCCCACCGCGGTGATGGCCACCGTCTTCCCGCCGCCGTTGGGGCCGGAGACGATCAGCGCCCGCCGCGGGGGCTCGAGCCGGACGTGGCTGGCCACCACCTTCTTGTTCTGGAGCACCAGCAAGGGGTGGCGGAGGGAGAGGAGCTCGAAGCCGCCGCCGGCCGGCGCCACCTCGGGCGGGTGGGCGTCCAGGTCGGCGGCCAGGGCCGCCTCGGCCTCGCACAGGTCGAGCTGGGCCAGGGCGCGCAGGTCCTGGGCCAGGGCCCCGCCGTCCTCGGCCAGGGCCTGGGAGAGCTCGCGCAGGATGCGCTGCTCCTCCTCGGCGGCCACGGCGTTGGCGATGGACAGCTCGTTGCCCAGCTCCACCATCGACTCAGGCTCGACGAAGAGGGTCTGCCCGGACTGCGAGGCGTTGTGGACGATCCCCGGCACCTGCCCGCGGGCGCTGGCCAGCACCGGCAGCACGTAGCGGTCGTTGCGGATGGTGAAGTAGCGTTCCCGCAGGTGGCGCTGCATCTCGGCGTCGTCGAGCAACGCCTCCACCTCGGTCTTCAGGGCGCGGTGCAGGCCGCGGGCCCGCTCCCGGGCCGCGGCCAGGGCCGGGCTAGCCCGGTCGGAGATGGCCCCGGAGGGCTCCACGGCCCGCTCGATGCGCTCCGCCAGGCGCGGGTCGGCGGTCACCGGCTCGGCCAGCGCCCACAGCCGCGGCAGCTCGCCGGAGCGAGGGAGGATCTCGTCGCGGGTGCGGGCCGCGGCGCGGACCAGGGCCGCGCACTCGCGCAGCGCCAGGGGCTCGAGGACGCCGCCCTTGGCTGCCCGCGCCAGGTGCTCCTCGACCTCGCCCACCCCGCCCAGGGGCAGGGCCACCCCGGCCTCGGAGAGGCGCCGGGCCTCCTCCACCCGCCGCAGCGACTCCCGGGCCGCGGCGGCGTCGGGCAGGAAGGGCAGGGCCAGGGCGACGCGGCGACCGGCGGGGAGCCGGCAGCGGGCGGAGAGGGCCTCGAGCACCTGGTCCCAGCCCAGCTCCCGGAGCGTTTCGGCGGCGCGCATGCTGCGCGACTCGATACCCGTTCCCGGGCCGGGACGCCAGGGGGCGCGGGCCCCGTCTAGGCCGCGCGGGCCCTCGGCCGCGTGTGCCGGCGTCGCCGCCTCACCTCCAGCGCCAGGACCAGGAGCGCGGCGCCCCAGGCGACCCAGTAGATCGCCCCCCAGAGAGGGAAGGTGAACGTCCGGGCGCTGCCCGGCCAGAGCCGGACGGGCAGCGCGTGCCGGGCCCGGAGCGAGGCCACGTCCATGAGGAAGGCGATGGTGGAGTGGACCAGGAATCCCGCCCAGATGCTGCGCGTCCGGACCGCCAGAGAGCCCAGCACCACCCCGGCCACCAGCGCGCCCATGGCCTCGAAGTAGGGCTTGCCGTAGTGGATCATGGCGTACGGCACGGCCACCAGGAAGATGGCCGCCGTGCCCAGGCTTCGGCTGGCGCCGATCCACCAGCCCCGGAAGAAGAGCTCCAGGGCGAGGAACTGGGAGAGATAGATGAGCTCCCAGGCCAGGAAGTCGACCCAGGAGCGGCCGGCGTGGCGGTAGAAGGGGTAGTAGGCCCCGAAGTCGGGCTGGCGCTGCGCCAGCAGCAGCACCGGCACCATGATGGCCACGCACAGCGCGTACACCCAGAGGTGCTCGCGCAGGCCGGTGGTCCGCAGCCCCAGGTCGCGCAGCCGGTCGCGGCGGAAGAGCAGCTTCCAGGCGAGGAGCGGCAGCAGGTAGCCCCCCACGCGCGTCAGGCCCCACCAGCTCTCCCAGAGGAGCTCGCCCCAGCGGCCCTGGTCGAGGGGGGCCCCGCCCAGGGAGGAGAGGAGGGAGACCACCGGGCCGCGCACCGCCTGCCCGAAGAACTCCCCGTTGCCGAAATACTGCTGCAGCGCCAGCACCACCGCCCCCAGCATCGCTGCCGCCACCGGCCGCGGGTCGAGCGCTCCCTTACGCAGCGTCCGCCGCGCCAGCGCCTCCTCCTCCAGGGCGCGCCAGGAGGGCGCGAAGAAGCGCCAGATGGGCCAGGCCAGCAGGGCCAGCACCGGCAGGGGCAGGAACCACTTCAGCGCGGGGATCTCCAGCCAGTCCATGCCTCACCGCGGGGTCACGGCCCATGGGGCCGGGCGCCTGCCGCGGCCAGGGTGCCGTGCCAGGTCCCGTCGCAGCCCCCGCCCCACCCGCGCGTTCCGCGCCGGCACGGCCGGGGGCTCGGCAGACGGGGCCAGGTCGCGCTGGGTCGCGGCGCCGTCCAGGATCGGGGCCTTCACGTTGCCGCCTCCACCGTCGCTCAATCGGCCTGGCCGTCCTCGCCCTCTCGCACCCGGAGCCGGTCCAGCTCGTCGACCAGGGCCTCGATGCTCTCGCGGGCCGAGCCCTCGTCGGCCACCCGGATGCGGGTGGCGGTGAGGGTTCCGGTGCCGTTGGCGGCCGTGTAGGGCGCCTCGACGCGCCGGTCGAGGAGGGTGACGCCACGCCGGACGTCCCTGAGCCGGTAGCGGATGGTCGAGGTGACGTTCTCGTCGTACTGCAGGTTGCGGAAGGGCCGGTCGTCGTTCTGGATGGTGGCCTCGACGATGTCCGCCTCGAGGGTGTACTGCGCCTCGCCGGCGGACGGGGCCAGGTAGCCCGCCCTCCGCAGCGAGTCGACCAGCGCCTTCTCGAAGTCGCCGCTGGCGATCCAGGGGACGCCCGCCCGGCTGGAGTCGCCGCCCCGGACCGCGGTCACCGTCACGGCCTCCTTGAGCGCCGGGTTGGTGGGGGCGGTGAGGTAGTCGGGCGAGGCGGTCATTCCCCTCGGGGTCGCGGCGGTGCAGCCGGAGGCGAGGAGCGCCAGGGAGGAGAGGGCGGCGGCGAGCGAGGACGGTCGGAGGGCGGGGCGGTGGGCCATATCCATCCCAGGGGCGAGGGTGCCGATGTGCGCGGCTTCCCCGCATCATAGACGAAAGGGCCGCCGGTGCCCCGGCGGGAGGGAGTTCGCCTGGGCCCGGGACCTGGGGGAGAATGGAAAGAGCACGCCCATGCGCACCCCCCTCGCTCTCCTCGCCTCCCTGGCCTCGCTGGTCGCCTGCGCCACCGCCGGGCCGCCCCCTGGCGGGCCCGGGCCGGCCTCCGCTCCCCCCTCGGCGGCTGCCCCCGCCTCGTCCGTCGACTACCTGGCCGTGAGCCGGGCCCTGACCGAGATCGACGCGGCCGACCGTCGGGGCGAGCTGGGCGACGAGCTGCGCTGGGCGGAGGAGGCCGAGCGCGCGCCGCAGGACGCCGTGGCCCAGTTCCTGGCGGTGGCGGCGCAGCCGGCCATCGACGATCGCTGGGGCGGCTTCCGCGACCTGTCGCTCCAGTTCCCCGGCTCGGCGCTCCCCTGGGTGGGCATGGCGCGCGCCTACGTGACCTGGCGGACCTGGGACCAGGCCGAGAAGGCGCTGGCCGCGGCCCTGCAGCGCGACCCGCGCTGCTGGCTGGCCGTCCGGGTGCGGGCGGAGCTGGAGGAGGCCCGCGGCCAGCCCGACCTGGCCCACACGGACTACCAGGCGGTGCTCGGCGCCGATCCGGCCGATCCCGAGGCGCACCTCGGGCTGGCGCGGCTGGCGCGCGGACGGGGGGACGCCGCCGAGGCGCACGCCCAGGCGGCGGCGGCGCTGGAGGGGGCGAGGACCCTCCCCGGCGCCTGGGCCATCCTGGCCCAGCTCGCCGAGGAGGCAGGCGAGCCGGATGCGGCCGTCGATTTCTGGAAGGGGGCCGTGGAGCAGGACCCGCGCGACCGGGGCTCCCGCGCGGCGTTGGCCCGGCTCCTGAGCGCGCGGGGGGATCCGGCCGCGGCCGTCGAGCAGTGGAGGGCAGCCCTGGAGATCCAGGAGGATCCCGAGGCGCTGGCGGCCCTTGCCGACGCCGCCCAGGCAGCCGGGGACGCCGAGGCGGAGCAGCGGGCCCTGGAGCGGCTGGCCCAGCTGCGGCCCTCGGCCGAGCAGTGGCGGCGCGTGGCCGAGGTCCGGCTGGCGGCCAAGGACCTGGTCGGCGCCGAGCGCGCCTACCGGCGGGTGCTCGAGGACAGGCCCAAGGACGAGCAGACCAGCCTGGCCCTCGGGCGGATCCTCCAGGCCCGCGGCGACGCCAGCGGGGCGGTGGAGCTGCTCCGCGCCGCCGGAGCGCCGGGGCGCGAGGAGCTGGTGGCCCTGGAGCGGCGGCTGCACCTCGAGAAGGTGGCCCGGGCGGATCTGGCCGCGTTGCAGAAGGCGGTGCAGGCGCTGGTCGACCGGACCTACCGGGAGCGGCTGGCCGCCTCGCCCTCGCTCTCCGGCAACCTGCGGGTCCGGGTGACCGTCGACGCCGTCGGCGCCGCCACCGCCGTCGAGGTGCTGGAGGACTCGATGCACGACGGCGACGTCCGGGCCTGCGCCTACTGGAACCTCCGCGATGCCACCTACCCGCCGGACCAGCCCGGCCGCTACTCGTTCGCCTTCGCCTTCCGGCGCTAGCCGGCGGCGCCGGGGCGCAGCGCGCGGCGGCGTGCGCTCCGGCCTGGAGGTCCTGGCCGCCGGCCGCTTCGCGCTCCTGCGCGGGCGGCGGGTGGGGCTGGTGTGCAACCCCACCGCGGTGACCCGCCGCCTCGACCACGCCGCCGACCTCCTCCGGGCCGCGCCGGGGGTGGATCTCGGGCTCCTCCTCGGCCCCGAGCACGGGGTCCGCGGCGATGCGCAGTACATGGCCGCGGTGGAGGGCGAGCCCCGGGATCCCCGCACCGGCGTGCCGGTGGCCTCGCTCTACGGCGACGGCGTCGGTTCCCTACGTCCCCCGCCCGCGCTCCTGGCCGGCCTCGACGCCCTGGTGTTCGACATCCAGGACGTGGGCGTCCGCTACTACACCTACCAGGCCACCATGATGCTCTGCATGGAGGCGGCCGCCGAGGCCGGGATCGCCTTCGTGGTCCTGGACCGGCCCAACCCGCTGGGCGGGCTGCGGGTGGAGGGCCCGGCGCTCCGGCCCGGCTTCGAGAGCTTCTGCGGCCTGCACGACCTGGCGGTGCGCCACGGGCTCACCGTGGGCGAGCTGGCCCGCCTGTTCCGGGCGGAGCGCCGGCTCGACCTCGAGCTCACGGTGGTGGGGTGCGAGGGCTGGAGGCGGGAGGTCCGTTACCGTGAGACCGGCCTGCCCTGGGTGCTCCCCTCGCCCAACATGCCCACCCCCGAGACCGCGCTGGTCTACCCGGGCACCTGCCTGCTCGAGGGGACCAACCTCTCCGAGGGGCGGGGGACAACCCGCCCCTTCGAGCTCGCCGGCGCGCCCTGGCTGGACGGCCAGGCGCTGTGCGAGTCCCTGCGCCGCGAGCGGCTGCCGGGCGCGGCCTGGCGCCCGGCGAGCTTCGTGCCCACCTGGGACAAGCACGCCGGGGTGCGCTGCCACGGCGTGGAGCTCTCCGTCGCCGACCCCGACCGGTTCCAGCCCTTCCGCGCCGGCCTGGCCCTGGTGCTGCACGCGCGCCGGCAGGACCAGGGCCGGTTCGCCTGGCGGCGCGAGCCCTACGAGTTCGTGCGCGACATCCCCGCCTTCGACCTCCTGTGTGGGTCGGACCGGGAGCGGCACGGCATCGAGGCCGGGGCCACGCTGTCCGAGCTCGGTCGGGCCTTCGCCCCCGAGGAGCGGGCCTTCGAGCGCCGGAGGCGGCCGTTCCTCATCTACCCCTGAGGCACGGGCCGGGGCGCGGTAAGATCCGGGCCGTGAGAAACGGGCACGTCGCGCTCCTGGGGGGATCGTTCAACCCACCCCACCTGGCGCACCTCATGGCCGCGCACTGGGTGCTCTCCACCCAGCCGGTGGGCGAGGTGTGGCTGCTCCCCTCCTTCCGGCACCCCTTCGGCAAGGAGCTGGCGCCGTTCCAGGACCGGGTGCGGATGTGCCAGCTGGCCGTCCGGGAGCTGCGGGGCGCCGCCGTCTGCACCGCCGAGGCGGAGCTGGCCGACGACCCGCTGGTGGGGAAGACGGCGCGGACCCTGGAGCACCTGGTGTCGACGCACCCGGCGCTCCGCTTCTCGCTGGTGGTCGGGGCCGACGTGTTGCCCGAGACCGGCAAGTGGTACCGCTGGGACCGGGTCCGCGAGCTGGCCGGGCTCATCGTGCTCGGGCGGGAGGGCTACCCGCCAGTCCCGGGTGCGCCGTCGCTGCCGGCGATCTCCTCGAGCGCCATCCGCGAGCGGCTGGCCCGGGGCGAGGACGTGACCGGCCTGGTGCCGCGACGGGTGCTCGAGTACCTGACCGAGCGTGGGCTCTACCGCGGTCGGGGAGCGTAGGGTCTCGCGCCTGGCCGCGCCCGTTCACCCTGGATCCCAGGGGAGCAATCCCTCCAGGGTTACGCCGAGACGCTCCGCGAGGACGGCGGAGAGGGCATCGAGCAGGGGGCGCCAGCGCTCCGAGGGACAGTACCGCGGCGAGGTGCCGACGCTGACGCAGGCGATCCGGGTCGGGTCGAGCGCCCTGAGCGCGAGGCGCAGGTCGGCGGCGAACTCCTCCTCCGTCAGCTCGGGCCCGGGGGCGTCCTCCCAGTCCGGCTCCCCGCGGAGTCGGTTCGAGGCGTAGTCGAGGTCGACGTCCAGCACCAGCGGCCCGTCCAGCCGGCCGGGAAGCGCCGGGACGTGGGTGGCCAGGTAGGGGACCCGATGGGTCGCGGGCGCGGTGCCGCCGTCGAGGGAGACCGACATCCAGCGGAGATCGGGGCGCCGGGGGTGAGGCGCGCCGGCGCCCACCGCGAGCGTGCACCTGCGCCGCTCCGGCAGCGGGGTACGCGATGGGAAGGCGTGCACCATCTCCCGGACCAGGCCCGCCGCCACGGCCGGCGCCACGAAGCCGCCGATCCCGATGCTGCCCGAATCCACGGCGGCCTCGAGGCTGTCCGGGGCGCCGGCGCGGACCGGCGCGCCGGTCAGGCAGTCCTGCATCTCTCCCCACCCGTCGAGGAGAAGCAGCGGCGCGCCGCAGTCGGTGTGGCGGTCGAGGTGCACCACCGTCAGCGGCTCGCCCGCGGCACGCCAGGCGCGTGCCCAGGCCGGCAGCGCCCAGGAGTGCTCCAGGGAGACCGACAGCAGGCGGCCTCCCGCCACCGTCCAGCGCCGCCAGCCAGGAACGGCATCGGGGCTGACGAGGCCCCATCCGGCGAGCGTCTCCGGGAGGCGCGGATCGACGAAGTGGTCCCAGTCGGGATGGAGGGAGACGCTGAACCGGTCGCCGTCTAGGCGCAGGACTCGCCCCTCGAGGTGGGCGTGTGGCCACGGGCCGGGGGGGTCGGGGGCAGGCCTCATGAGCCGGGCCGTCGCCCGGATGGGCCCGATGCTTGCGGGCGCGCTCCCCAAGGGCCCGGCGGCGCGACGTTCCCAGCTTCCCTCGGAGCGGAGGGAGGTTCAAGCCCTCGCGGCGGATGGCGCGCGCCCTCGCTACCGAGCTTCGGGCAGGGCGGTCCGCGGGCGCTCCACGGGCGTTGGCCCTCCCTGGCGGCGGGATGGGGCGAAGGGTCCGGGGATCAGGCCGAGGCCGGTCGGGGTCGGATCAGGGCCGCGCAGGGCGTGGGCCGAGCGCCTCCGGTGGTCTCGCTCGCTTCGGCCGCGGGGTGGTGCCGCCGGACGAAGGCGAGGGCGAGCCCGGCGACCTCCCGCCCGCCGCCGTCGACGATCAGGGAGTGGCCGCGCCCCGCGACCTCATGGAACTCGGTGAGGCCGGGGTTGCGTCGCTGCCGCACCCAGGCAGCGCGGGCCATGGCCGGCGGGACGGTGTGGTCCCTCTCGCCGGAGAGGACGAGCAGCGGTCCGCGGCCGGGAGCGAGCGAGTCCACCCTCGCCTCGGTCCAGGGGTTCAGGTTGGCGGCGGCGGCCTGGAAGAGGAGGGCGGCCGGGCCGGCCACGGAGTGGGCCGCGTGGGGCGCCGGGCCTCGTCCTCGCTCACGGCGTTGGCGAAGGCGTAGCGCAACTGCCCGGAGGTGAGGGCCACCGCCCGGCGGCGGTTGGCCGGATGGGCGAGCACCGGCAGGGTGGCGCGCAGGGCGGAGAGGGCAGGGGCAGCACCCCGCGGAAGGGCGCCGGGTCGACGGCCACGGCGGCGGCGGCGAGTCCGCGGCCGGCCAGCCACTGGGCGATGAGGCCGCCGAGGGAGTGGCCGATCAGGGCCGGACGCGTGCGCAGCCGCCCGACCACGTCGGACGGTGCGCGGTCACCTGGCCGAGCCGCATGCCGGCGAAGGCCTCCGGGCGCCGCCGGGTCTCCTCGCTCTCGGCGAGGAAGCCAGAGGGCGTGGACGAGGACGGCGGCCGGGCGGCCGGATGCGTCGGCGCGCGCGATCTCCGCGACCTCGCGCTCTGCGAGAACACTCATGGTCCCTGGCACCTCGGGCTACGGGTCGCTGCGGAAGGTGGCCGGGAGCAGACGCGCTCGCCCGGCCACGATGGGGCCCGGATCCCCGCCCGGCCACTTGAGTGGCCGGCCTGGCCTCCGCTACGGTCCTGGCCGATGACCGCCGAGGACCCGTGCGCGAAGCAGGCAGGTCCGGGCCGCCCGCCTCCGCGCCTCCCGCTCCCGACCCTGGGACCGCGCGGCGAGGGTTGGGTGGCACTGCAGGCGGTCGCCGCGGTCCTGGTCGCGGTCGCCGGGGTGTGGGGGCCGGCCTGGCCGGCCCGGGCCGGACCGTGGCGAGAGATCGCCGCGTTCGCCTTCGGGGCGCTGGGTGCAGCGCTCGGCGTTGGGGCGGGGGTCGAGCTGGGCCGGCAGACCACCCCGCTCCCGCGCCCGGTGGCGGGCGGGAAGCTGCGCGAGCGGGGGGCGTACGGGCTCGTTCGCCACCCGATGTACGGCGGCGCCCTGCTGCTCGGGCTGGCCTACGCCCTGGCCACCTCGATGCTGGCCCTCCCGGCGCTGGCGGCGGCGGCCGCCTTCGTCGACCTCAAGCGCCGGATGGAGGAGGCCTGGCTGCTGGAAGAGCACCCGGCCTACGCCGGCTACCGCCGGCGGGTCCGTTGGCGCATGATCCCGTTCGTTTGGTGAGGGGGCCGGCCGCATTCAAGGCCGCGCTCGCCCCCTTCGGCTTCAGCGCCGGAAACCCAAGTCCTCGGCCGGCCCGGGCCGTGGCGCCGGCCGGGCCGCAAGAGCTCCGGCCTTCGCGGTCCACGCACCTGCTCCGCCACCGGCGACGACGCCCGCTGAGCCCGTCCACAGCCTGGGCAGTGTGTCGGCGTGCGGAGCCAAGACCCTTCCATCGAGCTCTGTACCTCGTCGCGCGCCATGAGCCTGCTGCTGAAGTAGCCGCGGCGCCGGCACCGCGGTCCTCCCCGGGAACAGGTCCCCTCCGCGGGAGGATGCGATGGAGGCACGGCCAGGCGAGCCCGCCCGTCGGGGTCACCACCGAAGATCCGGAGACGCGGACGCCCGCGACCTCAAGGGGACCTGGCGGCTCGGGCGCTCCCCGCGCGACCCGACCCGGTCGACCGGAACGCACTTGCCGACCGACGCCGCCGGGACCGGGAGCGTGGGGCCGGCCGAGCCGGGCCGGGGCCCAGGCGCGCGCGGCACCCGCCCGGATCGCCGGCGTGCTGCCTCGCGGCTCGACGGGGAAGGTCCCCGTGGGCGGATGCAGGGGGGCCGCGCCGTACCGGTTCGCTCCTTCGGAGGATTGCACCGCCCGCGGCGTTGCGCCTAGCATATTGCTTCTCTGGGAGTGCATACGTGACGCCCGCTCGGATCGAGAAGGCCATGTACGCAAGGCGTTGCCGCCGCTACGGCGGCGCCGGCGACATGCGTCCGCGGCGCGGCCTGGTGCTCCTGGCCCGGCGCTGATCCGGCGCCGCCCGACCTCGCGACCTCGCCGCAGCGGTGCTTGCCGACCCTGCCGGTGAGGCGCTCCAGCGCGCACCCGTCTCGCGCCAGCGGGGCGAGCGCGCGACCTCGCAGGCCACCCACCTCACCTCGGCGACGGTGGAGGCACCCGCCCCGACCGTCGCGGGCCTCAAGGCGCCCGTCCGCGCCGGCGGCCCGCCGGCCCTCGGATCCCCGCCGGCCTTCCGGGATCCCAAGGAGGAGGTCCATGACCCTGTACCAGCTCATCGTCCTCGCCGGGATGGCGGAGATCCTGGCGCTCGCCGCGGTGCTCGTCGCCCCGGGGTTCTCCGCTCGCGAGGGGAAGCCGCCTCGGCTCGGGCTCCCTCCGCGGCGGCTCGGACGCCATGCGCCGCCGGGGCGCGCTCCGGGGTTGGCCCCCGGCCCGGCGGCGCCGGCGCGGCCCGCGGTGGGGCCGCCGGCCACCGCGCCGCCGGAACGGGGTGCCACGCCGCAGGCGTAGTGGCGCCCCGGAAGCGCCACCTCGTCGGGCCGGCCGTTCGCAGCCGGCCCGGCGAGGCGGCCCTCCCAAGCGCGGAGGAGGGCCGGACGCGAGCGGCCCGTGCGGAGGCCGGCGGTCTCGGTCCGGCGGGGCGTCCCAGGCGGCCGGGCTGCGCGGCGCCGAGGCTAGATCTTCTTCAGGGCCTTGAGCTTCAGCAGCAGGGCGCCGGAGAGCTGCATGAACTCCCCCTGAGCGTCCATGGCCTCCGTCGCCTCCTGCCTCCTCCCGGAGAGGGCCAGGGTGAGGATCTCCGCTGCCCGCTGGTGGAAGCGGGCGTGCGCGGCGCGGATCTCCTCGAACGACGCCGTCCCCTTGAGCTTGGGCGGGAAGGCGCTGTGGAGCCACTTGCCGAAGTCGCATTGGCGGTCGCCGCGAACGTCGTCGGGCCTGAACTCGCTGCTGCCCGAGACGATGGCGGAGCGCAGGCGGACCAGCCATCGGGCGTGGGCGCTGGCGGCGAGGTCGATCTGGTCGGCTTCGTTCGCTTCCACCGCTTGCCTCCTTGGCGCCGCCCAGGGCGGACGAGCGAGCCCACACTAGCAGGCCCGCTGCCGGGCGCCGCGGGCCCGGCGCCAGCCCCGTGCGGGGAGGGCGATCCCCAGCGGCGCCGCGGCCGTGCGAGAGGGACCTTGCCTCACCCGTCGTCCGGGTCAGCGGAGGCGTCCGGCTCGGGGGCCGGGCCCGGGCGGAGCGGACCGATCAGGCCGTGCCGCTGGATCTTGGCGAAGAGGGTCCTTCGGTCGATCCCCAGGAGCCGGGCCGCCAGGGAGCGGTTCCAGCCGGTCGAGGCCAGCACGCGCTCGAGGTGGGCCTTCTCCACCTCGGCCAGCGAGAGGCCGGCGGCGCCTGCGGCCGCCTCCTGGGCGGCCCGCTCGGTCTCGCCGGCGACGGGCTGGCGAACCGAGAGCGGCAGGTCGGCGGCGTCGATGCGCCGGCCCCGCACCGTCACGAAGGCGCGCTCCAGGGCGTTGCGCAGCTCCCGCACGTTTCCGGGCCAGCGGTGCGCAGAGAGCGCCTCCAGGGCCGCCGGGGTGAAGCCCAGGGCCGGCGCCCCCTGGGACCGGGCGATGTCGATGAGCAGGTGCTCGGCCAGCGCCGGGACGTCCTCGGGACGGGCGGAGAGCGGCGGCATCTCGATCCGCAGGACGTTCACCCGATAGTAAAGGTCCTCTCGGAAGGTGCCCCGCTTCACCATGACCTCGAGATCGCGATTGGTGGCGGCCACCACCCGGAGGTCCACCTCCACCGGACGCGCTCCGCCCACCGGCGTGACCACGCCGTCCTGCAGCACCCGCAGGAGCTTGGCCTGCTGGGGCAACGGGATCTCCGCCACCTCGTCGAGGAAGAGGGTGCCGCCCGAGGACTGCTCCAGGAAGCCAGCCTGCGAGTCGCTGGCCCCGGTGAAGGCGCCCTTCCGGTGACCGAACATGGCGCTCTCGAAGAGGGGCTCGGGGATGGCGGCGCAGTTCACCGGGACGAATGGGCCGCGGGAGCGCCGGCCGCCGTAGTGGATGGCCCGGGCCGCCAGCTCCTTGCCGGTTCCGGAGGAGCCGGTCACGAGCACGGTGGCGCCGACCTCGGCGGCCTCGCGCAGGGCACGCCGCACCTCGCGCATGGCTGCGCTGGGCCCCACCAGCCGGTCGGCGGTGAAGCGGCCCAGGACCTCGCGGCGCAGCCCCTCCACCTCGCGGCGGAGCTCCAGCTCCCGGGCGGCGTTGCGCAGGACGGCCGCCACCGCCTCCACCTTGAAGGGCTTGAGGACGTAGCTGTAGGCCCCGGCCTGCATGGCCTCGACGGCGTCGTCGACGCTGCCGAAGGCGGTCATGAGCACGACCTTGGAGGCGGGGTGGCGGGCGCGGACCTCGGCCAGGAGCGTCCGTCCGTCCATGCCGGGCATGCGGACGTCGGAGAGGACCACATCGGAGGGGCTCGCGTCGAGGAGCTGGAGCGCCTCGGCGGCACCCCGCGCGCCGCGCACCGCGTATCCCAGCCGGTCGAGGTGCCGGGTGAGGATGTCGAGCAGGCGCGGGTCGTCCTCGACCACCAGGACCCGGAGCGCGCCGGCGGGGGGCGGGGCCGGGGCGGTCACGCCTGCTCCGCCGCGGCCGGGAGCTGCAGGGTGAAGGAGGCGCCGCCCAGCGGCCCCTCGCCCACCCGCAGGTCGCCGCCGTGCTCTGCCACGATGCGCGCGCAGACCGCCAGGCCCAGTCCGGTCCCCTCGGCGCGGGTGGTGAAGAACGGATCGAAGATGCGCTCCCGCATGGCCAGGGGGACGCCCGGCCCGTCGTCGTGCACCTCGACGGCCACCATCCGCTCCCCCTCCAATTCCACCGCCCGGCCTGCCACCCCGATCCGCCCGCCCTCGGCCACCGCCTGCGAGGCGTTCACCACCAGGTTGAGCAGCACCTGGTGCAGGCCGTCGGGGTCGGCGCTGACCGCCGGCAGGTCCTCGGGGAGCTCGGTCGAGACCCGCACCCGCTTCCGCTCCAGGGTGATGCGCAGCAGCGAGAGGACGCGCTCCAGGGCCTCCTGGAGCCTCACCGCGCTCGCCCCGGAGGAACCGCTGCGGGCGAAGGAGAGGAGCTCGCGCACCAGCCGGCTGATCCGCTCGGTCTCGGCCACGATGCCCTTGAGTTGGTCGTGGGCGTCGGCGGGAGCATCGGGGAGCAGGTACTCGGCGGTGGCACTGATCACGTTGAGCGGGGTGCCGATCTCGTGTGCCAGGCCGGCCGCCAGGCTACCCACCATGGCCAGCTTCTCCGAGCGGACCAGCTGCCGGTCGAGGCGAACCTGCGCGGAGAGGTCCCGGGCCACCAGCGCCACGCCGGTCGGCCCGCGCTCGCCGGAGAGCACGGCCGCCGAGACGTCCACCGGCACCGCCTCGCCCCGGGCGTCGCGCCACTCCATGCGCACTCCGTGCACCCGCAGGCCACCGCCGGCCCGCTCCAGGAGGCGCGAGAGCGGGCCGGACGGGCCGACCCGGGTGAGCGGCTGCCCCACCATGTCGGCCGACGACACGCCGAGGAGCTGCTCGGCCCCGCGGTTCCAGCTGGTCACGTTGCCGAGGAGGTCCACGCCCACGATGGCATCGGCCGCCTCGCGGGTGATGTGGGCCAGGAGCTGCTCCTGCTGGAGGACGCGGCCACGGAGCTGCTGCAGCGCCGACAGGTCCTCGATGGCGCAGGTGCGGCCCACCAGCTCTCCGGCCTCGCCCCGCAGGGCCACGGCGGTCACCGCCACCGGCACGCGCCGCCCGTCCCGGGCCTTGAGCAGGGTCTCGTAGCGGGGGACGCGCCCCTCGGTCGCCACCCGGGCCGCCACCACCCGCTCCTGGTCCTGGAGGTCGTCGGGGACGATCAGGTTCACCCGGCGCCCCAGCACCTCCTCGACCTCCCAGCCCAGCACCGTCGCCGCCGCCCGGCTCCAGGAGACGATCCGCTCCTCGCGATCGACCACCAGGAGCGCCGGTCCGGCCTCCTCGGGGCCGGGCGCCCGCCCGGCCAGGTCGGGCAGGAGGGTGTTGAGCCGGACGAAGCTCTCCGCCACCCACGCGACCTCGCCGCTCCCATCGGTCACCGGGATGGCCCGCACCCGCCAGACCTCCGGCCGCTCGCCCGGCCTCCCGCGCTCCCGCACCCCCTCCTGCGGCTCGCCGGTGCGGAAGACCAGCAAGGGCAGGCAGTCCGCGCAGCGGTGGGTGCGCTGCCACATCGAGGCGAAGCAGTGGTCGCTCCCGCAGGAGAGCTCGGAGGTGACCTCGCGGACGAAGGGGTTGGCGTACTGGATCCGCATCTCCCGGTCGACCAGGGTGATCCCGATGCCCAGCATGGCGAGCAGGTCGCCGAGCCGGGACATGTCGTTGGGTGCTTGGAGGTGGAGCGGGGAGCCGGGCACGGAGGGACTCTAGCGCCGATCGGCCCGGGCCTGCAGCCGCAGGGCGTTGGCCACCACCAGCAGACCGCTCCCCACCATGGCCGCGGCAGCCCAGACCGGGGTGAGCTTGCCCCAGGCGGCCAAGGGGATGAGCAGGGCATTGTAGAGCGCGGCCCAGGCCAGGTTCTGGCGGATGACGGCCCGCGTGCGCCGGGCGGTGCGGACCAGCAGCGGCAGCGAGGCGAGCCCGGGCTCGAGCAGGAGCACGTCGGCGGTCTCGCGGGCGAAGTCGGTGCCGCCGGCGACGGCGATGCCCACCGCGGCGGCCAGGCCAGGGGCGTCGTTGATGCCGTCGCCCACGAAGAGGGCGCGCCGCCCGCGCTCCGCCTCCTCCCGCTCCAGGAGCCGGGCCTTCTCCTCGGGGAGGCAGCCGCCGTGAGACTCCCCCGCGCCCACCGCCCTGGCCACCTCGGCCACGGCCTCGGGGCCGTCGCCGGAGAGCACCACCGACTCCAGCCCCATGGCCCGCAGGGCCGCGAGGGTGGCCCGGGACTCGGGGCGCAGCTCGTCGCCGAAGGCCAGGGCGGCCCAGCGCCCGGCGCCGCCGGAGAGCAGGATGGCGGTCCGTCCCTCGGCCTGCTCGCGCACCACGGCGGCCCGGAGCGCCTCGGGCGCGGGCCCGGCCGCCGCCTCCACCCAGGTCGGCTTCCCGGCCAGCGCCGGCCGACCCTCGACCCGGCCCTTGACGCCGCATCCCGGCTCGGGCCGGACCTCCTCGGCCGCCGCGGGCACCGCCCCGGCCTCGCGCACCGCCACGGCGATGGGGTGCGCGCTCCGCTCCTCCAGCGCGGCCAGGGCCGAGAGCGCCTCCTCCCGCGACCAGCCCGCGGTCTCGACCGAGGCCAGGGCCAGGCGGCCCAGGGTGAGCGTGCCGGTCTTGTCGAAGGCGATGCGCCGGGCGGCGGCGACCTGGTCCAGGGCGCCCTCGCCGCGGGCGATGACGCCGCGGCGCGCCAGCGCGCCGGCCGCCACCACCCGGGCCAGCGGCGCGGCCAGCCCCAGCGCGCACGGGCAGGAGACGACCAGCACCGAGAGCGCCCTCAGGAAGGCGGCGCCCGGGGGAAGGCCCGCGCCGAGCCAGGCGGCCAAGGTCACCCCCGAGAGCAACAGCACCGCCGGGACGAAGAGCCGGGCCAGCGCGTCGGCGATCTCCGGTCCGGCACCGCGCCGGCCCGACGCCCGCGCCACGTGGTCGGCCACCCGCGAGAGGAGCGAGGCCGAGGCGGGTGCCGTGACCTCCAGGTCGAGCGCGGCCTCGCCGCACACCGATCCGCCGGGGACGGCTTCGCCCGGCCGCACCGGCCGCGGGCGGGGCTCCCCGTCCACCACGGCAGTCGACACCCGCCCGATGCCCGCGGCCACCCGCCCGTCGACCGGGACTCGCTCGCCGGGGGCGACGCGGATGCGGTCGCCGGGCAGCAGCGCCTCCGCCGCCACCCAGGTGAGGACGGCGCCGTCCACAAGGCGAGCCTTCTTGGGCAGGAGCCGCCGGACCGCCTCGCTGGCCCGGCCGGCGCGCCGGAAGGCCATCTGCTCCAGGAGCCGGCCCAGCAGGCGGAAGGTGATGAGCCCGGCCGCGCCGTCGAAGTAGACCAGCGCCTCCCCGCGGGCGGTGGCGACCAGGCTGTAGAGCCAGGCGGAGACCGCGCCCAGGGCGATGAGCGAGTCCATGACCAGCGCCCGCTCGCGGAGCGCGCGCCAGGCGCGCAGGAGCATGGGCCAGCCGGCCACGAACACCACCGGGGCCGAGAGGACCGCCAGGACCCAGGGGAGCACGGTGGCCACCGCCCCGAGCGCCTGCTCCTCCCGGTGGGCATAGAGCGCGTAGGAGAGCCACATCACGTTCATCTGCAGGACCGCGGCGAATCCGAAGCGGAGCAGCGGGCCGCGATCGGGCTTCTCCCCCTCGCGCCGCACCCGGTAGCCGAGCGCCGCCACCCGCCGGGAGAGCTCCCTCTCGTGGGTGAGCAGGGGATCGAACCGCACCTCGGCCAGGTCGGCGAAGAAGGTGACGCGCGCCGATCGGACGCCGGGGGAGCGGGAGAGGACCTCCTCCACCAGCCAAGCGCAGGACGGGCACCAGAGGCCCTCGACGCAGAGGGTGAGCTGGCGGGAGTCGGAGGAGCCGGGGACAGCGGCCGCGGTGGCCGCCGGCCCGCGGTCGGCGGGCACCAGCCCCAGCCGGGCCGCCTCCAGAAAGGCCGCGCTCTCCCGGCGGTCGCCGACGAAGCCGGAGGCGTCGAGGATCTCCGAGACCCGCTGGCAGCCCTCGCAGCAGAAGCCGCTCGGGACCTGGCGCGCGGCCAAGGGCCCGTGACAGAGCCGGCAGGTGGCGGCGGCGGGGTCGGGGGTCACGAGGGCGCGCGGACCGCTCTCGGCCTCAGATTCCGTGGCAGAACGGGCAGCCCGGGGCGACGAGGCCGGCGACGCCGCGGGCCATCCCGACGAGCCCCATGAGTACCACGGCGGCTGCTGCCCCGACCTCGCCCCAGCGCCGGACCCTTCCGGACGCCGCGGCGCCCACCCAGCCGGCGGCGGCCAGGGAGGGGGAGGTCCCCAGGCCGAAGGAGGCCATGGAGAGGGCGGCGGCGAGCGGGGTGCTGGCGGTGAGCGAGCGCGCCACCATGGCCCACACCAGGCCACAGGGAAGGAGCGCGGCCAGCACCCCGGCGCCGAAGGGGGCGGCCGGGGAGCGCGAGCGGAGCGCGGCGGAGAGGAGGGTGGAGATCGGTCCGGGGGCGCTGGCCCGCGGCTGCCCCACCCGGCGCCACAGCGCCATGCCGCCCAGCGCGGCCATGGCCGCGCCGGCGATGAGCGCCAGCACCGCGAAGGCCCGCGGGCCCATCCCCCGGGCGCCGAAGGCCGAGCCGACCGTCCCGGCGGCGAGCCCGAGCAACGCGTAGGCGGCGAGCTTCCCGCCGAGGAAGGGCGCGATGCGGCCGGCAGGCGAGCGGGCCGGGCAGCCGGCGCAGCCCACCGCCGCGGCCAGGGGCCCGCACATGCCGGCGCAGTGCAGCGAGCCGAGGAGCCCGATGGTCAGCGAGGAGAGGAGGAGGGTGCTCATCGCGGGGCCTGCTGTCGGAGGGTGCGGGCGGCGGGGCCGTCCTCGAGCAGGGCCGGGTGGGCTCGCTCGGCGCAGAACAGGGCCACGAGCAGGACGGCCACGAAGACCGCCAGCGGGAGGCCGACGATGGCGCGGGCCAGCACGTCCCGGATGGAGTGGCGGCCCGCGTCGGCGGCGCGGTCGAGGGGTGCGGGGGCGGGCCTCGCCGGGGCAGCGCACTCCCGCGCGAGCTCGAGCGAGATGGCCCGGAAGAGGTCGAGCAGCGCCTCGACCTTGAAGGGCTTGGTGACGTGGGCGTAGGCGCCGGCGCGCAGCGCGGCGTCGGCGTCGTCCGGCTCGCCGAAGGCGGTCATGAGCACCACCCGGGTCCGGGGGTGGCAGGTGCGGAGCTCGGCCAGGAGCGCCCGGCCGTCCATCCCGGGCATGCGCATGTCGGAGAGGACCACGTCGGCCGGCTCGGCCTCGAGGAGCCGGAGCGCCGCCGCGCCGTCGGAGGCGCGGCGCACGGCGTGGCCCAGCCGCTCCAGGTGACGCCCCAGGATGGCGCCAAGGCGGGCGTCGTCCTCGACCACCAGGATGCGCAGCGGGGCCGGCCCGAGCTTTCGGGGGGAGGGCGCCATCAGTGGCCGTGGGTGGCGTGCACCGCGGCGGGGTCGACATCGATGAACACCGGGTGGGCCCTCTGCGAGTAGACGTAGGCGGCCACCAGGATCGCCACGAAGAAGGCGAGGGTGAGCCAGACGACGAGTCGCACGGCTACCTCCTGGAGGGCACGAAGAACAGCGTGGACAGCTCCAACGCGGACTTCCCTCCCTCCACCTGGCCGCGCAGCAGCAGGGCGTGCGGTCCGGACTCGAGCGCCTGGGCCGGGGCGGTGAGCTCTAGGTCGCGCAGGTCGCGCCGGCCGGCGCCCACCTCCACCTCCCCCTTCCCGTCGGCGAAGGCCACGCCCGGCACGCCCGACACCTCCAGCCGGAGCGTGATGGGGTGGTCGAGCCGGTTGGCCACGGTGAGGCGATAGGCGTTGTGGACCAGGCCGCCGTCGTCGAGGGCGGCCTGGTCGTAGAGGGCGGCCACGTCGGCGTCGAGGTCCTGGCGGGAGGCGAGGAGCGCGACCGTGCCCGCGGCGAAGACCGCCGTCACCCCCACCACCAAGGCCCGGCGGACGTCGAGCACGCCGGCCTTCCTGAGCCAGGCCGGCCAGCGCGAGGCCACCGTCCCGTAGCGGAAGCGGATGAGCGGCTCCTCCGGACAGGTCTTCGAGAGGGTGGTGGCCGAGATGCAGTCGCCGCAGTTCAGGCAGGCGGGGTTGAAGGCCTGCTCGCGGATGTCCACGCCCATGAAGCAGGCCCGCACGCACAGCAGGCAGTCGGTGCACTCCTCGCGGCGGGCGGGGTCGAGCTCCACCCCCAGGGTGCGGCCGTCCTGGACGATGTTCTGGAGGATGCCGTAGGGGCAGACGCCCAGGCAGAAGCGGTGGCGCAGGAAGTAGAGGTCGGCGAAGAGGAAGCCGGTGGTGATGGCCCAGGAGATCCAGGCCAGCCGCGGGGGCGAGAGCCGGTCGGCCGGGTCGAGGAAGTAGGTGACCAGGCTCGCCGCCACGATGGCCGCCATGCCCAGGGAGGCGGCCGGGGCCGCCGCCTTGCAGACGGGCGAGCCCTTGCGGCCCTTGCAGACCCAGCGCTCGAAGGAGGCCACGGCCTCCGAGAGGGTGGTCTGGGGGCACATCCAGCCGCAGTAGACGCGCCCGTAGAGGAGGGCGCCGGCGAAGACGACCACGATGAAGAGGAGGATGAGGAGGTACACCGCGAGCAGCTCGCCCAGCGCGAAGGCCGTTCCGCCCAGGATGATCCGCCCGTTCCTGAGGTCGAAGCGGAACAGGTTGACGAACGGCGCCAGCAGGAAGACCAGCGAGGTGGCGATCTGCAGCGCGCGCCGGCTCCGGTGGAGCCGGCCGCGCTTGGGAGGGCGTATCCAGGTCGCGGAGGGGAGCGTGGAGGCCATGACCGTGGGAGACGCCCGTCCCGGGTGCGGTTCGGACATCAGTGGAAGGTGGCCTTGTTGAGGAGCTGGACCAAGGGGGAGTCGGTGTCGCCCGCGTAGTACAGCACCCAGTAGATCAGCCCGAAGGCGATGAAGCCCACGTAGGTGAGCTTGAGGAAGAGCGGGATCCGTCCCTCCCGCACGCTGATCTCGCTGGGGAAGGTCTCGATCTCGTCGTGCTCGACCTTGTCAGCCATGGTGGTTCTCCTCGTGTGGCCCGTCGTCGTGGAGGAAGAGCTGGCGCATGGTCTCGTCCATGCCGGTGAAGCTCCGGCTCCGCCAGGCCCAGGCCAGCGCCGCCAGCACCGCCAGGAAGTTGAAGACGATGAAGGCGTAGATGGGGATGACGCTCCTCAGCATGTCATCGCTCATAGTCGTCCTTCGGCCGCCAGTTGACGTTTCGGCCCAGGGTCTGGACGTAGGAGACGAGGTCCTTGAACTCCTGCTCGTCGTTCTGGAACAGCCAGGGGAAGGGGGCCATCATCGAGCCCTTCACCAGGTCCCGGGGGTTCTTGAAGTGGGTCCGGTGCCAGCTGGTGTCGTACTTGCCTCCCACCCGGGCCAGGTCGGGGCCGATGCGGCGGGTGCCCAGCATGTGCGGGTTGTCGCGGACGTACTCCTCGGGCGTGCTGATGGGGGCGTCCACCCCGCGCCAGCCGAAGCGCTTGGTGTCGGGGAGCAGGGTGCGGACCTGCTGGGTGTGGCAGTACCAGCACCCCTCGCGCTGGTAGATGGCTTTACCCCGGAGCTGCTGCTCGGTGTAGGGCTGCTGCCCCTCGGTCGGCGTCGACCAGGACTTCTCGATCACCGCCGGGAGCAGGGTGGTGAGGAGGCCCCCCACCAGGAAGAAGGCGGTGGCCAGGATGAAGAAGATGCCGGTGTTCTTCTCGCTCGTTCTGAACATGGCGGTCTCCCTCTCAGGCGCCGACGGGGCGGACTTCCGGGCGGGCCTGCTGCTCGGGGGCGGGGACGGGAGCGCTGAAGGTGCGCACCACGTTGTAGAAGAAGAGGAAGATGCCGGCGTAGACGACCATGCCGGCAAAGAGGCGGGTCATCCAGAACGGCCGCATGAACTTGACGGTGTCGATCCAGGGGATGGTCCAGTCGTTCCACTGCAGCCCCTGCATGAAGCCGCCGATCCACAGGCCGGCGAAGAAGACCAGCCCGCCGGTGAAGAGGAGCCAGAAGCTGGTGTTGGCCAGCCGCACCGAGTAGAGCGGCTTGTGGACGATGCGCGGCAGGCCGTGCAGCACGCCGGCGATGGCGAAGAAGCTGAACGCGCCCAGCACCGCCATGTGGGCGTGGCCCACGATCCAGTCGGTCTTGGAGACGATGGCGCTCACCGTGCGCAGGGAGTGCATGGGCCCCTGGAAGCAGGTCAGCGTGTAGAAGGTGGTGCCGGCCATGAGGAACTTGAGGACCGGGTCCTGGCGGACGCGGTCCCACTTGCCGCTCACGGTGGCGAAGAAGTTCACGATCACCGTCCACACCGGGATGATGAGCATGACGCTGAAGAGGATGGAGACCGTCTGGAGCCACTGGCTGATGGGGCCGTTGATCATGTGGTGGGCGCCGGTCCAGACGTAGATGAAGGCGATGCTCCAGAAGCCGACCATGGACAGCTTGTGGCTGAAGAGCGGCGACTGGCTCTGCTTGGGGATGAAGTAGTAGGCCAGGCCGATGCCCAGGGGGGTGAAGATGAGCCCCACCGCGTTGTGGACGTAGAACCAGTTGAGGTTGGCCTGGTTGATGCCGCTGGCGAAGTGGGCGACGAAGTTGCCGGTGATGTAGACGAAGGCCGTCCAGATCACCCCACCCATGATGTACCAGAGGCTGACGTAGATCTTCTCGTGCTTGCGGGTGAGCACGGTGGCGAAGACGTTGAGCCCGAACAGCACCCACACCACCACCACCACCGCGGCCAGGTACTGGGGCAGCTCGGCGTACTCCATCCCCGCGTTCCCGCCCAGGGGGAAGGCGAAGACGGCGCCGAGGATGACCAGGTCGAAGAGGACGACGGTGAGGATCCCCAGCTTCTCGCTCCACAGCTTGTTCCCGCACAGCCGTGGCACGACGAAGAAGATGAGCCCCATGTCGACCGCGAGGAGCCAGCCGAAGAGCACGCCGTTGGTGTGGAGCGGGCGCAGCCGCCCCCACTCCAGCCAGGGGATGTTGCCCATGAACTCTGGCAGGACGAACTTGGTGGCGTTGGTGAGGCCCACCAGGGTGGTGACGATGAAGAAGAACGATGCGCTCAGGATGAACAGAGCGGCCGATGGCTCCTCCCGCCATGTCCGCTTGACGTCGACGGTCATCACTTCCTCCTCTCAGAAGCCGCCGGCCCGCTGGACGACAGGGACCGGACGTAGTTCACGAGATCCCAGCGCTGATCGTCGGGGAACACGTCCCAGGGAGGCATTCCCGTCCCGACGACACCGTAGGTGATCGACTCGAAAAGGCGCGTATCGGGGAGCGGCGTGAAGAAGTTGTGGTTGGTGAGGTTGCGCGGGCGCGGCAGCATCTCCGGGGCGTTGGGCCCCTTGCCGTTGCCGATGCGCCCGTGGCAGCCGTAGCAGCGCTCCTGGAAGATCCTCCGGCCGCGCTGGACGCTGTCCGGGCCGTAGGCGACCGGGTTCCGGTCGGGGACGGTCCGCGGCGGGATGGGCTCCTTCTGCGGGGCGAAGGTGGCGCGGATCCAGGCGAACATGGCCTTGGCGTCCTCGTCGCCGAGGATCCTCCCGAAGGCAGGCATGGCCGTGCCCGGCACGCCGTTGCGGATGGCGTTGTAGGCGCGCTGGTCCGGCAGCCAGTTGAAGAACCTGGCGTTGGTGAAGACGCGCGGCCGGGGCAGGAGGCTCTCCGCCACCGGCCCGTTGCCGTCGCCCTTCTCGCCGTGGCAGCGGATGCACATGAGCTTGTATTGCTCGGCGGGCGTGGCCGGCTTCACGAAGCCCTGGAGCGAGGTGAGGTAGGCGGCCACCGCCTTGCGCTCGCTCGGCGACATCCAGAAGGCGGGCATGATGCTGTCCGGGGCGTGCTGGCGCGGCTCGGCCAGGTGAGCCTCCACGTAGGCGGGCTCGCGGATCTGCCCCAGGAAGCTGAGGTCGGGGGCGCGCTCTCCGTCCTTGTCCCCGAGCCGGTGGCACATCACGCAGCCGCGGCTTTCGACCTCCTTCTTGCCGATCTCGACGGCCACCTCCACCTCGGGCGGCTGGGCGTTGTCGAAGGCCTTGAGCCTGGCCCGGTAGGACATGGGGTCCTCGGCCAGCACCCGCCCCTTGAGGCTCTTCAGGAACGTGGCCAGATCGTCCTTGTCCTGCTCGGAGAGTTTGAGCCGCGGCATGACCGTGGAGGCCACGTCGAAGAGCGGCTTGGTCAGCTTCTTCCGGAAGAACTCGACGTCGCGCTTCAGGCCCACGTCGGTGAGCTCGATGCCCAGCGTGCCGCGGGAGAGCCCCTGCACCAGGTGGCAGCCGACGCAGGGGTTGTGCTCGAAGAGCTCGCGGCCGCGGCGCAGGTGCTTGGCCTCGGCCGGGTAGGGAGCCGGGTGGCAGCGGGCGCAGGAGGCCTCGATGAACTGCCCGGTGAGGAGCGGCTCCACCCAGAAC
>DATKMW010000110.1:0-91116 GCA_035541675.1 Anaeromyxobacter sp. | reverse complement strand
GATCACCACCTGGATCGTGCGGCGCAACACCCCGGCCAAGGTCGACCGGTGGTTCCGGCGGCTGCAGCTCCTCTCGGCGGCGATCTTCAGCTACAGCCACGGCACCAACGACGCCCAGAAGGTGATGGGCATCATCACCGTCATCCTCTACGGCACCGTCTGGGCCGGCCGGGCCGCCTTGATCCCCGGCCATTTCCCGGTGCCGTTCTGGGTGGTCCTGGCCTGCCAGGCCGCCATCGCCCTGGGCACCCTGTTCGGCGGCTGGCGGATCGTGAAGACCATGGGGCACAACCTCACCAAGCTGCAGCCCATCGGCGGCTTCTGCGCCGAGACCGGCGGCGGGGTGACCATCCTGGCCCTGGCCCACGCCGGAATCCCCGTCTCCACCACCCACACCATCACCGGCGCCATCGTAGGCGTGGGCGCCACCCGCGGCACGCGGGCGGTGCACTGGGGCGTGGCCGGCCGGATCCTCTGGGCCTGGGTGCTCACCATCCCCGCCTCGGCCGCGGTGGCGGCCGCCGTCTACGGGCTGGCCCGCACCCTCCTCTCGCTCCCCGGCAGGTGAGGCTTCCCCCGCCGCGGCCGCTCACGGCTTGTAGGCGCCGCAGACCACGATCACGTCGCCGACGCGCTCCAGGTAGGCGACCTTGATCTCGACCTTCTGGTTGGCGGGGTTCAGGAACTTGTACTCCTGCCAGCCCTTCCCGTCCCGGGCCGCGATCTCCACCCGCTCCTTGACGAAGAGCTTGCCGTCCGCGTCCTTGTCGTTGATGAGGCTCTTGCCGACGCGGTCCTTGTTGGCGCCGTGGGCCAGGCACTTGCCGTTCATGTCGTAGACGGTGATGTACAGGTCACGGTACGTGAAGATGCCCTTCGGATCGCTGAAGGTGGCGTAGGCCTTCTCCGGCCCTTCCTTCTGGAGGAACTCGACCGCCTTGTGGACCATGGCCTCGGCCAGCTTGGTGGTGGCGCGATCCTCGGCCCGCGCCGCGGGCCAGAGGGCGAGGAGCAGGGTGGCGGCGGCGAGGAGCTTCTTCATGGTGGTCTCCGGGCTCGAGAGTCTCTGCATCGGCCGATCGGCCTGCCGTGCAGGGTCAGGGCCATGTGTCGGAGTGCAAATACGGTAAGCCCGGCCGGCGGTTGTGTCCGGGACCGGTCACCCCTGCCCCACCCACCCGCCCTTGCGGCCCCTCCGTTCCCCACTCAGGGTCCCGCTCATCCCATCCTTTGGGCGGATGCCGGCGCGCGGCGCGCCCGCCGGCCGGGCCTCGCCGCCCGCGGGGTGGGCGGCGGACGTTGGCGGGTCCAGACGTCGATTCCGACTGGACCTTTCGGATAGGATGCCCCGGATCGCAACCCCGGGGCGCGCCGCGTGTTCGAGGTCACAGGATGGGGCCGGATCCCGACGCGGCGCTGATGCTGGCGTTCCAGCAGGGCGACGAGGGGGCCTTCCGGTCCCTCTACGAGAGGCACGCGCGCGCCATGTTCGCCTTCTGCCACCGCTTCGTCCGCGACGCCGCGCGAGCGGAGGAGCTGGCCCAGGACGTGTTCGTGAGCCTCCACCGCAGCCGGGACCGCTACCGCCCCTCGGCGCGCTTCAAGACCTTCCTCTACCGCGTGGCCACCAACCACTGCCTCAATGAGCTGCGACGCCGCGAGCACGCCCTGAGGCAGGAGGCGGAGGGCCCGGGGGAGGAGCCCGTCGACATGGACGTCCTCGCCTCCGGCGCTGCCAGCCCCGAGGAGCACTACCACGCCCGTGTGCTCGAGGCCGCGGTGAAGGAGCTCCTCGCCCGCCTCCCCGAGAAGCAGCGCGCGGCGCTGGTCCTGTGCCGGTTCGAGGGGCTGTCCTACGAGGAGATCGCCCAGGTGCTCGAGACCAGCGTGTCGGCGGTGAAGTCGCTCGTCCACCGCGCCACCGTGGCCGCCGCCGAGGCGCTCGCCCCCCAGCACCCGCTCGCCCGGGAGGCCCTGCCGTGACCCACCCGCGCGAGGACCTGACCGCCCTCATCGATGGCGCCCTCCCGGCCACCCGCGCCGCCGAGGTGCGTACGCACCTCGGCTCCTGCCCGGCCTGCCGCGAGGAGGAGGCCCGGCTCCGCCAGGCCCTCTCGGCCCTGGCCGCCCTCCCGCCGCCGCCCGAGCTGCCGCCCTTCTTCGCCACCCGGCTCGAGGCCCGGCTTCGCCAGGAGCGCGCCCGGCCCCGCACGCTGCTCGCCTGGCGCTGGATCCTCCAGGTCCCGCGCCCGCGCCTGGTGGCCATCGCCGGCGGCGTGGCCGCCCTGGCCATCGCCGTGGCCGTCCCGGCCCGCTCCTACCTCGAGACCCGGGCCATGGTGCGGGACCTCGATCTCCTCCAGGACTACGAGACCGCCAGCGCCCTGGACGTGGACACGCCCGAGGACGCGCAGCTGGTGGCCCACCTCGACCAGCTGCTGCCGAGCGGAGGCAGGCCATGAGGCGTCCGACCCTCCTCGCCGCTGCCCTGGCCCTCTCCCTGGCCGCGCTCCCCGGCCGCCGCGCCGGCGCGCAGGACGCACCCGACGGCGGCGCCGCCGGCGGGGGGCCGAACGCCCGCGAGAAGTGGGAGCGGATGAGCCCCGAGGAGAAGGAAGCGCTGCGCGAGCGGTGGCGCGCCTACCAGGCCCTGCCGCCCGAGCGCAGGGAGGAGCTCGCGGAGCAGCTCCGCCGCTTCCGAGCGCTGCCGCCTGAGCGGCGCGAGGAGATCCGCCAGAACTGGGAGGCATTCCAGAGGCTCCCCCCGCGCGACCGGGAGGAGATCCGCGAGCGCTTCCGCCGTTTCCGCGAGATGTCTCCGGCGCGCCGCGCCGAGCTGCGCGCCGCCATCCGAGGCCTGCTCCGGGCGCCCCCGGCCGAGCGGGCCCGCATGCTGGAGAACCTGCGGCGCTGGCGGGAGCTCTCGCCCGATCAGCGGGAGCGCCTGCGGGAAGAGTGGCGGAGAAGGCGGGAGAGGTAGGATCGGCGCGTGCGCTGCCTGGCGCTCCTCGCCGGCCTCCTCCTCCTCTCGCCGGCGTGGGCGCGGGGCGGAGACGGCGTCGCCTTCCAGGGCTCGCTCCAGCTCCGCGCCACCTCGGAGCGGAACGTCCCCGGCACCGCCGTCCTCTACGATCCCACCGCGGACGACTTCCACCTCGGGAGCTACCTGCACACCGAGGGGTCCGACGACTTCGGCTCCACCCTGGCCGCCCTGGCCCTCGAGGGCCGACACCTGGACGGGGACCTCCACTGGGTCCTCGCCGTTGACTCCGGCGAGCTGCGCCGCCAGCACTTCTACCGGACCACCTCGGTGTGCTGGTCCCCCAAGACCGCCTCCGGCCTGGCCGTCCCGGGGAGCGGCGAGTGCGGGCTCTATCGGCTGAGCCGCCTGCGCTGGGCGCGGATCATCGTGCCGGTGGAGGAGACCCTCCCCGACAGCCCCGAGGTGACCTCCAACGGCCGCCCGGTGCGGGACGAGGCCTCGCACACCTGGTTCGTGCGGGAGGCCTACCTCGCCTATAGCCTGGGCCGGGCCCGGTTCCTGACCTTCTCCGCCGGCCGGCGGCGCGCCACCGTGGCCGACGGCTACGTCTACGACGACTACGCCACCGGCGTCGAGGTGCACGCCGACCTGGGAGCCATCGGCCCGCCCTGGGACCTCTCCGCCGCCGCCTTCCAGCCCACCCGCGACCTGCCCGGGACGGTGCAGGGGTTGACCCCCATGGTCGTGCTGAGGGCCGACTACCTCCCCTCGCTGTTCGCGCACGCCGGCCTGTTCGCCGCCGGCATGCGCCAGCGGACCGGCGGCCTGGGCGACGTGCTCAGGACCGCCGTGGAGGAGCGGCTGGTGAGCGTGGCCTCGAGCTCCGATCCCTCTACGCCCATGCACCGCGCCGCCGACCAGCTCCTGGCGGCCACCCTGGCGACCGACTACTCGAGCGACGCGACCCTGGGGTGGCTGGGGACGAGCGGGAAGCTCAACCTCTCGTCCTGGCAGCGGATCGGCTTCACGGCGGCGCTCCTCGGCGGCGAGATCCACACCGCCACCACCGGCACCGGGGTGGTGGTCGCCGAGAACGTCCACCTGCGGGGCCAGCTCGCCTCCCTCCGCTACGACGCCGACCTGGGGCGCGGGGTCTCGGCCGGGCTGGGCTTCCTCTACCTCTCCGGCGACGGGCTGCCCCGCGCCAACCTGGGATCGGCCGGGGTGATCGACCCGGCCACCGGCACCTATCGCGGGTTCGTGGCGGTGGCTCCCTACATCACCGAGACCAACCTGTTCTTCGGCGGTGGGCTGTCGGAGAGCTTCGCCGACCGCCAGGCCGCCACGCCTGGCGTGAACGGCCGGGGGGTGATCGCCCCGGCCGCCTCGCTGGGCTTCGACCCCACCGAGAGCGTCTCCGTCCGGGCCAAGGGAGCCTACCTGCGGGCCGACGCCCAGGGCCCCCTGGGCGGCCGGGTCTACGGCACCGAGACCGACCTGGAGCTCTCCTGGCAGGTGGCGAGCTGGCTCGTCCTCGGCGCCGAGCTCGACGCCCTCTTCCCCGGCGACTTCTTCCGCGGGCGGGACCCCCTCACCAAGGGGCTCCTCGCCCTCGACGTGCTCACCCCGTGATCCCCGCCCTGGCCTTTGCCCTGCTCCTCGCCGCCGGCCCGCCGCCGCGCCCGGAGCCCCCGCCCGCAGGCACCCGGGGGGCGGACCGGGTCGAGCCCGAGCGGCAGCGCCTCTCCGACGAGGACGCGGCCGTGGTGGAGCACCTCGAGCTCCTCGAGCAGATGGACCTCCTCGAGGACCTCCCCGTGGTCGACGTCGGCGAGGAGGCGGCCAGCGAGCCCCAAAGGGCCAACGAGAAGCCGAGGCGCTAGCCCGCCCGCGGGGCGATACCATGCCGCATGCTCAGGCTCATCCAGGGGCCCTCGGTGATCGATGCGGCCGGCGCCCCGCCCAAGCGCATCGAGGAGTACGTGGGGCGGGTGAACTCGGGCACGTCCGCGCTCAGCGTGGCCCGCATGGTCAGCCCCAGCGGCTGGGCCGAGCCGGGCCAGACGCCGGAGTTCGACGAGTACACCGTGGTCCTCAAGGGCGCGTTGCGGGTGGAGAGCCGCTCGAGGACGGTGGACGTCTCGGCGGGCCAGGCCGTCCTCGCCCCCCGCGGCGAATGGGTGCGCTACTCCTCGCCCGGGCCGGACGGTGCCGAGTACCTGGCGGTGTGCCTGCCCGCCTTCTCGCCGGGGACCGTGCACCGCGACGGCTGAGGCGAGCGCCTCGCCCTCTCTAGCGGCCGCGCGAGGCCAGCATCCCGCAGGCGGCCGACTGGTCCTGGCCGCCGGAGTAGCGCCGGACGATGGGCTGGCCGGGGAGGGCCAGGGAGAGGGCGTCGCGGAAGGCGGTCCACTCGTCCTCGCCGGGCGGCCGGTAGCGACCGGTGGCGTCGTTCACGGCGATGGGGTTGAGCCGGACCGGGATACCGCGCAGGATCTGACCCAGCGCCTCGGCGTCCTCGGCCCCGACGTTGACCCCGGAGATCATCACGTACTCGACCGTGACCCGGCCCGCCACCCGGGCGTGCTCCCGGATGGCCTCGATGAGCTCGTCGAGCGGGAAGCCCTGCTCCACCACCGGCATGAGCGCGGCCCGCTTCCAGGGGATGGCGGCGTTGAGCGAGACGCAGAGCCGGAACTTGTGCCGCTCGGCGGTGTAGCGTCGGATCATGGGGACGATCCCGGCGGTGGAGATGGAGATGCGGCGCCCGTCGATGCGCCCGCCGGCCGGGTCGCAGAGCGCGTAGGCGGCCTGGAGCACCTCGTCGTAGTTGAGGAAGGGCTCCCCCTGCCCCATGAAGACCACCCCCGTGACCGGCAGCGTCGAGTCGCGGCGGACCTCGAGGAGCTGCTCCACCATCTCCCAGCTCTTGAGCGAGCGGGTGAGCCCCAGCTCCCCGGTGGCGCAGAAGACGCAGCCCAGGGCGCAGCCCGCCTGCGAGGAGAGGCAGACCACGTGGTGGGTCCCGTGGAGCGGGATGCGCACCGCCTCCACCCGCGCCGCATCGGGCAGGGCGAAGAGGTACCTGCGGAAGCCGTCCCGGGCGTCCACCACGTGCAGGGTGCGGAGCTGGCCGGGCCGGGCCATGGCCTCGACCCGGTCGAGCACCTCGCGCCGGACGTTCCGCGCGGCGCGCAGGCCCTCCCCCCGGCCGATCACCGCCCCGGTGATCCGGCGCGCGTCGGCCAAGGCGATGCCCGCCTTCTTGGCCAGGGCGCGGCTGTCCTGTCCGTGGAGATGGAGCACGGCGCCCAGATAGCATAAGTTCGGGGGGATGAGACGACTCGTCCTCGCGGCCCTCCTCCTGCCGGGGTGCATCGTCTACGAGCGGCGGGTCTACTCCCCGCCGCCGGAGCCGATGCCGGGGGCCGTCCAGGAACGGGTCCTCTCCGAGCAGGAGGCGGTGGACGCCGCCTTCCGCCTCTGCCAGGACCGGAGCCTGTGGGTCGACCGCGTCGAGCGCGCCGAGCTCGACCGGTCCGGGCGCTGGCACGTGACGCTGGTCGGCTACCTCGACCGCGCCCAGATGCTGCTCGATGGCCGCGACGGGAAGCTCCTCAAGGGCCGCTTCCGGAAGGGCGACGCCCTGGCGCCCGGGGCGCCTTCCTCGCCGCCCTCGGCGCCGCCCTCGGCGCCTTCGCCGGGCGCGGAGCCGCCGGCCCCCCCGGCCACCCCCCCGCCGCCCCCGGGCCCCGACGAGCTGGACTGACCCGAGGCACCGGCCGGCTCACGAAGGGGCTGTCGGCCACGGCGTAGCGCCAGGGCCGTTCGGCCCACCGGCCGGCGTAGGCCACGTTCACCCGTGGTCCCGTGACGATCCGCCGGGGCCTGGGGCCGTCGAGGAGGAAGAGCTCCTCGCCGGTCAGGTCCCGGCCGTTGTCCCGCTGGCACCGGATCCCCAGCGCCCGGCAGAGGTTTCCCGGACCCCGGGGGGAGTGCAGGCAGCCCGAGAGCGGCTCGCCGGCGCGGAAGAGCACCGCCGAGGGGAAGCCCTCCCGGCCGGTGACCGCGTTCAGGCAGTGGCTCCGGCCGTAGACCAGGTACACGTAGGCCACCGCCGGCGGCCCGAACATGATGGCGGCGCGGGCCGTCCTCCCGAAGCGGGCGTGCGAGGCCCGATCGCCGGGCCCGTGGTAGGCCTCGGTCTCCACGACGCGCGCCGCCCGGAGCACGCCGCGGTGGCGGTGGACCAGCAATTTCCCCAGGAGCTCCCGGGCCACCACCCGCGCGTCCCGGCCGAAGAAGGCGCGGGGCAGCTTCCGGCCGGCGATCAACCGCGCTCCCCTCGCCACACCCCCGCCTCCACGAACACGGCCAGGAGTGCGGCGTCGATCTGCCCGCGGCGGGCGTCGGCGGCGAGGATGTCCAGCGCCTTCTCCGACGGGAGGGCCTTCTTGTAGGGCCGGTCGCTGGCGGTGAGGGCGTCGTAGACGTCGGCGATGGCCATCATCCGCGACTCCAGGGGGATGCCGTCGGCGGGGAGGCCGCGCGGGTAGCCCTTGCCGTCCAGCTTCTCGTGGTGAGCGTAGGCGATCTCCGGCACGCGCCGCAGCGCGCGGGTCCAGGGGATCTGCGAGAGGAAGCGGAAGGTGTGGGAGACGTGGCCCTCGATCTCGCGGCGCTCCTCCTCGGAGAGCGAACCCCGGGGGATGGAGAGCGCCTGGAGCTCCTCCGGCCTGAGCAGCGCCACCTGGCCGTCCGGGCCCGGGACCTGCTCCAGGGCCGCGGCCCGCAGCCTCTCGGAGGCACCCTCGGGGAGCACCGAGGGGCGGTTGGCCGCCACCACCACCTCCCAGAGCGCCTCCAGCCCCCGAGCCCGGCAGAGGAGCGCCTCCTCCCCCTCGGCCCGGCCCGCGAGGCGCGCCTGGAGGGCCTGGTTCTGCAGGGAGAGGCGGGCGTTGTCGAAGCGGGCCCGGATCAGGGCCAGCTCGTGGGGGAAGAGCTTGTCGGCCTTGGTGAGCACGTGCTCGCGCACGCCCACCTTGCCGAAGTCGTGGAGCAGGGCGGCGTAGCGGAGCTGGCGCAGGTCCTCCGAGAGGAAGCGCAGGCCCGCGAGCCCCGGCGGCGGGCGCCGCTCCGTGGCCCGGGCCAGCCCCACCGTCAGGCCGGCCACGCGCTCGGAGTGACCGGCGGTGGTGGGATCGCGCTGCTCGATGGCCAGCACCGAGGCCTGCACGAACCCCTCGAAGAGCCGCTCGATCTCCTCGTTCAGGAGGGCGTTCTCCAGCGCCGACGCCGCCGGGCCGGCCAGCGCCGAGAGGAGCTCCAGGTCCTCGTCGCCGAACGGCCCGTCCCGGTGGTTCAGGGCCTGGAGCACGCCGACGATCTCGCCGCGCGTGTTCCACATGGGAACGGCCAGCACGCTGCCGGTGGTGAAGCCGGTGGCCCGGTCCACCTCCGGGTTGAAGCGCGGGTCCCGGTAGGCATCGGCGATCCGGACCGGCTTCCCCGAGGCGGCCACCGCCCCGGCGATCCCCGAGCCCAGCGGGACGCGGATCTCCGCGGTGCCCAGCGCCACCTTGCTCCACAGCTCACCCCGCTGTCGGTCGGCCACGAAGAGCGTGCAGCGCTCGGCCTCCACCACCCGGGCTGCCTCCTCCACGATCCGGGCCAGGAGCGCCTCCACCCGGCGCTCGGCGGCCAGCGCCTTGGCCACCTCCAGGATGGAGGTCAGCTTCTCCACGCGCCGGGCCAGGTCCAGGGGGGCGGTGTCGGGCATCCTCTGACCGTACCGCTGCCCCGGTGGCCGCCGCAACGCGCTCCCGGCCCCCGCGCCGGTTCCGGGACCCGGGGTGCGGGCTCACCTGCGCCTCCGCCCTCCCCCGATCCGGCGATTGCGACGGCGCCGATCCACCGCATGCTCGCAACTCACGGCTCCTCCGCTCGAATCGCAGGATGAGGTGCGCCGGCGCCTCTCCCCTTGTCCCTCCGCCTCCCAGCCACGAGCCCGCTCTCCTTCGGGTTCATCGCGGCCCTCCTCGCGGCCGGGGCGGGGCCGGCGCGCGCCGATGGGATCGCCGAGCTGGCCGGACTGCTCGACGAGCCGGTGGTGTCCACCGCCTCCAGGGCGACCGAGACCGCCCAGCTGGCACCGGCCACCGTCACGGTGGTGAGCGGCGACGACCTGCGCCGCTACGGCCTCGACTCGCTCTCCCACGCAATCAACTACCTCACCACCGGGATGATCGCGGCGCCCAGCTACGCCACCCCGGAGATCGGCGTCCGCGGGGTGCTCCTCACCAACGACTACGGCAACCACGTCCTGGTCCTGCTCGACGGGCACCCGCTCAACGAGCCCTGGGACGGGACCGCCTGCTACGACGGGAGCGTGGGTGTCCCGCTCGACCTGGTCGACCACGTCGAGGTGATCCTGGGCCCGGGCTCGGCCCTCTACGGCCCGAACGCCATGTGGGGGTGATCAACATCATCACACGCCGGGCCCGGGACTACCCCGGCCTCCACCTCGGCCTCGAGGGATCGCTGCCGGCCGCGAGCCACGCCTTCCTGGGCTACGGCCTGCCCCTGGAGCAGGGCGGCCGCGAGGGCGGGCTCACCGTGGGCCTCGACCACCTGCGCTCCTGGGGGCCCCGGCAGCGCAACGGCGCCTCCCTCACCGCGGCCCGGTCGTGGATCCCGGACGGCGGCGGTCCTCTGCCCGCGGCCGGGGCGCCCTTCGGCAACGCCCACGTCTCCTACGGCCCGGCCCCGTCCCTGCCCACCGCGGCCCTGGCCCTGCGGGGCGTCTCCAGCCGGCCGGTGTCCGGGACTGCCTACCCCCGTGCCCTGGGCCCCCCCCCCCCCGCAGCTCGAGGGGCTGCTGGCCGTGTCCGGGCCCATCGCCGGGGGCCTCGCCTACCGGCTGGCGGCCGACCGGTCGCTCACCGGCCACTCCCCCTACGCGGTCGGACCGACGCGGGATCCGGCAACGGGCTGGGATACCAGGCGGTCCTGCCCGTCCCCACCTACCGGGTGATGCTCGGGCTCCGCTACGGCCGCTGAGCGGGACGGCTACCAGATCCAGCTGGCCGGGTTGGCGTACGGCTGCTGCTTCTCGACGGCCATGAGCCCCTTCACGCAACGCACGATGAGCCAGATGAGGATGAGCGGCCAGAGCACCACGCCGATGATCGCGAAGGTGAGCAGGAGGGCCACCGCCGAGGCCAGGATCAGGATCCAGAAGGTCCGGATCTGGAAGCGGTAGTGGGTCTGGACCCAGGCCGGGCCCTGCCCCTGGTTCACGTAGGCCATGACCAGGCCGACGATGGCGGTCACGCCGATCACCAGCGAGACCAGGTACAGGATGTAGATGATCTTGGCGCTGGAGCCGTTGTCGCTGGCCGCCGTCCCGGCCGGCGTGGGGTTGGCCATCTGCTCCATGGGTCGGTCCCTCCGCGAGGCGCGGGCCTCTCCCCATCCTATCCGAAACCGCCGGGGTCCTTCCCCGGCAAGCGGACGATCCCGGCCCCGGGGCCCGGGGCGGCGCCCTCACCAGAGCGGCGCCAGCCACACCGAGAGGGCGGTGGCGATGGCCAGGGCGGCGGTGACCGCCAGGTGCCGGGTCCGCCGCCTCACCGGGAACTCCACCAGCGTGGCCGTGCCCCTGACGTCGGCGCCGCGGGTGGCGGCCAGCGTGGCGCCGTCGACGTGAGCCAGCGCCACCTGCTCGGTGGCGAAACCGCGGTGGGCGAGCAGAGCCACCAGGCGGGCCCGGGGGTGGACCTTGCGCAGGGCGCGGGTTGCGGCCGCGTCCAGGGCCCGGGCCAGCGCGCCGGCGCTCTTGAAGCGCTGGGCGGGGCGGCGGGCCAGGCACCTCTCCACCGTCCAGGCGATGCGCCGAGGGCAGCTCGGGGCCAGGGTCCGTACCCGGCGGAAGCGGCCCCGCCGGATGACGGCGAAGAGGTCGTCGGCGCTCGAGCCGCGGAAAGGCTTCTCGCCGGTGAGGAGCTCGTAGAGGGTCACCCCCAGCGCCCACACGTCCGACGGCGGCCCGGCCTCCGCTCCCCCCAGGACCTCCGGCGCCATGTAGGAGGGGCTCCCCACCAGCATGCCGGCCCGGGTCAGGGCGGGATCGTCCTCGCCCTTGGCGATCCCGAAGTCCATGAGCTTCACCTCGCCCTCGCGCGAGAGCATGACGTTGGCCGGCTTCACGTCGCGGTGGAGCATGGAGCTGAAGTGGACGTAGTCCAGGGCGTCGGCCACCCGCGCCCCGATCACCGCCACGCACTCGGCCGGGATGGCGCCCCCCTGGGTGAGCAGCCGCGCCAGGTCCACGCCGTCGACGAACTCGGTGATCAGGAAGACCTGGTCGTCCTTCTCCACCAGGTCGTGGACCGCCACGATCGACTCGTGGCGGAGCCGGGCGTAGACCTTCCCCTCCCGGCGGAACCGCTCCAGCTGCTCCTTGGAGCGGACCAGCTTCTGGTCGAGCGCCTTCACGGCGACCGGGCGGTCGAGGCCCTCCTGGACGGCCTCGAAGACCACACCCATGCCGCCGCGGCCGATCTCGCGGACGATGCGGGCGGTCCCCACCTTGCGGACCATGCCGGGGAGCATCGTACGGTCACCGGGTCGCACTCAAGGCGCAGGCAGCGCCCGACCCGCGCGGCCGCGGCGTGCTGCCGCCCGCTTCCCAAAGCCCGTCCGGAAGCTGGTACACTCCGCGGCCCGATCGGAGGTGGGGCCCTGTGGCAGGAGGCGCCACCTGGAAGGCTCGACGGTTGCACCCCCGTCTGATGACCTGGATCAACTCCGCAATGCCTGCGCCCGGCCAGCCGGGCCCGGTGCCCAGCGCACGGGTTGCACGACGAAGGAGGACGGAATGACGAGGCGACTGGTGACCATGGACGGCAACGAGGCCGTCGCTTCGGTGGCCCACCGCACCAACGAGGTCATCGCTATCTACCCCATCACCCCCTCCTCGAACATGGGCGAGTGGGCGGACGAGTGGTCGGCCAGGGGACGCAAGAACGTGTGGGGGACCGTCCCGAGCGTGACCGAGATGCAGTCGGAGGGCGGGGCGGCCGGCGCCGTGCACGGCGCCCTGCAGGCGGGCTCCCTGACGACGACCTTCACGGCGTCGCAGGGCCTGCTGCTCATGATCCCCAACATGTTCAAGATCGCCGGCGAGCTGACCTCGTTCACCATGCACGTGTCGGCGCGCACGCTGGCCACCCACGCGCTCTCCATCTTCGGCGACCACTCGGACGTCATGAGCGTCCGCCAGACCGGCTTCATGCTGCTCTCCTCGACCTCGGTCCAGGAGGCGCACGACTTCGCCCTCATCGCCCAGCGGGCCACCCTGGAGGCCCGGGTCCCCGTCCTCCACTTCTTCGACGGCTTCCGCACCTCGCACGAGGTGGCCAAGATGGAGGAGCTGGGCGACGACGACCTCCGCAAGATGATCCCGGAGTACCTGGTCGCCCAGCACCGGGCCCGGGCGCTCACCCCCGACCGGCCCCAGCTCCGCGGCACCGCCCAGAACCCCGACGCCTTCTTCCAGGCGCGCGAGGCCTGCAACCCGTTCTACGCCACCGCCGCCGAGCGGGTGCAGGCGGCCATGGACGAGTTCGGCCGCCTCACCGGCCGAAACTACAAGCTCTTCGACTACTACGGCCACCCCGAGGCCGAGCGGGTGCTGGTGGCCATGGGCTCGGCCTGCGACACCATCGCCGAGACCCTCGACTACCTGAATGCCCGGGGCGAGAAGGTCGGCCTGGTCAAGGTCCGGCTCTACCGGCCCTTCGACCTGGGCGCCTTCATGACCGCGCTGCCCCGCACCGTCCATCACCTGGCCGTTCTGGACCGGACCAAGGAGCCCGGGGCGCTGGGCGAGCCGCTCTACCAGGACGTGGTCACCGCCCTGCGCGAGGCCGAGCAGGCCCACATCGACCGCTTCCACCACCAGCTCACGGTCATCGGCGGCCGATACGGCCTGTCCTCCAAGGAGTTCACCCCCGGCCAGGTGAAGGCGGTGGTCGACGAGCTGGCGCGGCCGCGCCCCAAGCGCCACTTCACCGTGGGCATCAACGACGACGTCAGCCACCTTTCGCTCAAGGTGGACCCGACCTTCGACATCGAGCCCGACGACGTGGTGCGGGCCCTCTTCTACGGCTTGGGCGCCGACGGCACGGTGGGCGCCAACAAGAACTCCATCAAGATCATCGGCGAGGACACCCCCAACTACGCCCAGGGGTACTTCGTCTACGACTCCAAGAAGTCGGGCACCCTGACCACCAGCCACCTGCGCTTCGGCCCCCGGCCCATCCGCTCGGCCTACCTCGTCACCCGCGCCAACTTCGTGGCCTGCCACCAGTTCGGCTTCCTGGAGAAGTACGAGATGGTCGAGCAGGCGGTGCCCGGCGCCACCTTCCTGCTCAACTCCCCCTACGGTCCGGACGAGATCTGGGAGAAGCTGCCCCGCGAGGTCCAGGCGCAGATCCTGGAGAAGAAGCTCAAGCTCTTCGTCATCGACGCCTACAAGGTGGCGCGCGACACCGGCATGGGGGTGCGCATCAACACCATCATGCAGACCTGCTTCTTCGCGGTCTCCGGGGTGCTGCCGCGCGACGAGGCCATCACCCACATCAAGAAGACCATCGAGAAGACCTACGCGCGCAAGGGCCCCGAGGTGGTGAAGAAGAACTTCGCCGCCGTGGACCACACCCTCTCGCACCTCTACCCGGTCCCGCTCGACGGCAAGCAGGCGAACGGCGCCCCGCGGCCGCCGGCGGTCTCCGACGCCGCCCCCGACTTCGTGAAGCGGGTCACCGCCCTGATGCTCGCAGGCAAGGGCGACCTCCTGCCCGTCTCCGCCTTCCCGGTCGACGGCACCTGGCCCAC
Source organism: Anaeromyxobacter sp. (assembly GCA_035541675.1). Taxonomy (GTDB): domain Bacteria; phylum Myxococcota; class Myxococcia; order Myxococcales; family Anaeromyxobacteraceae; genus Anaeromyxobacter. Next base: position 77,234 of record DATKMW010000110.1, on the reverse strand, counting down.
CGCCACCAGCAAGTGGGAGAAGCGCTCCATCGCCCAGGAGATCCCCACCTGGGAGCCGGGGATCTGCATCCAGTGCAACAAGTGCGCGATCATCTGTCCCCACGCCGCCATCCGCCCGAAGTACTACCCGGCCGAGCTGCTCCCCAAGGCGCCCCAGGGCTTCCTGGCCATGGACTACAAGAGCGCGGAGGTGAAGGGGGCCAAGTACTCGCTCCAGGTGGCCCCCGATGACTGCACCGGCTGCGGGCTCTGCGTGCAGATCTGCCCGGCCGAGTCCAAGGCCGAGAAGGGCAGGTTCGCCATCAACATGCGGGACGCCCTGCCGCTCAAGGAGAAGGAGCGCCAGAACTTCGAGTTCTTCCTCTCCTTGCCCGACCCCGACCGCACCAAGGTGAAGCTCGACGTGAAGGGGACGCAGTTCCTCACCCCGCTCTTCGAGTTCTCCGGGGCCTGCACCGGCTGCGGCGAGACCCCCTACCTGAAGCTCCTCACCCAGCTCTTCGGCGACCGGGCCCTGATCGCCAACGCCACCGGCTGCTCCTCGATCTACGGCGGCAACCTCCCCACCACGCCTTACGCCCAGGACCTCCACGGCCGCGGCCCGGCCTGGAACAACTCGCTCTTCGAGGACAACGCCGAGTTCGGCTTCGGCATGCGGCTGGCGCTCGACAAGCAGAAGGAGCAGGCCCGAGAGCTCCTCAAGAAGCTGGGCGGGACCCTGGGCGACGCGCTGGTCTCGGAGCTCCTCGAGGCCGACCAGTCGGACGAGGCCGGCCTGGAGAAGCAGCGCGCCCGGGTGGCGGCGCTCAAGGAGAAGCTGGCCCACGATCAGAGCCTCGAGGGGCGATGGCTCTCGCGCATCGCCGACGCCCTGGTCAAGAAGTCGGTGTGGATCGTGGGCGGCGACGGCTGGGCCTACGACATCGGCTACGGCGGCCTCGACCACGTCCTGGCCCAGGGCCGGGACGTGAACATCCTGGTCCTCGACACCGAGGTCTACTCCAACACCGGCGGCCAGGCCTCGAAGGCCACGCCGCTGGGGGCGGCCGCCAAGTTCGCCATGGCCGGCAAGGCCATGCCCAAGAAGGACCTGGCCATGCTGGCCATGACCTACGGCCACCCCTACGTGGCCCGCGTGGCCATGGGCGCCAAGGACGCGCAGACGGTGAACGCCTTCAAGGAGGCCGACAGCTACCCCGGCACCTCGATCATCATCGCCTACGCCCACTGCATCGCCCACGGCTACGACCTGGGCGACGGCATCGCCCAGCAGGAGCTTGCCGTCGACACCGGCTACTGGCCGCTCTTCCGCTACGACCCGCGCCGCCTGGCCGCCGGGGAGAGCCCGCTCAAGCTCGACGGCCCGGCGCCCAAGAAGGACCTGGCGGAGTTCGTGAACCACGAGACCCGCTTCCGCCAGGTCGAGGCGGCCAACCCCGAGACCTACAAGCGGCTCATGGAGCAGGCGCAGAGGGACATCCGCGAGAAGTACGCGCTCTACGAGCACCTCTCGGCGGCCCTGAAGCCGGGCGCGCCCGCGCCCGCCAAGAAGCCCTCCGCCTAGCGGCGGACCGGACCCTGTCGCACCACGGCCCGGCCCGCCACGGGCCGGGCCGTGCCGTCTTCACCCTCCGTCGGTCCATGACCAACGGTGCAAGGCGCTGGCCCTGCCCCCGGGCAACCCGTGCGGGGACGGATCCCGGCCGCAGGGCGGCCACCGCTGCCGCACCGTCACGGGCAGCGCCCCGCGGGGAGCGCCCACGGCCGGTCCCGGCTCACCCGGTGCCTGGACGGTCCGGTGAACGTCGGCTTCCTCTCCTTCCCCGACGGCGAGAGCCGGTTCAAGAAGCACGAGAACCTGCCCGACGGCTCCTGGTTCGGCGCCCCCGGGCCGTCCTTCCTCTTCGCTGCCGGGTTCACCTTGCCGCCGTTCCCCTGACCGCGGGCCGGCCGGCCCCGAGCCCGGCCACCCGCTCCGCCGAGAGGACCAGCTCCCGCGCCTCGGCCAGGGCGTCCTCCGCCCGGTCCAGGCGCCCCAGCCCCTTCCCCAGCGACTCGCCGTCCACCCGGCCCCGCAGGGCGCGGCGGATGAGGCGGGCCCGCGCCCCGGTCACCGCCTGCCAGACGAGATCCTCCCGCCGCCGCCTCCCCCGGGCCTCGCGCCGGGCAGCGGCCCGCAGGAGGACCCGCCGCTCGCTGGCGTAGTCGAGACGCGAAAGCGCCGCCGACAGGCGGAGCCAGCGGACCTCGTCCACCTCGTCGCCGTCGCCGTCGAGCTCGCCCTCGCGGCGCAGGGACATGTTCCAGTAGAGCACCACCTTGGGCGTCCGGCTGGGCACGTACCAGCTGGAGGAGGCGAACTCGGCCAGCCGGCAGGCGCAGCCGGTCTCCTCCCGCACCTCCCGGAGCGCCGCCTCTTCCCAGGCCTCGCCCTCCTCCAGCTTGCCCTTGGGGAAGGTCCAGTCGCCGCGCCGGGGGCGGTGGATCACCGCCACGCGCGGCTCGCGGCCCCCGCCGCGCCACACCACCCCGCCCGCTGCCCGGATGAGCCCCATGGGACCCATGGAAGCGCCCGCGCCGCCCGCGCGCAAGGGGGCAGGCGCTACTTCACCCTGGCCGCCGCGACGATCATCGCCTCCGGACCCTCGAGCAGGCGCCCGTTGGGCAGCAGGCGCGCGGGCACCTCCAGGCCGGAGGTGGCGAGCTTGTGCCGCTCGCAGCGCTGGAAGGCGCCCTCGCAGTAGAAGCTCTTCCACACGTCGAGCGCGGCCTTCATTCCCACGGCCTGTCGGAGCGCGCAGTGCTCGGCGAATGTGCAGCCCGCCATCTCGAACCTCGCCGCCTCGAGGGTGCAAGGTCAGGGCCGATCCGGGCGGCCGGATTCGCCCGTGGTGGCAGGGAGATCCGCCAGGGCAGCTCCGGGGTGCGGCCTAACAGCGGGTCCGACCCACCAACCGTGGGAGGGATGCGCCGATGTCGGCGGCGCGCCGGTTCCCTGGCGCCGGCGGCGCGACGCCCCCCGGGCCGGCCCCGCCGCGGGCGCCGCCTCCTCACCCCATCCCGCACCGCCGCCCTGGCCACGCCCTTGCCGGGCTTGAGCCGGCGCTCCCCTCGCCGCAGCCCGGGGCCGGCCCGCTTCCCGAGCTCCGCCCCCACCGCCTCGAGCGACGCAGGCCCCTCCGCGGTGCCTCGAGCGCGGTGCGCCGGCCCTCGCTGCGCGCGCTCGTGGCCTGTGCGGGCGGGCGCCGCCTCCCGGCTTCACCCACTCGAACGCACGGTCCCCGGAACCGATCTAGACTCCGGCACCGGATCCTTTTCCGCCCTGGCGCGTTCCCGAGCTCAGGGCCCGGCGAGGCCAGGTTCTTGGACGCGAGCGACGAGAGACTGATGCTCCGGTTCCAGGCCGGCGACGCCCGGGCCTTCGAGGTCCTGGTGCAGCGCCACCGCACGCCCGTCTTCACCTTCCTCCTGCGGCTCACCGGAGACCGCGCCAGGGCCGAGGACCTCTGCCAGGAGGCCTTCCTCAAGGTGGTGAAGGCCTCGGCGCGCTGGGAGGAGCGGGCCCGCTTCTCCACCTGGCTCTACGCCATCGCCCGGAACCTGGCCGTGGACGAGGCCCGCCGCATGAGCTTCCGGCGGACCGATCCGCTCGAGGCCGAGGACCCGGGCGGCCGGCCGCGGACCGAGGCTGCCGCCCGGGACCTGTCCCCGGACCGCGCCGCCGACGCGGCCCTCCTCCGGCCCAAGCTGGAGGCCGCCCTCCGTGCGCTCCCCGAAGAGCAGCGGGAGGTGTTCCTCCTGCGCGAGCACGCCGGCCTCCGCTTCGCCGAGATCGCCCAGGTGACCGGCACCCCCGAGAACACCGTCAAGAGCCGGATGCGCTACGCGCTGGAGGGGCTCCGCGCCGAGCTCCGGGCGCTGGGCATCGGGCCGGAGGCGGCCAACCCCACCCCGAGGACCGCGGTGCCCTAGGCCATGGCTCCCCACGACACCCACCGCGACCAGCTCCTCGACCTCGCCTACGGCGAGCTCGGCCGCCGCGAGGAGCGGGACCTGAGGGCCCACCTCGAGACCTGCCCCGAGTGCCGCGCCGAGCTCGACCGGATCGCCTCCACCCGGAGCGCCATGGCCGCCCTCGGCGACGAGCCAGCCCCGGAGCGGGGGCTCGGGACGCTCCTCGCCGCCGCCCGCGCGGCCGCCCGCGAGCGGCAGCCCAGGCCCTTGCTGCCCTCGTGGCTCTGGGGAGCCTCGCTGGGCGCGGTGGCCGCGGTGGCGGTGGCCATCCTCTCCTTCAAGCTGGGCGGCACCGCCTCTCCCCACCTGGGCGCGCCCGCGGGCGAAGGGGGCCTGGTGGCCCGCTCGCCGGCGTCGGCGCCGCCGGCCCTGTCCTCCGCGCCCGCGGAGGCGGCCGAGCCCGCCGTGGCCGAGCGCTACGCCGCGTCGCCTCCGGTCCCCGCGCGGCGGGATCGGACCGCGGCCCTGGCCGCCTCGAAGCCGGCGCCGCCACCCGCCCGGGAGGTCGCCCCCGCGGCGGACGCGGACCGGGGGCCCTCCGAGGCGGAGGCAAAGGACCAGACCGGCCGGCTGGCCATGGCCCAGAGGAAGGGCGACGGGCCCGGCGCCGTGCCGGCCGCGGAGGAGAAGGGGAGCGCCGCCGGCGGGATCGGGGCCGCGGCGCCGCCCGCGCCGGCCCAGGCCATGCGGCTCGAGGCCCCTCCGTCGCGCGCCAAGGTCGCGAGCGGAGTCGCCTCCGCCGTGCGGAGCGAGCCCTTGGCCCCGGGCAGGCGGGCCGGGACGGCGACGTTCGCCGGCTGCCCGGGCGAGACCTCCCGCGAGGTGGAGGTCGACGACCGGGGCCGGGTGGTGCGCTACCTGCGGCGCGGCGTCTGGAGCGGCATCGCCTTCGAGGCGGAGCTCCTCTACGGCGACGACGGCCTCCTCGCCGAGGTCCGCTACCGCGCCGGCGGCGAGGAGCGGGTGTGGCGGCCGGGCCGGACGGGCGTCCCCGCCGCCTTGCTGGTCCCGCGGCGCGCCGCCGACGCCGGGCTCGACGCGCCGCCGCGCTGCGGGGAGTGACCGGTGAGGCTGCGGATCCTCTGCGTCGGGCGCGATCGCTCCGGGCTCTACGCCCCGGCGGTGGAGGAGTACGCCAGGCGCCTCTCGCGCCTGGTCCGCTTCGAGCTCGCCGAGGTGCCCGAGGCGAGGAAGCTGGCCGGCACGCCTCGGGCCCGCGAGGAGGAGGGCGCCGCGCTCCTCTCCCGGCTCGGGCCCAGGGAGCGGGTGGTGGCCCTGGACGAGCGGGGCGAGGAGCTCACCAGCCGCGAGCTGGCCGAGCGGCTGCGGCGCTGGCTGGAGCGGGCGCAGGACCTCACCCTCCTCATGGGCGGCTCCGACGGCCTCGCCCCCGAGGTGCTCGACAGGGCCGACGAGAGCCTGGCCCTCTCCCGGATGACCCTGCCCCACCGGCTGGCGCGCCTGGTCCTGGTCGAGCAGCTCTACCGGGCGATGACCATCCTGCGCGGGGAGCCGTACCACAAGTAGCCGAGTCGAGCGGCAGCCTCCGGCCAAGTTCCCGGGAGGCGAGCCTCCGGGTCGGGCCGGGTCGATCCCGGCGCCGACGACGCCGCGATCGCGCTTCGGGGCGCGGCGTGCCCCCCTCGTCTCCGGGATTGCGCCGGTCGGCCCCGCCGCGGCGCGGGACCTCGCTGGCCCTCGCCTCGCGCAGCGGGACGTCGCCGGGGTGGGCCCCCCTGTCTGTCCGCCTCCCCGTCGCTGAGCGCCCGCAAGGCCCGGGCCTCGCCGGCGGAGTCCGCGAGCTCCAGCTGCGCGGCGCCGGCCACGACACCTGGAAGGGTAGCCGCGGCCAGGCGCGGCCACGGCGAGGGCCGCAACGGCTCGATGCACCGTGGGTGCAGCCTGCTCCGACAAGGCCCGATCCGGCGGCGGGCCGGGCGGGAGCCGGGGAGCGGACCCCGGCGTGCGGCGCGATGCTTCTTGTGGTGCGGTCGCCCGCTCCCTAACATCTCGCCCCCATCCCCGGAACGCCGGGATACCGGAAGAGGGAGCGCCCGTGCCCAAGCTGAAGCCCGTCCTCCTCGTCGTCCTCGACGGCTGGGGCATCCGCGCCCAGCGCGAGGCCAACGCCATCGCCATCGCCGGCACCCCCAACATGGATCTCCTGGCGCGTGACTATCCCCACACCGCGCTCGAGACCAGCGGCCTGTCGGTCGGCCTCCCCGAGGGGCAGATGGGCAACTCCGAGGTCGGCCACACCAACCTCGGCGCCGGGCGGATCGTCTACCAGGACCTGGTCCGCATCAACCGGGCGGTGGAGGACGGCTCCTTCTACAAGAACGACGCGCTGCTCCTCGCGGCGCGGCGCGCCCGGGAGGCGGGCGGGGCCCTGCACCTGCTGGGCCTGGTCTCCGACGGCGGCGTTCACAGCCACGTCGACCACCTGCACGCCTGCCTGGAGCTGGCCCGCCGCGAAGGAGTGGCCAAGGCCTGTGTGCACGCCTTCATGGACGGCCGCGACACGCCGCCCAAGTCGGGCATCGACTACATGCGGGCGGTCGAGAACCGGCTCAAGGAGACCGGATACGGGCGGGTCGCCACGGTGTGCGGCCGCTACTACGCCATGGACCGCGACAAGCGCTGGGACCGCGTCCACCTGGCCTACGACGCCCTGGTCAAGGGCGAGGGGCACAAGGTCTCCTCGGGCGTCGGGGCCATGGAGCGCGCCTACGGCGCCGGCGAGACCGACGAGTTCGTCAAGCCGTCGGTGATCGTCGACGCCGACGGCAAGCCGATCGGGTCCATCCGCGACGGCGACGCGGTGCTCTTCTTCAACTTCCGTTCCGACCGCGCCCGCGAGATCACCCGGGCCCTGGCCGACCCGGCCTTCAAGGACTTCGACCGCGGCACGCCCCCGAGGCTCTCGGCCTACGTCTGCATGACCCGGTACGACGAGACCTTCACCTACCCCATCGCCTTCGACCCCCAGGACCTCTCCGAGATCTTCCCGGAGATCGTGGCCCGGGCCGGGCAGCGCCAGCTCCGGACCGCCGAGACCGAGAAGTACGCCCACGTCACCTTCTTCTTCAACGGTGGGCGCGAGACCGTCTTCCAGAACGAGGACCGGATCCTGGTGCCCTCGCCCCGGGACGTGAAGACCTACGACCAGAAGCCGGAGATGAGCGCCCGCGAGGTGGCCGACAAGCTCAGCGCCTCGCTGGTCTCCGGCAAGTACGGCTTCGTGCTGGCCAACTTCGCCAACCCGGACATGGTCGGGCACACCGGCATCCTCGACGCCGCCGTCCAGGCGGTGAAGGTGGTGGACGAGTGCATCGGCCGGCTGTGGCTCGCCTGCCAGAAGGCGGGCATCGCCATGCTCATCACCGCCGACCACGGCAACTGCGAGATGATGGTTGACCCGGTGACCGGCCAGCCGCACACCGCCCACACGCTCAACCCGGTCCCCTTCGTCCTCGCCGACCCGGACTTCAAGGGCGCCAAGCTCCGCCAGAAGGGCATCCTCGCCGACGTGGCCCCCACCGCGCTCCAGGTCATGGGCCTGCCCCAGCCCAAGGAGATGAAGGGGCTCGGGCTGCTGATCCGGTAGGCAGGCGCCCCGCTGGCCGAGCGATCTCGTCACCGCGGGTGCGACCGCCGCCTCGGCCGGCTCGCCAGCGAGGGAGCGCGCCGGCCAGCGCGGCGGCCTCCCCTGGGCCCGCCGCGCACCCCGGGGCGTCGATCACTTTGTTCGCGCCCGGGCGACTTTGATCGCCGCGCGGCCGAAGCCTCTGGCCGGCCGCGATCCGCGGCCACCGCCCTGGGCCGGTTTGTTCGCGGCGTCCGTTTTTTGTTCGTGATTACGGCCGTTGCGCAGGTTGCTCCACCTCGGCAGAGTGCAGCCGCCGAGAGCCTTGGGGCCGTGAACGCAGCCGTCCGGAGGGCCCGCGGGTCCGCGCCGGAAGAACCGAGGAGGACACATGCGGAGAGCATTGCTTGGTCTCGTGGTGCTGGCTGTCGCGGGGCAGTCGAGCGGCGCCAGGGCCGAGCCCCGGAAGATCACCCTCTGGAGCTTCGCCCAGAACAACGTCGACGAGTACGTAGCGCGCAAGGCCGACGTGGAGAGGAAGTTCAACATCCAGCTGGACATCCAGGTGGTGCCGCAGGACGCCTTCGTGCAGAAGCTCCAGGCCGTGATGATGGACGGCAAGGGCGTCCCGGACGCGATCGAGTGGCTGATCGAGAACAACCGGATCCTGAACGCCAGCCCCAAGAAGAGCTTCGTGATCCCGCTCGACGACTACGTGAAGAGGTCGGAGGCGTTCAAGAAGGTGGTGCCGGGGCGCGTGGTCTGGACCACCTACGGCGGCCACGTGTACGGCCTTCCCCACGACGTGCACCCGGTGGTCCTCATCTACAACGAGACCCTGTGGAAGGCCGCCGGCGTGGACATGACCAGGATCGCCACCTGGGACGAGTTCTTCGAGGCCTCCAAGAAGCTCACCGCCGAGCAGAAGGACGGCAAGCCGGTCCACTACGCCCTGCCCTCCGGGAACGACGGCCTGGCCAACACCATGTTCATGATCTGGCAGCAGACCGGCTCCCAGATCCTCGCCCCGAGCGGCGCCCCGACCTTCACCTCGCCGGAGTTCACCGCCTACGTGAAGAAGTGGTTCGACTGGTACAAGACCGGCGCCTTCACCGCCTGGGACTGGGGCAACTTCAAGGCCCTCCTGGCCAACGGCACGCTCGCCTCCTACACCTCGCCGGACTGGTGGGTGCCGCAGGTGACGCTGGCCGCCACCGGCAAGGACGGCGACGCCACCGCGGAGGTGAAGTACCAGTGGCGGGTGCGCCCGCTGCCCCTCTACCGGAAGGGCGGCCCGGCGGCCGCCTCCTGGGGCGGCACGTTCATGGCCATCCCCAAGGGCACCAAGGACCCGGACTTCGTCTACAAGGTCATCGAGTACCTGGAGTACGACCAGAGCGCGCTCAAGACCCGTTGGGAGGGGACCTCCATGCTGCCCCCCTTCGAGGCGGTCTGGAGCGACCCCATGTTCGCCAAGGCCGACCCCCGCTTCGGCGGACAGAAGCTGGGTGAGCTCATGGTCGCCACCGCCAAGGCGCTCCCCAAGATCAACTCCGGCGACGTGTTCTGGGACGCCATCAACGACTTCAGCACGCAGTACACGGAGATGGCGAGCGGCAAGATCTCCGTCGAGGAGGGCTTGGCGGCCACGCAGAAGAGGGTCGAGGCTCGCTACCAGGCCCTGAAGAAGTAGAGTCGGCGCGGAGCCCGGGCCGGGGGCCACTTCGCCCCGCGCCCCGGGCCCGCACCGAACCCGGGCGCCGGCCCGACAGGTCGCGTCCACGGAGGCCGGCCCGATGCCGTCACCCGCCGCCCAGCCGCTCGCCGGGCCACCCCGCCGCCCCTGGCTCACCCAGAAGCGCACCGACGCCCTGAGCGCCTACGCGCTGGTCGCACCCTTCCTGGCCCTGCTCCTGGTCTTCAACCTCTACGTCTTCGCCCGGGGGCTCCACGTCAGCCTGACCGACGCCCAGGGGATCAACGACGGCGACTTCATCGGCCTGCAGAACTACAAGGACGTCCTCTGGGCCGACCCGCTCCGCACCGTCGACTTCTATCGGGCCGTGAGGACCACCTTCCTCTACACCCTGGGCTGCCTGGCCACGCAGGTGCCGGTCGCCTTCGTCCTGGCCTACGTCCTGAACACCATCCCTCTCCCCAGGATCCGCGCCGTGCTGCGGGGAGCCTTCTTCCTGCCGGTGCTCATCAACACCGTGGTCATCGCCCTGCTCTTCCGCATGTTCTTCAACAAGGACCAGGGGATCATCAATCACGTCCTGGGACTGCTCCACCTCCCCAGCAACACCGACTGGCTGCTCCACTCCGAGTGGGCCCTGCCGCTGCTCGTCCTCGTGTCGTTCTGGCAGTGGACCGGGTTCCACATGGTCTACTTCCTGGCCCAGCTGCAGACCATCGACCCGACCCTGTACGAGGCGGCGCGCATGGACGGCGCCACCCCCTGGCACAACCTCTGGAACATCACCCTGCCGCTCATGCGCCCGGCCTTCACCTTCGTGATGGTGACCAGCGCCATCGGCGGGCTGCAGATGTTCGACCTGGTGTTCATGCTCTTCCCCAACGCCACCTACGGGCCCGGCGGCGTGGCCAAGACCCTGGTGGCCTTCATCTACGACCAGGGCTTCTCGCAGCAGTTCCTGACCGGGGTCGCCTCGGCCGCCGGCTGGATCACCTTCCTCATCATCGCCGCGGTGAGCGCGGTCCAGCTCCGCCTGCTCGGCCTGGGCCGGCAGGGCGAGGCGTAGGCCATGACCAAGCCGCTCGCCCCGCGGAGGATCCCGCCCCTCACGCCCTGGCAGTGGGCCGGTGTGGCGCTGCTCTGCCTCGTCGGCCTCCTCTACCTCTACCCGCTCCTCTGGCTGCTCGACTCGTCCTTCCGGCCGGCGGTGGACATCTTCCAGTTCCCGCCCATCCTCTTCAGGGACCTCCCCGCCGCGCTCCGCGGCTACACCCTGGGCTCGTTCCGGAGCGCCTTCGGCCACTGGCACGTGGGGTGGGCCTTCTTCGTGTCGGTGATCGTCACCGGCTCCGGCATCGCCCTGACCCTGCTCGTGACCTCGCTGTGCGCCTACGCCTTCGCCTACCTCGAGTTCCCGGGCCGGCGAGCGCTGTTCGCGCTGATCCTGGGCACGATGATGCTGCCCATGACCACCATGATCACCCCCTTCTACCAGGTGCTCCGGTCGCTGGGGCTCACCAACAACCTCCTGGGCCTGATCGTGCCCTACTCGGTCTCGGCCTTCGGCGTGTTCCTCCTGCGCCAGTACTACATCAAGATCCCCCGCTCCCTCATGGAGTGCGCCAAGACCGAGGGCGCCGGCCACCTGCGCATCTGGTGGAGCATCATCCTGCCGCTCTCGCGCCCCGCCCTGGCGGCCCTGGCCATCGTCCAGTTCCGGGGGATCTGGAACGACTTCCTCTTCCCCATGATCATCCTGCGGAGCGACCAGCTCTACACGCTCCCCATCCGCATCCAGGTGATGGACAGCCAGAACTTCAACAAGCCCTACGAGGCCATCATCAGCGCCGGGTTCATCACCGCGCTCGTGCCCATGGTGTTCTTCCTCCTCTTCCAGCGGCAGTTCATCGAGGGGCTGGCCGGCGGCCTCAAGGAGTAGGGGGCCCCATGTGGGGCAGCGCTGGGGCGACACCGAGTCGGTTCTGGCCCGATCGCGCCCCCGTCCAAATAGACTCATCGCCGGGGTGGCCGCAGGTGCGCTAAAAGGGTGACGACGGGCACGCCCCAGGTGCAGGCGCCGCCCGCAAGACGGGGGTAGAGCGACAGGGCTGCACTTCGCGGCGGCCGCAGAAACGGGGTGACCTCGTGGCAAGCGTCAAGCTGTCCGGAATCGACAAGACCTTCGGCGAATCGACCAGGGTGCTGCAGGGGGTGAACCTCGAGATCCAGGACGGCGAGTTCGTCGTGTTCGTCGGGCCGTCGGGCTGCGGGAAGTCCACCCTGCTGCGCATCATCGCCGGGCTGGAGGAGGCCACCGCCGGCGACGTGTTCATCGGCGACGAGCTGGCCAACGACATCCCGCCGGCCAAGCGCGGGACGGCCATGGTGTTCCAGAGCTACGCGCTCTACCCGCACATGACGGTGGCCGAGAACATGGGCTTCAGCCTGAAGCTGGCGGGCAAGCCCAAGGACGAGATCAAGGCGGCCGTGGCCCGCGCCGCGGACATCCTGCAGATCGGGCCGCTCCTGGAGCGGACGCCGCGCCAGCTCTCCGGCGGCCAGCGGCAGCGCGTGGCCATCGGCCGCGCCATCGTGCGCAAGCCCAAGGTGTTCCTCTTCGACGAGCCGCTCTCCAACCTCGACGCCGCGCTGCGCGTGCAGATGCGCATCGAGCTGGCCAAGCTGCACGCCGACCTGGGCTCGACCATGATCTACGTGACCCACGATCAGGTCGAGGCCATGACCCTGGGCGACCGGATCGTGGTGCTGAACGGCGGCAACGTCGAGCAGGTCGGCTCGCCCCTCGACCTCTACGACAGCCCCGCCAACCTGTTCGTGGCCGGCTTCATGGGCTCCCCCAAGATGAACTTCCTGGCGGCCAAGACCGGCGCCAAGCAGGGGAACGAGCTCACCCTGAGCGTCGGCGACGCCGGGCAGGTGAGGATCACCACCCGCGCCGACACCCCCATCCCCGAGGGCACCCTCACCCTGGGCCTGCGGCCCGAGCACCTGGTCCTGTGCAAGCCCGAAGAGGGCCTGCGGGCCAAGGTCGACCTGGTGGAGGAGCTGGGCGACTCGACCGTCATCTACAGCGCGCTGGTCGGCTCGAAGCAGCTGGTCGCCGCCAAGCTCCAGGGGCACCAGCGCAACGGCCTCAAGTCGGGGGACGAGGTGGGCGTCCGCCCGGTCCCCGGCACGAGCAACCTCTTCGACTCGGCCGGCAAGGCCATCGCGCTGCGCTAGCCCGGCGCACATCCTGCGGCTTGTCGAGAGCCCGGGGCGATCCCGGGCTCCTTCGTGCCGGCCGAGAAATCCCCGAGCCCCGCCAGGCGTTAGACTCGCCGAGCCCAATGCCGCGCCCCTTCCCTCGCCCGCTCCTCGCCCTCTTCGCCCTGCTCCTCGCCCCGCCCTCCCGGGCGGCGCCGGGGAACCTGCCCGCGCCGGGGCCCGGCGCGGTCGACCCCGTCGCAGGGCGGCTCTCGTCGGCCATCGCCGCCCTGGACCGGGACCGGCGCGGGCCGGAGGGCATCGCCGATCTGGGCGCGCTGGCCTCCCTCGAGGACGAGCTCCCCGACCTGGGCCGCCTGGCGGCGGTCTACGAGCGGGTGGCCGGGGACGCCGCCGCCCTCCCCGAGGTCCGATCGCTGGCCCTCTTCCAGCTCGCCTCGCTGGAGCGGACCCGCGGAAACGTCCTCAGGGCCCAGAACCTCCTGCGCCGGCTCGGCTTCGTCTCCGGATTCGTGGTGGTGGGACCGTTCGACGACGAGGGGAAGCGCGGCCTGGCCACCGCCTTCCCGCCGGAGGACGCGGTCGACCTCGGAGCCCGCTACCCGGGCAAGGTGCGCGAGGTGGGCTGGCGGCCCTTGCCCAGGGACGCCGCGGCGTTCGGGTTCGTGCACCTGGGCGCCACCCTCCGCCCCACCCACCAGGTCGTCGCCTACGCGCTGGCCTCGGTGGTGGCGCCACGCGAGGAGCGCGTGCAGCTCTGGTTCGGGGGGAGCGGTGCGGCGCGGGTCTTCGTGAACGGCGCGCTGGCCGTGGAGGACCTCGGCTACCACCTGGCCCGACCCGACCAGCGCGGCGCCTCGGTGACGCTCAGGAAGGGGGCGAACCGGATCCTGGTGAAGCTCTGCCACCAGTCGGGGGAAATGGGCTTCTACCTCCGCTTGGCCGACGCGCACGGCGACGGCCTGGCCCTCGCCGCCGGCGATCCGGCCGCGCCCATGCCTGCCGCGGGCTCGCCGCCTTCGCACCTGGAGGACGCGGTGGAGGCCCTCTCGGGGAAGGTCGCCGCCGACGACCGCGACGCCGCCGCCCACGCCGCCCTCTCCGCGGTACTCGTGGTCCGCGCCTCCGGCGACCGCGAGGAGCGGCGAGCCGCCGCCGAGGCCGGCCGGGCCGCTGCCCTTTCGCCGCGCTCGGTCGAGGCGCAGCTGGCCGCCGCGGAGCTGGAGGACGAACACGCCGCCCGGCGAGTGATCCTCGATGCCGCCGAGCGGGCCGCCCCCGGGGACGCCCGCGTGCTCCGGGCCCTGGCCGCCGAGGAGCTGGAGCAGAACCGGCCCCAAGCCGCCGCCCGCCTGCTGGAGCGCGCAGTCGGGGCCGCGCCGGGCTGGGCCTCGGCGCGGACCGCGCTCTCCGAGGCCCTGGAGCGCTCGGGGCTGGCCGCCCGCGCCGCCCTCCTGGCGCTGGACACCGCCCGCCTCTTCCCCACCTCGCCGCCCGCGGTCGCCGCCGCCGCCCACGCCGCGGCCCGGCTGGGAAGGGTCGACGAGGCCGTGGCCCGCGAGCGGACCCTGCTCGGCCTGCGCTTCGACGACGTCCGCGCCCGCGGGTCCCTTGCCGCCCACCTCCTCGACAAGGGCGACCTCGACGGCGCCGTGGCGCTCCTCTCCGAGGGACTCCGGCTCGCCCCCGACGACCTGTCGCTGCGGCTCCGCCTGGCCGACCTGCTCGCCGCCAACGGCCGGACCGATGCCGCCGAGGAGGCCTACGCCCGGGCCCTGGAGCTCTGCCCCGAGGACGCCGACGCCTGGGAGCGGCGGGGGCGGTCGCGGCTCGCTGCCGGGCGCACCAGCGAGGCCAAGGCCGACCTCGACCGGGCCCTCGCCCTCCGCCCCCAGGACCAGGGGCTCAAGGAGCTGGTGCGGAGCCTCACCCCCGAGGAGGAGCGGTTCTGGAAGCCCTACCTGCTCGACCCCAAGGCCCTGGCCGCAGCGGCCCCGGCGCCGCTCGCCGACGAGGACGCCATCGTCCTGGGCGAGCTGCAGGTCACCCGGGTGCTGCCCTCCGGCCTCTCCTCCCACTTCACCCAGCGGGTCGTGAAGGTGCTCACCACCCGCGGGGCCGACGCCTTCCGCCGGCAGTCCACGGCTTGGTCGCCCGACCGGCAGGAGGTGCAGCTGGAGCGCGCCCAGGTGCTGAAGCCCGACGGCAAGGTGGTGGAGAGCCACGACGACGGGATCCAGAGCGCCAGCGAGCCCTGGTACCGCCTCTACTACGACCTTCTGGTGCGGACCCTCTCCTTCCCGGCCCTGGCGGCGGGCGACGTGGTGGAGGTGGCCTGGCGCGTGGACGACACCGCCAGCGAGAACCTGCTCTCCGACTACTTCGGCGACCTCGCCTTCCTGGACGAGCCGACCCGCAAGCTCCGCTTCGACTACGTGCTGCTCGCCCCCGAGAGCCGCACGATCCACGCCAACCTCCCCGCCGGCGTGGACCGCACCGTCCGCTCCCTGCCGGGCGGCGTGCGCGAGTACCGCTACCGGGCCAAGGACCTCCCCCGCCTCACCCCCGAGCCCGGCATGCCCGGATGGAGCGAGGTCGCCCGCTACCTGCACCTCTCCACCTACGACACCTGGGACCAGGTGAACCAGTTCTACTGGCGGCTGGTGCGCGACCAGCTCCGGCCCACCCCGGAGATCCGCGCCGCCGCCGAGAAGCTGACCGACGGGGTGCGCGAGGCGGAGCGCGGAGCGCCGCCAACCTCGGAGCGCGAGCACCGGGCCGCCCTGGTGCGCGCCGCCTACGACTTCGTGGTCACCCAGACCCGCTACGTGGGGCTGGAGTTCGGCATCCACGGGTACAAGCCGTACCGCGTGGACCAGATCCTCTCCCGCCGCTTCGGCGACTGCAAGGACAAGGCCTCGCTCCTGCACGCGCTCCTCGAGGCCATGGGGGTCGACTCCCGGCTGGTGCTCCTGCGCATGCGGCGCCTGGGGCGGCTTCCCGAGCAGCCCGCCTCGCTCGCCATCTTCAATCACGCCATCCTCTACGTGCCGGAGCTGGACCAATGGCTCGACGGCACCGCCGCCTACTCCGGCACCCGCGACCTGCCCGGCGAGGACCGCGGCGCCACCGTGCTGGTGGTGAACCCCGACGGCCCGCCCCGCTTCGGCACCCTCCCCGAGGCGCAGCCCGGCGACAACCGCGTCGAGGCCGATCTCGACCTGGCCCTCTCCCGGGACGGGAGCGCTGCGGTCCGCGGCGCCTGGAAGGTGTGCGGCACCGACGCCCCCGCCTTCCGGCGCTCCTACGCGGTCGAGGACGGCCGCGAGTCCCTGCTCGAGCAGTCGCTCTCCCGGCTCTTCCCCGGCTCGCACGTCGAGTCGATGAAGACCAGCGACCTCACCCGGATCGAGGAGGACGTGGGCATCGGCTTCGAGCTGGCCGTCCCGCGCTGCGCCCAGGCCGACGGCGACGGCCTGCGCTTCCCGCCCTTCGGCGCCGCGCCCGGCTACGTCGAGACCTACGCGGCCCTCTCGACCCGGCGGCTCGACCTCGACGTGGGCGGCCCCCGCGACACCCGCTTCCGCTACCGCTACACCCTCCCGCCCGGCTGGAAAGCGGTCGAGCTGCCGGACGCCACCCAGGCCGAGGGCCCGCTGGGCGGCTTCGCAGTCCGCTACCGCGAGGAGGACGGCGCCCTGGTCGCCGAAGGGCATGTCCGCCTGGCCGGCGGCCGGGTCACTCCCGCGGACTACCCCGCCTTCCGCGAACTCCTCGGCGAGGTCGACCGGGCCTTCGCCCGCCGCATTCGCGTCGCTCCGGCCCAGCGCAAGGAGGCACCGTGAGGAGGTCCGCTGTCGCCCTCCTTCTGGCGATCCTGGCGGCCGGGACCGCCTGCGCCGGGCCGCGCTCGGCCAGCCAGCCCCGGCCCGCCGCGGCCGCGGCCCTCGATCCCGGCCTGCCGCTCGAGCGCGCCCCCCGCGGGCCCTCCGATCCCTGGCCGGCCCTGGCCCGCGCCCTGCGCGCCCGGCGCCTCCTGGATGGCGGCGCGGAGGTGGAGGCCCTCCTGGCCGCCGCCGGGGCCGCTCCGGCCGGCCCGCTCGCCACCCTGGCCATGCGCCGGCTGGCCGAGCTGGGCGAGGAGTCGCCGGCACGGGCGGCCCAGGTGGACGCGGGCGTGGCTCGCCTCCTCGCGGGCGGTCTCCGGGAGGTGACGGCCTTCCGCGCCCGCGTGACGCGGGCGCTCGCCGCCGAGGCGCAGGGCGACCAGGCCACCGCCGCGCGGTTCCGGGCCGAGAACGGCGCGGTCAGCGCCTGGACCGTCACCGGCCCCTGGAGCGAGCTGCGCGCGCTCGACTTCGACCGGCCCGTGCCGCCGGAGGACGGGAGCGTGCCCGACAGGGCGCCGGCCCCGGCCGGTCTGCCCGCCTACCCCACCCGCACCCTCCCCGCGCCGGACGGCACCTTCGCGCTGGAGGGGGAGCCCCCCGGCGGCGACGTCTACGCGCTCGTCTCCGATGCGGCGCTCTCGCGGGGCGGCCGCTACCTCCTGGCCGTCTCGACCACCGCCAGCGTTCGGGTGGAGGTCGACGGCGCCCCGGTGCACGAGCGGCGCGCCTTCGCCGCCTGGCTCCCCAGCGTCTCCTACCTTCCCATGGAGCTGGGCCCCGGCCGCCATCGATTGGTGGTGAAGATCGCCCGGACCGACGGCACCGGCAGCCTCTCCGTGTCGCTGGCCCGCGCCGACGGCGCTCCCTCCGACGTGGCCTGGTCGGGCCCGCCGCCCGGCGACCCGCCCCCTCCCTCCCCCGCGCCCACCGCCGGTGCCCCGCTGGCCATCCCCGCCGAGCTCGTGCGCGCGCTCGAGCCCGAGGTCGGCCCCACCCTGGCGCGGCTCCTCGTGGCCCGCGACGTGATGGGGACCGACCGCGAGACCGCCAAGGCGCTGCTCTCCGAGGCGATGGCGGCGGCGCCGGGCTCGGCCTCCCTCCTGGTGGCCGCCGCCGCCGCGCGCATCGACGACCCCACCCTGGACCACCGGATCGCCCAGACGCGGGCCGAGGCCGCCCTCCGCGACGCGCTCAAGGCCGACCCCGGCCAGGCCGAGGCCCGGATCATGCTGGCGCGGCTGCTCATGGCCACCGAGCGGCTGGACGACGCCGACCTGGTCCTGGCCGCCCTGGAGGCGCCGGCCGCAAGCAGCCCGGCGGCCCTGGCCACCCGGGCCCGCTGCGCCGAGGAGAGAGGGCTGTCCGAGCGGGCCGAGGAGCTCGCCTCCCTGGCCGCGACCGGGGGCCGCAGCTGCGACGCCGCCGATCTGGCGCTGGCGCTGGCCTCGCGGCGGCAGGCGCTCTCCCGCGCTCACGACGATCTGCAGCTGGTGGCCAGCTGCCGGGGCGGCCAGGAGCGGCTGGCCCGCGAGCTGGCCCGGCAGGGCGACGCCCGCGGCGCCGGGGCGGCCCTGGGGCCGTACCTCCGGGCACGCCCCTGGGACGTCGACGCGGCCCTGGCCTACGGCGAGACGCTGATCGCCGACGGAGCCCCCGAGGCCGCCGCCCGGCGCCTGGTGACCCTGTCCGAGCTGTGGCCCCGCAGCGCGCGGGTGGCGCTGGCGCTGGCCAGTGCCCTCGAGCTCCAGGGCGACCGGGCCGGGGCGCGCGCCGCCCGCGAGCGGGCCCTCCTCCTCGATGGCGCCGACCTCGACCTGCGCCGGGCGCTGGCGCTGGAGGACGGGCGCGAGGTCGTGGACGAGCTGGCGCTGGACGCCCAGGCGGCCATCCGAGCCTACGAGCGGTCGCCCCACAAGAATGGCACCTCGGCGGTGATGGTGCTCGACGCCGCCGAGGTCGACATCCACCCCGGTGCGGTGGCCACCGAGCGCACCCAGCAGGTCATCCACGTGCTCGACCAGGCCGGTGTCGAGCAGCACGGCGAGGTCTCGCTCCCCGCCGGCGCCGAGGTGATCGCCCTGCGCACCATCAAGCCGGACGGTCGGATCCTGGAGCCGGAGCGCGGGGACGAGGGGAAGGGGTCCATCTCCCTCTCCGGCCTGGAGCCGGGCGACTACGTCCAGGTGGACTACGTGCGCTCGGTGCGGTCGCCCTTCGGTACCCTGGGCTACGCCGCCGACACCTTCTACTTCTCGGCCCCGCGGGAGCGCCTGGTCCGATCCATCTACGTGGTACGGGCTCCGGCCGGCGCCGGCTTGGAGGCCGAGTCGCACGGCGGCATGCCGGCGCCGGTCATCTCGCCGGAGGGCGGGGCGGCGGTGATGCGTGCCGAGGTCCGGGACGCCGTCCCCTTCGTCCCCGAGCCCGAGTCCCCGGCCATGGTCGAGCTCCTGCCCTCGGTGGATGCCGGAGTCGGCCAGGGGCGCGAGGCCTTCCAGCGCGGCGTGGCCGACCGGCTCCTGGGGCGGGCCATCCCCACCTTGGAGATCCGCGCCCTGGCTCGCCAGATCCGCGCCGAGGCCGCCGACCCGCGGCCGGCGGGGCTGGTCCGGGCGGCCTACGCGCGGGTGGCCAAGACGGTGCTGGGCGAGGGAGCTCCGCTGGAGGACGCGAGCGAGGCGCTCTCCCGCGGCCGGGGCAGCCGGCTCCTGGTGCTCCAGGCGGTGCTGGAGGCCCTGGGGATCGAGGCCCGGGTGGCCCTGATCCGCCCCTTCGGCGTCGATCCCGCCCCCCACCGCTTCGCCACCGCCGCCCTCTATCCCAGCCAGCTCCTGCGCGTCCGCGCCGGCGGCGAGACGCTCTGGCTCGACCCGTCCTCCCGCATGAGCCCGTTCGGCGCCATCCCCGACGCGCTCACCGGCTGCGAGGCGCTGGTCCTGCCCGCGCCCGGAGAGCCACTCCTGGTGGACCGCACGCCGGCACGCTCCCCGGTCCCCGAGGGGAAGGAGAGCGCGCTGCGCATCGTTCTCGCGCCCGACGGCACCGCCGAGCTGTCCGGCAGCGATCGATACACCGGCGCCCTGGCGGCGGCCATCAAGGGCCAGCTCGAGCCGCTGGACGCCAGCCAGCGACGCCAGGCGGTGGAGGGCATGCTGAGCCGCATGTTCCAGGGCATGTCCCTCACCGAGGTCGCCTTCGAGGGCGAGGACAGCCCCGACGCAGCCCTGGCCATCCGCTGGCGCGGGCGGTCGCAGCGGCTGGCGCGCCCGGTGGAGGGTGGGCTGGTCATCGAGCCCGGGCCCGTCCCCGCCCAGCTCGCACCTCGCTACCTGCACCTGGCCGCCCGCGCCACCCCGCTCCTCCTCCACGGGGCCGATCGCAGCCGCACGCGGGTGGAGATCGTGGCGCCGCCGGGCCTGCGGGTGGTGGCGGAGCCGCCGGCCCGTCTCGAGACGCCCTTCGGCTCGTACCAGCGGACCGACCGGGCCGAGGGGAGCGGGCTCGTGCGCGAGGAGGAGCTGATCATCGAGCGGGGGCGGATCGCGCCGGAGCGCTACCGCGACTTCTCCGCCTTCGTCGCCGAGGTGGACGGCCAGCGCGAGGCGCCCGTCCGGATCACCCGCTGATTCGTGACCCGGGTCCGGGTGACCCCATGTCCCCCGGAAGGGAAAACCCGATGCCTTCTGCACCGATCCGCTCGGCGTGCCGGTTGTGCGTGGCGGCACGCGCGCTGCACCTGGAAGCTTTCGTGCGGCTTGTCATCCACATCGCGAAGAGTGTCCTCCAGCTCCTCAAGGGGCCGGGGACAACCCCCTCCGCTCTTTCGGTGCCCATCCCCGTCACCTCCTCCGCCGTGCGCGCCCTGCGGCCCCCCCCTGGCCGCAGGAGCCGCCGGTTCCAATGACGGAGCTGGACGGATGGTGAGCTGCGCAGTGTCCGGAGGCCGCCCGCTTCCCCGGGCGGGCGACCCCCGGACAGCATCACCGCTCACGGTGACGCCTGCACGGCCCGGCCCTCCCTCGCCGGGCCGTGCTTTTCCGGGAAGGCTCAGGTCCGCGGCCGCGGACCGTCCGTGAAGCGGACCTCGTCGAACCCCACCGAGAGGAGCAGCCCGCGGATTGCGCGCTCGGCCGAGGCGCGGGCCCGCTCGCGCAGCGCCGCGTCGGCCGCCACCTCGCGCTCGAAGGCCGTCCGCGCCAGCTCGAAGAGGCGCGCGGTCTCGGCCGAGTCCAGGTTCGAGCCGATGATCTCCGTCTCCCCGGGCTTCAGCACCACCTCCACCCTCACCGGCGGGAGGGCCACGTAGGCAGTGCGCCCCTCGGCCCACAGGCTGTCTGGGCCCAGCTTCGACAGATCCAGGCCCAGGTGCGCGTCGGCGAAGACGATCGCCTTGCCGCGCGGCTCGCGAAAGGTCTGGCGGAGCCAACCCACCACGTCGCCCCAGAAGCTGTCGGCCGGCGTCGGCTCCGGCGAGAAGGTGACCTTCTTGTAGAGCGAGACGTGCAACGTCTCGAGCTGCGCCACCTCCCGGACCCTCGTCACCACCGAGGGAGGGTCCGGCGGCGGCGCCCGCCGCGGCCCGAGCACCCGGGCGACCACCATCGCCCCGGCCCCGGCGCCGAGCCCCAGCGCCAGGGCGAGGAGGAGAGAACGGACGAGGCGCAGCATGAGGCGATCCTACGCCATCCGCGCCCCGGGCCCTCAAGCCGGCGCACCAGGGGCCAGGGAGGCCTGCTCGCCTGCGATGCGCGGAGGTAGGTGTCAGGCGGAGACGCCCTCTGCTCAAGGACCGATCCGGGCACGACGCGGCCATCCAGATCGCCGCGATCTACGCCCGGCGGGAGGAGCCCGACCAGGGCTTCGGCTGGCTCGACCGGGCCGTCACCCAGCGCGACCGGGGGATGCTGCGCTGGGCGCCGGAGCTCCGCTCCATCCGCGGCGGTCCACGCCACCAGACCCTGCCCGCCAAGGTCGCTCTGCCCCGCTGAGCGCACGGCCGGGGCGCCATCCCATCGAAGCCAGGCGCAGGGCGAGTGGCCGGCCCGAGGCCGGGACGGATTGTCCTCCCCGCCTGCCGGCGCTATGGAACCGCACCACCTGCCCGAGGAGGCCCGGCGTGCCCACCCACCACGGCGGCTGCCACTGCGGCGCCGTCCGCTACGTCGTCGATATCGACCTCGAGAAGCCTGTCATCCAGTGCAACTGCTCCATCTGCTCGCGCGCCGGCACCCTCCTCTCCTTCGTGCCCGCCGGGGCCTTCGCGCTGGAGCGCGGCGAGGAGAGCCTCACCGACTACCAGTTCGGCAGGAAGCACATCCACCACCTGTTCTGCAGGGTCTGCGGTGTCCGCTCCTTCGCCCGCGGCGCCGGGCCCTCCGGGCCCATGGTGGCGATCAACACGCGCTGCCTCGACGAGGTGGACGCCTCAGCGCTGCCCGTGCGCCACTTCGACGGGAAAAGCCGCTAGCCGCCGCAAGGTCCAGCTGGCCTCCGACCCGGTGGCCCCACGCCAGCACCTCGCCGTCCCGCGGCGGACGGGCGGCGGGGGCGAGCTCTCCGTCCGCACCCCGCCTCGGGCGTCCCGGGGGAAGGCTCCTGCCCAGGCACGTCCAAACCCGGGCACCGCCGGCGAAGATGGCGCCGCCCGTGCCCTCGAGCGGAAGCGGGAGCGCCTGCCGCAAGGCCCCGGATCCTTGAGCAGGCGCGACGGACCGGACCTTCGGCGCCTGCTGCGCGGACGCAGGGAGGGATTCCGGATGGCCGCTTTCCGAGCTGCGCCTCGGCCACGGAGGCGCAGGGGAACCGGCCCCGGCCCGTGCGGCGGCCGGGCTCTCGGCCCTCTCGCTCCTCCTCCTGCCGCGGCACGGGGCGGCGCGATCAGCTTCCGCCCAGGGTCGGCCAGAGGTCCTTGGCGAAGGTGTGGTGCGACCGCACCCGCCGGTAGCCGAGGTGCTGGTAGAAGCCGTGGGCGTCCTCGCGCTCCACCGCCGAGCGGAGCCGGACCTCGCGGTAGCCCATCCGCCGCGCCCAGGTCTCGGCGCCGTCCATCAGCGCGGCGCCGACCCCGCGCTTCCGGCTGCGCGCCTCGACCACGATGCCGCCCACCTCGGCGAATGGCCGGTAGAACACCAGGCGCACGCCGTGGGCGTGGACCCATCCCAGGATCCGCTCCCCCTCGCTCGCGACCAGGAGGCAGTGGTCCTGGTCGCCGCCCAGCCGGCGTTGGTTGGCGGCGAGCTCCGCGGCGGCGATGGGGTAGCCGAGCTGTGCCGACAGCTCCCCGACCTGGTCCAGGTCCTCCGCCTTCATCGTCCGGACGTCCATGTGGGCTCCCTGGGCCCTCGCCCTGGCTGCGCCTCTCCCGGGCGCTCGCTCAGCGCCGCCGCCGCAGCATCTGGTTTCGGATGGGCGTGAAGCCGAGGCCGGCGTAGAGCGAGCGGGCACCCGCGTTGGACGGGCTCACCTCCAGCTCGACCGCCACCGGGCTCCGGGGCCAGAGCGGCGGGCCGGCCTCGACCGCCTCGAGGAGCGCGGCGGCGTGCCCCCGGCGGCGGACCGACGGGGCGACGTAGATCTCGTCGACGTTGCACACCTCGCCGCCAAGCTCGTTGGACCAGAACGAGGCCAGCAGGGCGTATCCCTCCAGGCGGCCCTCCTCCTCCAGCACCACCGCCCTCCCCCGGACCGGCTCCCCGCGGAAGGTGGCCAGGGTGGCCCGGATGTGATCGGCTGGGACCGGCTCTTCGCCCGGGTCCTCCCGGTTCAGCTCCAGGCACATCCGGACGATCTGCGGATCTTCCTCGATCCTCGCGGGGCGCCACATGTCGGCCTCGGCAGACTTCCTACACGATCGAGGGGCCGGCGGGGAAGCGGTCCCCTTCCCCGCCCCCGGGCGTGCGCAGGTGCTACCCTCCGGCACATGGCTGCGCTCATCGTCAACATCGACGTGGACGACCTGGAGAAGGCCATCCGCTTCTACACCCGGGCGCTGGGGCTCCGCGTCGGACGGCGCTTCGGCGGCGACGGCGCCGAGCTGCTGGGCGCGGAGGCGCCGGTCTACCTCCTGGTCGCCGCCCCCCAGAGCGCCCCCTACGCCGGCGCCGCACAGGCCCGAAGCTACCTGCGCCACTGGACCCCGGTGCACCTCGACTTCGCGGTCGATGACATCGAGGCCGCGACGCGGCAGGCGGTGGCCGCGGGCGCTCGCGTGGAGGTGCCCGTCACCCAGCACCCCTACGGCAAGCTCGTGGTCCTGGCCGATCCCTTCGGCCACGGCTTCTGCTTCCTGAGGTTCGAGGGGCGCGGCTACGACGAGATCGCCACCCCGGCCGGCTGACCGGCACCTTGGGCCACCCGGCCCGCCTCGCGGCGTGCAGCGCGAGAGAGCCTCGGGACGCTGGCAGGCCACCCGGGCGGCGTCCGGGCGCTTTCCCGCGCCCGGGCGCCGCCTCGCCAGGCTACTGGGAGACCCTGGCGCCGCCCGACCTCGCCTGCATGCCCGGCGCGAACAGGTCGCCCGCGTTGGGGATGCAGAAGCCCGAGGAGGCCGCGTAGCCCCCCGCGCCCACCTCGGGAAGGACGAAGGTCTGGTCGTCCGCCTTGCCGTCGTGGTTCACATCGGTCGGGTAGGCGCCGGTGAGCACCTTCAAGGACGGATGGTCGAAGGGCGCCTGGTCGCACTGCACCCGCGGGTCGGTGAGCGACTTCATGAAGCGCACCAGGGCGGAGAGGTCGTCCGTCTCCACCGGGCAGGTGACCGTGCCGTTCGCGTCGCAGTCCTTGAGCCCCAGGGGGATGGCCAGCCCGGTGGTGTTGGTGTTGCAGTCGCTCGTCGCCACCGGCCAGGGCTGGTTCCCGTCCGGCCCCGAGCCGGAGCTGTCGCCGGTCGTGCAGGCGCTGCCGAGGGCATTGGGATCCCCCGCCCCGTGGATGTCGCGCCGGGACAGGCCGCGGTTGTACACCTTCATCACCTGGCGGAGGTTGGAGTAGCCGCCCCAGCTGAAGTAGGGAGGGGTGAGCGCCACGTTCCTCAAGCCCGGGATCTTCGAGGCACCGTCGGTCTCCAGCTTGCTCACGGCTCCGCTGGCGATGTTCGGCTGGATGCTGACGCCGTCGGCGATCGCCGCCTGCAGGAAGGGATCGAGGACCTGCCCCGACTTGTACTGGCGCCCGTAGGAGAGGGGGTTTCCGTACGGGTCCGTGCCGCCCACCATGGGATCGCTCCACACCGGCCGGACACCGATGTTCGCGAACCCGTTGTCGCGGACGTCGAGCACTCCGTTGACGTCGGGGACGGGGGTGAGGAACGGCGTGAACGTCGTTCCGGCCGGCTTGGCGATCTCCGTGAAGATGGGCCCACCGTGGCAGAAGGCGCAGCCGACCCCACGCACGCCGTCCGCCGGCGGCGGGCCGAAGGGGAACCGGTTGAAGAGCTTGCAGCCCCGGGCGAGCAGCGGATCGACGTTGGCCGATGCCTGGCAGTCGAGGTTGATGTTGCCCACCGAGGGGACCACCAGGTCCCCGGAGCCGATGAGCGAGTCGTACTCACTCTGCCCCGAGACCAGGGTGGACTCGTAGAGCATGATGGAGATCCCCCAGAACATGGAGAAGTTGGTCTCCATCTGCGTGTAGCCGGTCTTGCTCTTGACCAGCTGCCCGTTCACGATGTCCCACAGGCCGGGCGAGGCCCAGTACTTCTTGTCGAAGGCCTTGCTGATGAGCGCTGCGTACAGGTACTGGGCCGCGAGCCCCTGTCCGCTCTTGCTGGCGTAGGGGCCGAGGACGCTGTCGTCCTTGGCCACCTTCTGCTGGAGGAGGGGGATGGTCAGGAGCATCTTGCGGCCCAGCGCCCGGAAGGTGCGGCCGTTGCAGGACATCTCCCTGAAGCTGGTGGGCGGCCCCACCGCCTGCGAGGCGAGGCTGGCGTCGTTGAGCTGGAGCGAGCCGAGCTGGAGGTTGTTGCCCGCGTCGAGGACGATGAGCCGCATGTTGGGATCGCCGAGGATGTCGCGCGCGCCGAACACGCCCACGCCGTTGAACATGTTGTTGGCCCGTCCGTCCCAGAACTGGCGCTGGTTGAAGACCGCGTTGATGGTCGAGGGCGTGTTGCGCGGCTCGACCTGGCGGGCGGGATAGGCGCCGGCGTGGAAGATGGTCCCGTCGGCGGGGCCGCACAAGTCGTTGAGGCCGAGCGGCAGGACGCTCTGGAACTGCTGGTCGAACATGCCCTGCGACGACACCCGATCGTTGGTGGTGGTGACGATGGGCGAGTTCCGGTCGGTCTCGTCGGAGAGCAGGTGCAAGGGGAAGTCGGCGCTGGTTAGCGTGTAGTCGGGTCCGGCCGGGACGCCCGAGGGCATGTCGCCGGCCGGGACCGTCCCGGTGTCGGACTCGGTCGAGCCGAAGGCGGTGTCGCCGTTCGGTCCCTTGGTGATGTCGGTGAAGCCGGGCGAGAGCTGGTTCGTGAGACGCGTGTCCGCACCCGCGTGGAAGTGGCAGCTGGCGCAGGCGTTGCCGGCACTGCCCGCCTGCTGGTCCCAGAACAGCGCCTTGCCGAGGGCGATGGCCGATCGACTGTCCGTGACGATGCCGGTCAGGTCCGGCAAGGACGGCGCCGGCACGGCGGCCCTCACCGGCGCGGCCAGGGATCCCACGGCCGCGATCAGGACCACCCCCGCCTCGTATCCAGCTCTGCCCGGCCAGCCACGCCGGACCCTGTCGCTCTTCGTCATCATGGACTACCTCCAAGGAAACGGCCGCCGCCATCCCGGCGGAACATCGAGGCTAGCCGTGCGTGACGCCGTGTCGCATACCGTGTTCTCGGCACGCACATCGGGGTGGGGCATTCGGCCCCTTCGACGGACCAGGGCAAGCCTTCGCTTACAGGGTGGCGAACCGGTGGCCGCTCCGTGATTCCCGCGGCGAGATCGCTCGCCAGGCAAGCCGAGCCTCGGCGAGGATCGCTCCCCGGGCTGGTCAAGAGGCGGGAGCGCCGGTACCCTTCCGGTGTTCACTGTCGGGAGATGACTCGCCGGGTCGTTGGCCGGAGGGCCCCGGCGCAGGGCGACCCCTTCCTTGACCCCTCGACGCCTTCCTGCCGGGCGCGCTCCCGGGCGATCAGTGCTCCCCGTACTTCCTCTCCCCCGCCTCGATGCGGACGGGGAGGACGTTGTGGCTCTCGGGGAGCGGGCAGGTCGCGTAGGGCGTGAAGGCGCAGGGCGGGTTGTAGGCGCGGTTGAAGTCGAGCACGACCTCGCCGCCTTCGGGCGCCTTGGCCAGGAGGAACCGCCCCGCGCCGTAGGTCTCCCGCGGCGCGGTCGCGTCCTTGAAGACGAACAGGAGCTCGCCGTCCTCGTCGACCGGCTCGAGCGTGAGCGCCCGCCCGCCCACCGTGAAGTGGGCCCGCCCCGGGGCCAGGGCCTTCTGCGGCGGCCCGGCGGCGGAGGGCTGCTCCACCTCGCGGGGGCTCGGGTAGGCTTCCCAGCGCGCCTGGATGCGCCAGCGCCGATCGTAGGGGAAGGTGTCGACGCCGTGGAACGCCCGGAGCGCCGGGCTCCCCGCGTCCCAGACCCGGAGCGCGAGCTCGCCGCCGCGCTCGATCACCTGCACCACGCGGGCGCCGAGCCGGAGGCGGTCGGGCTTCTCGGCGGCGTCGCTGGTGAGCACCCGCTCCGTCACCGGCGCGCCCTCGAGCGTCCAGCCGTCGCCGGCGGCGGCCCGGAGCGTGACCCGGCCGCCGCGCAGCTCGAAGGCGCCGGGGAGCCCCTCGACCCGGTTCTCTCCCTCCGACAGCCAGTGAAGCCCGGCCAGGGCCAGCCAGCCCTCGGGGTCCTGGAGCCGCGCCGCGCGGCGCGCGCGCCACTCCTTCCAGGCGGCGAGGCCGTCGGCGTCCGGCGCGGAGGACGGGGTCGCGGGCATGGCCAGGAGGATGAGGACCAGGGGGGCGAAACGGGCGGTCGACTTGGGGCTCATGGCCGTCGAGCCCCCGCCCGGGCCTGCCCCGGTCACCTCTTCCCCTTCCTCGCCGGCCGACCCGCCCTCGCCGTCGCCCTTCGCCTCGCCGGGGAAGGCGCCTTCGACTGGGCCTTCGCCTTCCTTTCCCGCTCCGCCCGGCGCGCCGCCGCCGCCGCGGCCCCGGCGTCCTTGGCCGCCTTCCTCCGCAGCGCCGCCTCCAGCCCCAGCCTCGCCCACGGCTGCATGGCCTCCGGGTCCTCGTGGGCCTCGTCGGGCGGGCGGAAGTAGCTCGTCGACATGGTGGTGTTGCCCGGGTACACCCACCGCCTGCAGCCGGCCGCGGTGAAGCGGCCCTCCGACTCGCCGTCCACCCGGAGGAACAGCTCGTCGTCGTCGAGGAGCCCGAACATCACGCCGCGGGCGTAGACGCCGAACCCCCCGAACATCCGCCTCGCCTGGACCGGGCCCAGGCCGGAGAGGAGGTCGAGCGCGTGGTCCGCGAAGCTGCGCGAGCAGGCCATGGCCGATATCCTACTCGAACAGCCGCTCGGCGACGGCGCTGTGGAGGTCCATGCCCCGGCTGGTCAGGACCAGCCGGCCGGCGCGGACGACCGCCAGCCGGCGCCTCAGGAGGCCCTCCACCTCCCGGGACGCGGCCGGCGCGAGCCAGCCGAGCGGAGCGCCGGAGATGGTCCGGAGGGCCAGCATCACCCGCTCGTTCCGCTCCGCCCGCGGGTCCAGCCGGTCCTCCTCGGCGCTGGGGAGCCGGCTCGCCTCCACCGCCGCGAGCCAGGCCGGCGTGTCCCGCAGGTTGCCGTAGCGCACCGAGCCCGCCTCGCCCCGGAGGCAGCCGTAGGCCCCCGCGCCCAGGCCCAGGTAGCTCTCGCTCTCCCAGTAGAGCCGGTTGTGGACGGATTCCCGCCCGGGACGGGCGTGGTTGGAGATCTCGTACCGCTGCAGCCCGGCCCGCCTGAGCGCCGCTCGGAGGGCCCGCCCCTGCGCGGCCGCCTCCTCCTCGCCGGGCAGCGGCAGCCGCCCGGCCCGTGCCATCCGGGCGAAGGGGACCTCCTCGGCCAGGACCTCGGCGTCGACGGTGAGCGCGTAGTCGGAGACGTGGACCGCCCCGGCGGCCACCGCCCGCGCGGCGTCGGTCGCCGCCGAGGCCGGCGTCGAGCGGCGCGAGGCGTGGATGAGGTCGACGCTGACGTTGGCGATCTCCTCGGCGGCCTCGCGGATGGCGCGCTCGGCCTCCTCCGGACCGTGGCGGCGTCCCAGCTTGGCCAGCACCCCCGGGTCGAAGGATTGCGCCCCCACCGAGACGCGGTTCACCCCCGCCGCGCGCCAGGCGCGGAGCTGGGCCCGTCCGGACGACTCCGGATTCACCTCCAGCGTGATCTCCAGGTCGCGGACGGCAACCGCGGAGAAGCGGCCCCGGATCTCGCCGATCACCTCGGCCACCTCGGCCGGATCCCAGAGCGAGGGGGTCCCTCCTCCCAGGTAGATGCTCCTGAGCTCGAGCCCGTCGAACGCCCCCGCCCGGAGGGCGAGCTCCCTGAGGATGGCCCGGGCGTAGCTCCTGCCACGCGGGACCGGCTCGGTGGTGACCGCGAAGTCGCAATACGGGCAGCGGTGCCTGCAGTAGGGGAAGTGGACGTAGACGCCGAAGGGGCGGGCCATTGCGCCCCCGGACCTAGCTGGACCGCCGGGCCACCGCCACCACCGCGCCCTTCCCCGCGCCGGGGAGGGGGCGGACCTCCACGGTCAGGCCCGCCCTCCGGAGCTCGTCCGCTGCCAGCCCCGTTCCATCGGTGATCAGGCAGGCGGACCGGGAGAGGAGCAGCGCCCGCAGCCGGCCGTACCCGTCGCCGCCCAGCGCGCCCGCTTCCTCGAGCAGCGCGGTGAACGGGCCCTTGAGCGCGAGGTGCGCCAGCGGTCCGGGGTCGGCGGCGGCGCCGCGGTCGGACAGGTCCGCTGCCAGGTGGCGGACGGTGACGGCCTTCGTCGCCTGGCCCGGGCGGACGAGCTCGAGCTCGCAGCTGGAGAAGGCGCCCCCGCCGCCGGCCTGCTCCTGGGCGGCCAGCTCCTTCTGCCCCAGGTAGTGGAGGGTACCGGCCGGCTCCACCCGGAAGAAGCGCAGCGCGGCGGGCTCCTGCCCGGCCACCGCCGCCGACAGGAGCAGCACCGGCAGGGCGCCCGCGTCCCCACGGGTCTCGCCGCCCGCGCCGCGGACCAGCTCCTCGGTGTCGGCCTCGACCGCCGAGAGGAAGGCGCGCAGCCGCCCCGGGTCGGAGAGCCGGGGGAGCAGCCGGGGGTCGCCCGCACGCCGGGGCGAGAGGGTGGTGACGTTGCGGGCGCCCGGGTAGGCGACGAGCACCCTCAGCAGTCCCGCGTCGGAGAGCGGGCTCACCGCCGCCGAGGGCAGGCGATCGGGCCGCAGTGGGGCGAGGACGGCGTCGAGCGCCGCGGCGGCGCGGCGCGCCCGGCCGAGGCGGGGCGCCTGGCGCCCGCAGAACTCCTGCACGGCCGCGGCGTCGAGGCCCGCCGGCGGCCGCCCCCGGCAGCTCACGAGGTCGAAGAGCGTCCGGACCTCGGCCCCGAAGTCGGCCGGTACCTCGGGCGGCGGCGGTGGGGCCTCGTCGGGGATCTCGCAGGGCTTCACCGGGGCGCAGGGCTCCTCCGCCGCGGCCAGACCGGGCCCGAGGGCGAGCGCCAGGAGGAACGGAGCCATGGGCCCTAGGGGCATGGGGCGTGGACTACCATGGGCGCCCGGCCGGCGCCGCGTCCCCTGGGGTGACCCGCGCCCCGCCCCGGGACGCTAGGATTCCTTCATCGAGGCCAGCTGGGCCGCGAGGTCCTTGTTCTTCTGGACGTAGCGCGCCACCTCGCCGTTCAGGAAGTCGTTCTCGCCGCGGAGCTCCTCCGCATCCTCGGTGAGCTTCTGCACCGCCTGCTTGAGCCTGGCCACCTCGGCCGGGTCGGCGGCGACCTGCTGCGGCGCCGCGGCGGCCCGCTCCAGCTCCTGCAGGCGCTTCTTGGCGGCCATCTCGGCGCGAGCCCGGGCCTCGAGGTGCTTCTCCAGATCGACCAGGGCTGCCTTGAGCCGGGCCACCTCGCCCTGGTGGCGCTGCTCCAGCTCGCCCGCCTCGGCCGAGACCGCCTTGTGCCGCGCCTCGGCGGCGGCGCTGGCGCGGGCCAGCTCCCCCTGGACGCGCTCGAGGTCGGCGCGGGACCGAGCCAGCTCGCCGGCGCGGGCGTTCCGCTCGGCCTCGACCTCCGAGAGCCGGCGGCGCGCCGCGGCCAGGTCGGCCTCGAGCCGGGTCAGGCCGCCCTGCAGCTTGCCGGCCTCCACCGCCAGCCGCTCCTCCACCTTGGCCCGCTCGGCGCCGGCGGCCTGCGCGGCCCGGGAGGCCGACTCGGCTGCCTGGGTGCGCTGCTGAACCATGTCGCGCAGGGAGGCGACCTCCCGGCGCAGGCGCGAGGCCTCCTCGGCCACCGGCTCCAGCCGGGCCAGCCGCTGGACCTCGCCCTCCAGCCGGCGAGCCCGTTCCTGGTCTCCCTCGGCGGCGCGCCGGGCGACCTCCAGCTCGCGGGCCAGCTGGTCGCGGCCGGCCACCGCCTCGGCCGCCCGCCGCTCGGCCTCGGCCCGGCCCCCCTCCACCCGTGCCAGCTCGCCGCGGGTGCCCTCCACCGAGGCGCGCCCTTCCTCCAGCGCATGGGTGAGGTCGCCCACCCGCTGCTGGGCGGCGGTGAGCTCCGCCGCCTTGGCCTGGTAGGCATGCTCGGCGGCGATCGCCTTCTGGTCGTAGGCGCGTGTCTCGGCACGGGCGTGGCGGAGCATCTCCTCCAGCTGCTTGCGGGCGTCGGCGGCCCGGGCCAGCTCCGCCTCCAGGGACCCGGCCCGCGCCAGCGCGTCGTCCCGCTCCCCGGCGGTGAGCTGGAGGCGCGCCTCCGACTCCTCCAGCCGGGCCCGGTCGGCCTCGGCCGCGGCCTGGGCCTCGCGCTGCTGCTCGGCGGCGCGGGCCTCGAGCTCGGCCAGCGCCTGCTCGCGGGCGGCCAGCTCGGCGGCGAGCCGGACCCGTTCGGCCTCGATCCCGTCCCGATCCCCGGTGACCTCCAGGATGCGCGCCTGGGCGGCCTCCAGCCGCGCCGCGGCCGCCTCGCGCTCGGCCTGGCGCTCCTCCTCGGCGTGGGAGAGGGCGGCCTGTCCGGCGGCCTCGGCGTCGGCGCGGCTCGCCTCCAGCCGCGCCCGCTCGTCGGCGCGGTCGGCCTCCAGGGAGGCCACCGCCCGGGCGTGCCCGTCGCGGGCATCGGTGAGCTCGGCCTCGAGCCGGGCCCGCGCCTCCTCGGCCGCGGCCACGCGCCCGGACCAGGCCTGCTCCGAGGCCTCGTGCTGCCGCATCGTCTCGTCCAGCACCTCGGAGAGCGAACGGCGGGTGGCCTCGCTCTCCCCGAGCTGGCCGCGCAGGTCGGCGAGCTGCGCCTTCAGGGCAGCAGCGTCCTGCCCCGCCTCCTGCAGCCGGTGCGACAGCTCCTCGGACCGGGCCTTCTCCTGGTCGAGCGACTCCTGGAGGAGGTCGCGGGCTCCGCTCGCCTCGGCCAGCTCCGCCTTCTGCT
This sequence comes from Anaeromyxobacter sp., assembly GCA_035541675.1. GTDB lineage: Bacteria > Myxococcota > Myxococcia > Myxococcales > Anaeromyxobacteraceae > Anaeromyxobacter. The sequence continues at coordinate 45,253 of DATKMW010000110.1, read as the reverse complement.
GGGAGATGGCGTCGCGCACCTTGGCCAGGAACGCGTCGCGCGCGCGGAGCCGGTCGCGGAAGTACTCGAGCTTCTCGTCCGGCGTCCCCTTGGGCGGGCTGGGATCGCGGGGCCACTCCGCCAGGACGTCGGCCGGATCGGCGCGGGGGACCTTGATCTTGGCCAGGGTGGCCTGCGGCCGCGGCGGGGGCACCGGCGGCGGGGACGGCCGCGGCGCGGGGGCAGCCTCCGCCGGCCGCGGCGGGGCGGCCTCCGCCTGCGGCGGAGGAGGAGCCGGCGGGGGAGCCGGGGTCGCGGCCGGCTCCGGCGGCGGGTGGCTGGCGGCGGCGAGCGCGCTGGCCAGCCCGAGCGAGGCGACCTGGGCAGAGGAGACGCGCTGCAGCACCGGCGGCCCCTCGGGCTCGGGCGCCGCGGGGCGGCGGCCGTCGAGCCGGGGCGGCGAAGGGGGCGCGGGCGGGGGTGGGGGGACGGGGGCATCGGCGTGGAGGAGGACCGCCGCCCTCCCCAGAAGCTCGGCCAGCTCGAAGGGCTTGCGAAGGTAGTCGTCGGCTCGCGTGCGCGTGGCCCGGTGCGCCTCGATGGCCGAGTCGGTCGCCTCGCCGGTGTAGACGAGGAGCGGCACCGAGCCCAGCGCCCGCTTGAGCCGGTTGCACACCGAGAAGCCGCTCATGTCGGGGAGCTCGGCGGCGAGCAGGATCAGCTCGGGTGTCTCCCTGCGGCAGCGCTCGAGGGCCTGCTCCCCGGAGGCCACCGCCGTCACGGTGAAGCCGAGCGGCCCGAAGGCACGTCGGATCTCCTCGGAGAGCCCGGCGTCGGGCTCGACCAGTAGGACGCGGAAGCCGGAGCCGGAAGCCATGCCGGCGAGCATGGTACCGCCGAAGCCCGGGGCGCGCGAAATGGGGCGGAGCGGTGATATCGCGGACAGGACGCGCTTTACCTGCACCCCGGGCGGCGCGATCCTCCAGCCCGCGCGGAGGCCCCTTGCCTACCTTCTCCCTCATCCTCGAGACCTCGGCGGAGCTGGCCGAGCAGCTCTCCGCCGACCTTTGGGATCTGGGCGCGGTGGGGGTGGAGGTCCGCGACGGGGAGGGAACGCCCATGCCGGGCGCAGCCCCGCCCGAGGGGTGCGCGGTGCTCTTGGGGTGGTTCGCCGGCGCCGCCGAGGCGGAGCAGGCCCGGGCGGCGCTGGGCGGGCGCGTCGAGGAGGTCGCCGATCGCGACTGGGGCGAGGCCTGGAAGGCCGGCCTCGGACCGGTGGTCGCCGGGAGGGTGCTCGTCCGACCGTCGTGGGTCAGCGCCGCCGCCCCCCCGGGCTCGGTCGAGGTGGTGCTCGACCCCGGCATGGCCTTCGGCACCGGAACCCACCCCACCACCGCGCTGTGCCTGGCCATCCTCTCCGACCTCCTGGCCGGGCGGCCGGGCGCCTCGGTGCTCGACGTGGGAACCGGCTCCGGCCTGCTGGCCATCGCCGCCCACAAGCTCGGGGCCGGCCGGGTGCGGGCCAACGACAACGACCCGGTGGCGGTCGAGGTGGCCAGGGACAACGCCGCGCGCAACGGCGCCCCGATCGAGATCTCGTCCGAGCCGCTCGCCACCATCGACGGCCAGTACCAGGTGGTGGTGGCCAACATCCTGGCCAACACGCTGGTGGAGCTGGCCCGGGAGATGGCGGCGCACGTCGCCCCCGGCGGCGTGGCCGCGGTCTCCGGCGTGCTCCTCTCCCAGGAGGAGGAGGTGCGGACCGCCTACGCCGCCGCCGGGCTCGCCCCCGTCCCGGCGCTCTGCCGGCGAGACGGAGAGTGGAGCCTCCTCGCCTTCCGCCGGGAGGCGGCCCGGTGACCACCCGCCGGCTCTTCTTGCCGCCGGAACGGATCGGCCCGGGCGAGGCCGCCCTCACCCCCGAGGCCCGCCACTACCTGCGGGACGTCTTGCGGCTCGAGGCCGGGGCGGAGCTGGAGCTCTTCGATGGCCGGGGGAGCGCCTACGGCGCCGTCGTCCTCCCGGGCCACGAGCGGCTGCGCCTGGGCCCCCGGCGCGAGGCGCGGCCAGCGCTCGCCCTGTGGCTCCTCCCTGCGCTCTCCAAGGGCCAGAAGATGGACCTGGTGGTGCAGAAGGCCACCGAGCTGGGCGCGACCTGCGTCCTGCCCTTCGCCGCGGGCCGGTCGGTGGTCCGGCTGGAGCCGGGGAGGGGCGAGGCCCGGGTCGGACGCTGGGCCCGGATCGCCGCCGAGGCGGCGCGGCAGTGCGGCCGCGCCGACGTCCCCGAGGTCCGCCTGGCCCCGTCGCTGGAGTCCGCCCTGGCCGCCATCCCGCCCGGCCTCGCCCGCCTCGTCCTCGATCCGGGCGGCGAGCCGCTCTCTGCGCTGCCCGGGGCCCCCGCCGGCCTGGCCGCCGTGGTCGGCCCGGAGGGCGGCCTCACCCCCGAGGAGGTGCAGGCCTGCGAGGCGGCCGGCGCCCGTCGGGTGGCGGTGGGCCCGCGCATCCTGCGGGCCGAGACGGCCGCGCTGGCGGCGGTGGTCCTCATTCAGGCGCGGTTCGGCGACATGGTGTAGCCTCCCGGCGTGGTGGTCATCGTTATCTGCCCGCGCTGCCGCCGGGAGGCGGAGGAGGGCACGTTGTTCTGCCCGGGTTGCGGCGCGCCGCTCTCGCTCCGACCCGAGCCGACGCCGGCCAAGCTCGACACCTCGCTCTCGCTCGACCGTCGCCTCACCGGGCCGGAGCCGCCGGAGGTGCCCGCCGCCCACGCCACCCCCGCCCCCTCCCCGCCCGCAGCCCCGGCCCCCGCACCCCGTCCCCGCGCCGCTCCGCCGGCGGCCCCTCCCGCCCGCCCCGCCGCCTCGCCGCCGGCCGCCCCCGCCGCCCGGCCCGCGCCGCCCCCCCCCGCCCGCCCGCCGCCCGCCGCCGCGCGTCCGCCGCCGCCGGACCCGCGCCCCGCGCCGCCGCCGAGTCGCCCGCCGCCCGCTGCCGTGCGTACCCCGCCGCCGGCCGTGGCCAGGGCGCCGGCCGCGCCGGCGCCTGAGGCCCGGAGGCCGGACGCCGGACCGGATCTCGAGGTCGAGGTCGCGCCCATGGAGGTCCACCTCCGCCGCGCCTCGGGGGTGCGGAGAGTGATGGCCTGGGTCATCGACGGCCTCCCCTTCCTGGCGCTCTTCGCCCTGGCGCTTCGCGCCGCGGTGGAGCGCCTGCCGCACTCCGGCCCGCTGGATGCCGCCGGCGTCCTCGACCTGGCCGCGGCCGAGGCGCGGGGGATCACCCTGCCCATGCTGGCCAGTGTCGTCATCCTCTTCGCCGTCTACCACGCCCTGTCGCACGGCCTGGCCGGCGCGACCCTGGGGAAGCGCCTGCTCGGTCTCAGGGTGGTGGGGCCAGACGGGAGCCGGCCCGGGCTGGGTCGGAGCGCATGGCGCGCGGCCGCCGCCGCCTTGTCCCTGGGGCTCTTGGGGCTGGGCGTCCTGTTGGCGCTGTTCACCCGGAGCGGCAGGGCCCTCCACGACCTGTTGGCCCGGACCTGGGTGGTCCAGGCTCCTTGACCGCTTCCGCCAGGGGTCCTACAACCGCCATCGTGCCGAAGGACCTCGCCGCCCTCCTCGTCGAAGAAGGCGCGGTCAGCGCCGCCGACTTGGAGCGGGCGGTCCTCCGGCAGTCGGAGCGGGGCGGCACCCTGGACACGGCCCTGCTCGAGCTGGGCGCGGTGGACGAGGGGCGGCTCGTCTCCGCCCTCTCACGGGCCACCGACCTTCCCCCCGCACCGGACCACGCCTGGGAGGCGGCCGACGCCCGCGCCCGGCGGGTCTTCCCGTCCCGGGTGGCCGAGCGGCACGGGCTCGCGCCCTTCGCCCTCGACGGCCGCGAGCTCTCTCTGGTCGCCACCTACCCGGTGGACCTCGGCCTGCTGGACGAGATCAGCTTCATGCTCTCGCTGCACCTCACGGCACACGTCGGGCCCGAGTGGCGGGTGCGGGCGCTCATCCACCGGCTCTACGGCGCGGCGCTGGACCCGCGCTTCGCCGCCCTGGCCACCGACGGCGGTGCCTCCGGGCCGCCCCGCGAGCCGGGCGCGGCCACCCCAGCGTCGCCCCGGGAGGCGGGCGGCGGCTCCGAGGCACCGACGGTGATCGCCCTGGGGGCCCGGGCCGGGGAGCAGCCCGCGCCCGGGGAGCTCCCCCCGCCGGCATCGCCGCCCCTGGTCGGCTTCGCCCGCGACGCCTCCGAGCCGCTGGAGCCGCTGGCCGCCGCGCTGGCGCAGGCCCTGGAGTCCGACGACTTCCCTTGGCTGGACGACGCCCTCGAGGACCTCGGCCCTGGACCCGGGGCCTTTGAGGGGCAGGGCGGCGCAGCCGAGCCCGGCCCGGTGCCCAAGCCGGAGCCGGAGCTCGACCGGAGCGCTCCCCCGCACTGGACCCTGGAGCAGGCGCGCGCCGCGGCCGCCGCCGCGGGGAGCCGCGACGAGCTGGTGCTGGTCGCCCTGCGCTACGCCCGCGACTTCTTCGAGTTCGCCGCCCTCTTCGCCGTCACCCGGGACGCGGTGGCCGGGCACGACGCGCTCGGCCCCCAGGAGGACGCGCGCGAGCAGTGCCGCGGCACGGCCATCTACACCAGCGACCCCGGCATCTTCCGCACGGTCATCGACACGCGGGCGCCCTACCTCGGCCCGGTGGCCCCCGGCCTCTCCGGGAACGAGGCCATCCTCACCGGGCTGGGCCGGGGCAACCCCCGCACCGTGCTGGTCTGCCCGGTGGTCCTGCGGGACCGGGCCGCCTGCCTCCTCTACGCCGACAACGGCGAGGCCCCGGTCTCGGCCCGGCGCCTCGGCGACCTGCTCCTCTTCCTGGCCACGCTCGGCGCCGCGTTCGAGCGGGTTATCCGCGAGCGCAAGGCCCGGCGCGAGAGGGGAGCGGCGGCCGCGCCGGACGGGCAGCCCGCCACACCCTCCGCGCCCCGGACGGCGGAGGGGCCGGCCCCGGAGCCCGCGGCCGCCCCGGCTCCGGCGACCCCGCCCGCTCCCTCGCCGGAGGCCGCGCCCGCCGGCCCGCCGGCGCCTCCCGCCCGGGCGCCGGGCGCGGCGGCGCCCGTACCCGCCCCCGAGGACTGGCGCACCCGGGAGCCGGCGGCGCAGCTCCCTGACTTCGAGATCGACTTCGAGGACGACGGAGAGGCGGCCGCGGCGCGCGGGGTGGAGAGCGAGATCGCGCGACTGGTGAACACCTCGCCGGGCTCGCCCAAGCGGGCGCAGAGCGTGGCGCGCCTGGCGGCCCAGGGCGAGGCCGCGGTGGAGGCCCTGGTGGCGGCGCTGCCGGGGCCGGTCGAGGACGAGCACACCCATGAGCCGGCCCACTACGGCCCGGTCCCGGCGGCCCTCTCCCTGCACGGCGCCGCGGCGGTCCCGCAGCTCCTGGGGGTGCTCCAGGAGGCCGACCCCTCGCGCCGCCGGGCCGCGGCGGTGCTCCTGGGCGCCGCGGCGGAGCCGGCCGCGTTCGGGCCGCTGGCCGACCGGGCCCTGGATGCCGACCCGCGGGTGGCCAGCGCCGCCGCCGAGGCGCTGGGCCGGAACCGCGGCCACCCGGCCATGCGCGGCGTCCCCGACAAGCTGCGCCGCGCGCTGCTGTCCGGGGTGGCGGCGCGCACCGCCGGTGCGGCCCGGGCCCTGGGCTCGCTGCGCGACCTGGAGGCCATCCCGCTGCTCGTCCAGGTGCTGGAGACCACCAGCGGCCCCGCCGCGGAGGCCGCCGGCGCCGCGCTGGAGCGCATCACCCTCCAGCGCCACGGGACCGATGCCCGCCGCTGGCTCTCCTGGTGGAAGGAGAACCGGGGCCGCGGCCGCGCCGAATGGCTCTTCTCCGGCCTCACCTCCGCCGACCGCACCATCCGGGAGGCCGCCGCCGCCGAGCTGTCCGCGGCCGCTCCCTCCCCCGTCCAGTACTCGCCCGACGCCGCACCGGCGGAGCGCGAGGCCGCTGCCCGGGCCTGGGCGGGATGGTGGTCCCGATCCGGCCGCGTGCTGTGACGGCGCTCCGGATGGGCCGCGCCCGGGGCCCCACGCGCCGCGGCAGAACTTCGTCGCCTGTGGCACCCTAGCCCCGAGCCAGGGAGGAGCCCATGTCCACCCCCGTCGACCCCGATCCGCGCCGCGCCCGCCTGGACGCCCTCGACGCCGAGGCCGAGAAGGGCGGAGGCGAGGATCGGATCGCACGCCAGCACCAGTCCGGGAAGCTCACCGCCCGCGAGCGGATCGACCTGTTCCTGGACCCCGGCTCCTTCGTGGAGCTGGACCGGTTCAAGACCCACCGCTGCTCCGACTTCGGGATGGCCTCGCAGCGGGTGCTGGGCGACGGGGTGGTGACCGGCTACGGGCTGGTCGAGGGCCGCCAGGTCTTCGTCTTCGCGCAGGACTTCACCGTCTTCGGCGGCTCCTTATCCGGTGCCTTCTCCGAGAAGATCTGCAAGGTGATGGACCTGGCCATGGAGGTGGGGTGCCCGGTGGTGGGGCTCAACGACTCGGGCGGCGCCCGCATTCAGGAGGGGGTGGTCTCCCTGGCCGGCTACGCCGACATCTTCCTGCGCAACACCCTGGCCTCGGGCGTCATCCCGCAGATCTCGGTGGTGCTGGGCCCCTGCGCCGGCGGCGCGGTCTACAGCCCGGCCATCACCGACTTCGTCTTCATGGTGAAGGACACCTCCTACATGTTCATCACCGGCCCCGACGTGATCCGGACCGTCACGCACGAGGAGGTGACCAAGGAGGACCTGGGCGGCGCCCGGACCCACTCCACCCGATCCGGCGTGGCCCACTTCGCGCTCGACAACGAGGAGTCGACGCTCAAGGGGGTGCGCGAGCTCCTCTCCTTCCTGCCCTCCAACAATGCCGACGACCTGCCGGCCCAGCCCTGCTCCGATGACCCGGGGCGGCGCGACGACCTCCTGCGCACGGTGGTGCCGGACAGCCCCAACAAGCCCTACGACATGAAGGAGATCATCCGGGCGGTGGTGGACGACCGGCACTTCTTCGAGGTGGCCGAGCACCACGCCATGAACATCGTGGTGGGGTTCGCGCGGCTCAACGGGCGTCCGGTGGGGATCGTGGCCAACCAGCCTGCGGTGCTGGCCGGGGTGCTGGACATCGACGCCTCCAAGAAGGCCGCCCGCTTCGTCCGGTTCTGCGACGCCTTCGGCATCCCCCTGCTCACCTTCGTGGACGTGCCCGGCTTCCTCCCCGGCACCGACCAGGAGTGGAACGGGATCATCGTCCACGGCGCCAAGCTCCTCTTCGCCTTCGCCGAGGCCACCGTCCCCAAGGTCACCGTCATCACCCGCAAGGCATACGGCGGCGCCTACGATGTCATGGCCTCCAAGCACATCCGGGCCGACGTCAACCTCGCCTACCCCACCGCCGAGATCGCGGTGATGGGCCCAGAGGGAGCGGTGAACATCGTCTTCCGCCGGGAGCTGGCCGCGGCCTCCGACCCGGCCGCCGAGCGGGCGCGGCTCATCGAGGAGTACCGGGAGAAGTTCGCCAACCCCTACAAGGCGGCCGAGCTGGGCTACGTGGACGAGGTGATCCGGCCCGAGGACACGCGGCCCAGGGTGATCCGGGCACTGGAGATGCTGCGCAACAAGCGACAGGAGCTGCCACCCAAGAAGCACGGCAACATCCCCCTGTGATCGCCTATCGCACATCCTGCGCGACGTCCGGCGGTTCGTCGGGCCAGCCAGGTGCGGTAGCATGGTGGCACTCCAAGGAGCCCGATCATGAAGCGATTCCCCGCGGCCGCGCTGGCGCTCGCCCTCGCCTCCTGCGGCCAGCAGGCGGCCATCACCGAGCTGGCCCGCTGCCAGCGCGAGCTGGGCGGAGCCGACGCGCACCTGGCCACCGCCCAGGCGGCCCAGGCGGCGGCCGAGCGCAAGGCCCAGGCGCTGGAGGAGGAGCTCCGGGAGGTGCGCGAGGAGCTGGCCTCCGCCCGCGCCGGCCCGGCCGCGCCGCCCGCCGGCGCGACCGCGGCGCCTCCGGCCGACGAGGTGCTGCCCGCCCCCTCCGCGGCCGACCGCAACGGCAGGCGGCTCAAGGTGGGGCTGTCGCTCCCCATCCGCGAGGAGCGGTGGGTGAAGGACAAGCTCACCATGCTGGCCGAGGCCAAGAAGCGGGGGATCGATCTCCTCGTCCAGATCTCGGAGAACGACGCCCCCAAGCAGCTGGCCCAGTGCGAGGCGCTCATCGCCCAGGGCATCAAGGTGCTGATCGTGGCGCCCAACGACGCCACCGCCGCCGCGGCCATCGTCGATCGGGCGGTGAAGGCCGGGGTGCAGGTCATCAGCTACGACCGGCTGGTCCTCGACTCGCCGCACGACTACTACTACCTCTCCTTCGACAACGTGAAGGTGGGCGAGATCCAGGGCGAGTGGCTCTCCAAGAAGGTCGGCAAGGGCAACCTGCTCGTCCTCTCCGGCGCTCCCACCGACAACAACGCCAAGCTCTTCAAGCAGGGGGCGATGAAGTACCTGCAGCCCCTGGTGGACAAGGGCGAGGTGAAGGTGGTGCTGGAGCAGGCGGTCAAGGACTGGGCGCCGGAGGAGGCCCGCCGGCTGTGCGAGCAGGGGCTGGCCGCCGCGCACAACGACGTGCAGGGGGTCCTGGCTCCCAACGACGGGACCGCCGGCGGCTGCGTGGAGGCCCTCGCCGCCCAGGGGCTGGCCGGGAAGGTCCCCATCACCGGCCAGGACGGCGATGTGGCCGCCGCCCAGCGTATCGTCCGGGGGGAGCAGGGAATGACCGTCTTCAAGGACACGCGGCTCCTGGGGAGAGCAGCGGTGGAGATGGCCGAGGCCCTGGCGCGGGGGAGGACCTGGGACACCGGCGGCCGCACCATCTCCAACAACAAGCGGCAGGTGAAGGCGGTGCTGCTCGCACCCGCCCTGGTCACGCGCGACAACCTGGAGGAGCGGCTGGTGAAGAGCGGCTACCTGACTCGGGCCGCCGTCTACCGGAAGTGAAGGGTGGGCCTCGCGCCCGCACCTGTCGGCGGGCGCCGCCACCCTATCTCGCCACCCACACCTCGACCCGGCGGTTGCGCCCGCGCCCCTCCTCGGTGGCGTTGTCCGCCACCGGGAGCGCCGATCCCAGCCCGGCCACGGTGGCGCCGGAGACGCCGCGCTGGGCGAAGGCCCGGGCCACCTGGGCGGCCCGGTCAGCCGAGAGCTGCAGGTTGGCGGCCTTGCTGCCGCTCCCGTCGGCGAAGCCGAGGATCCGCACCGCGCTGCCGCCCAGGTCGTTCTCTCGGAGGTACTCCACCACCCGGTCGAGGTCCCGCTGGGCGCGGGTGTCGAACGCGGCCTCGCCGGCCTCGAAGCGGAAGGTGCTGGACAGCCGCCGCGCCCCGGCGGTGAGCCGCAGGTAGTCGGGCGGCGCGCCGGCGGGCGGCGTGCGCCGCTCCGCCTTCACCCCCAGCTCCACGAACCCCGCCTTGCGCACCAGCGCCTGGCCGTCGGCCGAGAGCGCGAACTCCACGAAGCGCGCCACCGCCGGGTTCTGGCTGGCCTGGGCGGTGTAGAGGTAGAGGCGGTGGGTGAGGAGATAGTCCTCGGAGGCCACCGTGAAGGCGGTGGGCACCAGCGCCGGGGCGGCGGGGTCGGAGACGGGCACCACCCGCGCCCCGGCGGTGGCCGACATGGGCACGATCGCCACCCCGCCCGGATCGGCGATGACCGCGTCGGCCACCGCCTGGTTGGTGGCCAGCCGCTTGGCGTCCTTGACGTAGGGCCTTCCCTCCAGCACCGCCGCCTGGACCAGCTCCGGCAGGCCGGTGCGGTCGTCGGGCAGGTAGACGTGGACCCCCGAGGCCACCGGCCCGCCCTTGCCGTTGACGCCCACCGCCGACCATTCCTCGTCGGCTGCCACGCCGAACTGGGACCAGTCCGAGGCCGCGCCGGAGAGGATGGCGGCGAGCTGATCGCGGGAGAGCGCCTGCACCGTGTTGGCGCTGTTCACGATCACGGCCACCGCCCCCAGCCCCAGCACGTGCTCGTTGGCAGGCGAGGTCATGACACCGAGCACCGACAGCCTCTGCCGCTCGTCGAGCTTCACCCGGCGGGTGGCCAGGGCCACGTCCGCCTTCCCGGCCAGGAGGTCGTCGAGGCCCCGGGCGGTCCCCCCGGCCGAGATCTCCACCCCCACCGGCCTGCCCTCCAGCACCGCCGCCACCGAGACCAGGTCCGGCTGCCGGCTCACCTCGATGTCGACGGCCTTCTGGGAGGAGAGCCAGGCCTGGGCCAGCGCCGGGACGAGCTCCGCCGCCAGCGCGTCGGCGCCGGAGAGGCGCAACCTCACATCGATCGGCCCGCGGATGGGGGCCGGGGCCTCCTGGGCCCCGGGAGCCGGGGCCGCGGCCCTCGACGGCGAGCGGAGCGAGTAGATTCCGAACACCACCACCGCCCCGATGGCCACCGCCCCGAGCGCCATGGGGAAGAGCGGCACCGGGCGCCGCGTGGTCACCGAGAGCCTGCGCTCCCGCGCGGTCGCCGACGGGATGGGGGCGGCGGGCGGGGCCGGGGCGCCGGTGGCGGCCGGCGGCGGCGCCGGGGTCGCCCGGGCGGGCGTGCCCCCCGGGGCGCCGGGCTCTCGCAGGCGCTCGAGCTTCTTGCACGCCACCGAGGCGAAGGCCAGGACCTCCTGGGCGTTGGCGGCCTTGTCGTAGAGCACGAGGAGCGAGGCAGTTCCGGCGGGGCGGACCATGACCCGGGCCTCGCGGTAGCGCAGGTCGAGGACGCCGATCGGGCCGGTCACGCCGCGCAGCTCCGGGCCGGCGGCGGCGACCGCGGCCGCCACCGCGGTGAGCGAGGCGTCGTCGAAGCTGGGGGGGAAGGCGCGGCACAGGACGCCCTGCTGCGGGTCGCAGAACAGGCTGCCGATCACGCCGGGCAGCGAGTTCAGGTCCTGGAGCAGGGTCTGCATCCGCTTCGCACCCTCCGCCCGTCGCTCAACGCTTGGCCGCCAGGAGCTTTCGGATCTCGGCCTCGGTGGCGCCGGCCTGGGCACCCCCTTGCTCCACGATGAGGAGGTGGAAGGCCTTGGTGGCCATGAGCAGGAGGTTCCTCTCCGCGCCCTGCACCGTCGCGCCGACCACCTCGCCCACCCCGAGCCGCTCCCCCACCACCCGCGCCAGCGCCGGGAGATGGGAGGTGCGCACCTCCAGCGGGTCGGCCGGGCGGTCGGCGGTGCCGGCCGGGCCGGCCTTGGGCGTGAGCGCCGCCCACACCACCCCGGGCACTCGCCGGATCCGCTCCACCAGGTCGAAGCGCCGCTCCGGGGGGGCCGGCGCCGGCTGGGGCGTGCCGACCGCACGGCGGTCCTCGTCGAGCAGGCGCTGCGACTCCATGAGCAGGAACTGCCAGCTGCGCTCGATGGTGTGACTGGTGGTGGTGACGTTGGGCTGGAGGGAGAAGGTGGTGCCGGGCCGCTGGATGATGGCGTGGAAGGCCGGCTCGCCGGCGAGGTCCCCGGTCTCGGCGTGGATGATCTGTCCGTCGCGGAAGTAGAGGTGGCCGGTGAAGTCCAGGCCCTGGACGGCGATGCTCCCGGAGAAGCGGCTCACGCCCTTGAGCTGGATGACGTCCAGGAGCTCCAGGCCCGCGCTCGTGTCCAGAATTGCCGGCATCCAGGCCCTCTGCGCAGACGAAGCTGGAGATCCCCGGGGCCAGCGACGATGGGCGCGCCCTCCGGCGCTGGATCCCCGATCTTGGGCTTCGTGAGGATCGATAATCTCACCGTCTGGCACTGGCCGACAATCCGCGACTTCGTCGCATCCAGGTTGCCCGCCGCCGGTGGAGGCGGCGCCGGGGACGGGCAGCACGGTGTAGGGGCCGTTCGCACCTTCGGGGCCACGCGGCCGAGCGCCCGGACCCTGGCGTGGCGGGTGGTTTCCCCCCTCCCCGCCGCGGCGCTAGGATCGCGCCCCCGTGAGGCGCAAGGACATGCCGGCGCTGCGCGACACCGGCCGGCGCTACCTCGACCGGACCCGCGGGGCGCGCCTCGCCAGCCCGGGCCTGGAGCGGTACACCTCCCCGCGCCGGGCCAGGGGCTGGGCGGTGATCGCGGCGGCGATCGTCGCCGCCGCGATCCTCGGGGCGGTGGTCTGGATCGCGCGCGGGAGCTAGGGGCTCCCGAATTCACAAGCCCGGCCTCCCACGGGAGAAGCCGGGCTCGGATCAACAGCCGACAGGCGTGCTAGACCTTGCGAACGTTCGCGGCCTGCAGCCCCTTCGGGCCCTTCACCACGTCGAACTCCACCTTCTGACCCTCGGTGAGGCTCTTGAAGCCTTCGCCCTGGATCGCGCTGTAGTGGCAGAACACGTCCTCACCACCGTCGTCCTGCGTGATGAAGCCGAAGCCCTTCGCGTCGTTGAACCACTTCACGGTGCCAGTCGCCATTCACTTCTCTTTTCTTCAAGTTGACGATCCGTCGAGATGACGTTCGGTCCACCTGATGGGCAGCGGACCGCGAAACGCTATCCGAAAAAAGCGCAAGCGTCGAGTCGCGAGGCCCTCCCAGGGACGCCGCCCCCGCCGGCGTCCACTCGGCCGCGGAAGGCCGCGATTTCAGGCGTTCTACGGGCATCTTCCGCCCTTGGGGCGGCCGGCCGATCCCTGCGGCGCGGCGGTCGGCGCCGGCCCCGTTGTCTCCGGCGCGTGTGACGCCGAGCGAGGAGCACGTTCCCTCGGGGCTCTCCTCATCCCCGGCGCCGCGGCGCCTTCGGGCCCCGACCTCTCCGCCCCCTTTGCCCGTCCGGACGGCGCAACGCGTCGCACGCGAGGCCACCGCAGCCGCGCTAGGGTGAGGGGGACATGCTGCCCTCCGCCGCCCGCCCGCTCCCCGCCATCGTGGCGGTGGAAATGGGCTACGGCCACCTGCGGGCCGCCACCCCCATCGCCGAGGCCCTCGGCTGCGAGGTGCTGCAGGTCGACCGGCCGCCGGTGGTCGCCGCGGAGGAGGAGCGCCTCTGGCGGCACGTGCGCAGCGCCTACGAGGCGGTCTCCCGCATGTCGCAGATCCCGGTGCTGGGGGCGCCGCTGCGGCGGGTCCTCGACTGGACCACCAGCATCCCCAGGCTCCACCCCTACCGCGACCTCTCGGCGCCGACCGGCGGCGCGCTCACCCTGGAGCGGCTCATCCGGCGGAACCTGGGCCAGGGCCTGGTCCAGCGCCTCCGCGAAACCGGCGCGCCCCTCCTCACCACCTTCTACTCGCCGGCCATCGCGGCCGACCGGGCCGGGCTCCCGCAGATCTTCTGCGTGGCCACCGACACCGACCTGAACCGGGTCTGGGCCCCGGTGGAGCCGCGCCGGACGCGCATCCGCTACCTCGTCCCCACCCGGCGCGCCGCCCGGCGGCTCCTCGCCTATGGCGTGCCGCAGGAGCGGATCACCTTCACCGGCTTCCCGCTCCCCGAAGCCCTGGTGGGCGGGCCCTCCCTGGCCGCGCTCAAGCGAAACCTGGCCGCGCGGATCGTCCGGCTCGATCCCTCGGGCGAGTTCCGCCGCTCCGTGCCGGAGGAGCTGGCCCACTTCCTGGGGTCGCTGCCGCGCGAGGAGGAGGGGCGGCCCGCCCAGATCACCTTCGCGGTGGGCGGCGCCGGCGCCCAGGCCGGCCGCGCGGCCCGCTTCCTGCCAGGCTTCCGGCGGGCGCTCGAGGCCGGGCGGGTCCGGATCGCGCTGGTGGCCGGGGTACGCCCCGAGGTCGAGGCCCGCTTCCGGGAGGCGATCGCGGCCGCCGGCATGGAGCCGCTCCTGGGCGGCTCCGTCGAGATCCTGCGCGGCGAGGGGTTCGCCGACTACTATGCCCGGTTCAACGCGCTCCTCTCCCGGACCGACGTGTTGTGGACAAAGCCCTCGGAGCTGGTGTTCTACGGGGCGCTGGGCCTGCCGCTCGTCCTGGCCACGCCGGTCGGCGTCCACGAGCGGTACAACCGGCGCTGGGCGCGGGAGAGCGGGGCCGGCCTCAAGGAGCGGGACGTCCGCTTCGCCGGCGAGTGGCTCGGCGACTGGCTGGCCGACGGCGTGCTGGCCGCGGCAGCCTGGGCAGGCTACATGCAGCTTCCCAAGTTCGGGCTGTACCGGATCCTGGAGGCGGTGCGGGCCGGGAGCTAGCGGCGGTTGAGCCAGCCACAGCGTGTCGGTGAGGCTCGACGGCGTGGGGGCGGGCCGCCCGACGTCCGGTCCGCCTGCCGTGCTCAACCCTTCCGCGCCGTGCGCTCGCCTCGGTCTCCCTGTCTGCGTCAGCCGACCGCCTCCACGTTCCTCCGCCGCCAGCCCGCCCGCGGACCAGCTTGTGTAGGCTGACCGTATGCGCCCGCCATCCGTGTCGAGCGCGCTCGCGGCCGGTGGGAGTCGTGCCGACTGCCCTTCACGGCGCCGATTCCGCCCTCCGCCCGTGCCCGCTCGCTGACCAGCTTCTCTCTCCTCGACCTGCTCACCGCCCAACCCGCGCCCGCTTCCTTGACCCGGGCCTCTTCGGGGTCGTGACGTTCTGCACGCCGTAGCCACCCCGGCCGTGGGCGTGGGCACGCGGCGCCTTCCCGAGGAGCGCGATGTGGTCCTCGACTGGCTTCAGCGCAAGCTTCGTGTCCTGAAGCCCGCGCGGCCTCCTCGCCGGCCACCGCATCCAGGTGCCGTGAACCGACAGTGCTGTCGGTCCCAGCGCCCAGCCGATCGACTCCGATGGGCTCTTCCGCACGCCCTGCCGGGCGCTCATCCCCAGAACCGGGGCGGAGCTTCCCGACACGCTGTGGCCAGACCAAGGGCCCCTTGGCCCGCACCCGCCCGCCCTCGCGTCGGGGGGCCGTCCGGCCGGTCCACCCCAGGGCCACCGTCGGGGCGCCGGCACGGTGGTCAGCGCCAGGGGATCGCCCGGCGGTGCTGCACGAGCTCGCCGTGGGGCCCGGCGGCCGACGGGTGGAGCGTCGCCAGCCAGAGCACGTCCGAGGCGGCCTGATCCGGGGTCTGCGCCGCGGACATGTCCGGGAACCAAGGGCGAGACGCCTCGGTGTCCACCAGCCCCGGACAGACGGCATTCACGCGGAGGCGCCGGCCGGGGTCGCTGCGGAGCTCGCGCGCCAGAATCTTCGCGGACGCGACCTGCCCGACCTTGGAGGGGACGTTGATCCACTCCGGCCAGCCCTCCTCCCGGTCCCGGCCACCGCGCACGGCCGCGACGTAGCCGTCCATCACCCGCTCGACGTCCTCCAGCGAGCAGCGCTCCACGTCGAAGCGGGCGTGCAGGTGCGGCGGGAGGTTCCGAAGCGATCCGAAGGCGCTGGCGACCACGAGGAAGCTCCCTCCATCCCGGAGCAGGGGCGCGAGGTGCCGGATCACCCGGTAGGTACCGTGGTTGTTGGTGTCGACGAAGGCCTCCACCTGGCGCGCGGGAGGCGCCTCCTTCGTGATGCGGGCGGCGGCGTTCGAGATGACCACGTCGACGCCACCGTGGCGCTCGCGGAGCGCGCGCGCCAGCGCCTCGACGCTTCCCTCCTCGGTCACGTCGAGCCGGGCGAGCGCAGGCGCCAGCCCCTCGGAGCGGAGCAGCTCGAGCGCGGCGCGCCCTCGCGCCTCGTCCCGCGCGGTCAGGTACACGGTCGCCTCCGGCCCCAGCGCCCGGCAGAGCCCCCGGACGAGCGCGAGCCCGAGCCCCTGGTTGCTGCCCGTGACGATGCCGACCTCGCCCATGGGGGGATCCTCGGCGCGTCCTGACGATTCCGCAACCCTGGCGCGCTCGCCCGCCGAAGGTCTCGCGGGAGAGGGTGGCGACCGGGTGGGCGGCTCGCAGCGTGAGGGATCCGACGACGTCGATGGTCAGCGGCGAATGGTCCCCAGCCAGGTGGCCGGGGGAGGTCCCTGCCAGCCTGCTCGGCGTCCTAGCCCTTCCCCTCCATGATCCCCGAGAGGGCGGCCGCCGCCCGGGACGGCGCGCGCCCGCCGCCCTCCGGCAGCTCGGGCAGCGCCCCGGCGGCCAGGACCCCGGCCAGGAACTCCGCCGTCCGCGGGTTCCGCCACCAGTCCTCGTCGAAGCGCTCCCGCACCTCCTCGCGGAGCCGCTCGCCCGCGCCGGCCCCGGCGAGCGCTGCCGCGTGCAGGGCGGCGTCGCCGTCGCGGGCTGCGCGCACGCCGTCCCAGGCCGCACCCAGCGCGCCGGTCATGGCCTCGCGGTAGGCCTGGCGCCAGGCGGCGCCGGAGAGCCCCCGCTCCACCTCGCACGCCACCCGGAAGGCCGCGGCCGAGGCCCGGAGCGCGAAGAGCCGCCGCAGCGCCAGCTCGCGCCGCAGGTCGGGAAGGTGCCGCCGCTCCACCCCGGCCTGCTCCATGAGCCAGCGGGGCTCCCGGAGCAGCGACCCGAGGAGCCAGCCCAGGGCCACCCCCTGCACCGGGTCGCGGCGGTGGGGCGGCACATGGGCGGCGGCGAGCGCCTGGCCCAGACCGCCGAGCAGGTCCTGCCAGTCGCCGGCGCCGCCCCGGGGCCGGAAGGAGAGGCGCGGGCCGGTGGCGTGGACGCCCGGCCACTGAGCCGGGCGCTCGCCCTCGTCGACCTTCACCCGGTCGAGGTCGAGGCGAAGGGCAGAGGCGGTGGCGCGGACGGCGGCGCCGAGCCCGCGCCGGTGGAGGAGGCCGTCCCAGGCGGCGAGCGAGAGGAGGTGGAGGAGATCGGCGCGGGCCAGGTCGCCCGCCGAAGCCGGAGAGAGCGCCTGGTCGCGGCGGGCGTGGTGGCCGAGCACCTCCCGGTAGGCGTCGTCGCTCCGGGCGAGGAGCTCGTCGCCCTCCACCACCGCCTGCCAGTCCGGGCCGCTCCCCACCTCGGCCGCGGCCCTTGCCCGCGCCTCCAGCATGGCCTCGCGCTCGGCCGCCGCCTCCCCCAGCGCCTCCGCCGCGGCCCGCCCCAGCGAGAGGCGCCTTTCGCGGTCCGGCTCGCGGGTGAGCCTCACCTCCAGCGCCGCCAGCGGCGCCTTCCCGTCCGGCCCGCTCGCCGAGGCCCGGGCCTCGGCGGAGCGCCACCGCTCCTCGCGCTCCGCAGCGGCCCGCTCGGCGCGCAGGGCGGCCACGCGGCGCGCGAGCGGCTCCTGGCCGGCTTCCCGCAGCGCCTTGGCCGTGGCCCGGTGGGCGGCGCGGGAGCGCGCCGCGAAGAGGCGGGCGAGGGACGGCTCGAGCTCCACCCCGGCGATCGATCGCGCCCGCTCCTGGTCGAGATCTCCCACGAGCGCGTCCACCTCGGCGGCCACGCCCTCCAGACCCTCTTCCTCCATGCCGAATGCCTCCTCCTGCCCGATCGTCCCTTCGGGGCGAGATCCCCGTAGAATCGGCTACTTAGCACGTTTCGCCACGGGGTCGCGCGCGATCTCGGGTCGCCTTCGACCCTTGACAGCGCCGTGTGGCTCTTTAGGTTCGGACTACGAGAGGTTCCGCTGGCAATGCCCATCTACGAGTACGAATGCCCCAAGTGCGGGCGCTTCGATGTCCTCCAGAAGATGTCCGCTCCGCCGCTGGAGATCCATGAGGTCTGCGGATCCAAGGTGGTGAAGCTGATGTCGGCGAGCGCCTTCGCCTTCAAGGGGTCGGGGTTCTACGTCACCGACTACGGTGGCAAGAGCGATGGGGCCATCCGGCCGGACAAGGCCGAGAAGGCCGCGCCACAGTGCGACGCCCCGAAGACCGAGGCGTGCGCCGGCTGCTCGGCCGCCAAGCCGGCAGCCTAGGGCGAGCCCCTCGTGCGCCGGCTGAGCCTCCGGGTCCCTCCGGACGACGCCGGCCAGCGCATCGATCGATTCATCGCCGATCGCGGGGGTGTCTCGCGCGGGGTCGCCCGCCGCGCCCTCGACGCCGGTGGGGTGTTCCTCGACGGGCGCCGCTGCAAGGTGGCGAGCCGCGGCCTCCACCCCGGGCAAGAGGTCCTGGTGAACCTCGAGGAGGGTGGCCGCTCCGCTGCCCCGGCCGCTCCGCTCGAGCGCTCGCGGCTCCTCTTCCTCGACGAGGCGCTGGTGGCGGTGGACAAGCCCGCCGGCGTCCCCGCGCAGCCGACGCTCACCAGCGACCGGGGCGCCCTCCCCGAGCTCGTGGCCGCCCTGGTGGGCGGGGAGGTGACCCTCGTCCACCGGCTCGACCGTGAGACCTCGGGCGCGACCGTCCTGGCCCGCACCCGCGAGGCCGCCGCCACCCTCTCCGAGGCCTTCCGGCTGGGTACCCCGGAGAAGGCCTACCTGGCGCTCACCGCGCGGCCGCCCGCGCCGCCCGCGGGGAGGATCGACGCGCCGCTGGGAAAGGACCCCCATCGCCCCGGCCTCCGCCGCGTCTCCTCCGGCGGCGATCCGGCGACGACCCGCTACCGCACCCTGGCCCAGGGCCCCGCCGGCGCGCTGGTCGAGGCCCGGCCCGCGACCGGCCGCACCCACCAGATCCGCGTCCACCTCGCCCACCTGGGCGCGCCGCTCCTCGGCGACGCCCGCTACGGCGGCCCGCGGCGGGTCCTCGAGCTGGAGGTGCCGCGGGTCATGCTCCACGCCCGCCGGCTCGAGTTCGCGCACCCCCTGACCGGGGTGGCGATCTCGCTCGAGGCGCCCGTGCCCGAGGACTTCCGCAGGTTGGCGGAGGCGGTGGTGGGGCCGGGTGCAGTGGTCGGTTGAGCTTTCCGCCGGGCCCCCCCAGCGGATCAGCACGTGAAGGGCAGGACCATCGCCTCGCGCCGGGACGCTGACCGAGCAGATGGCGCGGCTCGACGAGGTGATGTCGCCGAGCTGGGTGGCGCCGTCGTGGAGGCGGTCGCCGCCGTGGCCCTGCCGCTCGTGACGGCGAGCGGCGTGCCGGTGAAGTCGACGAGCACGGTCCAGGTGCGCGCCTCGGCGGTGGTGCCCGAGAGCAGGGCCGCGCTCCCCTTCCGCTGCGCGATCCTCTTGAAGGGGGCGAGGACGGAGCCGGGGTCGGCGCTGGCCTCCGCCACGTTGTGACCGGCGCAGTCGTCGTCGATGCCCAAGTAGGCTGTGCCGGTGGTGAACCCGGCTTGGCCGAGGCGTCCCCCTGCATGGGCGACCGGAGCCGCTCGTCGTCCCAGGGCGGCGGGGGCCCGATGAAGTGGCCCTCCTCGAGCACCTCCATGCCCACCTCCTCGCCGCAGCAGACGAAGGGGATCCCCGGCGAAGTGAGCAGGACCGTGGCGGCGACGCAGAGCAGAGAGCGCCTGCTCACGCCAGCGTCCTTCGCTGCCTCCGGCGGTCACCCGAAAGCGCCGGTCCCGCCGGCATCGGCGGACGCTACAGTGGCCCGGTGGCCACGGCGACCGCGCGCTGGCGCCGCTTTCTCCGGGTGGACCCGGTGCCGCGCCTCGCCTCCTGCGGGAACGAGGCCATCGCCTTTTTCACCCGCAGGGACCTCCTCGGCGAGGACCCCGGCCCCGTCTCCTCCCTCTGGACGCTTCGGGCTGCCTCGAGGGTCCTCTCCAGGCAGAGGCCGGACGGCTCCTTCTCCTACCCCGGCGGCAAGGAGCGCCTGCGCTCGCGCGCCAACTACGACCAGATCGAGACCTTCCGGCAGCTGGGGGCGATGGTGGAGAAGCACGGCCTCGACCGGGGGCACCCGGCGCTGGCTCGGGCCGCGGAGTTCCTCTTCTCCTTCCAGGCGGCGGAGGGGGACTTCCGGGGGATCTACGGCAACCAGCACGCCACCACCTACGCCGGCGCCATCCTGGAGCTGCTCGTCAAGGCGGGGTACACCCGCGACCCGCGCGTCGCCCGAGCCTTCCGCTGGCTCGTCTCGATGCGCCAGGGCGACGGCGGCTGGGCCATCCCGGTGCGGACCGTGGGCGTGCCGTTCCCCGAGTTCCTCGACCCGCTCCGGCACAAGGACCCCGTACCCCCGGACCGGCACCAGCCGTCCGCGCACCTCGTCACCGGCATGGTGCTCCGGGCCTTCGCCGCCCACCCGCGTTGGCGCTGCTCGCCCGAGGCCCGCGCCGGCTGCAGGCTCCTGGTCCGGAGCCTCTACCGGCGGGACGCCTACTCCGACCGAGGAGACCCGCTCTACTGGGAGCGGGTGAGCTTCCCGTTCTGGTTCACCGACGTCGTCTCCGCCCTCGATACGCTCTCGCGGCTGGGCGCCGGTGCGGAGGAGCCCGCCATCCGCGCTGCCCTCGGACGGGTGCGCCGGGCCCAGCGTGCGGACGGCACCTTCGGGTTCATCCTCTTGAGGGGCAAGGACCCGGACCTGCCCCTCTGGATCTGCCTCTCGGTGTGCCGAAGCCTGGCCCGCTTCCTCGGGTGAGCTCCAGGCTAGGCCACGCAGAAGTAGTCGCGGAGCTCGTGGAGCCCCATCTTCGCGAGCTCCTCGCGGATGAGCTCGCGGGCGCCGGGCGCACCCACCGCCACCAGGATGGGGACGCCGCGGAAGCGCGGCGCCTCGCGGTAGGCGTGGACCTTGGCCCCGCGCACCGTCCGGCCGATCTTCCTCGGGTCCACGTCCAGGAAGGCCCCCACCCCGACACCCTCGGCGCGGAGCGCGTCGGCGAAGGCCTTGCCGGTCTGGCCGGCCCCCCACAGCACCACCTCGCGCCCGCGCCCCAGGACGTGCGCGGCGAGGTGTCGGCACTTCAGGGCGACGTGGCGGTCGAGCCCATAGCGGGCGTCGGTGCGGGTGAGCCGGTCCGGCCCCTCGCGCCAGTCGAGGACCAGCGCGGGGACGTTCACGAGCCCGCCCCCCCCGGCGGCGAGGCGGAGCCAGAGGTCGTAGTCCTCGGGGAAGGTGCCGTCGCGCCACCCACCGGCAGCCGAGAGCGCCTGGGCGCGGATGGCGGCGGCAGGGTGGACGAGCGGTGCCTCGACGAGGAGGTCGCGGGCCACGAGACCCGGGGTGACCAGGCCGTTGAGCCAGGCGGCGTAGCGGCGCATGCCCTCCCTCACCGCGCGGCGCGGGAAGAGGCGCACTCGGCCGCCCACCGCGGCCAGGGCGGGGTCGGCCCGGAGCGCCTCGAGCTGCAGCGCCAGGCGGCGCGGGCGGGCCACGTCGTCCGCGTCCATGCGAGCGATCACCTCGGCGTCGCAGGCCGCCCGCCCCCGCTCCAGCGCCCGGGCGATCCCCTCACCGGGCCCGCGCATCACCCGCACCCGCCGGTCCCTCTCGGCGAGCCGCATGAGCACCTCGGCGGTCGAGTCGCCGGAGCCGTCGTCCACGCACACGAGCGCGAGATCCCGCTCGGTCTGCCGGAGGATGGAGACGGCCGCGGCCCGCACCGTCCGGGCGGCGTTCCGCGCGGGGAGGAGCACCGCCACCCGGGGCACCGCTCACCCTCCGTAGCGCTGGGCCCGCTCCTCGCCCCGGAGCACCCGCAGCGCCCCCTCGGCCAGCGCCCGGCACTCGTCCTCCCCCGGGTAGACGCGCACCGGCGCGATCCAGGCGACGCGGCGGGTCACCGCCTCGACCACCTTCCCCAGGTGCGCGAGCCCCCCGGTGAGGAGGATGAACTCGGCCTTGCCCTCCAGCGCCGCGGCCAGCCCGCCCGCCGCCTTGGCCGTCTGGTAGCAGAGCGCGTCCAGGACCAGCGCCGCGCGGGCGTCGCCCGCCTCGGCCCGGCGCAGTGCCTCCCGCACGTCGCGGGTGCCGAGGAGCGCGTAGAGCCCGCCGTCGCCGAAGAGCCGCCGCCTTACCCGGCTCTCCTCCGCCCCGGGGGCGAAGCACAGCCCCACCACCGCCGTGGCCGGGACGCCGCCGGCCCGGTCGCCGGAGAAGGGCCCCTCGTCGAGCGGGTTCACCACGTCCACCATCCGGCCGCCGCGCCAGGCGGAGAGCGAGATGCCGGTGCCCATGTGGACCACCAGGAAGGTCATGGCGGCGAGCGGCCGGCCCTCGGCGGCGGCGTGGCGCCGCGCCACCGCCCGCATGTTGAGCGCGTGGGTGATGCTGGTGCGCTCCAGACCCGGCAGGCCCGTGACCCGCGCCACCGGCTCGAGCTCGTCCACCGAGGTGGGGTCGACCACGAAGGCCGGACAGCCGTGCTCGTCGGCGATGGCCCGGGCGATGGGGGCGCCCAGGTTCGAGGCGTGCTGCCCGCGCAGCGCCGCCTCGAGGTCCCGGAGGAGGGCCTCGTCGACCAGGTAGGTCCCGGCGGCGAGCGGCCGGAGCAGCCCGCCGCGCCCGGCGACGGCCGCCAGGTCCCCCGGCCCGATCCCGGCCCGCTCCAGGAAGCCCCGCGCCGCAGCGAGCCGGGCCGGGAGCTCGTCCCAGGCGCGGGGCAGGGGGCTTGCAGACAGCTCCTCGTGGAAGAGCTTCTCCTCGAGGACCAGCGCCTCGCCCCGGAACAGCGCCAGCTTGGTCGAGCCGGAGCCCGGGTTCACCGCCAGGATGAGCCGGTCGCTCACGTCTGGCCCCCCGCTCCCCCGGACGTGGCCAGGACCCCCAGGGCGATGGAGTTGAGCTTGTCGGCGGCCTCGTCCACCCGAGAGGGGATGAGCACCGGCGCCCTGGCGCCCACCACCAGGTGGCCGACCCGGCAGTGGCCCACGTAGGTGAATGCCTTCCCCAGGGCGTTGGCGGCCTCGATGGCCGGGGCGAGGAGGATGTCCGCCCACCCGGCCACCGGGTCGTCGATCCCCTTCTGGCGCGCCGCCTCGGCGGAGAGCGCATTGTCCAGGGCCAGGGGGCCCGAGACCAGGCAGCCCCTGAGCTCGCCCAGGGCGTTCATTCGCGACAGGGCCCGGGCCTCCTCGGTGTGCGGCATGGCCGGGCTCACCGTCTCGACCGCGCAGAGGCAGGCGACCTTGGGCGCGGCGTAGCCCAGCCGGTGAAACAGCTCCACCGCGTTCTCCACGATGGCCTTCTTCTGCTGGAGGCCGGGAGCCACGTTCACGCCGCCGTCGGTCAGTCCCAGGATGCGCGCCTGGCCGGCGGTGGGATGGTCGGCCACCATCACGTCGGAGAGCAGCGCCCCGGTGCGCAGCCCGTCCTGGCGGTCGAGCACCGCGTGGAGGAGCTCGGCGGTGCGGAGCCGCCCCTTCATGAGGATGGCCACCTCGCCGGCGCGGACCATGGCCACCGCCCGGCGGGCCGCGGCGGCGTCGCTCTCCACGGGCACGATCTCGAAGCCGGCGGGGTCCTCCCCGAGGAGCGTGAGCCTCCGCCGGATCTCG
Source organism: Anaeromyxobacter sp. (assembly GCA_035541675.1). Lineage (GTDB taxonomy): Bacteria > Myxococcota > Myxococcia > Myxococcales > Anaeromyxobacteraceae > Anaeromyxobacter. Next base: position 22,114 of record DATKMW010000110.1, on the reverse strand, counting down.
GCCGCATCGCCGATGAGGACCGGCTCGGCGATCCCTCGCCGGCGAGCCTCGGCCGCGGCCGAGAGGGCGCTGCCGCTCTCGGCGGCGGCCACCGCCAGGCGACGGGGCCCGGCCGCGCGGGCCCGGGACAGGAGCTCCTCCAGCGAGGCGACCGGCGCGGCGCTCGGGGACGAGGCCATGGGGAGCGGACTCCCGCCTGCTAGGCCGCCCGCGGTCCCCGTCCCTGGTCGCGTGGCGTGGCCCCGATCTCCGCGCACAGCCACTCGGCGGCGAGGAGATACCCGCGGATCCCCAGCCCGGCGATCTGCCCTCGGCAGGCGGGCGCCACCACGCTCTGCCGGCGGAAGGCCTCGCGGGCGTGGATGTTGGAGATGTGCACCTCGACGGCCGGCACCGGCATGGCCTTGAGGCAATCGTGCAGGGCGTAGCTGGTGTGGGTGTAGGCGCCGGGGTTGATGATGATGCCTCGGGCCCGCGCCCGGTGCTCCTGGAGGAAGTCGATGAGCCCGCCCTCGTGGTTCGACTGGAAGGCCTTCACCTCGACGCTCCAGCCGGCGCAGGCGTCGCGCACCAGCTTCTCGATCTCGGCCAGCGTGGTGTGGCCGTAGATCTCCGGCTCGCGCTCGCCGAGCAGGTTCAGGTTGGGGCCGTTCACGAGCAGGATCATGGCGTCCTCCGGCCGCGGGCGGTCCGGCCCACGCGCCTGGCGCGGACCGGCTCGGCGACCTCGTGCACCGTCTCCTCCACCGCTCCCTCCTCCACCTCCACGTCCCACTCCACCGTCCAGGCGTCGTCCTGCGCCCGGGGCAGCACCCAGCGCAGCCCGGCGGCGGTGCGCTTCTTGTCGAAGGCCATGGCGCGGGCCGCCTCCCCGGCAAGCCGCGCCGGGACCCGCACCGGCAGGCCCGCCCGCCGGAGCGCCGCCTCCACCGCCTCGACCGCCGCCTCTCCCACCCGCCCGAGCCGGCGGGAGAGCCGGAAGGCGAAGGCCAGCCCCACCGCCACCGCCTCGCCGTGAGTGTACCGCGAGAACCGTCCCGCCGCCTCCACGCCGTGGCCGTAGGTGTGGCCCAGGTTGAGCAGCTTGCGGGGCCCGTGCTCTTCCGGGTCCTCGGCCACCACGTCCACCTTGATGCGGGCGCAGGCCGCCAGCACCGCCGGATCCATCCGGGGCGCGGCACAGGCCTCGGAGAAGGACGCCAGGAGCCTCGGGTCGAGGGCGCCGTACTTGACCACCTCGCCCTTGCCGCTGGCCAGCTCCCGCCGCGGCAGGGTGTCGAGCGCTCGCGGGTCCGCCAGGACGGCCCGGGGGGCGTGGAAGGCCCCCACCGCGTTCTTGGCCACCGGGAGGTTGGCCCCCGTCTTCCCGCCGATGGCTGCGTCCACCATGGCCAGGATCGTGGTGGGCACCGCGATCCAGGGGACGCCGCGCATGAAGGTGGCCGCCAGGAAGCCGGCCGCGTCGGTGACGGCCCCGCCCCCCAGGGCCACCACCAGGCTGCGCCGGGTGCAGCCCGCCCGGAGCAGGGCCACCGCCGCCCGCTCCAGCTCGGCCAGGGTCTTGCCCCGCTCGCCGTCGGCCAGCAGGTGCACCGGAGCGAGCGGCGCCGCGGCGGCGAGCCGGTCGCGCACCTCGGCGCCGAGCGGGGTGGCGAGCACCCTGCGGCAGGTCACCAGGGCCACCCGGTCCACCCCCTCGAGCAGGGGCCCCAGCCCGCGGATGGCCCCCTCGCCCACCTGCACCGGGTAGGAGTGCTCGCCCTGGCGGGCCCCGATCAGCTCGATGGTCGGGGGCGCCGCCGGGTTCCTCCCCGCCTTGCCCGACCGCCTGCTCGCCCGTCTCGTGCTCACAGCGCCTCCAGGATGCGCCGGGCCACCGCCTGCGGCGTGAGGCCGTCGGTGACCACGGCGAGGTGTGCGCGGCGGTAGAGCGGGAGCCGCGCGCGGTGGAGCTCCTCCCATCTCCCGGCCAGCGGCCGGCCGTCCCGGGAGCCCATGCGGCGGGCGGCCTCCTCGGCCGACACCTCCAGGAAGACCACCCGCCCGGCGGCCAGGAGCCGCTCGGCGTTCAAGGGGTCGCAGAACGCGCCGCCGCCCAGGTCGGCGACCACGCCCGGTGGGATGGCGGCGATCGCCTCGCGCTCCATCTCCCGGAACCGGGGCTCGCCGTCCTGGGCGAAGATCTCGGCCACGGTCTTGCCCGCCCGCCTGGACACCTCGGCGTCCACCGAGTAGATCCGCCGGCCGGTGAGCCGCGCGAGCTCCCGGGCGGTGGCGCTCTTGCCCGAGCCCATCATCCCGGTGAGCGCCAGGACGTCAGCGGATCCGAGCGGCATAGGCCTCCAGCGCCCGCGCCACGTCGTCCATCGCGTCGCCGCCGAACTTCTCCAGCACCGCCGCCGCCAGCTCCCAGCAGACCACCGCCTCGCCCACCACCGCCGCGGCGGGGACGGCGCACACGTCGCTCCGCTCGTAGCGCGCCTGGGTGGCCTCGCGCGTGGCCAGGTCCACGGTGTCGAGCGGCCGGAGCATGGTGGGGATGGGCTTCATGTAGCCGCGGACCCGCAGCGGCATGCCGTCGGTCATGCCGCCCTCGAGACCGCCGGCGCGGTTGGTCTCCCGCCAGAAGCCGCGGGCCCGATCGTGGTGGATGGCGTCGTGGAACTCGTAGCCGGGCCGGCCCACCTGGAGCCCGTCGCCGATCTCCACCCCGCGGATGGCCTGGATCCCGGCGAGCGCCCCACACAGCCGCGCGTCGAGCCGGCGGTCGGGGTGGACGTGGCTCCCCAGGCCGATGGGCAAGCCGGTGGCGTAGATCTCGAAGGTGCCGCCGATGGATCCTCCGCGGGCCTTCTCCGCGTCGATGAGCGCCCGCCACTCGGCCGCCAGGGGCTCGTCGTCGACGTGCAGGTCGGAGGCCTCGATGGCCGCCCGCTGCTCGGCGGTGGGTGGCTCGGGGAAGGCCTGGGCGCGCGGGCCGATGGCCACCACCCGCGAGGCGACCACGACGCGGAGACGGGCCAGCAGCGCCCGCGCCAGCGCCCCCAGGGCCACGGTGGCCGCCGTCGACCGGGCGCTGGCCCGCTCCAGGACGTCCCGGGCGTCGTCGAGGCCGTACTTCAGGGCGCCGGCAAGGTCGGCGTGGCCGGGCCGTACCTGGGTGAACTTCTTCCCGCCGCGGGCGTAGGGCGAGACGATCTCCTTCCAGTTCTCGTGGTCCTTGTTCCACACCACCAGGGCGATGGGGGCGCCGGTGGTGACCCCGCCCCGCAGCCCGGCCAGGAACTGTGCCTTGTCGGTCTCGATCTTCTGGCGCCCGCCGCGGCCGTAGCCCTTCTGCCGGCGGCGGAGATCCTGGTCCACCGCCTCGAAGTCGACGTCGAGCCCGGCCGGGAAGCCCTCGGCGATGGCCACCAGGCCCGGACCGTGCGACTCGCCGGCGGTGAGGTAGCGCAGGGTCATGTCCGGACCTCCCTGGGCGCCTGCTCCAGCGCGGCAGCCATCTCGGCCTCCGGCGCGGTGCGCCCGGTCCACAGGGTGAAGGCCAGCGCCCCCTGGCGCACCAGGATGGCCTCGCCGCGGATCAGCCGCGCGCCGGCGGCGCCGGCCGCGGCGGCGAAGGCGGTCTGGCCGTAGACGAAGTCTACCGCGACCTGGCCCCTGTGGATGCGGAGGCCGGGGAGGGCGGCCTGCTGGCCGTGCAGCCCCACCGAGGTGGCGTTGACGATGACCTGGGCGGCGCCGGCCTCGGCGGCGAGCTCGGAGAGCGGGGCCGTCCGCGGGCGCGGCGCGCCCGGGCGCTGCAGCAGCTCCTCGGCCAGGGCGGCGGCCGCCTCCGGACGGCGCGCCATCACCTGGACCTCCGCGCCCAGCTGGGCCAGCGCCCAGGCCCCGGCCCGGGCCGCCCCGCCGGCGCCCAGGAGGAGCGCCCGAGCGCCCCGCTCCATCCCCGCCTCCCGGAGGAGCGAGAGGAGCGCCGGCGCGTCGGTGTTCGAGCCCTCCCAGCCCTCCGGGCTGCGCCGCAGCGTGTTCACCGCCCCGACCTCCCCCGCCACCGGGTCGACCCGGGCGCAGAGCCCCAGGGCCGGCTGCTTGTGCGGCACGGTCACGTTGAGCCCCTGGAAGCCGAGAGCCAGGGCTCCGGAGAGCGCCGCCTGCAGCGCCTCCGGCGCGACCGGGAGGGCCAGGTAGGCGGCGTCGATCCCCAGCCGGGCGAAGGCCGCGTTGTGCATCTGCGGCGAGCGGCTGTGCGAGACGGGATGGCCGATCACGCCGTAGAGGGCGGTGCGCCCGGTGATCATCGCCCCCCCTCCGCCCGGCCCGGGCCCGGGACCAGGGCATCCAGGAGCTCGAAGAAGCCGGGGAAGCTCGTGTCCACGCAGGCCACGTCGTCGAGCACCACCGCCTCGGCGGGGCCGGCCAGGAGCTGGGCCACCGCCATGGACATGGCGACGCGGTGGTCGAGCCGGGTTCGCACCGGGACGCCGCGGAGCCGGGTCGGGCCGAGGATGGCGCAGCCGTCCTCGAAGAGCTCGATCCTGGCCCCGGCGGAGGCGAGGAGCTCCCCCATGACCGCCAGCCGGTCCGACTCCTTCACCCGCAGCTCCCGGGCGTCGCGGATCACCGTCCGTCCCCGCGCCTGGGTGGCGAGCACCATCAGCACGGGCAGCTCGTCGATGAGCCGGGGCACGAGCGGGCCGGCGATCTCGGTGGCCGCCAGGTCCCCGGCGCGGACGGTCACCTCGGCGCGCCTCTCCCCGGCCAGCTCGCGCTCGCCGGCGAGCCGCACCTCGGCGCCCATGGAGGCGAGCACCTCGAGGAGGCCGGTGCGGGTGGGGTTCACGCCCAGGTTCCGGACCGTCACCTCGGAGCCGGCCAGGCCAGCGGCGGCGCACAGGAAGAAGGCCGCCGAGGAGATGTCGCCGGGGACGTCCACCCGCGTCCCGCGCGGCCGGGCCGGCGAGACCGTGACCGACGGCCCCTCCACCCGCAGCGGGACGCCCATCCCCAGGAGCATCCGCTCGGTGTGGTCGCGCGAGCGCTCCGGCTCGACCACCGTGGTCTCCCCCTCGGCGGCGAGGCCGGCCAGGAGCAGGGCGCTCTTCACCTGGGCGCTGGCCACCTCCTGGACGTGGCGCGCGCCCCGGAGGGGGCGGCCCCGGACCACCAGCGGCGGCAGCCGGTCGCCCTCGCGAGCCGACAGGTCGGCGCCCATCCGGCGCAAGGGCTCGATCACCCGGCGCACCGGCCGGCGGCGCAGCGAGGCGTCGCCGGTGAGGACGGAGAGGCCGGGGACGCCGGAGAGCACGCCGGCGAGGAGCCGGAGGCTGGTGCCGGAGTTGCCGCAGTCGACGACGTCGCCCGGCTCGTGGAGCCTCTCCGGCGGCGCGACCACGAGCTCCGCGCCCTCCTCGCTGACCTTGGCCCCGAGCGCCTCCACCGCGCGCCGGGTGGAGCGGACGTCCTCGGCCTCGAGGATCCCCGTCACCCGGGTCTCGCCCTCGGCCAGGGCGCCGAGGAGGAGGCTCCGGTGCGAGATGGACTTGTCGCCCGGGACGGCGATGGTCCCCTGGAGCGGCCCCTGGCGGCGGCAGGTGATGGGCCCCTTCAAAAGAGCTCCTCCCGTGCGGCGCGGGCTGCCTCGAGCGCGGACCGGGCCGCGTCGGGCGAGTCGGCGATGCTCGCCAGGATGCCCTTCAGGTGGCGCTCCAGACGGGCCGACGCCTCGGGGAGGTGGGCGTTGCGGCGGGCCACCTCGCCCTGGATGTCGAAGGGAAAGGCCGCCAGCCGGGTCATGTCCCGCAGCCCGGGGCCGGCCAGGCTCATGGCCAGGGGGCCCGCCTCGCGGGCGGCCAGGGAGAGCGCCGAGGCCACCAGGTAGGGAAGGTGCGAGACCATGGCCACGGCCGCGTCGTGCTCGGCGGCGGTGCAGCGCTCGACCCGGGCCCCGAGGGCCCGGTGCAGCGCCGCCACCCGCTCCACCGCCTCCGCCGGCGCGTCGGTGCAGACCGCCACCGTCCCGCCCTCCCACTTGTCGGCGCCGGCGCCCTCGTATCCCCCGTGTCCGCCGAACATGGGGTGGGCGCCCACGAAGGCCACCCCCCCGGGGACGCGCTCCCGGGCCAGCGCCACCACTCGCTCCTTGGCTCCGCCCACGTCGGTGAGGACGGCGCCGTCCCTCAGGAGCCGGCCCACCGGATCAAGCAAGGCCTCGATGGCCGCCACCGGCGTGCACAGGACCACCAGCTCGCAGGCGGAGAGCGCCGGCCCGGGCGCCGGGAGCGCCTCGTCCACCACCCGCTCCCTCTGCGCGCGCTCGCGCACCTCGGCCCGCGGCTCCACCGCCACCAGGCGGGCGCCGGGCGCCGCCCGCCGGACGCCCATGGCCAGGGACGCACCCATGAGGCCCAGCCCCACCACGCCCACGCTGGCTGGGATCGCGCTCATCTCGGGGTCCGTTCCGGTCGCTCCGGCGGCCCGCCGCCGGAACTCACGGCTTCCGGTGCAGGTCGGGCCGGAGCGCCTCCGCACCTCGCAGGTAGACGTGGTTGCGCGGACCGTTCGAGTCGACGTGGAGGAGCACGCGAACCACCCGCGGCATCGAGCCCGGCACCGGGATCTCCTGGGAGCAGATCATGGGCACCGCGCTCCACCCGCCCACCCGCGCCGCCCGGGCCGGGAAGTCGGCGTCCAGGTCGCGGGTCACGGTGAAGATCGCCCAGACGATGTCCGGGGCTGCGATCTGGTTGCGGCGGCAGATCTCCTCGCACAACTCCACCACGGCGTCCTCGATGGCTTCGACCGTGTTCTCGCTGACCTGGGTCGCCCCGCGGATGCCGCGCATGTGGATCGCTGAGTTTAGGGGACGCCCGCCGCACTGTCCACGGCGGAGGCGCAGGCCACTCGGGGCGGGCCCGGCCGGCCTCTAGCCCCGGAGCATGCCGGCCAGCCGGAGGAGCCGCTCGGCCTCGGCCACGTGGAGCGCCTCCACCAGCCGACCGTCCACCACCGCCACGCCGCGCCCCTCGGCCACGGCGCGGGCATGGGCCTCCACCACCCGCCGCGCCTGCGCCAGCTCCTCCTCGGCCGGCGCGAAGATCCGGTTGGCCGCCTCGAGCTGCCCGGGGTGGATGAGGGTCTTGCCGTCGAAGCCCAGCTCGCGCCCCTGCCGGCAGGCTGCCTCGAGACCCCGGGCGTCGGTGAGGTCCAGGAAGACCCCGTCCAGCGCGCACAGCCCCGCCGCCCGGGCCGCCAGCACCACCAGGGAGAGGCTGGTCTGCACCTCGACGCGGCCCGGCGTGTGGCGCGCCCGCAGGGACTTCACCAGGTCGCTCGTCCCGGCCACCAGGCAGGCGAGCCGGGGGGTGGCCTCGGCGATCTCCCGCGCCCAGAGGACGCCGCGCGGCGTCTCCACCATGGCCCAGAGCGCCACCTCGGGCGGGGCCCCGGCCCGCTCCAGCACCAGGGCAGCGGCCCGCAGGGCCTCGGGCGACTCCACCTTGGGCAGGCACACGGCGTCGACCGGTGCGCGCGCTGCGGCCTCGAGGTCGGCCGCGTGCCAGGGCGTGTCGGCGCCGTTCACCCGGAGCACCCGCTCGGCCAGGAACCCACCGGCCTCGAGCGCCGCCACCGCCGCCGCCCGCGCGCCCTCCTTGGCGGCGGGGGCGACGGCGTCCTCGAGGTCGAGGATCACCACGTCGGCCGGGAGCGTGCGCGCCTTGGAGAGGGCCCGGGCGTTCGCGCCCGGCACGAAGAGGGCGCTGCGCCGCGGGCGTTCCCGGATCATGGCCAGAGACTACCGCAGGACGGCGGAGCGTGACCGCCTCGCATCGACCGCCCCGGGACCCGCGTTTCGGGTCTTGCCTTCCCGGAGCGCGGCGGCGGGGCCGCCGGCGTTAGATGCAGCGCCCGACCCATCTGCCGCAAGGAACCCAGGTCACGGCTCGAGCCGCTGGCCGCCTTCCTCCTCGCCCTTCCGCTCGCCGCGGCGGCTCGCTCCTCGGCCCGGAGGGCACTGCCCGGGTCGTCCACGCCGACCCGACGACGAGAGGACCGATCCGGCCGCCAACTCCGGCGCCCGCATCGCCTGCGGCGTGATCGAGAAGCCTTCGCCTACCCCGGCGGCCAGGTCATCTGCCGGCCGCCGAGGAGGTGCAGGTGCAGGTGGAAGACGGTCTGGCCCGCACCGCGGTTGGTGTTCAGGACCGCCCGCCAGCCGCTCTCGGCGATGCCGCGCTCCGCCGCCAGCCTGGCGGCCAGCCGGAGGAGCTTCCCCACGAGCGCCTCGTCCTCGGCGGCGAGGTCGTTGGCGCTGGCGACGTGCTTGCGCGGGATGACGAGCAGGTGCGTGGGCGCCTGGGGGTTGATGTCCACGAAGGCCACCGCGTCGTCGTCTTGGTGCACCACCTGGGCCGGGATCTGGCCGGCGGCGATCTTGCAGAAGAGGCAGTCGGGCTGGGGCATGCGCTCACCTCGGGTCAGAAGAGCTTCTTGGAGTCGAGGAGGATGGTCACCGGTCCGTCGTTCACCAGCTCCACCTCCATGTGGGCGCGGAAGACGCCGGTGGCGACGGCGAGGCCCCGCCCGCGCAGGTGCTGGCAGAAGGCCTGGTAGAGCCCGTCGGCCTCCCCGGGCGGCGCCGCCTCGATGAAGCTGGGCCGGTTCCCCTTGCGCCCGTCGCCGAGGAGGGTGAACTGGGAGACGACCAGCGCCGCACCGCCGACGTCCAGGACCGACAGGTTCATCTTGCCGGCCGCGTCCTCGAAGACGCGCAGGAGCGCGACCTTCTCGGCCAGGGAGCGGGCGTCGTCCGCGCCGTCCCCGCGGGCCACCCCCAGGAGCACCACCAGCCCGCGGCCCACCTCTCCCGAGACGGCGCCGTCCACCCGGACCTGGGCCCGCGACACCCGCTGGACCACCGCCCGCATAGAAGGGCTCCATCGCACGGGAGGAGGGCGCCCATCAACCGGAACCGCCCGGTCAGCCCCGGGTTGAGCGGCGAGGGGGGGCGTGTTAGACGGCAGGCGCCGGCTCGGGTGGTCCCCATGCTCCTCCTCCGCGACGCGCAGCGATCGGACCTCAGCAGCCTCTCCTCCCTGGCCCGGGTGCTCGACACCGTCAACCTCCCCGACGAGCCGCGAACCCTCTCCGGGATCATCGATCGCTCCCGGCGGAGCTTCTCGGCGCGCATCCGCGACCCGCTGGAGCGGACCTACGTGTTCGTGGCCGAGGATCCGCGGAGCGGACGGGTGGTGGGCACCTCGATGGTCATCGCCCAGCACGGCACCCGCGAGTCCCCCTGCACCTTCTTCCAGCTCTCCGAGCGCGAGCACTACTCCAGCACCCTGGATCGCCACTTCCGGCACCCGGTGCTGTCCATGGGTTACCACTTCGACGGCCCCACCGAGATCGGCGGCCTGGTGGTCCACCCTTCCCGCCGCGGCGGGCCGGAGAAGCCGGGCAAGCAGCTCGCCTACGTCCGCTTCCTCTACATGGCCGCCCACCCTTCGCGCTTCCGCGAGACGGTGCTGGCGGAGCTCATGCCGCCCCTCACCCGGGACGGCCGCAGCATCTTCTGGGAGGCCTTCGGCCGCCGCTTCACCGACCTCGACTACCCCACCGCCGACAAGAAGAGCCGGGCCAACAAGGAGTTCATCCAGCAGCTCTTCCCGCCCTTCGACGTCTACGCCACCCTCTTCCCGCCCGCCGTCCAGCGCGTGCTGGGCAAGGTGGGGCCCGAGACCGAGCCGGTGCGACGGCTCTTGGAGCGGATCGGCTTCCGGTACGTGAACCGCATCGACCCCTTCGACGGCGGCCCGCACTACGAGGCGAAGCTCTCCGAGGTGTCCCTGGTGAGGGCCCACCGCAGGGCGCGGCTGGCGACCTCGCCGCTCCGGGGCGCGGGGGAGGAGTGGCTGGTGGGGCACGAGCGGCCGCGGGGGCGATGCCGGTTCCGGGCGGTCAAGACCGAGGTCCGCCTCGAGGGCGAGCGGGCGCTCCTCCCGCGCCGCGCCGCCGAGCTGCTGGGGGCCCACCCCGGGGATCGCCTGTTGCTCGTCCCCTTCGCCTAGAGCGCACAGCTCCTTTCCCTACCCCGGCACCTTGACCCGGGGCGGACTTGCGGCATCCTCGGTCCGTGCACCCCGCCGCCCTCGCCGCCGCCGCGCTCCTCGCCGCCGCGGCCGGCCAGGGCGAGGGGGCTCCGCGCGCGGTGGCGATGATCGGCCCGGCCGCGGTGCCGCTCCAGGCCGAGCTGGAGGTGCGGACCCCGTCCGGCTCCTCTCGCCAGGCGCTCCGGTGGGAGGAGGCCGCCGACGGCACCCTCCTCGCCCGCGCCGTGGGGGGCGAGTGGGAGGCGAAGGTGTCCCTCGCCCCGGCGCCGGGAGGGGCCCGCACCCTGACCGCCCAGGTCCGCTGGCTGGCCGCTGCCGAAGTGGAGCGGATCGCGCTCTCCCTCACCTGGCCGGGGGACCCCGAGGCGATCAACCGCTCCCTCCGCTTCGCGCCCTTCCGCGGCCCGCTCCGGGTGGAGCGGGGGACGCCGCTCCTCGTGGCCGCCGGGGAGCTGGTGCTCTCCGGGGGGCCCGGGCTTGCGGCGGCCGAGGTGGAGCGGGTGCCGGAGGGGGTGCGCACGACGCTCCTCCTCGACGACGCCGCGGCGCGCCCCTTCTCCACCTTCGAGACCTGCTACGAGAGGCTCCCCAGGCCGGCCCCAGGCCAGCACCTGGCCTGGGGCAGCTTCGACCCGCGCCGGCCCGTCGTGTTCGCCCCGCGCGCCCGGGGGGAGCTGGACCGGCTCGAGGCCGCGCTCTTCCCGCGCGCTCCCCGGACGCCCTTCCTCCCCGTCGTCGTCGAGCGCTGGCCGAGGGGCAGGCAGGCGGCGGTGGTGTTCACCGACCACGCCGACCGCACCGACCCCGAGGCGCTGCGGGCGGTGCTGTGGGGCGACTCGCGCCGGGGTTCCGGGCAGCCGGGCACCGGGTTCCTGGGGCGGGGGCTGGCCGTCACCCGGACCTTCTTCGTCCACGGGCGCGAGGGGAGCCTCGACGATCCGGACGCCTTTGCGCTGGCCGTCGAGCTCGCCGCCGCCGGCTCCGAGGTCGGCCTCCACTCCATCAGCGACGAGCGCGACAGCCGCGAGGCGGTGCGGGAGGGGCTCCGCGACGCGGCCGCCTTCGCCCCGGTCACCTGGATCGACCACGAGCCCTACACCAATTGCGAGGCGCTCTCCTCCCAGGGCTGGCGGACCGACGGGCCCTACGGCATCCGCGACCTGCTGGTGGAGGCCGGGTACCGGTGGATCTGGGCCGCCGGGGACGAGGGCGCGGGGACGCCGCGCATCTACGACGTCCTGGGCGGCGCCGCCGACGAGGCCCGCGCGGCCATCGCTCCCTTCCCCCTCGACCCGCGCCTGTGGATGTTCCGCTCCTCCATGTTCTACGCCTCGCCGGCGGCGCTCTCGGCGGCGCTGTCCGACGCCGAGCTGCTGGCGCTGGAGCGGGAGCGCGGCCTCTTCGTGGCCCACACCTACCTGGGGCCGTCGGCGCACACCACCCACTCGCCCGATCACCTGGCCCGCCTGGCCGTCCGCGCCGGCCCGGCCGGCCGCCTGGTCATCCACCCGGATCTCGACGCCGCCCTCTCCCGCCTCCAGGCCCACGTGCAGTCCGGCCGGCTCGCCTCGCTCACCTGGCGCGCCGCCGGCGACCGGCTCCGGGCGCTCTCCGAGGTGGCGGTGCGCTACCTCCCCGACGGCTCCGCCGAGGTCTCGAACCTGGGCGCCTCCGATCTCCCCGGACTCACCCTGGCCGTCCCGGCGCCGCCCGCCGTCGAGCTCACCGTCGACGGGGCCCCGCCCTCGGCGCGGGCGGACGAGGACGGAGACGTGCGCCTCTTCCTCGACCTCCCCGCCGGCGGCCGCGCCGTGCTCCGCGCCTACGACGGCCTCGCCCCGCTGCCCTTCCTCGCCTTCCCGTGAAGGAGCCCGCCTGATCCGCCCGCTCGCCCCCGCGGACCTCCCCGCCCTCGCCTCCGGCCTGGCCGAGCTCCCCCTGCTCGTCCGCTACGGCCGGTCGGCCGGCGCGCTGGAGACGGCCCTCTCCGCGGCGCTCGCCCGCGGGGAGCGGCTGCTCGTGGCCGAGGAGGAGGGCGCGCTGGCCGGGCTGGCCTGGTTCCTCACCTCGGGAACCCTGGCCCTGGGAGGCTACCTCCGGCTGCTGGCCGTGCTCGGCCCCTTCCAGCGGCGCGGCGTGGGCGCCGACCTCCTTGCCGCCTACGAGGCCGAGACCGCGTGGGCGAGCGCCCACGCCTTCCTCCTCGTCTCCGCCGGCAACCTGGCGGCGCAGCGCTTCTACCGGCGCCACGGCTACCGCCGCGTGGGCCGCCTGCCGGAGCTGGTCGTCCCCGGCGAGGACGAGGTCGTCTACTGGAAGCGGCTGCGGTAGCGCGGGCGCGCGGCCGGGTGGTCAACCCCTGCACCTGCACTTCCCCCGCGCCGCCGCTGCGGGGAGGGTGCACCTTGGACCCGAACGAGCCCTCCCTTCGGCACGGGCCAGCCCGGCGGGCCTGCTTGGGTACCCCACGATGCGGCAAGCCGCCGCATGTGGTCTGCTTACGCCCCTGGGGGTAGCTGAAGCCAGGCACCCGGGGAGGTCCCCTTGGCGGTCGACCGCATCGCCGATCTCGAGGCCAGGGTTTCCACCCTGAGTGATCTGGTCGCCCGCCTCGGCGACCGGCTCGCCGCGCTGGAGGGGGCCCGCAACCAGGCGGTGCCCACGGCGGCAGGCCAGCCCGCCGGCGATGCGGCGCAGGCGCCTGGCTCCGCCCTGCTCGCCGCGGCCCTTCCCCTCGGCGGCCGGACGCTGCTCGTCCTGGCCGGTGCGTTCGTGCTGCGCGCGCTCACCGACTGGGGCGTGACGCCGGGCTGGCCCGGCGTGGCGCTCGGGCTGACCTACGCCGCCGCCTTCGTTGCCCTCGCCTCCTTTGGCGCTGGTCCGGCGAGCGCCACGGCCCACGGGATCTCGGCGCTGCTCGTCGCCTGCCCCCTCCTCTTCGAGCTCGTGGCTCGCCTTCACCTGGCCGGGCCCGCGGTGGCGACCGCGGCGCTGGCCGCCGTGGCCACGGCGCTCCTCCTCGCTGCCTTCCGCCGCCGGCTCCATTTCCTCGCCTGGCTGGCCTTCGGCGGGAGCACCGCGACCGCGCTCGCGCTCATGTTCCAGTCGGAGCGAGCCGTGCCGGGCGCCATCTTCCTGGCCGTGCTCGGGGTGGAGACCGCCTGGCTGGGGTACGCGCGCGGCTGGCGCACGCTCCGGTGGATGGCCGCGGCCGCCGCCGATCTCTGCGCCCTGGGGGTGGCGGTGCGGTCCCTCTCCCCCTTCACCGCGGAGGGGCCGCGGGCGGCCATGGCTTGCCTGGCGGTGCTCCTGGCGCTCAGCCTCCTGAGCCTCGCCGCCCGGACACTCCTCCTCCGCGCCAGCGCCGGGCCCTTCGAGGTCGCCCAGACCGCGGGGGCGGTGGGCGCGGCGCTGGGAGGCGCCGCCCTCATCTCGGCCCACGCCGCCACCCCCGCCACCCTCTTCGGGGCGGTGGTGGCGGCCTGTGGCCTCGCTGCTTACGCCGCCGCCTTCACCCTTCGCGATCGCGAGCCGCCGCGGCCTACCAACTTCGCCTTCTTCGCCGGGGTGGGCGCGCTCCTCTCCCTGTCGGGCACCGCCCTGGCGCTCGGCCCGGAGGCCAGGGCCGCTGCCTGGGGCGCGCTGGCCGTCGCCGCCGCCGCGCTGGCGCGCCGGCCCGGGCGGCAAGGCCTCTCGGCGCACGCCGCCGCCTACGCCCTGGGGAGCGCCCTGGCCGGCGGGCTTCCCGCCCTCTGCGCGGCTTCGCTCCTCTCCGCGCCCGGGAGCGGCTGGCCCACCGTGCCGTGGACGGTGGCCCTGGCCCTGCTCTCCGCCGGCGCCAGCATCCTCGTGGCCGGCGGCGGCCTGCGGAGCGGGGCCTCGCTCGCCGCCCGCCCGGCGGGGCTTCTGCTCCTCCTCCTCGTCAGCGCCGGCGCGGCCAGCATCGCCGCCGCCCGGCTCGTTCCGCTGGTCCTCGCCACCCCGGGCGCGGCCGGGGCGGTGCGCACGGTCATCCTGGTGCTCGCCGCGGTGGCCCTCGCCTTCATCGGGCGGCGCGCAGCCTGGCGCGAGGCCTCCTGGCTCGCCTACGCCACGCTGGGCCTCACCGGCCTCAAGATCGTCCTCGAGGACCTCCCCGGCGGCCGGCCGGCGGCGCTGGTCGTCTCCTTCGGCGTCTACGGCGCCGCGCTGCTCCTCCTGCCCCGGCTCCGGGCGCGGGCGAGCCGCTCGCCTGCCCGTTGACTCCGGGCCGCGCCGTCGGCCCCGGCTCTCACCGCCCTCGGATTCTCCCGGCGGCGCGAGCAGGCCGGCCTGGCCGAGGTGCTGACCGGGACCGGGGGGACAGGCACCGCGGCGGCGCCGCCGGAGGACGGCCTCCCGGGCCGGCTCCTCCACTCGCTGGTGGGCCACACCGATCGGCCCACCGCGCCGGGGCGGTGGCGTCCCTGGCCGCGATCCTCCTCCTGGGCCAGCCGGCGGTAGCCCGAAATCGGCCACCCGGGTTCGCCGAGATCGCGGATGATGCCGCGATGCGCTCGCTCCCCTCGGTCGGCGGCCCCGCCCTCGCCCTCCACCATCCTGCGGGTGCGAGGTAGCCATGGAGCACGCCGCCCGCCGCCCCGCCCTGGCCCACTTCCTCGACGCCCAGCGCCTGGCCTTCGGGCCGCTCATGTTCCAGGCGGTGCGCGCGGCGCGGGACATGGGGGTGCTCGGCGCCCTCGACGCCGCCGGCCAGGCCGGGCTCTTGCCCGGAGAGGTGGCCGAGCGTGCCGGCGTGTCGCTCTACGCCGCGCGCGTCCTCCTCGAGGCCTGCCTCTCCGCCGGGGTGTGCGAGGTCGAGGGCTGGCGCTTCCGCCTGACGCGCGCGGGGCGCTTGGTGCTCCGCGACGAGATGACGCGGGTGAACATGGACTTCGTCCACCACGTCTGCTTCCGCGGCGCCTTCGAGCTGGAGCGCTCCCTGCGCGAGGGGCGCCCCGCCGGGCTCGCGACCCTCGGGCCCTGGAGCACGGTGTACGAGGGGCTCTCCCGGCTCGACCCGGAGGTCCAGCGAGCCTGGTTCGCCTTCGACCACTTCTACTCCGACGCGGTCTTCGCCGAGGCGCTCTCCGTCCTCCTCGCCCGCCGACCGACGCGCGTGCTCGACGTGGGCGGGAACACCGGTCGCTTCGCCACCGCCTGCGCCCGGCGGGACCCGGGGGTGGAGGTGACCATCCTCGACCACCCCGGACAGCTGGCCCTGGCCGCCCGCGAGGCCGAGGCCGCCGGAGTGGGACCGCGGGTGAAGGGCGCGCCCATCGAGCTGCTCGACCACCGCCTCCCCTTCCCCACCGGCTTCGACGTGGTCTGGATGAGCCAGCTCCTCGACTGCTTCCCCGAGCGCGACGTGGTCGGGCTCCTGCGCCGCGGCGGCGCTGCCCTGAAGCCGGGCGGGCGGCTCTACGTCAGCGAGCCCTGCTGGGATCGGCAGCCCAACGAGGTGGGCCGCTACTGCCTCCACGCCACCTCGCTCTACTTCACCGCCATCGCCAACGGGACGAGCCGCATGTACCACTCGGAGGACCTGGCCGGCTGCATCGCCGCAGCGGGCATGGTCCTGGAGGAGGACCGCCCGCTGGGCAGCACCCACACCTTGTTCGTCTGCCGCCCCGGCTGAGGCCGGTGGGCGCCGGCTCACATCCGCGGCCGCCAGGTGGGGGCCGGGGCAGGCGGGGAATCGGCAGCAGCGGCACCGCCAGGGTGCCCGGCCTGCCGGGGACCACCAGGTATGCCGGTGCCGTCGAGCGCGGGGCGGCCGGGCAGCTCGCCTCAGGGCTCGCCCCGGGACGCCCCGGATCCGCTCGCGGTTCGAAGGTGGGCTCCACCTGCCGGCTCCACACGACCCGAGGCCTCCCCCGGGCCCGCCGCGGCCGGAAATGCCAAGGCGCTGGCGGAACGGGCCAAGCCGACCGGACGGCGCCGCGCCATCCTCCACCATGAGCGAGGAGGACGGCATGAACGGCACGGCGGCTCCGCGGGGCGACTTCGACGTGGTGGTGATCGGCTCGGGCATCGGCGGGCTCACGGCGGCGGCGCTCCTCGCCCGCTGCGAGGGGCGGCGGGTGCTGGTGCTGGAGCGGCACTACCGCGCCGGCGGGTTCACGCACACCTTCTCCCGGCCCGGCGGCTTCAGCTGGGACGTGGGCGTCCACTACGTCGGCGCCGAGGTGACGCGGCCCGGCACCGGGCGCGACGTGCTCCGGGCGGCCACCGGCGGAGCCCTCGAGTGGAACCCGATGCCGGATCCCTTCGAGCGCCTGGTGTTCCCCGGCTTCGAGTTCGAGATGCGCGCCGGCCGCCAGAACCTCCAGGACGACCTCACCCGCGTCTTCCCCGCCGAGGCCGCCTCCGTCCGCGCCTGGCTGGCCGACATCGACCGGGCCTGCTCGCTCCTCCCGGTGATGGCCATGCGCGGAGCGCTCCCCCGCCCCGCCCGCTGGGCGATCGAGGCCGCGCTCTCCTCTCGCTTCCGGCTGGCGAGCCTCCGCACCGCCGACTACCTGGCCCGCCGCTTCGCCGACCCGCGGCTGCGGGCGGTGGTGGGCGCCCGGTGGGGAGACTACGGCCTCCCGCCCAGCCAGAGCGCCTTCCTGGTCCACGCGGTGGTGACCCACCACTACCTCGAGGGCGCGCTCTACCCGGTGGGCTCGGCAGCGCGCATCGCCCAGACCATGGGCCGGACCATCGCCGCGGCCGGCGGCGAGGTGCGGACGCGGGCAGAGGTGGATCGGATCCTCCTGCGGGGCGGGCGGGCGGTGGGGGTCCGGCTCCGGGGCGGGGAGGAGATCCCGGCGTCGGCGGTGATCTCCGACGCCGGCGCCCGCGCCACCTACCTCCAGCTCCTCCCCGAGGAGGCGCCCGTCCCCTTCCGCGCCGCGCTCCGCCAGGTGCCGCGTGGCACGGCCTTGGTGACCCTCTACCTGGGACTCTCGGCCTCGCCGGCCGCGCTGGGCGTGCGCGGCGAGAACCTCTGGATCCACTCCTCGCTGGACCAGGAGGCGCCCTGGGAATCGCGCGGCCGCCTCCTCGACGGCCAGGTCTCCCAGGCCTATGTCTCCTTCCCCTCGCTCAAGGACCCCGGGGCCCGGGCCCACACCGCCGAGATCATCGCCGTGGCCGACGCGGCCGACTTCGCCCGCTGGCAGGACACCCGCTGGATGCGCCGGGGCGGGGAGTACCTGGCGGTGAAGGAGCGCATCGCCGAGGCGCTGCTCGACCACGCCGAGCGGCGGCTGCCCGGGCTGCGCCGGCTGGTGGTCCACCGCGAGCTGAGCACCCCGCTCTCCGTCGCCCACTTCACCGGGCACGCCGGGGGGGAGTGCTACGGCCTGCCCTTCGCGCCCGGCGAGGCGCGCCGGCCCTGGCGCTCGGCACGCACGCCGGTGCCCGGCCTGTTCCTCGCCGGAGCCGACGCGCTCATGCTCGGGGTCCAGGGCGCGGCCGTGGGGGGCCTGGCGGCGGCGCTGGGCGTCGCCGGCCCCGGGCTCATGCGGCGGATGGCCCGGGCCGCCCAACAGGCTGGCGCGGTGCCTGCCCCGCCCTCCGCCCGCGCCGCGGCTGCCTGAGCAGGCGGCCACGGCCTCCCGGCGCGGGCCGGAGGGCCGACGCGCGGATGGACGGGAGGTCTGCCCGCGGCGCAGCGGACCCCCAGGGCGGGGCCGCGACGACCTCCCCGTCGCTCGCTCGCCGCGAGGGTCCGCCGCCGGCCGGCGCCGCGCCCCGCGGTATCACTCCACCGTGACCTCCACCTCCCACTCCTGGAGCCTGGTGATGCTGTTCTTGCGGGTGCCCCCGACCAGCTCCGTGTAGTGGAAGGAGTCGGTACCCGGCTGGCTGCCCGCCTTGTAGAAGATGGCGATGCCGGGCAGGGTCTTGCCGACGCAAACCGAGTTGCCCGAGAGGCTGCCGGTGACTGCGTAGTCGCCCTTGCGGACGTCGACCGCTCCGCTCTGCGGCGGGCGGGTGACCTTGATCTCCGGAGGATCCTGGGACTGGCACTGCCTGGTCCAGTTCCAGTGGGCCCTCACCTGGATCTCCTCGCCGGCCTTCACCTTCACCTGCATGGTCGGGCGGACGATGGTGTTGGCGTCGGCCCCGGCCGCAGGCGCGGTGAGGAGAGCTCCCGCGAAGAGCGAGCAAAGCCCCACCCACGTCGTTGGTCTCATCATGGTCGGTGTTCCTTCGATGGCGCTCGTTGATGCTGGGCTTGTGACCTCGGATCACTGCGAATGCGACCCCTCCTGCAGAGCGCAAGAACGAGCTCCTAGGGAGCTCACCATCGGGCGGGCCGCCCCACACGGGGCGCTCGGGGAACCCCCGCCGCCGGGCGCCGACGTCCGGCCCGAGCGCGCGCCCCTCGGGCCGAGGGGTTCAGCGAGGCGCCGCGCCGCGACGCTCCCCGAGCCATTCGGTGGGCGACAGCCCCTTCCAGCGGCGGAAGGCCCGGTTCCAGGCGGTCTGGTCGGAGAACCCCAGCCACAGGGCCACCTCCCCCAGCGGGACCCGCCCCTCGCCCAGGAGCCGCTCCGCCTCCGCCTCGCGGAAGGCCTCCAGCACCTCGCGGAAGCTCGTGCCCTCTGCCCGGAGCCGCCGGTGGAGCGTCCGTTCCGAGAGCCCCAGCGCCCCGGCCACGTCCCCGGCGGCGACGCTTCCCTCCGGGAGGAGCAGGCGGAGGCGGCTGCGCACCTGGAGTTTCAGCTCGCCGTCCGCGGCGCGGCCCAGGCCGGCGCGCTCGGCGAGCTCGGCGAGGGTCGCCTGCAGCCCGGGGTCGGCCGAAGGGAGGGCCGCGGCCCAGGTGGCGGGCGAGAGGCGGAGGGCGGCGGCGCCGCAGCCGAACTGGACCGGCCCGCCCAGGAGCGCCGCGTGGCGGGTGGGGCGCGCGGGCGTTGGGCGGGTGAGCCGGACCTCCTCCACCGTGAAGGGCCTGGTCAGGGTGCGGCTCCGGAAACGGCCCACGAACACGGCCAGCGTGAACTCGTCGGAGAGGGTGGGATCCTCGAGCGAGGCCCGGTTCACCAGGCGGACCTCGCAGGCCCCCTTCCCCGCCTCGAGCTCCAGGGACACGCCCATGGCCACGTAGCGGAAGTGCGCGGCCAGCACGCCGAAGGCGGCGCCGACGCTGGGTGCGCTGCCGGCCAGGTAGTCGAGGGCGCCGAAGGCGCCGAAGGGGATGGCGAGCCCCACCTCGGTGACCAGCTCCTCCCGCGGCGCGCGACGGGCTGCCTCGGCCCACAGCCGGCCGAACGCCTCGGCCGGGAGGGTGGCGTCCACCGGGGCGATCGCCTCGGGCAGGATCTTCGCCGCGGCCCGGATGGCCTCGGCGTCGAGCCCCAGCGCGCGCAGGCCGGCCAGGATGGCTCGGGCGGTGGCCGCCGGCTGCGACGTCATTCCCCGCAGCATAGCGGCCGCTGCCAGCGCCACCAACCGGCACCGCCCGGGCCCTGCCCACTCACCGGGCCGCGAGGCACCCCACGAGCGCTCCTCCACCAGCCCATCGGCGCCAGCCACCAGCAGGTTGAGCGGCCCCGAACCTCGGCGCCGGCCTGGCTGCCAACCGTTTGCCCGGGAGGCGCGGAGCGGCTACCGTGCACCGCGAGCGTGGCTGGGCCGAGCCAGCAGCGCCCGGGCACGCCGCCTTGATCGCCATGGCCATGGAATCCCGATCGATCCAGGACGTCATCGTCGACCGGCTGGCCGCCTTCCTCGGACCACACACCGCCCGCGTGGCCCTCAAGACCTTCGCCGAGGCCTCCGGCGGCCGCAAGGCCGAGACGCTCACCCGCGCCGACGTGCCGGCGGTCCTGGCGGCGCTGCGCCCGATGCTGCGCACCCTGCTCGGACGGGAGCGGGCCGAGGGCCTGGTGCAGAAGCTGGCCCAGGAGCTCGAATGAACGCGGCTCCTCCGGTCTCCTCGGAACGAGGCTTCGCCCGGCTCCTGGGCCTAGCCCTCCTGGCGGCGCTGGTCCTCGCCGTCGCCGACGTCCTCATCTTCCTGCACGGCGCCGAGGCAGCCCGCCTCTGGCTGGAGTTCCTGGCCTACCTGGCCGCGGCCGCCGTGGCCTTCGGCGCGGCGCGGGCCTTCGAGCCCGGCGATCACCTTCGGCCGGCCTGGTACCTCCTGGCCGTGAACCTCTTCCTGGTCGGCTCGCTGGCGCTCTTCCCGGGCGAGCTCCTCGAGGGGCCCACCGCCGACGAGCGGGTCCGCTGGGCGGCCTCGCTGGTGACGGTGGTGGCCAACGGATGCGGGCTCTGGGGGATGGCGCGATTCGCCCTCACCTGGCGCCGGGCGGGCCTCCTCCTGCCGGGTAGCGCCTGGCGCCGGTACGGCGCCGAGGTGGTCCTGCTCGGGGCGGCGCTCCTTGCGCTGGGGCCGGACATCCTGGCCATGGCGCGGCTGGCCGTCGCCGGCGATGTGTGGTCGGCGGCGGCCCTCATCGCCGACCTGTGCGACCTCACCCTGCTCCTGCTCTTCTTGCCGGTGTTCCTGACCGCCTGGACCTTCGCCGGCGGCGCGCTGGCCTGGCCCTTCGGCTTCCTGGCCGCCTCCGACGTCGCCTGGATCGTCTTCGACGGCTTCCAGACCTACAAGGGGCTTCTCGGGCTCTCGCCGGCCGCGGCCAAGTTCGTAAGCGCCTTCCTCCACCGGCTCGCCGCCATGCTGGTCCTGGCCGGCGCCACCGCCCAGCGCATGGCCCTGCGCCGCGCGGAGGTCGGCCCGCAGGGGCCCGGCGGCGAGTGACGGCCCGGGAACCGGGGCCGAGGGGGCGCGCGGCCTACTCGCACCGCGCCCCGTGCCGCTCGCAGTCCTCGAAGTCGCAGCGGCAGCCGAGGCGCTGGCCGTCGGAGAACTCGGTGGTCCAGCCCTTGCGGGCGCAGTCGTCGAACTCGCAGCGGGTGGCGGCGGTGGCGCCCCCCGGGTAGGTGGCGGTGAAGCCGTGCCTCCAGCAGCCGCCGGGCTGGCAGCGGACCTCGACCACGGTGCCGTCGGCGTGCCGGGTGGTCCAGCCGTCGGAGAGGCACCGCGAGAACCGGCAGCGGGTCTCGCTCCGGCTGCCGTCGCCGAGGGTGGTGGTCCAGCCGTGCCCGGCGCAGTCGGAGAAGGTGCAGCGGGTCACCGCCGGGCCGTCGGGCGTGGGGCTCTCCCATCCGCTCCGCAGGCAGTCCGAGAAGGCGCAGCTCCCCGCCGCGGGGGTGATGGCCGAGTAGGTGCGGACCGGGCCGGAGCTGGGCTCGCCGCCGAGCCTGTCGGCGCCCTCGGTGAGGATCTTGCCGTGCACCTCGATGGCCGGCTCGCCCGCGGCGGGCTGCGCGGCATCCCCCCGGGGCGCGGCGGAAGCCAGGCGGTGCCGGCAGCCGCCGGCGACCGCCGCCGCGGCGAGGAGGGTGAGCCCGAGCCATCGACCGACGCGCACCCTGCCTCCCCTCACCCCGCCAGGAGCACCGTGCCCACGCTGCCGGGCTGGAGCACGGCCCGGGCGAGGTCGCCGGGCGCGAGCTTGCCCACGATGACCACCGACTTGGCCCCGCCCTCGAGGACCGCGAACGACTCCTCCAGCTTGGGGATCATCCCGCCGGACACGGTTCCGTCGGCCACCAGCCGCTCGAACTCGGCCCGGGTGATGCGCGGGATCCGGCTCCCCGGATCCTTCACCTGGCGCAGCACGCCGGGCGTCGAGGTGGCGAGCACCAGGGCGTCGGCGCGGAGGGCGCCGGCCAGCTGGCTGGCCACCGTGTCGCCGTTGATGTTCAGCACCTGGCCGCTGGCGTCGCAGCCCAGGCAGGCAAGCACCGGCACGTAGCGCCGCTCGAAGAGGTCGCCGAGGAGCGGCAGGTTGAAGCCGGTCACGTCGCCCACCAGGCCCAGGTCCACCGGATCGGCCCCGGCCCCCTGCATGGGCCGGGGCGGCCGCCGCCGTGCCTGCACCGCGTGGCCGCTGGCCCCGTGGAGCCCGACCGGCATCACC
>DATKMW010000109.1:0-10997 GCA_035541675.1 Anaeromyxobacter sp. | reverse complement strand
AGCGCCTCGTCGTCCACCACCAGCACCTTGCCCCGCGGGGCGGCGGCCGGGGCCGGGGCCGGGGCCGGGGCCGGGGGGGCCGGGGCGGGCTCCTGGGCCATCGCCGGGAGGCTCACCCGGAACAGGGTCCCGCGCCCCGGGCTGCTCTCGACCTCGATGGAGCCGCCCAGCGCCGCGACGATCCCCTGGCAAACCGAGAGCCCCAGGCCGGTCCCCACCCCGGTGGGCTTGGTGGTGAAGAAGGGGTCGAAGATGTGCGCCACGATGGTCGGGTCGATGCCCGCGCCCGTGTCGCTCACCTCGACCACCACCTTCCCGCCCTCCTCTCGGGCGCAGATGCGGACCTCGTGGTCCTGGGCGTGGCCCTCGGCGATGGCCTGGGCGGCGTTGACCAGCAGGTTCACGAACACCTGGCCCAGCTCGTGCGGTGCGGCGCGCACCGGCGGGAGCCGGTCGGGTAGCTCGACCCGCAGCCGGGCGCGGTGCGCGATCTCGTTCCGGGCGATGCCGATGGCGGCCTCGATCTCGGTCTTGACTTCCACGGGTGCACGCTCCTCTCCGCGTGATGGCTGGGCGAGCTGTTGGAGGCCGCGGACGATGCCGCGGACCCGGGCTGCGCCGTCCATGGCCTCGCGCAGCACCTGGCGCAGGTCCGCCAGGCGAACCCGGCCGCCGTCGGCGCCCTCGACCTCGGTGGCGTCGGCGGCGTCGGCCAGCCGTTCCAGCGACTCGTCCAGCACGGCCAGGTTGGCCGAGACGTAGGCGAGGGGGTTGTTCACCTCGTGCGCCACGCCGGCGGCCAGCGCGCCCAGCCCCGCCAGGCGGTCGGCCACGCGCAACCGCTCCTGGAGCGCCTTGGTCTCGGTCACGTCGGTGAGGGTGCCGGCCACCCGGGTGGCCCGGCCGACCTCGTCGCGCGCCACCGCCCGGCCGCGGGTCAGGACCCAGCGCCAGCTCCCGTCCGGCCCGGGGAGCCGGTGCTCGGAGACGTAGGTCGGGGTCCGCCCCTCCACGTGCGCCGCGAGCTCCGCCACCGCGCGCCGGCGGTCGTCGGGGTGGACCAGCGCCATCCAGCGCAGGCCATCCACCGCGCGCGCCTCCCGGGGCGGCCCGCCGCCCTCCGCCAGGGCCGAGCCGTCCCCCAGATCGAGCTCCCAGAAGGCGTGGCCGGCGCACTCCATGGCCAGCCGGAGCTGGGCCTCGCGGCGCCGCACCTCCACCCAGGCGCGCCGCTCGGTGGTCATGTCGGCGAAGGAGACCAGCACGCCGCGGGGGCGGGTCCGGCCGTCGGGCAGGAGCGGCTCGGAGGAGACCGAGAGCCAGCGCAGGCTGCCGTCGGGCTGGATGAGCCCCATGAGCGCGGCGCGAACCGGCTCACCGGTGTCGAAGGTGCGGTTGACCGGGTAGTCGTGGGGCGGGTAGGGGGTGCCGTCGTCGCGGAGCGCGTGCAGGCCCTCGGTGCGCGCCATCCCCAGGAGCCTCTCGCGTGGCCGGCTCAGGAGCCGCTCGGCGGCGGCGTTGCAATCGGCGATCCGCCCCTCGGCGTCGTAGAAGAGGACCCCCTCGGCCAACGCCGAGACCACCGCGCGCAGCCGCCCCTCGCTCTCGCGCAGCGCCTCCTCGACGCGGACCCGGGCGCTGACGTCGCGGATCACGCCCTCCATGGCGACCGGTCGCCCCTGCGGGTCGCGGACCACCACCACGCGCGGCTCGACGTGGACCAGGTGGCCGTTCCGGTGGACCCAGCGCACCACCACTCCCTCGCGGGAGGCGTTCGCCACCGGGTCCGCGAAGATGTGGCGGTCGTCCGGGTGCATCATCCGCTCCGCCAGGCCTGCGTCCCGGTAGAGATCCTCGGGGGTGTAGCCGCAGATGTCGGCGATGGCCGGGCCCACGAAGTCGAAGGAGGGGGGTGGTCCGAGGCGGACCCGGAAGAGCACGTCCCGGGCGTTCTCGGTGAGGAGCCGGTAGAGGCGCTCGCGGTCGCGGAGCACGGCCTCGCCCATCTCCCGCCGCAGGGAGCGGTCGAGGAGCCGGTCCAGCTCCGAGCACGGGGTCTCCTCGCCGAGGGTGGCCTCGCGCGGCGCCACCTCGTCATTGCGCACGAGCCTCCCCTGGTGGAGGAGGAGCGGGTGCGCCCGGGCCAGGTCGAGGGCCATCCCCCCCGGGGCGCGCGACCGGTCGAGCTGGCAGAGCGCGGCCAGGGGGACGGTGAAGGCGTGGCCCACCTCGGCCTCGGACCTGAGGAGGG
Source organism: Anaeromyxobacter sp. (assembly GCA_035541675.1). GTDB lineage: Bacteria > Myxococcota > Myxococcia > Myxococcales > Anaeromyxobacteraceae > Anaeromyxobacter. Next base: position 8,746 of record DATKMW010000109.1, on the reverse strand, counting down.
CCACCGCCCACGGGCCGGCGGCGAGGTCGGTGCTGTCGCTCACCAGGGTGAGCCCGGCGTAGCCGCGGGCGCGGGCGGCCCGGACCCGCTCGCGGTAGCCGTGCAGGCTCCGCTCCGGGTGGTAGCGGCCGTCGGGCAGGTGGAAGTCCTCGGCCGAGACGGTCTCGAGCGCGCCGCGGGCAGCCTCCGCCGCGAGGTCGAGGCCCACCGCCGCCAGCGCGGCGGCGGCGGGAGCGCCCGACCGGTGGAGCCACAGGCCTGCCTCCCCCCGGCGCAACGCCGCGGAGAGCGTCCGCGCGGCCACCGCATCGGCCTCGCCGGGGGTGAGATAGGGGTGAAAGGCGTGATCCCCGGGACGTAGGTCCTCCACTCCTGACCGGGGGGCGGATGGCGCCGCGCTGGGATCCAAGGACTCCTCCGCCGTCGGCGGGGCGAGGGAATCGCCCGGAGCCGGCGCGCTTCCCCATGCCGCGTCGCAGCTTAGCCCGACCCGGCCGTCGAATGAAGCGCCGGCGGGTGGGCGCGGGTGGGCTGAAACACGATGGTTCGCGTGCTATGAGGGGGGCTCTCACCCGGCCCGGGGCGCCCGAGGCCGCCGGCGAAAGGACGAGCCGTGATCGAGGCCTACCGCAAGCACGTCGCCGAGCGCCAGGCGCTGGGCATTCCCCCGCGGCCGCTCGATGCAGCCCAGACCCGCGAGCTGTGCGCGCTCCTCGAGCGCCCGCCCGCCGCGGGGGAGCAGATCCTCCTCGCCCTCCTGCGGGATCGCGTGGCGCCCGGGGTCGATCCCGCCGCCGAGGTGAAGGCGGCCTTTCTTGGGGCGGTGGCCCGCGGCGAGCGCCGCTCTCCGCTCGTCTCCCGGGAGGTCGCCGTCGAGCTGCTGGGGACCATGATGGGGGGGTACAACGTGCCCCCGCTCTTGGAGGTACTGGAGGACCCGGGGCTCCGCGACGTGGCGGCGCGGGCCCTGGCCCGGACCCTGTACGTGCACGACGGCCTGGCGCGGGTGGTGGAGCGGGCCGGCCGGAACCCGGCGGCGAGGAAGGTGCTGGAGAGCTGGGCGGCGGCGGAGTGGTTCACCGAGCGTCCCGTCCTGCCTTCCCGGATCCCGGTGGCCATCTACAAGGTGGACGGCGAGATCAACACCGACGACCTCTCTCCGGCGGGCGACGCCGCCACCCGCCCCGACATCCCGCTGCACGCCCTGGCCATGGGGAAGAGCCGCTTCCCCGGAGGCCTGGCCGCCCTGGCCGCGCTGCGCGCCCAGGGCGGGGCCGTGGCCTTCGTGGGCGACGTGGTGGGTACCGGCTCCTCCCGCAAGTCGGCCTGCAACTCGGTGCTCTGGCACATCGGCGAGGACATCCCCTTCGTGCCCAACAAGCGGAGGGGCGGGGTGGTGATGGGCGGGTCCATCGCCCCCATCTTCTTCAACACCGCCCAGGACTCGGGCGCGCTGCCCATCCGCACCGACGTCTCGCGGCTCAGGACCGGCGACCGGGTGGTGGTGGACACGAGGACCGGCGAGCTGCGGGCCGAGGGCTCGGGCGAGGTGCTGGCCACCTTCCGGCTGGAGCCGGCCACCCTGGCCGACGAGTACCGCGCCGGCGGCCGCGTGCCGCTCATCGTGGGACGGGCCCTCACCGCCCGCGCCCGCGAGGCGCTGGGACTCCCGCCCTCCGACCTCTTCGCCCGCCCGCAGAACCCCGTCCCCGCGCCGGGTCAACGCTACACCCTGGCCCAGAAGGTGGTGGGGCGAGCGGCCTCGCTCCCGGGCGCGCTGCCGGGCGGCTACTACGAGCCGCGGCTCGCCACGGTGGGCTCGCAGGACACGACCGGTCCCATGACCGCGGACGAGCTGACCGAGCTGGCCTGCCTCCGTTTCCAGGCGCCGCTGGTGATGCAGTCGTTCTGCCACACCGCGGCCTACCCCAAGCCGGCCGACATCCGGATGCAGCGGGCGCTGCCGGACTTCGTCCGTGCGCGCGGCGGGGTCTCACTCCGGCCCGGCGACGGGGTCATCCACTCCTGGCTGAACCGCATGCTCCTCCCGGACACGGTGGGGACCGGCGGCGACTCCCACACCCGCTTCCCGACCGGCATCTCCTTCCCGGCCGGCTCCGGCCTGGTGGCCTTCGGGGCGGCGCTCGGGTTCATGCCCCTGGACATGCCCGAGAGCGTGCGGGTGCGCTTCAGGGGCTCGCTCCGCCCCGGCATCACCCTGCGCGACCTGGTGAACGCCATCCCCTACGTGGCCACGAGGCAGGGGCTGCTCACCGTGCCCAAGAAGAACAAGAAGAACGTCTTCGCCGGCCGGATCCTGGAGATGGAGGGGCTGCCCCACCTCACCATGGAGCAGGCCTTCGAGCTCACCGACGCCTCGGCCGAGCGGAGCGCCGCGGCGGCCACCGTCGACCTCTCCGAGGAGACCGTGGCCGCGCACCTGCGCTCCAGCGCCGCCCTGCTCCGCAGCCTTCTGGCCCAGGGCTACGGCGACCGGAGCGCGCTGGAGCGGCGCATCGAGGCCATGGATCGGTGGCTGGCCAGGCCCGAGCTGCTCCGCGCCGACCCGGGCGCGAGCTACGCCGCGGAGATCGACATCGACCTGGAGGGGATCACCGAGCCGTTGCTCGCCTGCCCCAACGACCCGGACGACGTGCGCCCGCTCTCCGAGGTCCAGGGCACTCGCATCGATGACGTGTTCCTGGGCTCCTGCATGACCAACATCGGCCACTTCCGGGCGGCCGGCGAGCTGTGGAAGGGGCCAGGGGCGCAGGGCGGCGGGGCGGTGCGCACCTGGATCTGCCCGCCCACGCGGATGGACCAGGAGAGGCTCCGCGAGGAGGCCTACTTCTCGGCCTACTCGCAGATCGGGGCCCGCATCGAGGTGGCCGGGTGCTCGCTGTGCATGGGGAACCAGGCGCGGGTGCCGGACGGCGCCACCGTCTATTCCACCTCCACCCGGAACTTCGACGACCGCATGGGCAAGGGGGCCAAGGTGTTCCTCGGCTCTGCGGAGCTGGGCGCGGTTGCGGCGCGGCTGGGGCGGCTCCCCACGCCGGCCGAGTACCTGGCCGCCCACGCCGAGCGGATCGCGCCCAAGGCCGCCGAGCTGTACCGGCCGCTGGCCTTCGAGGCGGTGGCGAGCTAGGCCATGCACAAGGTCCGCGCCATCGAGGTGATCGAGGACTACACCGCCCGCGGCAAGCTGGACGAGGGCTTCCTCCGCCTGAAGCGGCTCCGGGCCCAGAACCGCCGCACCGACGGCTCCACCTCGCCCGAGTACAAGATCGACGTCATCGACCGGCCCACCCTGGACGCGGTGGCGCTGGTGATCTGGGCCCGGACCGCGCGCGGGGTGGAGGTGCTCACCCGTCACCAGCTCCGGGCGGCGACCTACTTCCGGCGGGGCAGGACCACCGCCCTTCCCGAGCCGGAGTACCTGCTCATCGAGGAGATCGTGGCCGGTGTGCTCGAGCCGGGCGAGCTCGGCCTGGAGGCCCTCCGGCACCGCGCCGCCGAGGAGGCGCGCGAGGAGGCCGGGCTGTCGCTCGACCCAGCCGCCCTCCGCCCCCTGGGTGGGCCCTTCTTCCCCCTTCCCGGCATCGTCTCCGAGAAGATCCACGTGTTCGAAGTGGAGGTCGTGCGCGGGGCGGGCCCGGACGTGCTCGACGCACCCCACGAGGGCGACGGCTCGCCGCTGGAGGAAGGCTCGCACCTCCAGTGGAGGACCCTGGTCGACGCCATCCGCGCCTGCGACGCCGGGGAGATCGAGGACGGCAAGGCAGAGCTCGGCTTCCGGCGGCTGGCGGCGCGGCTCGGCGTGGCCCTCTCGCCTCCCTGAGGCCGAGGACGGCCCGGGTATTGGGGGAGGAAGCCGTGGCCGGGCCCGGAGACCTCCCCGTGCAGGGGCCGCAGATCGCCCGCCCGGCGACCCCGGTTCGAAGGCGCCAGGGCGGGACTCCGCGCGGACCGGGATCTCCCCGCGCCGGCACCAGCTGGGCTCGGCGTCGGGGGACACGTGGTCGGGGGCAAGCCCGTGCACGGCGCGGAGGTCCGCGTCGAGGGGAGGGCGAGGTCGCCGAGAACGACGCTGACGAGGAACGCCGGCGGACGGGCCGGGAGCTCGTCGACCGGCGATATGGGTGGCCCGGCTCGTTGCGCAACCGCGGGCGGCGCGGTGGGCGCCGTGCCCCGGGCGACAAGGACGCCGAGTTTACCTGCGACCGGTGGGCAGTCCGGTCGGGGCGGATGGGGCAATCGCCGCGATGCATCGGGGTGCACTCCGTGGCGCGTGGCCGGGCCCGGTGGCTAGAGTGAGCGGTAGGAGGCTGCCATGCCCATCGCCAAGCGAAGGCCGGCTGCGCGCGCTCGCCTGGAGCGGGACACCCTGGGTGAGGTGGAGGTTCCCGCCCGGGCCATGTACGGCGCCCAGACGGCGCGGGCGGTGGCGAACTTCCCCATCTCCGGGCTCCGCTCCCACCCCGCCTTCCTCGAGGCCACCGTCCGCGTGAAGCTGGCCGCTGCCCGGGTGAACGCGGCGCTCGGCCTCCTCCCGCGATCCAAGGCGCGGGCCATCGAGCGGGCGGCCCGCGAGGTGCTGGCCGGGCGCCACCGCGGCGAGTTCGTGGTGGACGTGTACCAGGCAGGAGCCGGCACCTCGCACAACATGAACGTGAACGAGGTGCTGGCCCACCGGGCCAACGAGATCCTGGGCCGGCCGACGGGGCGGCGACGGGTCCACCCCAACGACGACGTCAACCTGGCCCAGTCCACCAACGACGTGGTCCCCACCGCCATCCGGCTGGCGGCGCTGGAGCTCGCCCCGGCGGTGATCGAGGCGCTCTCCGGCCTCTCGGCCACCTTCGCGACCAAGGCGCAGCGCTGGGACGGGATCGTCAAGGCGGGGCGGACCCACCTCATGGACGCGACGCCCATCCGGCTGGGCCAGGAGGTCTCGGGCTGGGCCGCCGCCCTCGGAGCCGCCGCCGGGCGGGTGCGCGATGCGCTCCCCGAGCTCTCGCTGCTGGGCATCGGCGGCACGGCGGTCGGCACCGGGCTCAACGCCCACCCGCGCTACGCCGCCTTCATGGCCGAGGAGCTCTCCGACCTCACCCGTGTCCCGCTCCAGCTCGCGCCCAACCCCTTCTACGCCATGCAGTCCTTGGCGCCCTTCGTGGCCCTGGCCGGCGCGCTGCGGGTGGCGGCCCTGGAGCTGCTGCGCATCGGCGGCGACGTGCGACTGCTGGCCAGCGGCCCGGCCACCGGCCTCTCCGAGCTGCGCATCCCGGCGGTGCAGCCCGGCTCGTCGATCATGCCGGGGAAGGTGAACCCCTCCATGGCCGAGATGCTGGCCATGGTGGCCTACCAGGTGGTGGCCCTCGACGGCGCGGTGGCCTGGGCGGCGAGTGGCGGCCAGCTGGAGCTCAACGTCATGATGCCGCTGGTGGCCTTCGACCTCTGCCACGCCCTGCAGATCCTGGCCGCGGCGGTGCGCGCCTTCGACCGCCGCTGCGCCCGGGGGCTGGAGGCCGATCCGGCGCGTTGCCGGGGCCACGCCGCGCGGACGGTGAGCCTGGCCACCGCGCTGGCGCCGCGGATCGGCTACGAGGCCGCGGCCGAGGTGGTGAAGGCGGCGCTGGCCAGCGGGCGGCCCATCGCCGAGGTGGCGGCGGCGCGGGCCGGGCTGTCGGCGGCCGAGGCCCGGCGGCTGCTCGACCCGGAGCGGCTCACCAGGCCGGGGAGGATCGGGTCGCGTCTTAGGCCGGGCGTATGATGGTGGACGTGGCCCGGCGGATAGGCGAGCTGCTGGTCGAGGAGGGCGCCTGCGCGCCCACCGCGGTCAGGGAGGCGCTCCAGGCCCAGGTCATCTTCGGCGGCCGGCTGGGCACCAACCTGCTCGAGCACGGGGCGGTGACCGAGGAGACCCTGGCCCGCGCCCTGGGCCGGCGGCGCGGCTGCCCCTTCCACGCGGGTCCGGTGCGCCCGGAGCGCGAGGCGTTGCGGGCCGTGCCGGCTGTGCTGGCCGATCGCTGGGAGCTGGTCCCGGTGCGGCTCGAGGGGCGCCGGCTGACCGCCCTGGCCTGCGATCCCACCGACCTGGCCATGCTCGACGAGGTGGCCTTCGCCACCGACAAGGAGGTGGCGCCGGTCCTGGCGGCCGAGGCCCGCATCTGGGCGCTGCTGCGGGGCGCCTACGGGCTGGTCCGGCAGCTCCGCGGTGTCGAGCTCGACGTCGAGCCCGGCGCCGGCCGCATCCCCACGCCGACCCGTGCGGCGGCCGACGCCGCCGCGCCCGCCGCCGACCTCATGGACGAGGCGGAGTTCGAGGAGCTCTACGGCGGCCTGGCCGCGGCCGCGACGCGGGGCGGAGAGAGCCAGCCGGCGGACGGCGGCGACGACGGCGTGATCGACCTCGTCGAGGAGCTGGAGCCCGAGCCCCTGGCCTTCGACCAGGCGGTGGGTGCGCTCCGCGGCGCCGCCGGGCGGGACGCCATCGCCCAGGTGGTGCTGCGCTACGCGCGGTCCCGGCTCCGCCGCGCCGTCCTCTTCACCGTGCACCGGGGCGCGGTCCAGGGGTGGGCGGGCCTGGGCGAGGCCCTGGCCGGGCGGGACGTGGGCGCCATCCGCCTGCGGCTGGGGACGCCGGGGGTCCTGGACACGGTGGTGCGTACCCGGGCTCACTTCCTCGGTCCGCTGCCGCGCACCGAGGCCAATGTCCGCATGCTCAAGGCCCTGGGGGGCGGCGTCCCGGCCAACGCGCTCCTGGTGCCCATCCTGGCACTGGGACGAGTTGTGAATGTCCTCTACGCCGACGGGGGGCGAGGCGAGCTGGTCGACGCCGATGGGGTGGGCGAGCTGCTCATCCTGGCCACCCGCATCGCCCAGAGCTACGAGGCCCTGGCGGCGCGGGTGTAGGGGAGGGCGGCCCGAGGTATCCTGCTCGCCATGGGCGCGACCCTGCACTACTTCATGCTGCCCGAGGACGAGCGGTCGCTGTTCCGCCTCCTGGCCCGGCGGGAGGTGACCGTCTATCCCGAGCTCATCCCGCCCGGCTACGCGCCGCTCAAGGCGGACGAGGACGCGCCCGACCGGCTGGGCGGCGAGGCCTACTACCTGGCGGTGGAGCGGCTCGGGCCGGTGGTGGTGCACGCGGTGAAGCGGGGGCCGGACAAGGGGATGCTGAAGATCGAGGAGGTCCCCTCGCCGGTGTTCCACTACGAGCGGTCCTTGCCCAACGCCGAGGGGGAGCTCCTGGCCGGCCGGCTCTGGGCCGAGCTGGAGGTGACCGACGACCCCGGCAGCCGGCTGGGGAAGCCGCACGCCCTGAAGGTCCTGTTCTCGGAGGTCCAGGACCTCTTCAAGAAGAGCTGGCGGCGGAGCGACCCCCGGGGCTTCTGGATCGGCCCGCACGCCGCCACAGCCTGGAGGCGTGGCGGGGTGCGCCTGCGCGAGCCGGGGTTCAAGGGCCGGCTGATCGGCGTCTGGCGCTAAAGCTGGCCCGGCCAGCGGCCGAGGGGGAGGGTGCGGCCGAATATCGCGGCTCCCGGTCCGGCGGCCCCGCCGGGAGGCGACGACGTTGACGGCCGCCGCCGGGACCGGTACACGGGAAGCCTTGACCTTGCCCCTTTCTCCCCGATATAAGGCCGCCCTCGCAGGGGTCCTCGCGACCCTGCCGGTGCTCGCCCTCGCCGACCTCCGGGTGGCCGGGGTGCTGCTTCCGGACGGCGCGGAGAAGGTGGCCGAGAATCGGTACTCGATCCCGAAAAGCTGGGACGAGACCATCCGGTTCTATCGACTGACGTATCCTCCGCGGTATACCAGGCGGCCCATCGTCGACCAGCCTGGGGTGAGGGCGGTGCACATCGACAACCCCGACGCAAAGGTGGGCGCCTGGGAGGGAGTGAACATCTACGAGGCGAAGGGCGAGGTCCGGATCTTCGTGCTCGTGAAGCGGAAGTGAGGAGGTATTGGGGAATCGTCTAACGGCAGGACGCCAGACTCTGGATCTGGCTATCTAGGTTCGAGTCCTAGTTCCCCAGCCAGCCGCATTGCCCCGCCGCGCCGCCTGCCCGGCGATCGGGGCCAGAGGAAAGTGAGGTCAGTGGCCCGTTAGTCTAGCGGTTAGGACGTCGGCCTCTCACGCCGAAAACATGGGTTCAAGTCCCGTACGGGTCACCAACTGTGCCCCCTGCAACCCCGTCCAGTTGCAGGGGGTTTCTTTCGTCTAAGCCGCGTGGAGAAGGTTCGCGGGCACAGCGCTGCCAGCGACGCACCGAACCCTGCGCCGTGGTCCCACCCGCCGTCGCGACCTTCGACCGGGCTGCTCAACCCCAGGCTCGACGATGCCCGAGAGGCTCGGCAAGGTCGGGCGAGCGCAGACGCCATACCCAGCCGGGGCCGTCAGGTGTGAGGTCGCCTCCAGTCGGATCGACAGGAGGTCGTCATGCTGGCCCTCACCGGAATCGCACCGAACCGCCGTGACCACTCGCTGCGTGACGCTCTCCGCGGACCCGCCATCCTCGGGTTCTGCTTCGCCCTGGCCGCTGCGTTTGCCGCCACAGTCTGGGGCGGCCCGGCCGTCCAGCAGACGCCCAGCGCGACCGTCGTCGCGTCCGCCGCTCCCTGAGCGGGACCTCCGCGTCAGGGAGCGACCGTCTCCGGGGACGCCTGGGTGGTCGCGGCCATCGCGGCGCAACGGGGCGATGCTCCGCGCGCTCGTCGAGGGGGCCGGGATCCCGGAGGCCGG
>DATKMW010000108.1:0-43981 GCA_035541675.1 Anaeromyxobacter sp. | reverse complement strand
CGCACGCGGAGGACGGTTCGTCCCGGTCGGCGGCGCCGCGCGACGGGCGGCGCGCGCGGCTCGTTGACGTCCGCCACCCGATGGGGCCATGGTCCCGGCGGGAAAGGGCAGCGGAGGCAGGAGGGCCCGTCGGACCGGCGGATGTCACGCTGCCGGCGGCCGGTCGAGGACGTTCCGCACCCTGGCCAGCAGCGTCGCCCCCACGAACGGCTTCTCCAGGAGGTTCACCCCGGGCTCGATCAGCCCGTGCTGGGCCACGGCGTCGTGGGTGAAGCCGGAGACGAACAGGACCCGCAGGCCGGGGTGGCGCCGACACAGCTCGTCCGCCAGCTGCCGCCCGTTCAGCCCGGGCATGACCACGTCGGTGACCAGGATGTCGATGCTCGCCCCCTCCCGGTCGCGAGCCAGCGCCTCCTCCGCGTCCACCGCCACCCGGACCACGTAGCCGGCCGCCCGCAGGGTCCGCTCGGCGACGGCCCGGACCACTGCCTCGTCCTCGACGAGGAGCACGGTCTCGCCGCCGCCGCCCCGCGGGGAGAGGTCGATCGGGGCGGCAGGTCGCGCCACCAGCTCGTGGCAGCGGGGGAGGTAGACGTGGATGGCCGTGCCGCAGCCAGGCTCGGTCTCCACGGCGAGGGCGCCCTCGCTCTGCTTGACGATGCCATGGACCACGGCCAGACCCAGCCCGGTCCCGCGCCCCAGCATCTTGGTGGTGAAGAAGGGCTCGAAGAGGTGGGCCCGGGCCTCCGCGGACATGCCCGTGCCGGTGTCGCGGACGGTGAGCCGGATGAAGTCGCCGGGGCCCGAGGCGCCCACCGCCGCCGCGGAGCGAGCGTCGAGAACCACGTTCGCCGTCGAGATCACCAGCTGGCCGCCGGCGGGCATGGCGTCCCGTGCGTTCACGGCGAGGTTCAAGATCACCTGCCGAAGCTGGCCGGCGTCGGCACGCACCGTCCAGGTCGCGGGCGGAAGCTCCAGCCTCAGCTCGATGCTCTCCCGCAGGAGCCGGCGAACCAGCAGATCCAGCTCCCGGAGCAGGGCGCAGGGGTCGAGCGGGATGGGGGCGAATGGCTGGCGGCGGGCGAAGGCCAACAGCTGCCGGGTCAGCTCCGCGGCCCGGGTGCCGGCGTCCAGCACCGCCTGGAGATCGTCGTCCAGCAGCGGCGTGCCCTGGGCCATGCTCTCGCGGATGCCCTGCGCGCCGCTCAGGATGGCGGTGAGCAGGTTGTTGAAGTCGTGGGCCACGCCGCCGGCGAGCTGGCCGACGCTTTCCAGGCGCTGCACCTCGATGAGCTGCTCCTGGAGGCGCTGCTGCTCGGTGATGTCCCGGGCGTTCACCACCATTCCGGCCAGGACCGGGTCGGCGAGGAGGTTGCGGACCGAGGCGTCGAGGAGCCGGTAGCCCCCGTCCCGGTGGCGGATCCGAAAGCTGAGCCGGGTGGTCCCGCCGGGCCGGGTCAGGAAGGCGCGGAAGCGCTCCGCCACGCGCAGCTCGTCGTCGGGGTGGACGAGCTCCGAGGCGGGGCGTCCCAGGATCTCCTCCTCCCGCCAGCCGAGCGTGGCGGTGGCCCCCGGGCTGAAGTAGCGCACACTGCGCTGGGCGTCGACAACGTAGAGGATGTCGGTCGACTTCTCGATGAGCGCCTGGAAGCGAGCGGCGCTCTCCCGGTAGGCACGCTCGCGCTCCACGGCGCGGAGGGCCTCCTCGGCGCGCTTGCGGTCGGTGACATCCAGCACGATGCCCACGGCGCGCTCGCTCGGCGCGCCCCCGCCCGGCAGCATCCGGCCACGGGCCAGGAGCCACCGATCCGGGGCGTCCGCCATGCGGTACTCCAGCTCGCACTCGGTCCCCTGGCGCGCGGCCGCCTCGAGGACGGCGGCGGCGCGGGCCCGGTCCTCGGGGTGGATGCGAGAGAGCCAGGCCTCAGGGGAGGGGCGCAGGCTCCCGGGCTCGACCCCGAGGAGCTCGTGGGCCCCCTTCGACCAGAAGCTCCGGCCGGTGCGGAAGTCGGTCTCCCACGTCCCCCCGCGCCCCATCTCCAGGGCCATCCGCAGCCGCCCCTCGCTCACCTCCAGGCTTGCGCGGGCCCGGTCGAAGCTGAGGTAGAGGAGGCCGCACACCAGGATGACCTGGGCGGGGACCGCCACCAGCAACTGCGGCACCAGGGTCGGGTCCGTGAACAGGCCGGAGGGCGGCGGGGAGAGCGCCGCCCGCAGGCCGCGGACCAGGTAGCTGAGCCCGATCACGCAGAAGAACAGGGAGACGACCCACTGCACCCTGCTCGCCCGCGCATCCGGGGAGGCCAGCGGTCCGAGGCCGGCCGAGGCGTGGAGGAGGCTCGCCGTGACGCCGAAGACCACGATGCGGATCCGGATGTCCGGCTCGATCCATTGGAACCAGGCGATGAGCGCCAGCGCGGCGCAGAGCAGCCCCGCCTCCAGGCGCCGGCGTCGCGGGGCCGGCGCGCCGTAGAAGCGCCCGAAGCCGAGCGAGGCGAGCAGGGGATGGGCGAGCAGGAGCGCGTTGGCGCCGAGGACCGTGGCGAGCGGGGGTGCTCCACCGCGGAGGGCGAGGAGGACCAGGCCCAGCGAGCCGGCCACCTGCGAGAGCGCCCACTCGCGGAAGCCCGGGAACACGCGGCGGAGCGCGGCGAAGAAGACCGTCATGCCGGCGAGCGCAGCCAGCACCAGCGCGGCCGCCACGAGCAGGGTCGGGAAGTTCACCGCGCAGCTCCTACCGGCCCGACAGTAGCCCATCGCTCCGGGCGCGCCCATGATCCCACGGTACGTCCAGCCGAGTGCTCGGGTCGCCGGCGCACCGCCCGGACCGGGAGTCGCCGGCGAGGGGGCGCCTCCCGCCGGCCCGGGACCCGCGCGGAGCCTTCCCTGGGCGGGATGTGATCCGGGCCCGGGGCGCCCTAAGATGGCCCCTCCCGCAGGGAGGAGACGGCCATGGCGCAGTTCACGGTGAACCCGCAGCGCTACGACCCATACAAGAACTTCAAGTTCCTCCTGCGGTGGGACGGTCGGGTGGTGGCGGGCGTGAGCCGGGTGAGCGCGCTGCGCCGGACCACCGAGGTGGTCTCCTTCCGCAACGGCGGCGACCCGAGCTCCAGCCGCAAGTCGCCGGGCCGGACCGAGTATGCCCCCGTCACCCTGGAGCGCGGGGTGACCCACGACCTGGAGTTCGAGCAATGGGCCAACAAGGTCTGGCGCATCGGCGCCGGCCTGGGCGGCGAGGTCTCGCTCAAGGACTTTCGCAAGGACGTCGTCCTCGAGCTCCTCAACGAGGCCGGCCAGCTGGCCCTGGCCTACAAGATCTACCGGTGCTGGGTCTCCGAGTACGTGGCCCTCCCCGAGCTCGACGCCAACGCCCACGCGGTGGCCATCCAGGAGCTGGTGCTCCAGAACGAGGGCTGGGAGCGGGACGCCTCCGTGCCCGAGCCGACCGAGCCCTCGCTGCCGGGGGGGCCCTAGCGGCCATGGCTCCCGCTGCGCCGTCTCCGGTCGTGGAGCGGGCCGGGTTCGTCCTGCTCGAGATCCCCACCTGGCGGGTGCTGGGGGCGGTGCCGTTCCAGTTCAACCCCGAGGGGCTGCGCCGCCGCCTGGCCCTGTCCGAGCTTGTCGTCGGCCCCGGCCCCCTCGCCCTCGCAGCCCCGGGCGCTCCCGGGGCCGCCGAGGCGCGCGAGCGCATCGAGCTGGAGCTGGTCCTCGACGCGGCGGACGACCTCGAGGACCCCGAGGCCCACCCCGAGACCGTCCGGTTCGGCCTGCTCCCGCGGCTCGACGCGCTCCGCGGCGCCACCTTCCCCGAGCCGCCGCTCGCCGCCCCCACCCTGCTCCTGCTCCTCCTGGGCGTGCGCGAGGCGCGGGCGGTTCGCGCTCTGCGGCTGGAGGTCGCCGAGGAGGAGCTGAGCCCCTCTCTCTGCCCGCTGCGGGCCCGCGCCCGCCTGGAGCTGGAGGTGCTCCTGCAGCGGGATCTCCCTCCCGGCGGGGTCCCCGACCTGGCACGACAGGAGGCGAAGCAGGCGCTCGACGCCGCTCCGGTCTGTCCGTGAAGCCCGCGCGCGCCCTGTTCAGCGGAGCGGTGGTGCTCTACTTCGTCATCGCCCTGGAGGTGCTGATCATGATCAGCCCCTTCGCGGCGTTCTTCTACGCGGCCTTCGACCCAGTCCTGCTGTTCCTGACGCGGTGGCCAGCCACGGGCTGGCTGGCCGGCTTCTTCCTGCCGCACATGGTGGTGCCGCCCGGCCCGCTGCTGCTGGGGGTGCGGGTGGCGGGCTCGGTGCTCTTCGTGGGCGGGGCGATCGCCTTCCTGGCCTGCGCCGGGCAGGTCTACTTCTGCAAGCTGGCCCGGCGCGGTCCGGCCCTCTCCGGCGCCTACGCCTGGATCCGCCACCCGCAGTACCTCTCGCTGGCGGTGACCGGGCTCGGGCTCGCCATCCTCTGGCCGCGCCTCCTCACGCTGGTGCTCTGGACGGTGATGGTCGGGCTCTACCTCCTGCTGGCCCGCGACGAGGAGCGGCGCATGCTGGCGGCGTTCCCGGGCCAGTACCGGCCGTACCTGGAGCGAACGGGCCGGTTCCTGCCGCGCCCCCTCGGGGGGCTCCTGGCCCGCATCCCCGGGCCGCGGGGCGACGGCCCCCGCGCCGCGGCAGGGATGGCGTTGCTGCTGGCCGTCGCCGTCCTCGGCGCGCTCGGGCTCCGCGCCTATACCGTGGCCCGGCTGCCGCTCTGGTCCGACGGACGGACCACCGTGCTCGCCGTCCTGCCCGGCGACGGGATCATGCTCCAGCACCGCATGGCGGACGTGCTCAGGCTGCCGGAGATCGAGGCCCGCCTCCCCGGGAACGGCGCGGTCCTCGCCTACGCGGTCCCGGTCCAATACGTGATGCAGGGGATGATCGCCGACACCGAACCGGCCTGGCGGCTCTACCAGCACCACCAGACCATGGCGATGATCGTCGACTGGATCCTGCACCCGCTCCGGCACCTCGAGGGGGGCCACGCCACCATGCACCACCCGGGCGGCGGGGCGCCCGGCGCGGGGGCCACCACCCGGCGGATCATCTTCCTGCGGGTTCCCTCCGCGGACCGCGCCCCGGGGTCGGCCGCGGCGCTCTTCGCCCTGGACGCCGTTCGACAGCCGCTCTTCTTCGCCGACGTCGACCTGCACACCCTGGAGGTGCTCGCGGTGCGCCAGCTGGGGCCGGGGACGGGCTGGGGAGACGTGCCCACGCCCATGTTCTAGGCGCCCGAGCTGCCGCGCTCGACCCCGGTGCGCTCGACCACCACCACGCCGAGGAGCACCAGCGCGCCGCCCACGGCGATGGGGAGGGTGAAGGGCTCACCCAGGGCCAGGACGCCGGTGAGGACCGAGACCAGCGGGATGACGTTGAGGAGGTTGTTGGCCACGGGCACGCCCAAGACCGGCAACGCCACGTTCCAGAACAGGTAGGCCAGGGCCGAGCAGAGCAGGCCGAGGTAGGCAAGGGCGAACCAGGCCGCGGGCGAGGGGGCGTGGAGGGGGCGGAAGAAGGCCTCCCCAGCGGCGAGCGGGAGGAGCGTGGCGGCGCCGGCGGCCATGGTCGAGGCGGTGACGAGGAGCGCCGGGTAGCGCGCCATGAGGTCCCGGGCCAGGAAGGTGTAGGCCACCCAGGCGGCCATCGCTCCCAGCACCAGCAGGTCGCCCAGGAGCCCGCGCCCGTCCGCGCCCTCGGGCCGGACGATGAGGGCCACCCCGAGGATCGCCACCGCCATCCCGGCCACCGAGAGGGGCCGCGGCGCCCGACGTCGGCGGAAGGCCTCCACCGCCGCGCTGCCCAAGGGGACGGTGGCCACGATCAGGGAGGCGTGCGAGGCGGTGGTGAATACCAGCCCGTAGTTCTCCAGGGCGAAGTACAGCGTCACCCCCAGCAAGCCGAGGAGGAGGACGGCGGGGAGGTCGGCGCGGGCCAGCGAGAAGCCGCGCCGACGCGCCGCGGGCACGAGCAGGGCGGCGGCGATGGCGAACCGGGCGGTGGCTAGGGCCAGGGGAGAGATCTCGCGAACCGCGACGCGGCTGACCGGGAACGACACCCCCCACAGGATCACCGTCACCGTCGCCAGGGCCAGCGCCCGGGCGGTGCTGGGCCGGCCGGCGCCGGCCAGCGCGGGCGGCGGCGGCGGGGCGGGAGTGCAGGCGGCGGCGTCAGGCATGGAGGCCAAACCATCGCCGGAAGGCGGCGGTGGCGCAAGCGCGGGGCCCCGTCGCCCGGACGAAGGGGGGCGCCCGGTCGGCGGCCCGGCCCTGCGGAAGCGGCCGCCAGCCCCCGGGGTCGCGCAGGGCGTGCCCGGCGCGGGAGACGCCGGGCGCCGGCAGGGGGTCCACCACTCCGAGTTCACCGCAGGTGCGGAGAGGCCGGGCGGGAGCCGCAGGCGCTCCCGGGCAGTACCTTCTCCGGGTGAAGGCAGGCCCGCCGTACCCCGACGGGCCCGGGCGGCGGCCGAGGCGGTGGGTCGCCGATCAGGGGGGCGCCACGTTGGCCTCGCGCCAGGCCGCCGGCGTCTCGCCGAACCAGGCGCGGAAGGCGTGGCTGAAGCTGCTCTGCTCGCGGAAGCCGAGGAGGAAGGCGATCTCGGCCAGGGTCAGGCCGCGGTCGCGCAGGTAGCTCTGGGCCAGCTCGCGCCGGGTGAGGTCGAGCAGCCCGGAGAAGGTCACCCCCGCCCCGGCCAGCTTCCGCTGCAGGGTACGAGGGGTCATCCCCAGCGCGGTCGCCACCTCGGGCAGACGTGCCGCGTCGCGCGTCAGGTGGGCCTGGATGCTCCTGCGCACCGCCTCCACGACGGCCGGCTCCTGGAGGGCGCGGCGGTGGGCGGCCAGCCGCTGCTCGGCGGCCTGGACCACCGCGGGGAACAGCGAGGGGTCGGCGTTGGGGACGGCCAGGTCGAGGAGTGCGGAGGGGAAGCGGGCCTCGTTCGCCTCGGCGCCGAACCGCACCGGCGCGGCCAGGACGCGCTGGTACTCGTCGCTCGGCTGGCCCTCGGGCACCGCGTGCTGGAAACAGATCTCCAGCGCCGGGACCGATTCACCCGCCAGCCAGTCGGCCATCACCCGGATGCCGGCGGCCACGCTCTCCACCACGTGTCGCCCGCCGATCTCCCCCAGCCAGGGGGAATGCCAGCGATAACGGGCGGTATCGCCCGCCTCCAGCAGCTCCGAACGGCCCAGGTCATGGGCCAGCGCCTCGAAGCGGATGGTCTGCTCGATCACCTTGCGGAAGTCCTTGCAGGTGCAAAGGACCGGCCCGTAGCCGACGTAGGTGGCGAGCCTCATCCGCTCTCCCACGTGGAGGCCGAAGAAGGGGTCGCACACCTCGTCCGCGGCCGCCTGGAGGAGGGCCAGGTAACGCGGGACGGGGACGCTCTCCGGGAGGGCGACGCCCAGGCCGGGCAGACCACAGGCCTCGCCGAGGCGGGCCAGGTCAGCGCCGAGCTCTCGCGCGGTCTCGATGGCCGTGCGCGCGTAGGCTCCCTCCACGCGGGCGCGCGCCATCGGCGGCAACCTGGACAGCGGTCCGGTCTTCCCCGCGTCGGACATCCTCGCCAGATCGTTGTGCCCGATCCCGGCTGGCAAGGGCATGCTCCCCTGGGCTGCTCGTTCCCGCTAAACGCTACACCACACCTCGTTGGATCCCGAGAAAATGCCCGTCCGCATCGCAGAGGGTGGGCCGCACCGCTCCGGCCCTGAAGCGCGAGCCGGGCGCGGTCGCCACCCGTCCGCCGCGCGCCACCTCCCGGTCGACGCGCGCGTGGCATCGGAGGATCCGAGGTCTTCGAGCGTCGCTCCTGAGGCAGGAGGGCGGGATCGTGGCGCGACCGGACGGAGGTGGGCACCAGGGTCCGGCCTCCCACACGATCCACGGTCCCGGGAGGGTCCGCTTGAGGGCCGCCAGGTCGTCTGCCGCACGTGGCGGCGCGCCTGCCAGGGGAGCAGGAAGCTCCCCACGCCACCTGACCCCCGCTGCCCCCACCGGGGCAAGCCCGAGGGAAGATCGGCAGCAAGGACCAGGCGCCCGTCCCCCGCCCCCCCGCGAAACTCGCCACCTCCAGCCGCTCCCCGCCGTGCCTGCCTGGGTGAGTGGGCCCTGTAAGAAAAGACCCGCACGCGACGGGCGCGGGTTCTTGCGCCATCGCGACAGGCGCGTTGCGCTGGGGCGACACCGGTCGTGTGGCTCCACCCTCCGTGCAAGGGACGCGCGGCCGCGGGACGGGCGTGCGCGCGTGCGACGCGGTACACCGGTAGCGTGATTCGCTCCCTATTCGCCAAGGACAAGCGCCCGCAGCGTCCGCCCGGGCGAGTCGCCGAGCCGGCGCGCCTTCCCGCCGCCGTGGATGCACCGCCCGTCGAAGCCCGGATGGACGCCCGCTCGCTGCTCGCGGCGTGGCGCGCCGAGGAGAGCAGGCTGCTCGTGCCGGCCGCCGCGGCGGCCACCGCCGGGCGGCGGGTGTCACTCGAGGTGATAGGGGTAAACGACGATCCCCTGTCGGTGAGCGGGGTCGTGTCCACGGCGCGGCGGACGCAGGCGGGATGGGAGCTCGCGGTCGACGTCGACGAGGAGGGGCGGGCCCTGGTGGCCCGCGTCCTCCGCTGGCTGGAGGGCGGTGGCGAGCGGCCCCGCGCGCGGGCCCCGCGCCTGCAGGTGTCGCTGCCGGTGGTGGTGTCCGGGAGCTCCGGCGCCACCTACATGATGGCCTACTCGCTCTCCCGCGGCGGCTGTGGCCTTGCCTGGAGCGGGCCAGCTCCGCGCCTCGGCGACGCGCTGTGGGTGCGCCTGGGAAGCGGCGCGCGGGCCGTGTCCATGCGGGGGATGGTCTGCTGGACGCGCGACGGCCAGGGCGGCAGGAGGGTCGGGCTCCGCTTCGTGGGCGGACAGCAACCGGAGCTCTCCGAGCTCCTGGCCCGGGTGAAGCGCGGGGACTGATCGCGGGTCCGGGCGCGGCGGTCTTGCCCGGGCGGCCTCGCCCTGCCGCCGTCGGATGTCCAGCACCTGCGGAGGGAGCACGGGTCAGCGTGAACACGATGGCGTCCACCACGTCCTCGTCGCGCAGGGCGTCGGCGGCGGTCAGCCTCTCCGCCTCCGCCTTGGTCCGGATGCCCCGCCGCTCGTTGGACACCATCCCGGCGCCACCGCGCCCACCCGGAACTCGTCCCCGGCCAGCTGACGGCGGAGCGTGTGGGCGAGCGCCTGCACGGCGTGCTTGCTGGGCGGTAGACCGGCTGGTCCCGGTCCATCTTGCCACGCGGCCCCGGAAGGCGCCGGTGATCCGGCAGCGGTCCGCGCCGGCGTGCCCAGGGCCGGACCGAGGAGTCGCGGCAGGCGCCTACAGCATCTCCAGCGGCCCGGTCGTCCTGGGCGCGGGGAAGGCACCATCGAGGTGGGCCAGGTCCTCCTCGCTCAGGTGTAGCTCGACGGCGCCGCGATCCTCGTCGACGTGGGCCACCCTCCCAGCCTTGGGGATGACCATCACCCCCTCCTGGCGCAGGAGCCAGGCCAGGGCCACCTGGGCCGGCGTGGCGCCGTGCCGGGAGGCCACCTCCCGCAACGCGGGTTGCCGGAGCAGCCGGCCCTGCTCGATGGGCGAGTAGGCCATGAGCGGCATGCGCCGCTGGCGGCACCAGGGGAGGAGGTCCCGCTCCACCCCGCGGCGGCCGAGGTTGTAGAGGACCTGGTCGGTCTGCGCGCCCGCACCCCCGGCCGATGCGGCGAGCTCCTCCAGGTCGGCCACGTCGAGGTTGGAGACGCCCCATTGCCGGATCTTCCCGGCCCGGGCCAGCGCCGCAAAGGCCTCGATCGTCTCGGCCAGCGGGAACGAGCCGCGCCAGTGCAGGAGGTAGAGGTCGATCCGGTCGGTGCGGAGCCGGCGCAGGCTCCTCTCGCAGGCGGCCACCGTCCCGGCGCGCGAGGCGTGGGAGGGGAGCACCTTGCTCACCAGGAAGACCTGGCCGCGCCGGCCGGTGAGGGCCTCGCCCACCAGCTCCTCGGCTCCGCCGTCCGCGTACAGCTCGGCGGTGTCGACGAGCGAGAGCCCCAGGTCCAGCCCTCGCCGCAGGGCGGCCAGCTCCGCCTTCCGACGCCCGGGGTCCTCGGCCATGCGCCAGGTGCCCATGCCCAGCGCCGGGACGCGCTCCCCGCAGGGGAGGCAGACGGTGGGGAGCGCGGGCGACACGTCGCGCTACTCGCGGGGCGCCGGGGGTGGAGCTCCGCTCGCGGCGGGGTCCTGCTCCGCCGGGGAGCCTTGCCCAGTCGACGGCGGCGAGGGCGCAGGGAGCTCGGCCGGGGGCTGCGGCCCGGCGGCGGGGCGCTCCGTCGTCATCCCGTCCTTGAAGTTTCGGATGGCCTGGCCCAGCGACTCCCCCAGCTTGGGCAGCTTGGACGGGCCGAACAGTATCAGCACGATGAGGAGGACGACGACGATCTCACCGAGGCCAAGCTCCATCGGGTCTCCCTCCCGCCGCGGCGGGCCAGGGACTTCTACAGCGAGCCCCGCGCCCGCGCCAGCGCCTCCCGGACGTCGGCGGCGACGGGGCGAGGATGGGGTCGGCCGCGGCGATGGTCTGCGGGTCGACCGCGTTCACCGTCACCGGGCGGCCGTGCTCTTCCCGGCCGCTGCGCCGCGGGGGAGCAGCGCGCCAACCGCGGGTCCGCTTCCAGCGCGCGAGGGGCGCAGCGCGGGTCGCACTCCCCCAGGCTCGGGTAGTGGCGGAGCTCGACGCCGACCTTGTCTCTCGGCGCCTGCTTCACGTCGACGCGGGGGAGGACACCGAACCCCTACGCCTGGGGCCCTCCGGGAGCCCTGGCCAGCGCCTCCTCGAGGCTCGCCCGCGCGGACCTCCGCCCGCCCATGGTCGCCATCTGCGCGCAACCCTCCGCGCGGGATCCGCCCGCTCACCAGGCCCCAGGCCGCCTCGCACGGGGGCGAGCGGCCTCTGCGCGCAAACCTCCCCCGGCCCGGGGCGTCCGCGGCGCGACACCCCGCCGCGGCCCGGCCCCGAACCGAACCGGGCCAAAGCGGCTCACTCGCTGCGGGCTCCCTCTTCACCAGGCGAGGAAGGTCTTGACATCGATCAACCGTGGGCGGGCGGCGGGCGTCCTGCTTATCGCGGGCGCGGCCGCCGGCGCGGCGGCGCTGGCTGCGCTGGCCCTCGGGGCGGGCAGGGCCGATGCCCGCGCCTCGAGCTTCGAGAAGCGCATCCGGCCTCACTTCGATCACACCCCGGTGATCCGGGGGCCCTTCCAGGCGCCCCAGGACGTCACCCGCGCCTGCCTCTCCTGCCACCCCAAGGCGCTCGACGTCATGCGGACCCCGCACTTCACCTGGCTGGGCGACGAGGTGACGGTCCCGGGTCACCCCGGCACGGTGCGCATCGGGAAGAAGAACCTCATCAACAACTTCTGCATCTCCACCGTCGGGAACGAGCAGGCCTGCACCAAGTGCCACGCCGGCTACGGCTGGGCCGACGCGGGTTACGACTTCTCGCGGCCCGAGAACGTCGACTGCCTGGTCTGCCACGAGCACGACTCGGGCTACGTGAAGGGTGTGGCGGGCATGCCGGAGAAGGGGGTGGACCTCACGGCCGCCGCCCGCTCGGTGGGGACGCCCGGCCGCGACAACTGCCTCACCTGCCATGCCTACGGTGGCGGCGGGCAGGCGGTGAAGCACGGCGACATCGATTCCTCGCTGGTCCACCCGCCGGCCGAGGAGGACGTGCACATGGGCAAGCTCGGCTTCCTCTGCGTCGACTGCCACGCCGCCCCCGACCACCAGCTCCGCGGCCGCGCCTTCTCGGTCAGCGTGGAGGACGCGCACGGGGTCTCCTGCACCGACTGCCACACCGGCAAGGAGCACCGAGACGCTCGCATCGAGGGTCACCTCCGCTCGGTCGCCTGCCAGACCTGCCACGTGCCCACCTTCGCGAGGAAGCTCCCCACCAAGGCCTCCTGGGACTGGAGCAAGGCCGGGGACCCGAAGCGCCCGGACGACCCGCACCGCTACCTCAAGATCAAGGGCGAGTTCGTCTACGAGCAGGACGCCATCCCCGAGTACCGCTGGTTCGACCTCACCATGGACCGCTACCTCATGGGCGACAGGATGGACCCGGCCCAGGTGACCGACATCAACCGGCCGCGGGGAGGCATCGGCGACCCCAGGGCGCGCATCTGGCCCTTCAAGATCCACCGGGCCCTGCAACCGTATGACGAGGTGAACCGCACGCTCCTGCCCCCGGTGACCGGCGGGGCCGGCGGCTACTGGACCAGCTTCGACTGGGACAGCGCCTTCCGCCTGGGGGAGAAGGCCTCCGGCCTCCCCTACAGCGGGAAGTACGGCTTCGCCCGGACCGAGATGTACTGGCCGCAGAACCACATGGTGGCGCCCAAGGAGAAGGCCCTGGGGTGCACCGACTGCCACGGGGCGGGAACGAGGCTCGACTGGAAGGCCCTCGGCTACCCCGGCGACCCCATCCAGACCGGAGGCCGCCCGTGACCGCCGCCCCCCTGGTGCTGCTCACGCTCCTCGCCGCCCCGCTGGGCGCCGCCGCCCAGCAGCCGCCCAACCCCATCCACCCGCTCTTCGCGCCCCTCGACGCGGCCGGCCGCCCGGCCACCCGCGCCGAGGACGTCTCCGCCGACGCCACCTGCGGCGCCTGCCACGACGCCCGCTTCGTCGCCGCCCACAGCGAGCACGCCCGCGCCGGCGTCCGCGCCAGCTGCATCCAGTGCCACGTCGACGGCGGCCGGCTCCCGCTGGACCCGGCCCGGCTCGAGGGCGGCAAGCTGCGCCGGGAGGACGTGCGCATCGGCCGGCCCCAGACCGCCAACTGCGCCGCCTGCCACGGCGTGGTCTCCGACGGCACCTCGCCGGTGGTGCTGCCGGAGGACCTCGAGGCCGTCCCTCCGCCCGGGGGCAAGACCTGGTCCCTCACGCTGGGTGAGGGGGCGGTGATGGCCCCCCAGCGGATGAGCGACTCCTTCCTCGACCTGGCGGGCAAGGCGCAGCTCTCGGCCCCCTGGGACGCGCACGCCGCCAAGCTGGTGGACTGCGTCGCCTGCCACTACGCGCGAAACGACCCGCGCCGCACCGACTCCAAGCGGGCTCGGCTCGAGTACCTCGTCGTCGACCCGCGGCGCACCAGCACCGCCGAGTTCCTGATCCGGCCGGACCACGAGCTGGCCGAGCCGGACTGCCGGAGCTGCCATGCCCCGCTGGCGGTCCACGGCTTCCTCCCCTACCGGGAGCGGCACCTGCAGGTCCTGGGCTGCCAGGCCTGCCACGCTCCCGGTCCGCGGGCGCCGGCCCTGGAGATGATCGACCAGACCGTGGTCACGCCGGCCGGGACGCCCGCCTACGTCTACCGCAACGTGGAGCGGCGGGCGGGGGAGCCGCTCAACGCCGCCCTGGTCGGCCCGCTCAGGCCGCTGTTCGTCTTCCGGGCCGAGGCCGACGGGGCCCGGCGGCTGGCCCCGGTGAACGTGGTGAGCCGGTGGCGATGGGTCTCCGGGCCGGACCGGGCCGAAGTGCCGTTCGAGCTGGTGACCCGGGCCTTCCGCGGCCCCGGGGGCTACTCCCCCGAGATCCTGGCGGCCCTCGACGCCGACGGCGACGGCCGGCTCTCGCCGGCCGAGCTCCGGCTCGACACCCCGGCCAAGGTGGAGGTCGTGGCCGCGCGCCTGCGCGCCCTGGGCGTCGCCGACCCGGCCGTCGACGGGGTGATGGAGCCCCATCCCCTGGCTCACGGGGTGGCCGGCAAGGAGAACGCCCTGCGCGACTGCGACGCCTGTCACGGCGCCTCCTCGCGGCTGTCCGGCGACTACGCCCTCGCGACCTACCTCCCCGGCGGCCTGCCCCCGCGCCCGCCCCCGGGCGGCCGCGTCGAGCTCTCCGGCGCGGTGGTGCCCACCGGCAGCGGCGGCCTCGAGCTGCGCCGCGCCCCGGAGGAGTCGGCGGGAGGGCTCCACGTGCTGGGCCGCTCGCGCGAGGTGCTCACCAACGACGCCGGGCTGGCCATCTTCACCCTGGTCTTCCTGGGGGTGGCCCTGCACGGCCTGACGCGCCTGGCGCTGCTGGGACTCCGCGGCCGGCGCCCCCACGTCGCCGAGGGGCTCTCCCGGGTGTACGCCTTCGGCCGCTACGAGCGGATCTGGCACTGGACCATGGCCGTCTCCGGCGTCGGGCTGATCCTCACCGGTCTGGAGATCCACCGGGGGGGCTGGCGGTTCCCCATGAGCCTGCCCGCGGCGGTCACCCTGCACAACGCCCTGGCGGTGGTGCTGATGGTGAACGCGCTCCTGTCGCTCTTCTACCACCTGGCCACCGCCGCCATCCGCAGCTTCCTCCCCGAGGCGCACGGACTCTGGGCCCGCGTGCTGGAGCACCTCGAGTACCAGACGCGCGGGATCTTCCGGGGCGGGCCGCACCCCGGCCAGCTCGCCGACCAGAAGCTCAACCCGCTGCAGCAGATCACCTACCTGGCCCTGCTCAACGTCCTCTTCCCGCTGCAGATCGTCACCGGCGTGCTCATCTGGGCGGTGGGCCACTGGCCCGCGGTCGGCGCGGCGCTGGGGGGGCTGCGGGAGGTGGCCCCGCTGCACAACCTGGGCGCCTGGCTGTTCCTCTCGTTCTTCGTCCTCCACGCCTATCTGGTCACCACCGGGCGGACGCCGGGCGAGCACCTCGTCGCCATGACCACCGGCTACCAGCTGGTCCCGCAGGACTCGACCAAGACGGAGGGAGCCTGACATGTCCACTGTCGGAGAGCCTCGTCCGTATTCCAACCCCTACCTGTCCGGCGCGCTGCTCGGGGTGGTGCTGTTCCTGGCCTTCTTCGTGACCGGCGGCGGGCTGGGCGCCTCCGGCGCGCTCTCCCACGTCCAGACCGGCGTCTTGAAGTGGTTCGCCCCCGGGCACGTGGATCGGGTGGCCTACTTCGCGGACATGGCCGGCGGGCTGCGCAACTCCTGGGACAACTCCGGCGTCTACATGCTGGTGGGCACGCTCGTGGGAGGCCTTGCCTCCGGCCTCCTCCACCGGCGGACGCGCCTCGAGACCAGGAAGGGCCCGCGGGTCTCCACCGGAGCGCGGCTGGCCCTGGCCTTCGCCGGAGGGATGATCATGGCCTACGGGGCGCGCATGGCGCGCGGCTGCACCTCGGGGCAGGCGCTCTCGGGCGGCGCGGTGCTGGCGGTGGGGAGCTGGGCCTTCATGTTCGCCGTCTTCGGTGGCGGCTACGCGGTGGCCTGGTTCCTGCGGCGGCTGTGGACCTGACGGGAGGAACTGCCATGGCCCCCTTCGACGTGAACGCGCTCTCCGGGACGGTCGCCTACGCCCTGATCTTCGGCGCCGTGGGCTTCGGCTTCGGGTTCGTCCTGGAGATGGCCGGCTTCGGCGACACCCGCAAGCTCGCCGCCCAGTTCTACCTGTCCGACATGACGGTGCTGAAGGTCATGTTCACCGCCATCGCCGTGGCCGCGGTCCTCCTCGCCGCCGCCTCCGGGCTGGGCCTGCTCGACATGAGCCGGGTGTTCGTGAACCCGACCTACCTGCCCTCGGAGATCGTCGGGGGCCTGATCATGGGCGTGGGCTTCGTGGTGGGCGGCTTCTGCCCCGGCACCTCGCTGGTGGCGGCGGCCACCCTCAAGATCGACGGCATGCTCTTCGTGGCGGGCGGCCTCTTCGGGGTCTGGATGTTCGGCGAGAGCGTGGGCGGCTACGAGCCCTTCTGGCTCTCCGGAGACATGGGGCGCTTCACGCTCCCCGAGTGGCTGGGCCTCTCCACCGGCACGACGGTGCTGCTGGTGGTCCTCATGGCCCTTGCCGCCTTCGTCGCCGGCGAGGCCCTGGAGCGGCGCTTCGGCCCGGCGCGGGCGCCGGCGCCGCGGCTCCGCCTGGCGGGTGCGGGAGCGCTGGTCGTCCTGGCGGCCTTCCTGGCGCTCCGAGGGGACCCCACCGCCGAGCAGCGCTGGCAGCGGCTCCCCCGCGCGATCCACGAGCTCGCCGACCAGGGCGCGGTCCTGGCCTCGCCGGCGGAGGTGGTGGCCCTGCGCAAGGACACCGCCCTCAAGATCGAGGTCATCGACCTACGGGCCGAGCACGACTACAACCTCTTCCACGTGGGGGGGGCGCGCCGCCTCGCCCCCGCCGACCTGGAGCGGGCCCCCGAGCTCCGGCGCCTCCAGGACGCGCCCGCGAGCACCATCACCTTCCTCATGGGGAACGGCGACGGGCAAGCGCTCGCGGCCTGGAAGCGGCTCCGCGGCCAAGGCGTGGCCAATCTCTACGTGGTCGAGGGCGGGGCGAACCGCTGGCTCGACCTCTATCCCCCGCCAGCCTGCGTGGCCGCGCGAAGCCAGCCGGCGGCGCCGGAGGAGCTGGCCTGGAGCTTCTCCTACGCCGCGGGCGAGAGCCTCCCCTCCGCCTGGCCGGAGATCGAGAGCTCCCGCGCGTTCCGCTTCCCCTGCGCCGCCAGGGTGGCATCGGAGGGGGCGGGGGAGGGCGAGTGGCTCTGGCCCGACCACCCCTACACCAAGCGCGTCAAGCCCCAGGTGAGGTCGGTGGTGAAGGGTGGCTGCGGGTGATAGGTCTCGGCGGGTGAGCGAGGAGGCGAGCCCAGCCGGACGGGGCGCCGGGGCCACCGGCCCGGTCCGCCGCCCGCGCCCTTCCCGGCGCGAGCTGTTCACCGTCTCCCTGGGCCTTGGCGTCGTCGGCTTCGGTGGCGGCATCTCGGTGCTCGCCACCATGCGGCAGTCGCTGGTGGCCCGGCGGCGCTGGCTGACCGAGCGGGAGTTCGTGGCCACCGCCACGGTGGCCCAGATGCTCCCCGGCGGAGCCGCGGCCAACGCCCTGGCCTACACCGGCCTCCGCTTCCACGGCCCGACCGGTGCCCTGGTCGCCTACGTCGCCTTCATCGCCCCGGGCGCGGTGCTGGTCACCGCGCTGGCCGCGGCCTACGCGCGCTTCGGGGTGACCCCGCGGTTCGAGCCCTTCCTCACCGGCATGAACGCGGCGGTGGTGGGGGTGGTCGCGGCCATCACCCTGCAGCTGGTCCGGGCCGGCATCGGGCGCGCCTGGCAGATGGGCGTGGCGGCCGCGGCCCTCCTCTTCGCGCTGGGCGGGACCGGGGCGGGCGAGGTGGCGGTGCTCGGCATCCTGGCCGGCCTGGTCATCGACCTGGGCTCCAAGCGGTTTCGGCTGGCGCGCTACCGGCGCCGCGGCCGTCCTCCCCCGGTGGCGCTGCCGGACGAGGGTGCGCCGCTGCGGCCAGCCTCGGAGCTGAGGGATCGATCGGACGGGACGGGTCCCGGCGCGGGCCTGCCGGCCGCGGCCTGGCTGGCGGGGCCGGCCGCCCTGGGGGCGCTGGCCGGGATGGCGATCCTCTTCGCCCGCGCCGGCCTGGGGGCCTACGGGGGCGGCTTCGCCGTCATCCCCAGCCTGCAGGCCACCGTGCTCGGCCAGGGTTGGCTGACGCCCAGGCAGTTCGCCGACGCGGTCACCATCGGCAAGCTCACCCCCGGCCCGGTGCTGCTCATGGCCACCTTCGTCGGCTACCTGGTGAGGGGCCCGCTGGGCGCGCTGGTGGCCACCCTGGCCATCTTCTCCGGGCCGCTCGTCCTGGTGGTGGCAGTGGGGGGCTGGCTCTCTCGCGTGCGCTCCCGGCGGCCGGTGCGCGCCGCGCTGCGCGGGCTCACGCCGGCGGTGGTGGGGCTCATGACCGCGGCGGCCCTCACCCTGGGCCGATCGCTGGAGGGGCCTCCGGACCTGGCCATCGCCGCCGCGACCCTGCTCACCCTGGTGCGGTTCAGGCCCAATCCCGCCTGGATCATGCTGCTGGGAGGCGCCATCCGGCTGGGCCTGCGGCTCGTGGGCGTGTGAGCCACCCGCTCGTCCCGCGCCTCCCTCCTGGCTGCCCGCGCTCTCACCCCGTGGGGTGTCATGGCCAAGGTCGCGCCCAGGGAGGTCGGTGAGCGCCGGTGCCGCCGGGTGGACGGGCACCTCCGTGACCACCTCGACGGGGAGCTCGATGCTCGGGCCGGAGCGACCGTGGGGCCCACCTCGCTCGGTGCCCGTGCTGCGGCCGGGCGGCCGCCGGGTTGGCGCCGGTGGCGGCGGCGGGATCTCATGACGGCTGCGGGCGGCTTCTCAGCGGGCCCCGGCCAGGAACCGCCGCAGCGCGGCGCGGACCGAGATCACGACGTCCTCGGGCACCTGGGCGGCGCCGGCGCTCCGGCACAGGGTGAGCGTGGCCCGCAGGCTGTCGCACCTCGACCGGCAGGGGGCGCACTCCCGGAGGTGCGCCTCCAGCTCGGCGCAGATGTTGGAGTCGATCTCGCCCTCCAGCCGGCGCGAGAAGATCTGCACCACGTCGCGGCAGGCGCTCCCGGACGCCGGGACGGGCTCGGTGGCCAGCGCCGGGGCGACGCGCTCCCGCACCGCCATCCGGGCGCGGTGGAGCCGGCTCTTCACCGCCTCCACCGACAGGCCCATCACCTCGCCCACCTCGGCCGCGGAGAGGCCCTCGACGTCCCGGAGGACCAGCACCTCGCGATACTTCGGCTCGAGCGCTCCGATGGCCGACTCCAGGGCGGTCTCGAGGCGGTGGCCGTCCAGCGCCTCGTCGGGGCCGCGGCTGGGGTCGGCCAGCTGCAGGGCCGCCCGGGCCGGCTCGCCCACGTCCAGCGACTCCTCCACCTCGGGCGCGAACTTGGAGCGGCGTCGCCGCTTGATGCAGAAGCTGCGGGCGATGGTGTAGAGCCAGGTGGAGAGGGACGAGGCGCCCCGGAACTCGGGTAGGGTGCGGGCCGCGGCGAGCAGGGTCTCCTGCAGGACGTCCTTGGCGTCCTCCTCGCCCCGGCACATCCGCATGCCGAACCGGTAGACCCGGGCCTGGTGGCGCTCCAGGAGCTTGCCGAGCGCCTCCCGGTCACCGACCTGTGCCGCGGAGATGAGCTCCTCGTCGGACTCCATGGTTGTCTATTACACGACGAGCCGGCGGCCAACAACGCGATGCGGGACCGGGCGGGCGGCGCCGCGCCGAAAGGTGGGGGCACCACCGCCAGGGCGCAACCTCGGCGGCCCCGCTGGCTCATACTGGGACCAGGGGCGTCACGCCCCGAGGAGGTGATGGTGGCAGCGACCGACTTCGACGCCAAGGCCAGGACCTGGGACGCGGACCCTGCCAAGCTGGAGCGCGCCGGCAGGGTGGCCGACCTCATGGCGAGGCGCATCCCCGGCCTAGCCGGGGCGCGGGTCCTGGAGTACGGGGCCGGCACGGGGCTCCTGGGCTTCGCCCTGCGAGATCGCGCCCGGCAGGTCACCCTGGCCGACAGCTCGCGGGAGATGCTGGCGGTGGCGCGGGAAAAGCTCGCCCAGAGCGGCGCCGCCAACGTCGACGTGGTCGCCCTCGACCTGGCGAGCGGCCAGGTCCCCGACCGGCGCTTCGACGTCATCTGCTCGCTGCTGGTCCTGCACCACGTGGCCGACACCGACCGGCTGCTGCGCCGCCTTCACGACGCGCTCGAGCCGGGCGGGTTCCTGTGCCTTTCCGACCTCGACGCCGAGGACGGGTCGTTCCACGGCCAGGGCTTCGACGGCCACAGCGGGTTCGACCGGGTCCGCCTCGCCGCCAGCCTCGAGCGGGCCGGCTTCGAGGAGGCCCGGCTGGAGACGGCCTTCGAGATCCGCAAGGCGGGGCGGGTCTACCCCGCCTTCCTGGCGGTGGCGCGGAGGAAGGGATGAGCGGCCTCGGCCGGCGGCGGCTGCGCCCCTACCTCCCCACCGCGCTCGTGGCGCTGGCCGGGGCAGGGCTGGCCGCGGCCTACGCGCACCTCGTGGGCTGCCGGACGGGGACCTGCCCCATCACCTCGCATGCCTGGACCGCGGCGCTCTACGGCGGGAGCGTGGGGGGTCTGGCCGCCTGGCCGGTCAGGAAGCGCTCGCGGCCCTCACCGCACCAGGCCGAGGGCACGCATCCGCCGCCATAGGGTGCTGCGGGAGAGGCCCAGGGCCGCGGCGGTCTCGGCGCGGTTCCAGCGGTGCTCGTCGAGCGCCCGGCAGAGCCGGCCGCGCTCGTCGGCCGGGTGGGCGGGACCGGGCGCGGCGGCGGAGGGCGGGGCGGCGAGCGAGAGCAACTCGGGCGGGAGATCCTCCGGCTGCAGGGTCTGGCCGCGGCACACGGTGACCGCGAACTCCAGCGCGTTCTCCAGCTCGCGGACGTTGCCCGGCCAGTCGTAGGAGAGGAGGGCGCGCATGGCGTCCGGCGAGAACTGGAGCGCTCGTCCGGTCCGGGCGCCGACGGTGGAGAGGATGAGCCGGGCGATGGGCTCGATGTCCTCGCGCCGAGCCCGCAGCGGGGGCAGCTCGACGGGGAAGACGCGGAGCCGGTAGAAGAGGTCTTCGCGGAAGGCGCCCTGGGCCACCGCGTGGCGCAGGTCGCGGTTGGTGGCGGCGATGATCCGGGCGCTGGCCTTGCGCGGCTGGTCGTCCCCTACCCGCTCATAGGTGTGCTCTTGCAGCACGCGGAGGAGCTTCACCTGGAGGTGGAGCGGGACGTCGCCCACCTCGTCGAGGAAGAGCGTGCCCCCGCTGGCGGCCTCGAAGCGGCCGGCCCGGTCGCGGGTGGCGCCGGTGAAGGCGCCGCGCACATGGCCGAAGAGCTCGCTCTCCAGGAGCTCGCCCGGGAGCGCGGCGGCGTTCACCGCCACGAAGGGCCGGCCGCGGCGCGGCGACTGCGCGTGGATGGCCCGGGCGATCACCTCCTTGCCGGTTCCGCTCTCGCCGGCGATGAGGACGGTGGCCTCGCTTTGCTGCAGCACCTCGAGCAGCCGGAACACGCGCCCCATCGATTCCGAGCGGCCGACGAGCCCGAAGCCGGCGATGGGGCCGGCGGCCGCGCTGGGTTCCTCGTCGGCGGGGCGGATGACCACCAGGTAGCGCGCCTCGGGGCCGCACACGCCGCGCTCGTCGTGCAGGAGCGGGGCGGCGGTGACCGACAGGAGCCGGGTGGCGCCGTGCTCGCAGCGGAGCAGGGCACGCCACCCCTCGCGCTTCTCCCCGGCGAGGAGGGCCTGGCGAAGGGGGCCCTGGGGACCGAACAGCTCGCCGCCGAGGATGGCCTCGACGGGCTCGCCGCGGACGCGAAGGGCCGAGCCCGGCCCGAGGAGCGAATCGAGGCGCTCCGAGGCGTGGCGGACGCGGAAGTCGCCGTCGAGCGCCATGCAGACGCGCCCCAGCGAGCCGAAGGCGAGGTTCACCGCCGCGAAAGCGGCCTCTCGCGGACCCAGAAGCTCCGGAAGGACCTCCAGCATGCCCGGAGCCTGACACATCCCGTGTCGTTGCGAAATGGATCGTCTCGGGACCTGCGACGTCCTGTTTCGAGCGGCTCGGCTGCGGCCGCCTAACCTGCTGATCCGCCAGGGGAAGGGCCAGGGCACGGGGCACGCAAGGCCGGGAGGCAGCCCATGGCCTCGGTGTGCCGTGGGAACGAGGCTTCGGACTGCGCAGGGCGCGAGGGGAGCACGGAGATGAGGAAGATCCAGGGAGCGGCGATCGCGGCGTTCTTGGCCGCGGCCGGGCCGGCGGCGGCCACCAACGGCATGCGGATGATCGGCTTCGGGCCGGTGCAGGGATCCATGGGGGGCGTGGGAGTGGGCGCCACCCTCGACGGCGACTCGGCCGTCTCCAACCCCGCCGGCCTTCCCGACCTGGGGAACCGGCTCGACCTGGCCATCGGCTACTTCAAGCCGACGGTGAGCCACGAGGCGACGGGCACGCCCACCGGGACCACGCCGCCGTCGATGATCGCCCACGACGGGCAGACCATCGACTCCACCCGCGGTGGCTCGCCCATCCCCGCCATCGCCTACGTCCAGCCGCTCGGGGGCCGGTTGGCGGCCGGCCTGGCCCTGGTAGCCGTTTCGGGAATGGGCGTCGACTACCCCGTCAACATCTACCAGAGCAAGGCGCTCACCTCGTACATGAACGTCCGCCTGGCCCCGGCGGTCGCCTACCGGCTGGCCGACATGCTGTCGGTGGGCGCGGCGGTCAACCTGATGATGGCGCAGATGGAATACGACGTGGCCGGGAACCTTCCGCCGGCCATGGGCGGCCAGGCCAGGCACAGCACCGCCACCTCCTACGGCTACGGCGCCACGCTGGGCGTGAAGCTCACCCCGGTGCAGATGCTCTCCCTGGGCGCGGCCTACGAGAGCCGCAGCCACTTCCAGGACTTCTCCTTCAACGTGCCCGGCGGGAAGGACAAGCTCCGCTTCGACCAGCCGCAGCTCTTCACGGTGGGCGCCTCGGTGACACCCTTCGACATGCTGGTGGTGGCCGCGGATCTCGAGTGGATCAACTGGTCGGCCACCATGGGCAAGAACCTGCCCCGCTACTCGCAGAGCCAGCCCACCACCCTGCCCTTCAACATGGACTGGAAGGACCAGTGGGTGGTGAAGCTGGGCCTGCAGCTCACGCCGCTCTCCGGGCTCGACCTGCGGGCCGGGTACAACTACGGCAGGATGCCGCTCGACAAGGATCGGGCCTTCGAGAACCTGGTCTTCCCGGCGGTGACCGAGAGCCACTTCACCGCCGGCGCCGGCTACGCTGTGACCCGGTCAGTCTCCATCGAGCTCACCGGGATGTACGCGCCCGAGGCCAAGATCTCCGGCGCCAACGCCGGCCCGCCGCCCTCCGGCCAGATGATCGCCTCCTACTCGACCAAGATGTCCCAGTACCAGGTGGACCTGGGGGCCTCGTTCAAGTTCTAGCGGCACGGCCCGCGTCCTGACCCGAGGCGCCTCCGCCGGGGAGCGAGGGCTCGACCGCCAGGGTGCGGGGTCCCCTGATCCGCTCCGCGGGGAGCTCGAGTCTCCGTGCGGGCGAGCGACGCCGCCAAGCGCTGGCCCGCCGTGGCAGCCCGGGCCGGCGGTCCGGGTCACCGACCCTCCCCGCCGCGGCGGCTGACGAGCCGGCGCCGGCGACCCGCGGCGGCCTGGTCCGGCTCGGGTTCCCGCCGTCCGCGGCTGGGCCGGGGTGGAGGCGCGCGCCGGACGGTGGGGCGCGTCGCGCTGCCGCAGCCCGATCGCGGGGGTGAATCCTTGTCGGCGCACCGGGCTCTCTCGTCCGTGCGGGGGCAGCGAATCCCCGGCCGGGAGCGACGATGAAGACCAGGCTGCTCGTCATCGGAGGTGTCGCGGGAGGCGCGACCGCGGCTGCCCGCGCCCGGCGGGTCAGCGAGGAGGCCGAGATCACCGTGGTCGAGCGGGGGCCGTACGTCTCCTACGCCAACTGCGGGCTTCCCTACTTCATCGGCCGGGACATCGGCGAGCGCTCCCGCCTGCTCCTGCAGACGCCCCAGGGCTTCGCCGCCCGGTACCGGGTGTCGGCCCTGGTGAACACCGAGGCCCTGGAGATCGACCGCATCGGGAAGCGTGTGCGCTGCCGCGGCCCCGAGGGCGAGCGCTGGCTGCCCTACGACAAGCTCATCCTGGCCCAGGGCGGCAGCCCGGTGCTCCCGCCGCTGCCCGGGGCCGACGGGCCCAGCGTGTTCCGCCTCTGGACCGTCCCGGACATGGACCGGCTCGACGGCTTCATCGAGCGGGAGAAGCCGCGGAGCGCGGTGGTGGTGGGCGGCGGCTTCATCGGCCTGGAGATGGCCGAGGCCTTCCGCAAGCGCGGCCTCGCCACCACGGTGGTGGAGCTCCTGCCCGGCGTCCTGTCGGTCATGGACAAGGAGTTCGGCGGGCAGGTCGCCTCCGAGCTCGAGCGGAACGGCGTGAAGGTCCTGACCGGCGTCTCGGTGAAGGCGGTGGACGGGCCCGGGCGGGTGGTGGAGCTGGGCGACGGCCGGAAGGTCCCCGCCGACCTGGTCCTCTTCTCGGTGGGAGTCCGGCCCGAGCTGTCCTTGGCCAAGGCGGCGGGGCTGGAGATCGGCCCCTCCGGCGGCCTGCTGGTCGACGACCACCTCCGCACCTCCGATCCCGACGTCCTCGCAGCCGGCGACATGGTCGAGGTGACGCACCGGGTCTCGGGGCGCAAGGTGCGGGTGCCGCTTGCCGGCCCGGCCAACCGGCAGGGCCGCGTGGCAGCCTCCAACGCCCTGGGGCTCGACATGCGCTACGGCGGCGCGGCCGCCACCAGCGTGGTCAAGGTATTCGAGGCCACCGCCGCCATGACCGGCCTCTCCGAGCGCGCCGCGCGCGAGGCCGGCCTCGAGGTCGGGGTGGCGGTCGTCCACAAGGACCACCACGCCTCCTACTACCCGGGCGGTGAGCAGCTCACCCTGAAGCTGGTCTACGAGCGGAGGACCGGGCGGCTGCTCGGCGCCCAGGGATTCGGCAGGGCAGGGGTGGACAAGCGCATCGACGTCCTGGCCACGGCGCTGCACGGCCGGATGACCTTGGCCGACCTCGCCGAGCTCGACCTCGCCTACGCGCCGCCCTACTCCTCGGCCAACGACCCGGTGAACCTGGCCGCCTTCGTGGGGCTGAATGACCTGAGCGGGTTCAGCCCGCTGGTGACGGCCGCGCAGCTCGCCGGTGAGCTCGCCTCCCCGACCCCCCCGCTGGTGCTCGACGTCCGCGGCGCGGCCGAGTGGAAGCGGGGCCACCTGTCCGGGGCGGTCCACGTGCCGGTGGACGAGCTCCGGGGACGCGCCGACTCCCTCCCCCGGGGAAGGCGCATCGCGGTCCACTGCCATTCGGGGTTTCGGGCCCACCTCGCCGTCCGCATCCTCAGGGAACGCGGCTTCGCCGATGTGGTGAACGTCACGGGCGGTTACCTCAGTATGCGGGCCGAGGGCGGGTTCGCCTGGGAGGGGTCGTGAGCGGGAATGGATGGATCATCGTCGCGATCGCGGTGGCGGCTCTCGTCGTCATCCGGCGGCTCGCAGGAGGAAAGCGCGTGAGTTCGATGGTGGTGCTGGAGAAGATCAAGGCGGGCGCGAAGATCGTGGACGTCCGGTCGCCCGGGGAGTTCCAGGGCGGCGCCTACCCCGGGGCGGTGAACATCCCCGTCCAGGAGCTGGATCGCCGGTCGGGTGAGCTTCGAAAGGACCAGCCGGTGGTGGTCTACTGCGCGTCGGGCATGCGCAGCGCCTCCGCCGAGCGGCTGCTCCGGGCCAAGGGCTTCGTCGACGTGGTCAACGGAGGCGGCCTGGCGCAGATGCCCCGGTAGGCTGACGCGGCCTCAGCCGCGCGCGCGGATCACCGCGGCGACGGCCGCGACGTGGGCCGGCCCGGTGCCGCAGCAGCCGCCCACCATCCGGGCGCCCGCGGCGAGCAGCCGTGGCACCGCCACGGCGAAGGCCTCGTGGCCGGTCCGGTAGCGGACGGCGCCGTCGGGATCGAGCTCGGGTGCGCCGGCGTTGGGCTTCACCAGCACCGGCCGCCCGTCGGCCGCGGCGGCGATCTCCGCCACCAAGGCCTGGTAGTCGTCCAGGGAGAGACCGGTACCGCAGTTGGCACCCACCGCGTCGGCCCCGGCCGCGAGCGCCGCCTGGACCATCGCCGCCGGGTCCGCCCCCATCATCGTGCGGAAGCCGCCGTCTGAGCGCTGGTAGGTGCCGGTGGCGACCACCAGCCTCGCCCCGGCGCGCCGGGCGGCCGAGGCCGCCAGCTCGAGCTCGGCCGGATCGGACATGGTCTCGACCAGGATGGCGTCGGCCCCGCCCTCGAGCAGGGCCCGCGCCTGGGCCAGGAACGCGGCCTCGGCGTCCTCGGGCGCGGTCTCGCCCAGGGGCGCGAGCAGGCCGCCGAAGGGCCCGACGTCGCCGAGGACGAAGGCCCGGTCGCCGGCCGCCTCGCGCGCCAGGCGCGCGCCGGCCAGGTTGAGCTCGCCGGCGCGGCCCGGATCGACGCCGTGGAGCGAGAGCGCCAGCGAGGTGCCGCCGAAGGTGTTGGTGAGGAGGAGGTCGGCCCCGGCGTCGAGGTAGCCCTGGTGGACGCGGCGCACACGGCCGGGGTGGTCCACGTTCCAGGCCTCGCCGCTCTTGCCCGGCTCGAGCCCGAGCGCCTGGAGCTCGGTCCCCATGGCCCCGTCGCAGACCAGCGGGCGGCGCTCGAGCAGCTGCAGGAGGAGGTCGGTGCGGTCCATGTGGGCAGGGTAGGGCAAAGTGGAGGCGAGGTCACCCTCCTCGCGAGGTCGTTCCTGGCGGCCCGGAGGCGAGGAGGGCGGGTATGCTCACGCGATGCGGATGACGATCCGGGCGGGGGCTGCCCTGGCCCTGGGGCTCGCCCTCTGCGCCTGCGGCGGCGAGGCCAGGGGCGGCGGCCCGACCCCGGTGGCGCCGGGTGGGGGCGAAAGCTGCGGCCCGGTGCGGCTCACCTCCTACGAGGCGGGGGCGTCCGGGTGGTGCGAGATCGATCGCACGCTGCCGGTGCTGCCCGCCTCGGTTCGGGCCGGGCTGACCCTGGCGATCGCCGAGCCCTGGGACGGAGGGTCGTACGGCGGCGATCCGGGGGAGGCCTGCGGCGAGTGCTGGGAGGTCGCCACCCTGTCCGAGGTGCGCACGGTGATGGTGACGGACCTCTGTCCCATCGAGGGGAACCCCCTCTGCGCCGGCGGCTTCTTTCACTTCGATCTCGCCGCCGAGGCGGCGGCGGCCCTGGGCATGAGCGGCCTGGAGGCGGCCTCCACCCGGCGGGTCCCCTGCCCGGTCTCGGGCGACGCCTACCTCGAGCTCCTCGACCGGAACGAGTGGGGCTACCTGCGCTTCGCGGTGATCAACCACCGCATACCGGTGCGCCAGGTCGAGTACCGCGCCGTGGGGGACACGG
Organism: Anaeromyxobacter sp.; assembly: GCA_035541675.1. Lineage (GTDB taxonomy): Bacteria > Myxococcota > Myxococcia > Myxococcales > Anaeromyxobacteraceae > Anaeromyxobacter. The sequence continues at coordinate 17,177 of DATKMW010000108.1, read as the reverse complement.
CCTGGAAGCCCGCAGCCCGGAGCGGCGGGGCCTGGGCCATCGCCGACGATGGCAGCACCTTCGCCTCGGGCGGCCCCGGGGGCGTCTTCCGGATCACCAGCGCCCAGGGAGAGGCGCGGGAGATGCCGAATGCCCTGGGGTACGGGGTGGCCAAGGGCTCCACCTTCGACCTCGGGGCGCAGCTCACCGACCAGGCGCCACCCGCCGGGCCCTCCTGCACCTTCGAGCCGCCCGCCGACGTGTACCTGGACGGCTTCGGCGGCATCCCCGAGGTCCGTTGGACCATGGATCCCTGGTCGTCGGCGGTGGGCGCCTCGGAGGTCACCGACGGCTGCCTGGCCGGCTCCTGCCTGCGGGTGACGGGGATGAGCCCCTGGAACGGGTTCAACCTCTACTACGTGCAGCCGTTCGCGCCCTCGATCTTCTCCACCCTCTCGCTGGAGGTGAAGGCGGCGTCGGGCGGCGGCGCGGTGGACGTGTGGGCCGGGGGCTGCGCCCACGTCGCCGCCCCGGTGACCGGGGCCTGGTCGGCGGTGACCGTCGACCTCGCCGCCAGCTGCGCGGGGGTGAGCTCGACCCAGACCGTCCAGGTCCAGGCCACCGCCGGGAGCGGCATGACCCTGCTCCTCGACGAGGTGCGCTTCCAGAAGTAGGAGCCCGCCGGGGACGTGGCCCGGCCCCCGCGGCCAGCCCTGCGCCGGCCGGGCCCGGCCGCTATGCAGGGATGGTGGGCGGCAGGGCGACCGGCGCGGCGCGCGCCCGTGGGCGGCGACCCCGGGTCCGGCCCGGCGGTTCGGCCGACGCCTGCGGCTGCGAGATGGGGGCGCGGTTCCTCTCGGCCGCCCTGGTCCTCTCCTCCGCCTGGTACGGGTGGGCCTGGCACCAGGGGCGGCTGGGCGCGGGCGGCGCGGCCGCCCGGGTGTTCCTCTGCGCGCTCGCCGCCTCGGCGGCGGGCAAGTTGCTGGGGATGGCCCTCGCCCGCCGGCGCCTCCGCGGCGCGCTCAGACCAGGATCGGCCAGATAGCCACGTCGAACCCCGCCGAGGGGATGCCGTTGGCCACCACGAAGAGGGTCGAGTCGCCGGTGTCGATGTCGGCGGGGACGTCCACCTGGGTGGTGACCACCGCCGCCCCGGTGGCGACGCCCATCGACGGCACGGGGTTGCCGTTCCCGTCCAGACGGCTGTGGCCAGAGGTCCGGCAGTAGCGGAGCCGGCCGGTCTGCTTGTTGAGGATGCGGACCAGCGGGTAATTGGTGGCGGTCTGGCTGTCGTCGCCGTACCCCACCGCCTGCGACAGCCCGTTGAACTGCAGGCCCGAGACCTGGATGGTCGTTCCGGGGGCGAAGGTGTTGGGGCAGGCCTGTATCACCGGGCGGAACGAGTCTTGCGGCACCGCCGCCTCGGAGTGGTAGGCGTAGAAGGCGTCGTCGTCCTCGGCGCAGAAGAGGACGTCGCCGTCGGGGAGCAAGAGCAGCCGGGTCCCGTAGGTGTAGAAGCCGTTGTCAGGCGGGTCACTGGTGCGCTGGAAGCTGGTCCCGTCGAACTCGAAGAACCAGGCCGGCTGGCTCCAGGTGGCGCTGCTCAGGTCGACGCCGACCTTCTTCCCCACCGCCACCAGGATGTTGCCGTTGGCCAGGGTGGCGGCCGGGCCGTCGTGGATGCCGGTGTGGGCGGGCTGCCCGTCCTGGGTCACGTCGGGGAGGTCGGGGCCGTTCTTCCACTGCGGGCTGGCCGTCGGCGCGTAGACGGTGGTGTGGGCCGACCCGGAGTCGTCGTCGCTGGCGCCGAACCAGATGGCGGTGCCGTCGTAGCGCAGGAGCCCGGGGCCGATCTCGCTGTCGCCGGCACCGATGATGGAGAGGGGCGCGTCGTTCCCCAGGCGCCACTGGTCGGCCACGGGGTCGTAGATCCAGTTGCGCCCGGGGTTGTAGCAGCTGGGGGTGGCCACGGTGCCATCGGGCATGAGCACAAAGGACTCCTCGCCGATGCTCACGCCGTCCGATCGGGCCGCGGTCGGAGCCCAGGTGAGCGTGGCCGGGTCGAGCCGGGCCGCGTAGGGCCCGTCGATCGAGGCGAGGAGGAAGGTCCCGTCGGCCAGCACCGCACCGGGGCCGTCGCCGATCTCGGCCCAGGAGGCCGCGCCGCCGGGCTTTGTGGGCGGGTCGAAGAGCGTCCAGGCATCGGTCACCGGGTCGTAGATCTCGCAGGAGGCCGTATCGTCCTGGTGGACCGACCCCGAGGCGTCGGAGTACTCGCCGCCGCACACCAGCACCCGGCCGTCGGCCAGGACGCCGCCGGCGAAGTAGCTGCGGGCCAGGTGGGAGTCGGCCAGGCGGCTCCAGCTGCCGTTCCGGTAGCTGCCGGCGGGGTCGGGGGTCAGCTTCCACCAGCGCCGCGTGGCCCAGGTCGGGTGGGCCACCCCCACGTTGAGGGACGAGAACTCCTGCATCATCACCGTGCCGTCGGTGAGCAGGAAGGCGGTGCCGCCGTTGGCGGTGGAGTTGCAGAGGAAGAAGGTGACCGTGGCCCAGAGAAGGCACACCACGATCTCCACCACGGTGAAGACCGCGCAGACGGTGATGGCCACCGTCGCGGTCGCCACGCAGACGGCGGTGACGATGATGGCGAAGAGCACGCAGAAGAACCACGACCACCAGGAGCACTTCTTGGTCTCGCTCCAAGCCCACTCGACGCACTCGGTCTCCCAGCTGGTCACCCACTGGACGCACTCCAGGATGGCGGTGGTGCCGTACTCGGCACAGCGCTGGAAGGTGAGCCACCAGCCGGAGGTGCAGTTGGTGGGAAGGCGGTTCCAGACGCCGGGCTGAAAGGGACCGTTGGGCATGTCGCCTCCCGGGGCCATCGCCCCGCTCGCCGCGGCGGACGCCGGGTCAGGCCCGGCCGCGTCCGGATGCCATACAGCGCTCCGGCCGGCCGCTCACGGCCCAGCGGGGCCGGAACAGACCTTTACGGTCGGTCGCTGGGGTGGTCCGGCGAGTCCGGCTGGGCAGCCGCCGCCTCGCCGGGACAGGCTGGCGAGCTCGGAGGCGGTCCACCCGCTCGCTGGGCCCCGCGCGCCTCGCCGGCCAGGGGGTGCCGCTCGCCACCGGGTGGCAGGGGCCGGAGCCACCTCTCCACGGGAGGACCTCCTCCGGCGCCCTCGGCTGTCGTCGGTTCCCGGGGGGGGGGCGGACGATGCCCGGAACTCGGGTCGGGCCAGCGGTGCGAGCCGGACCGAGCGAGCGCCGCGGGACGCCCGGCGAGGTCTCCCCGCTCGAGGGCCCCGGGCGCTCCCCCTCCTCCCCCCGCCGGTCGCCGGCTCAGGTGGCACGGAGCAAGAGCACCGGGACCCGGATCCGGTGCTGCACCCGCACCGCGGTGGTGCCCAGGAACAGATCGGCCAGGAAGCGATGCCCGTGGGTGCTCATGGCCACCAGGTCGCAGCCCTCGCGCCGGACCCACTCGACGATCTCGTCGGCCGGGTCGCCGTAGGCGAGGGCCACCTCGGCCGGGATCCCCTCCGCCCGGAACTCGTCCCGCACCTGGCGCAGGTAGGCGGTGTCCTCGGAGATCTCCGGGCTCACCGCCTCCGGGCCGTGCAGGCGCGCGGCCCAGCCGTCGGCCACGTGCAGGAGCACCACGCGGCGCGAGCGCGCCTCCCGGGCCAGCCGCTTCACGTGATCGATGATGGCCCGGTCGGTGGCCGTGGTGTCCAGTGTCACCAGGATGGTGCCGTACAGGGGAGGCGCGCTGGGCAATGTCTCGCTCATCTTCCCAGGAGGATACTCCAGGCCGATCGCAGGGACTCGGGCAGCCCGTAGAGGTCGAGGCAGGTGATGAGGATGGCTGCGGTCCAGCTGGCGACGAGGAGGAAGCCGCCGTTCCGCCAGCGGCCCATCCGCTTCCGCGAGCTGGTGAAGTGGAGCAGGGGGAACATGGCGAAGGGGAGCTGCAGGGCCAGGACCACCTGCGAGAGGGTGAGGAGGTCGTTCACGCTGGCGTCGCCGCGGAGGCCGATCACCAGCACCGCCGGCAGGACGGCCAGGCCGCGGGTGATGAGCCGCCGCACCCAGGGCTGCAGCCGCCAGCGCATGAACCCCTCCATCACCACCTGCCCGGCCAGGGTGCCGGTGATGGTGCTGCTCTGGCCGGAGGCGAGGAGGGCCACCGCGAACAGCACGCTGGCGGCGGTGGTGCCCAGCAGCGGCGCCAGGGTCAGGTAGGCCACCCGGATCCAGTCGGCGTCCGCCTCGAAGCGGACCACCGCCCCTCCGGCCACGGTCACGCTCTCCCGGCCGTGGAAGACCATGGCGGCGAGGACCAGGATGGCCGCGTTCACGAAGAAGGCGACGACCAGCGCCAGGGTGGAGTCGATGGTGTTGAGCCGGATGGCGGTGCGGATGGAGGCGTCGTCCTGCTGGAACCGCCGGCTCTGCACCAGGGCGGAGTGCAGGTAGAGGTTGTGGGGCATCACCGTGGCCCCCACGATCCCGATGGCCAGAAAGGCCATGCCCGGCTGGGAAAGGCCAGGGGTGATGAGGGCCCGAGAGATCTCGCCGAAGCGCGGGGCGGTGGATGGGAAGACGAAGATCTCCAGGAAGTAGCAGGTGGCGATGGTGGACACGAGCAGGAGCACCACCGCCTCGATGGTCCGCATGCCCAGGCGCTGCAGGCCGAGGAGAAGGAGCACGTCGACGCTGGTGAGGATCACCGCCCAGAACACGGGGATATGGAAGAGGAGGTTGAGCGCCACCGCGCTCCCCAGCACCTCGGCCAGGTCGCAGGCGCCGATGGCCGTCTCGCACAGGAGCCAGCTCGGCCAGCGCGTCCAGCGCGGGTACCAGTCGCGGCAGGCCTGGGCCAGGTCCTTGCCGGTGGCCACCCCCAGCCGCGCGGCGATGACCTGCATGAAGATGGCCATGCCGCTGGCGGCGGCCACCACCCACAGCAGCCCGTAGCGGTACTGCGCGCCCGCCGCCAGGTCCGTCCCCCAGTTCCCCGGGTCCATGTAGCCGACGCCGACCAGGAGCGCCGGGCCGACGAAGGCGCGCCACTGTGCCCAGAACCCGGCCGCCGCCGGCGGGACCGCCACCGAGCCGTGGAGCCCCTCCAGCGAGACCGCCGAGCCCTCCCCGCCGCCAGTCCCCCCGCCGTCGGGATGGGCTTGGGCGGAGGTGGCTGGCGGGTCGGAGCTCATGCGTCGGCGCGCAGGCTAGCCTAGTGTACTCGCCAGGCCCACACCGCGCGCGAGCGGGCAGGTGGGGGCTGACCCCGCGCCGGGGGTGTCCCCTGGTCCCGGGGCAGGCCGCCGGCCGCCCATCCAGGTCCTCACCCGGTGACCGAACCCAGGTCTGCCCGGACCCGATGCAGCCCCGTGGATCCAGGGCGCGCCACCGCGGCACCGGCTTCGCAGGAGAGCGGCACCGGCCAGCGTCGGTGCGCGGGGGTGAGAGGGAGGAGGAGCCCGGCACCGCACCGGAAGTCCTCGACCCATGGAACGGAGGGAGCGCAGATCGATCGGGGAGGGAGCGGCGTCCGCCGCGGGCGCGGCCCCCCGCGCGAGCCTGGCCGGCGGCGCCGCGGGCCTGCTCGCCGGAAGCGCGCTCACCGCCCTCTCGGCTTGGCGGTCGCCGGGCTTCCGGGCGGAGATCGCCAGCGCCGGGTGGGTCCCGGCCACCTCCGCCTGCGCACTGCTCGCTGCCGCCATGGTCCTCCTGGGCGCGCGGCTGCGCTCGACCCGGCGGGCCGCGGCAGCGCTCGCCGCCGAGCGGCAGGCCCTGAGGCGCGAGGTCGCCGCCCGCGAGCGGCTCGAGGCGGCCCACGCGCGAATGGCCCTGGCGGTCGACCAGGCCGGGGAGGCCATCGCCCTCACCGACCCGGGCGGTGGGCTCGAGTACCTGAACCCGGCCTTCCAGCGCATGACCGGTTGGGGCTCTGGCGAGCTCCGGACGGCGGCGGAGCTCGACGACGCGTCCGGTGAGGGCGAGCCGACCCTGGCCAAGGCCCTGGCCTCGGAGGAGGGCTGGAGGGGGGAGGTTCGGGCCCGGCGCCGCGACGGGACGCCCCTGCTCCTGGAGCTGGCGGTCTGGCCGGTGCGCGGGGCCGACGGCCGGGCGAGGAGCCGCGTCCTCCTGGCCCGCGACCTCACCGAGGAGCGGCGGGCGCGCGACCAGCAGCGCCACGCCCAGCGGCTGGAGGCGGTGGGCACGCTCGCCGGCGGCATCGCCCACGACTTCAACAACCTGCTCTCGGTCATCAACGGCTACGCCCGGATGGCCCTGGGGAGCGTGACGCCCGATCACCCCGCCCACGAGGACCTGGGCGAGATCCTGGCTGCCGGCGGGAGGGCGGCCAAGCTGACGCGCCAGCTCCTGGCCTTCGGGCGCCGCCAGGTGATGCGGTCCGAGGTGCTGGACCTCGACGAGGTGGTGGCCGGCGTGGAGAAGATGCTGCGGCGGCTCATCCCCGAGGACATCGCCCTGGTGACCCGGCCCGGCGCCGGCCTGCGCCGCGTGCGCCTCGACCCGGTGCAGCTCGAGCAGGTGCTGGTCAACCTGGTGGTGAACGCGAGGGACGCCACCCCCGCCGGCGGCCGCATCGAGATCGCCACCGCCGGGGTCCTCCTCGGCGAGGGCGATCCTCGGCGGGACCGCGAGGCGCCGCCGGGCGACTACCTGTGCCTGTCGGTGGAGGACGACGGGGTGGGCATGGACGAGGCCACCCTGGCGCGCTGCTTCGAGCCCTTCTTCACCACCAAGGCGCCGGGGAAGGGGACCGGGCTGGGCCTGTCCACCGTCTACGGCATCGTGCGCCAGAGCCGAGGGTTCGTGCGGGTGGAGAGCCATCCTCGCCAGGGCACCCGGTTCGAGCTGTACTTCCCCTTCGCCGAGGAGGGCGCCGCCGCCGCGCCCGGCCAGCCGCCGTCCAGCCACGCCGGCCCGGCCCGGCCCGGCGAGACGGTGCTGGTGGTGGAGGACGAGCCGCAGCTCCGCGAGCTGCTCCGCAGCCACCTCGCCGCCCACGGCTACCGGGCGCTGGTCGCCGCCGATGGGGCGCAGGCTCTGGCCCTGCTCGAGGCCGGCGAGCGCGCCGACGTGCTCCTCTCCGATGTGGTCATGCCGCACCTCTCCGGCCCGGAGCTGGCCCGCAGCTTCCGCGCTCGGTTCCCCGGGGCGGTGGTGGTGTTCATGAGCGGCTACGCCGAGGATGCGGTCGCCGAGCAGGTGGCCCTGGTCCAGGGAGAGGCGGTCATCGAGAAGCCGGGTGGCCTCGACGCGGTGGCGTCGGTCATCCGGGGCCTCCTCGACGGCCGGGCCACCCCCGGGGCGCGCACGGCCCGGTCGCTCCCCGAGGCTGCGGGCGGCGCGGTGGGCGCCGAGGGCGGGCGCCACAGGGTGCCGAGCTGAAGCGCCGCGGGTGGCCGCGACCCGGGCCCCCACTCGGCGTCCCCTCCGGGGCGGGCGCCGCGTTATGTTCCGCCCTCCATGGAAGACCTGGCCATCCGCTGCCACGGGCTGGTGAAGCGGTACCCGCCCGACGTCCTCGCCGTGAACGGCCTGGATCTCGAGGTCCGGCGAGGGGAGTGCTTCGGCCTGCTCGGCCCCAACGGGGCAGGGAAGACCACCACCATCGAGATCCTGGAGGGGCTCCTGCGGCCCACGGCCGGCGACATCGAGGTCCTGGGCAGGCGCTGGTCGGACGACCCCCGCGGCCTGCGGGCGCGGCTGGGCATCACCCTGCAGGAGACCCGGCTCCCCGAGCGGCTCACGGTGGAGGAGATCCTCCGCCTCTTCCGCTCCTTCTACGCCCGGGGGCGCACCGTCGAGGCGGTGCTGGAGCTGGTGGGGCTCGAGGACAAGCGCGGCGCGCGCTACGAGCGGCTCTCCGGCGGGCAGAAGCAGCGGCTGGCGGTGGCCTGCGCCCTGGTCTCCGAGCCCGAGCTGCTCTTCCTCGACGAGCCCACCACCGGCCTCGACCCGCAGTCGCGCCGCCAGCTCTGGCAGGTGGTGGACGAGACCCGCAACAGCGGCCACACCGTGCTGCTCACCACCCACTACATGGACGAGGCGGAGCGGCTCTGCGACCGGGTGGCCATCGTCGACCACGGCAAGGTCATCGCCCTGGGCACGCCGCGGGAGCTGGTGGCCCGGGTGGTGGGCCAGGAGGTGGTCGAGTTCGAGGCGCCGCGCGACGGCGTCGAGGAGGCGGCGCTGCGCCGCCTCCCCGGCATCCAGGCGGCCCGGCGCGACGGCCCGGCCTGGACGCTCACCGTGGCCGGGCTGCACGTGGCCGTCCCGGCCCTGCTCGATCACCTGGAGGCCCGCGGCGTCCCGCTCACCGCCCTCTCCACCCACCGCGCCTCCTTGGAGGACGTGTTCGTGACGCTCACCGGAAGGAGGCTGCGTGACTGACCCGGCCCTCTCGAACGCCGCCGCGTCGCCGGCCGCCGCCCTTCCCGCGCCGGGCGGGGCTCCGCGGTCGCCCTTCCTGCAGATCGCCCTGGCCCGGCTCCGCAGCTTCTACCGGGAGCCGGAGGCGGTCTTCTGGTCGTTCGGCTTCCCCATCCTGCTCACCATCGCCCTGGGGATCGCCTTCCGGGCCAAGCCTCCCGACCCGGTCCGGGCCGCGGTGGTGGCCGGGCCCCGGGCCGAGGCGGCCCGGGCGGCGCTGGCCGCCGGGCCGGCGATGGACGTGCAGGTGCTCGGCGAGGAGGCCGCCGGGCGCGCCCTGCGCGGCGGGCAGGTGGCGATCGTGGTGGTGCCGGGCGATCCGCCCACCTACCGCTTCGACCCCACCAACCCCGACAGCCGCCTGGCGCACGCGGTGGTGGACGACCTCCTCGAGGGCGCCGCCGGTCGCCGGGACGTCCTCGCCCCCCGGGTCGAGCACAAGACCGAGCCGGGCGCCCGCTACGTGGACTTCCTGGTCCCGGGCCTTCTGGGCATGAACATCATGTCCTCGGGGATGTGGGGCGTGGGCTGGGTCATCGTCGAGGACCGGCAGAAGAAGCTCCTCAAGCGGCTGGTGGCGACGCCCATGCGGCGGAGCCAGTACCTCCTGGCCTTCGTGGCCATGCGCATGCTGTTCCTCCTCGTGGAGGTGCCGGTCCTGGTGGGCTTCGCCATGATCTTCTTCGGCACGCCGCTGCGCGGGCGGGTGGTCGACCTCTCGGCCCTGATGGTCCTCGGGGCCATGGCCTTCGCCGGGATGGGGCTCCTGGTCGGCTGCCGGGCCCGGAACAGCCAGACCGTGGCCGGCCTCATCAACCTGGTGATGATGCCCATGTTCGTCCTCTCCGGCGTCTTCTTCTCCTCCCAGCACTTCCCGGCGGTGGTGCAGCCGGCCATCCGCGTGCTGCCCCTCACCGCCCTGAACGACGGTCTGCGGGCGGTGATGAACGACGGGACCTCGATCGCCGCGCTCTGGCCCGAGGTGGCGGTCCTGGCGGTGGTCACCGCCGTCAGCTTCGGCCTGGCGCTGCGCTGGTTCCGGTGGACGTGAGGGTCGCCTCACCCCAGACGGTGTACCCGGCGTGGACCAGGACCACGGCCCCGGTCACGGCGCCGGGGGTTTCGGAGGCGGGGAAGAGGTTCACCGGCGCCATCTCCCCCGGCTCGACCATCCGGCGCATGGGCGTCCCCTCCATCCAGGGGCCGAAGTAGGTCGGGCCCCCCGGCGGGCGCCACGCAGTTCACGCGGAAGCCGCGGCCGGCCCACGCTCCGGCCCAGGACCGCACCAGGTGGTGCAGCCCGGCCGCGGACCGCCCAGGCCTTGGCTGGGAACGCCGCCCGCTCAAGGGAGCGGGGGGAGGAGCCCCATCCGCTCCAGGTCGCCCGGGGTGTTGACGCTCTCCAGCGCCCGCCCGCCAGGGTCCACCGCCAGCCACTCCGCCTCCCCCACCACGCGGGCCGGGACGGCCCGGGCCAGGTCGTGCAGCGAGGGGTCGCCGGCGCGGAGGAGCGCCTCCAGCGCCGGGAGGCAGTCCCTCGACCAGAAGGCGTGCAGCGGGTGGAGGCGGCCGCCGCAGCGGACCAGCACCGCCGCCACCCCGGCGCGGCGCCCGGCCAGGAAGCGGATGGGCCCCTCCCCGAGGAAGGGCATGTCGCAGGCGGCGGCGAAGACCCAGCCGCTCGGGGCGGCGCAGAGCGCGGCGTGGAGGCCGCCCGGGGGACCCTTCCCCGGCAGGCGGTCGGCCACCCAGGTCGCCCCCAGGTCCCGGTAGGGCGCGGGATCGCTCGTCACCAGCAGTGAGCGCTCGAACAGCCCGGCGAAGAGCTCCAGGGCGCGGGCGGCCAGCGGCGCCCCGTCGAGGCGCAGGAGCCCTTTCGGGACTCCACCCAGGCGGGCCCCGCGACCGCCGGCCAGGAGCACCCCGGTGCAGTCGTCGACGCAGCCGGTCAACACGGCCAAAGTGTAGCCCGGGCCTGGTACGCGGGGCCGCATGTCGCACACGGAACTCGCGCGCGGCGGGGCTTTCGGGTTAAAGGTCCGCTCCATGACCCCGGAGCAGCGGCTGGCCGCCTTCCGCGACGCGCTCGCCCGGCGGCCGGACGACCCCTTCGCGCGCTACTCGGTGGCCATGGCGCTCCGCTCGGCGGGCGACAGCCCGGGGGCGGTGGCGGAGTTCCGAGAGACCACCCGGCGGGCGCCGGACTACGTGCCGAGCTACCTGATGCTCGGCCAGGTGCTCGAGGACCTCGGCCGGCACCGCGAGGCCCTGGCGGCCTTCGAGGAGGGGATGGCCGCCGCGCAGCGGCGCGGCGACGGACACGCGGAGGCGGAGCTCCGGAGCGCGGCGGACGCCGTTCGCACCCGAGGGAACACACCATGAGCGAAGCGGACAGCGGGAACGGACAGCCGGCGGGCGCGACGCACCTGCCCCTGGGGGGTCTCCTCAAGGGGAAGCGGGCGGTGATCACCGGCGTGGCCAACGACATGTCCATCGCCTGGGCCATCGCCCGGGCTTTCCACGCCGAGGGGGCGGAGCTCTGCTTCACCTACCCCAACGAGGCCATCGCCAAGCGGATGCGACCTCTGGTGGAGACCCTGGCGCCCACGGCGGTGGTCGAGTGCGACGTGGGCAAGGACCAGGACATCGAGCGGGCCGCGGCCGAGATCCGGCGGCAGTGGGACACGCTGGACATCCTCGTCCACTCCATCGGCTTCGCGCCGCGCGGCACGCTGGAGGGGCGGTTCACCGAGGTCACCACCCGCGAGGCCTGGAACACGGCGCTGGAGGTGTCGGCCTACTCGCTCATCGGCCTCTCGCGCGCCTTCTGGCCCATGATGCGCCCGGGGTCCTCCGTCCTCTCGCTCACCTACTACGGCGCCAGGAAGGTGGTCCGGAACTACAACGTCATGGGCGTGGCCAAGGCGGCGCTGGAGTGCTCCACCCTCTACCTGGCCGACGACCTGGGCAAGGACGGCATCCGGGTGAACGCGGTCAGCGCCGGCCCCATCAAGACCCTGGCCGCTGCCGGCATCAAGGGCATGCGCACCATGCTGGCAGACAACGCCGACAAGACGCCGCTGCGCCGGAACATCGAGCAGATCGACGTCGCCCGCGCCGCCCTCTACCTGTGCTCGGACCTGGCCCGCAACGTCACCGGCGAGGTGCTGTACGTCGACGCCGGCCAGAACATCCTGGGGCTGGTGTCCATGGGCTGAGGGCGGGGTCAGCGGCGCAGCCGCTCCCCCACGAACGGGTTCTCGCGGCGCTCCTCGCCGATGGTGGTGGGGGGGCCGTGGCCGCAGAGCACGCGGACGTCGTCGCCCAGCGGGAAGAGCACCTGGCGGATGGACCGGTCCAGGGCCGCGCCGTCGCCGCCGGGGAGATCGGTCCGCCCGACCGAGCCGGCGAAGAGGGTGTCGCCCACGAACACCACCCGCGCCGCGGCGAAGTGGATGGCGCAGGAGCCGGGGGTGTGGCCCGGGACGTGGAGCACGGTGGCCTCGTGCTCGCCCACCGCGAAGCGCTCGCCGTGGACGTGGTGGCGGGCGATGGCGGGCGGCTCCACCGGCGCGAACCCGAACATGGCTGCCTGGGCGGAGAGGCGGGCCAGGATGGGCTCGTCCCCCTCGTGGATCTGGACCGGCGCGCCGGTGCGGCGGGCGGCCTCGGCGGCGCCGGCAGCGTGGTCGATGTGACCATGGGTGAGGACGATCCGCCCCACCTGGAACCCGCCCGGCTCCAAGAGCCCCAGCACCCGGGAGATCTCGTCCCCCGGGTCGATGAGCACTGCCTCGCCGGTCCGGTCGCAGCCGGCCAGCCAGGCGTTCATCTGGAAGGGACCCACCGCGACGTGACGGACGACGAGCATGCCGGGGCAGCCTAGCCGGGCGGTGGGGGCGAGGGACGGCGGGCGCGTCCCCGTGGCCGGCTCAGTAGCTGAACGAGCTTCCGCACCCGCAGGTGCTGCGGGCGTTCGGGTTCTCGAACTTGAACCCCGCGCCCTGCAGGCCGACCACGTAGTCGATGGTGACCCCCTGCAGGTACATCGAGCTCATGGGGTCGATGTAGAGCCTCACACCCTCCTGCTCGACGACCAGGTCGTCGGCCCGGGGCTCCTTCTCGAAGTCCATCGAGTACTGGAACCCGGCGCAGCCGCCGCCCTGCACGCCCACGCGGATGCCATGCCCCTCCAGCCCCTCGCGTGCGATGGCGTCCTTCACCATCTCCACCGCCTTGGCGGTCAGGCAGATGGGGCTCGCCGGGGCGACCTCGAGGGCTTCCTTGGCGACGGGTGCGACGGTGGCGGCTTCCATGCGCAACTCTCCTCGAGGGCGTCTGGGGCCCTCGCGCGGTTTCGGGGGGAGCTTAACAGCCGGTCGGCCCCACTTCAACGCGGTCTGCCCATGTGCCTAGCCGCGGCCGGCCAGGTGGCGGCCGCCGTCCACCGGCAGCACCGCGCCCGTGACGTAGGGCGCGTCGGCGAGGTAGAGCACGGCCTCGGCCACGTCGTCCGGGGTGCCGGGGCGCCGGAGCGGGATGCGCCGCTCGTGCGCCCGCCGCGAGGAGGCCGTCGCCTCCGCGGGCCAGAGCACCACTCCGGGCGCGACCGCGTTGACCCGCACCCGCGGCGCCAGCTCGAGTGCCAGGCACTCGGTGGCGCGGACCAGGGCGGCCTTGGAGGCGCAGTAGGCGGCGTAGCCCTTCCAGGCGACCAGGCCCCCGCCCACGTCGGCCACGTTGACCACCGAGCCGCCGGCGCGGGCGAGGAGGGGGGCGAGCGCCCGCAAGAGGAGCAGCGGGGCGCGCGCGTTCAGGGTGAGGAGGGCGTCGAACGCCGCTGCGTCGGTGCGAGCCAGGGGCAGCGCCCCGAATCCCGCGGCGCTGTTCACGAGCAGGTCGAGCCGGTCGAACGAGGCGCGGAAGGCCGCCGCCAGCCGCGCCGGGCCGTCGGGCGCGGAGAGGTCCGCCTCGAGGGCGGCGTCGAAGCCGCGGGGCCGATGGGTCCGGTAGTGGGCGGCGACCACCCAGCCATGGCGGGACAGGGCGCGGGCGATGGCCTCCCCCACCCGGACGCCGGCCCCGGTGACGAGCGCCACCCGGCGCGAAGCGGCGCGCCTCCTCATCGCCCCTTCCCCGGGTCCCAGGTCGCCTCGGGCCGCCGCGCCCGGTGGTTGGCGATCCGGGCGGCCACGAAGAGGAAGTCGGAGAGGCGGTTCAGGTAGGGGAGCAAGGGCTCCGAGATCTCCGCCTCCGCGGCCAGCGCCACCGCCGCCCGCTCCGCGCGCCGGCAGGCGCAGCGGGCCAGGTGGAGCGCGGCGGCGGTCCGGGTCCCGCCCGGCAGCACGAACTGCGATAGCGGCGGGAGCTCCCGATCCCAGGCATCGATGGTGGCCTCCAGGCGCTCGGTCCAGCGCGGGTCGACCGGCGGGATGGCCGATCGGGCCCGGGCGCCGTGCGGGGTGGCCAGCTCGGCCCCCACGCAGAAGAGCTCCTCCTGCAGGCGGGCCAGGTGCTCCTCGAGCTCTGGGTCCTCGACCCCCGCGCGGACCGCGCCCAGGGTGGCGTTCAGCTCGTCGACCTCGCCGTAGGCCGCCACCCGGCGGTCGCTCTTGGGCACCCGCGGTCCCCCGAAGAGGCCGGTTTGGCCACCATCGCCCGTCTTCGTGTAGATCTTCACGACGCCGTGCCTATCAAGGAGGCGGACCCGCCGCAAGGCGGGAAGGGACGCGCCCATGCAGCCCTTGTTCGAGGGAGACGCGCTGATCGAGGTCGCCCGCGCCGCCGCCCGGCGCGCCTGGGCGGAGGGCATGACCGTGCTCAAGCCGGACGGGACGGTGGTGCCCATCCCGCTGGTGGCCGAGCCGGAGGTGCTCTCGCGGGAGGCGCTGGCCGGCGCCTCCCGCGAGGCGGAGCGCATCCTCTCCGCGTCGGTCAAGCTGGCCCGGGCCCTGGTCGCCTCCGGCGACGCCCGCGACCACGCCGCGCTGGCCGAGCCGTTCGCCGGGCTCGAGGCCGAGGCCATGGCCCGGCTCTTCGAGGCGCCCTTGCCGGTGCTGGTGGCCCGGGTGGACTTCCTCGTGCCCGAGGGCGGCGGCGCCCCGCGGGCCCTGGAGCTCAACGCCACCATCCCGGCCATGCCCGCCTACGCCGACCTGGCCGCCTTCAGCTGGCTGCGGGAGGCAGCCCGGGCCAGGGGCAAGCGCCCGAGCGAGGCGGGGGCGCTGCTGGCCGCCTGCGGGAGCCACATGGAGCGGCTGCGGGAGGCGCTGGTCGGCTTCTACCGGCAGCGGGGGGGAACCGCTGCCCGACCCTCCATCGCCCTGGTGGCCCGCCCCGGCGACGCGCAGATCGGCGAGCTGCGGCGGCTGGCCGGGCACTTTCGGCAGATGGGCCACCGGGCCGAGAACCTCACCCCCGCCGAGTGCGATCCGGATCGCTGGGACATCCTCTACCGTCACGTCTGGGCGCACCGGGTGGACCGGGCGGCGCCGTTCGCCCGGGCGCTGCGCGACCCGGCACGCTACGTCCTCGCCAACCCGGTGAACGGGCTCCTCGAGGCCAAGGCGCTCTTCGCCCGGCTCTCGGAGTGCGCCGAGGACGGCGCGCTGGCGGCGCGGGCCGGGCTCGATGGCGAGGAGCGTCTGGCGGCGGCCCGCCTGCCCTGGACGCGCCGTCTGGGGCCGGAGCTTCTCCCGCCCCTTCTCGAGGACCGAGCCCGCTTCGTGGTGAAGCGGAGCTGGGACTACGGGGGCAAGAGCGTCCACCTGGGGGCGGAGATGTCCCAGGAGGCCTGGGCTCGCACCGTGGAGGAGGCGGCGCGCGACGCCCGCGGCGGTGGCTTCGTCGCCCAGGAGAGGATCTTCGCCGAGCGTCGGCCGGCCACCCGGGTGACGCCCGACGGGGAGTCCCTGGGCGTTTTGTACCGGGACCTCTCCACCTACGCCGGCCTGGGGACCTCGCGCCCCAGCGGCTCGGTGGTCCGGGCGGCGTCCTCTCCCGTGGTGAACATCCTGGGTGGCGGCGGCCTGGCGCCCCTCCTCCCCGAGGACGTGCACGAGGCCCTGCGTTGATCGGCCGTCCGGGCGCGGGCTTGGGGTGGGGGCCCGATCTCGGCTATCGTCGTGGGTCGGTGGCCGAGCGCGCCAAGATCCTGGTGGTGGACGACTCGCGCACGCAGCTGGACTGGCTGGTCCAGGTGCTCTCCCGCGAGGGGTACGACGTCCGCACCTCCGGCGACGGCAAGGAGGCCATCCGCAAGGTCCGGGCCGATCCGCCCGATCTCATCCTCCTCGACAAGATCCTCCCGGACATGGACGGCCTGGAGGTGCTGCGCATCGTCAAGGCGCGGCCGGAGGAGGAGTTCATCCCGGTCATCATGCTGTCGGTGAAGTCCGACCTCGACTCCAAGGTGGCCGGGCTGCGCATCGGGGCAGACGACTTCCTCTCCAAGCCGTTCGCCGAGGCGGAGATCCTGGCACGGTGCGCGGCCATGCTGCGCATCAAGAGCCTCCAGGACCAGCTCCGGCGCACCCAGCGGAAGCTGGCCGAGCAGGCCATCACCGACGAGCTGACCGGCCTGAAGAACCGGCGCGCCTTCGACGAGCGGATCGTGGAGGAGTTCCGCCGCGCCCAGCGCTACTCCGATCCGGTCTCGCTGATCATGGTGGACCTCGACCACTTCAAGACCGTGAACGACCGCTACGGCCACCCGTTCGGCGACGTGGTCCTCCGAGGCGCCGCCGAGCAGCTCCGCGCCTCGACCCGCGACCCCGACATCTGCGCCCGCTACGGCGGCGAGGAGTTCGCGGTCATCCTCCCCAAGACCCACCTGGCCGGCGCGCTGGCGGTGGCCGAGCGGATCTGGAAGTACCTGGGCTCGAGGGAGTACCAGCCGCCGGGAGCCGCCGAGCCGCTGCGGGTGACCGCCTCGCTGGGCGTGGCCTTCTTCCCGTCGAAGGACGTGAGCAGCGCCGAGCTCCTCCTGCGCTTCGCCGACGAGGCGCTCTACCGGGCCAAGGCGGCCGGCCGGAACGCCATCTGCCTCTACCAGGCCCAGGGCTACGGCCACGAGGCCGAGCGCTGACCCCAGGCGCCGTTCCGGCGGGTGCCGCGCGACCGCGCGGGCCGGGTGCCCTCCACCGAACGATCCTTTCCCCAGCGAGAAGAGGTGGTTGGCACCGTCGCGGGGGGCCTCTTCCGGAGTGGGTCAAGGGTATGGCATGACCTTGGGGTAGAGTCGACCCGGGGCGGGGTCCGCACAAAACCCTGGAAAGACTGGCACCCGGGTCCGGCCGGACTGGACCGGAGGATGCACCGGGAAAAGGCCGCCTGATGGAACTCGAGCCCCCCCATGTGGCCATAGGAGCACGTCCGGACCCGGCCGCCGAGTCCACGCTGCTCATCGTCGACGACGACGAGCACGTCCGCCGCGCGCTTCGCCGCGTGCTCCGCCGCGCGCGCTGCCGGGTGCTGGACGCCCCCGAGGCCCAGACCGCCCTGGGCATCCTGGGCCAGGAGACGGTGCAGGTGGTGGTCTCCGACTACCGCATGCCCGGGATGTCGGGGGTCGAGTTCCTCCGCGCCGTCAAGGACCGCTGGCCGCGCATCCAGCGCGTCCTCCTCACCGGCCAGGCCGACTCCACCGCCATCGAGGAGGCGGTGAACCAGTCGGAGATCTTCCGCTTCATCTGGAAGCCCTGGGACGACGGCCACCTGCTCATCAC
>DATKMW010000107.1:0-44745 GCA_035541675.1 Anaeromyxobacter sp. | reverse complement strand
CGGTCATCGTCATGCTGGTGATCGTGGCCGCCGGCTGGGTGCTGGCCACCCGCACCGTGCTCGGCAAGAACGTCTACGCCGTCGGGAACAGCGAGAAGGCGGCCAAGCTGTCGGGCATCCGCGTGGAGACCACCAAGACCGTGGTGTTCACCCTGACCGGTTTCCTGGCCGGCGTGTGCGGCCTGATCCTCATGGGGCAGCTCGAGGGCGCCGACGCCTTCTACGGAAACGGCTACGAGCTGGACGTCATCGCCGCGGCGGTGATCGGCGGGATCAGCCTGGCCGGCGGCGAGGGGAACCTCCTCGGCATCATGGTGGGCGCCGCGTTGATGGGCGTGCTCAAGAACGCCTTCGTGCTCCTGGCGGTGCCGGGGTACTGGCAGACGGTGGCGGTGGGCCTGGTGATCATCGGGGCCGTGTCCATCGACAGCCTGCGGAAGCGCAGGTAGCGAGGAACGGCCGTGGCCGACGAATCCTTCATCTGCAAGGTCGAGGGCGTCACCAAGACGTTCTCGGGCGTCGTTGCCCTCCAGGACGTGAGCTTCACCGTCCGCCGCGGAGAGATCCTCGGCATCGTGGGCGAGAACGGGGCCGGCAAGTCCACGCTGATGAACATCCTCAGCGGCGTGTTCCACCCCGATCGCGGGTCGGTCGAGCTCGACGGGGTGCCGGTCCGGTTCCGGGATCCGCGCGAGGCCCAGCGGCACGGGGTGGCGATGATCCACCAGGAGCTGTCCCTCTCCCGCGCCATGACCGTGGCGGACAACATCTTCCAGGGTCGCATGCTCGCCAGCCGGCTGGGCTTCATCCAGGCGCGCCGGATGGTGGGAGAGAGCCGACGGCACCTCGCCGCCCTGGGGGTGGAGGACATCGATCCCCGCACCCTGGTGAAGCACCTGAGCGTCTCGCAGATGCAGCTGGTCGAGATCGCCAAGGCGGTCTCGCTCGACGCCCGGCTGCTCATCATGGACGAGCCGACCTCCTCCTTGACCACCGGCGAGATCCGCAAGCTGCTCGAGATCATGCGGGGGTTGCGCGCCAAGGGCGTGTCCATCCTCTTCATCACCCACAAGCTGGAGGAGGTGCTGGAGGTCGCGGACCGGATCACCGTGCTGCGCGACGGGAGGTACGTCACCACCGTCGCGGCCGGCGAGGTCACCAGCGAGAAGCTGGTCAGCTTCATGGTCGGCCGGGAGTTCGAGCGGCGGCCCCACCGGCAGTTCATCACCGACTTCGCCGAGCGCGAGGTGGTGCTCGAGGTGCAGGACCTGTGCGTGGGGGACCGGGTGCGCGGCGCCAGCTTCGTGCTGCACCGCGGCGAGGTGCTGGGGCTGACCGGGCTGGTGGGCGCCGGGCGGACCGAGCTCCTGCAGGCCGTCCTCGGCTTCCAGCGCGCGACCTCCGGGACCGTCAAGGTCGACGGGAAGCCGGTCCGGATCCGCCACCCCTCCGACGCCCTGGCTCTGGGCATGGGGATGGTGCCGGAGAACCGCAAGGAAGAGGGCATGTTCCTCCGGCTGAGCGTGCTCGACAACCTGACCATGGCTCACCTGCGGAGGCTGGCCGGCCCGCTCGGGTTCGTGAGCAGCCGGCACGCGACCGGGGCGGCGGGACGATACGTCTCCGAGCTCTCCATCAAGACGCCGAGCCTGGCCCAGATCGCCCAGAACCTCTCCGGCGGGAACCAGCAGAAGACCATCATCGGCCGCTGGCTGATGCGCGGGCCGCGCATCCTCTTCCTCGACGAGCCGACCCACGGCATCGACGTGGGCGCCAAGGCGGAGATCTACCGGATCATCGACGACATCTCCAGGCAGGGGGTCTCCATCGTCCTGCTCTCCTCCGAGCTGCCGGAGGTCCTGAACCTGTGCGACCGGATCATGGTCATGCACCGGGGAGAGATCCGGGGCGTGCTGGCGCACCACGAGGCGGATCAGGTGGCCATCATGAGGCTCACCCTAGACAAGCACAGGAGGACCGACTCCCCACCGACGTGAAGTGATACAGCGCAGCAGAGGAGAACCACCATGCGTAGACTCCTTGCCGTTGCCCTCGCTGTCGTCTTCTCCCTCCCCGCGGCCGCCCTGGCCGCCGACTTCACCCCCGCCGCGCAGCTCAAGCCCCCGCCGGGCAAGACCCTCTTCGGCCTGCCCGCCGACCAGAAGGCCAAGAAGCCCGTCCGCATCGCGGAGATCATGGTCCAGAACAACCCCTTCGGCCGGGCGGTCAAGGAGGGGGCCGACTACGCCAAGCTGATCCTCAAGGGCCGGAACGCCACCGTCGATTGGATCTCCGTGCCCGACTTCGACCCGCAGAAGTTCGAGGCGGCCATGCAGAACGTGATCACGGCGCAGTACGACGCGGTGGCACTGTTCGGCCTGTCCGAGGCGCTGCAGCCGGTCGTGGACAAGGCGGTGGACGCCGGGATCCTGGTGTACTCCTTCAACACCGAGCCCGGCATGAAGTCGAAGCGTCAGGCCTACTGGGGCCAGGACGGCTTCGCCGGCGGCGCCAAGTGCGGCAAGCTGCTCGCCGACGCCGTGGGCAACAGCGGCAAGTACGCCATCATCACCGGGTCCTTCAACGTGCTCGGCCACGAGCTGCGCCGCAAGGGAGCGCGGTCGGTCCTCGACGCCATCCCGGGGATGAAGCTGGTCGGCGAGTTCGAGAACCAGGACAAGGCCGAGGAGGCCTACAACATCACCCAGAACCTCCTCACCTCCAATCCGGACATCAAGGGCATCTACGTGACGGCGGGCGGGCCGTTCGGCGCCGCCAAGGCCATCAAGGACGCCGGGCTGACCGGGAAGGTGAAGCTCGTCTGCCACGACTGGATGGCCGAGACGGTCACCTACGTCCGGTCCGGCGAGGTCACCGCGGTCCTCGATCAGGATCCCTTCAACCAGGGGTACGCGCCGATCATCGCAGCCTTCAACAAGCTGGTGGCCGGCGTCGACCCCAAGGAAGTGAACTGGTTCGAGGGTGACGTGGCCACGCCGCAGAACGTGGCCCAGAAGATCCCCAAGTAGGCGCGTCCGGGCGGGCCGCGCCGTGGCTGGGCGCGGCCTCGCCCGGTGCAGGCGTGCGGGAGGGGAAGGCTGGCGGGCGGGGCCCCCTCGCCCGCATCGGAGGTGGAGATGAGCGCGGTGAGCCGTGGCAGCACCCCGATCGCGTCGCGGGTGGCGATCGTGACCGGAGGGACGCGCGGGATCGGCCTGGGGATCAGCCGGGCGCTGCTGGCGGACGGACTGGCGGTTGCCATGGTCTACCAGCGAGACCAGGCGGCGGCGGACGGCGCGCGGGTCGAGCTGGAGCGGCTGGGCGGGCGGGTGCTCGCGCTCCAGGCGGACGTCTCCAGCCAGGCCGGCGCGGAGCAGGCGGTGGCGGAGGTCGTCGAGGCGTGGGGCCGGCTGGACGTCCTCGTCAACAACGCCGGCGTCTTCCGCTTCGCGTTCCTGGAGGAGATGGACGAGGCGTTCCTCGACTCCATCTTCCGGAGCAACTTCAAGAGCGTGGTCTTCATGACCCGGGCGGCGCTCCCCTGGCTCAAGAAGGGCGACCACCCACGGGTGCTCAACGCCAGCTCCATCTCCGGCCGCCTGGCGGACGTGGGCCTGATCGCCTACGGCGCGTCCAAGGCCAGCATCGACATGCTCACCCGGATCGCGGCTGCGGAGCTGGCGCCCTACGGCATCACCGTGAACGCCTACGCGCCGGGGATCCTCTTCACCGAGATGACGCGGGAGATGATCGAGTCGCGCGGTGTCGATCAGGTCAAGCAGATCCCCGCGGGCCGGTTCGGTACCCCCGAGGACGCGGCCGGGTTGATCCGGTTCCTGTGCTCACCGGCGGCCGACTACCTCACCGGCGAGGTGATCGGCGTCGACGGGGGCATGCTCAAGGTGCAGAACCCGTATCGCGCCCAGGAGCAGGCACGGAAAGGCCCGTGAGGCCGGGGGTGCGCCGGACCGGCCGCTCCGCGGCATCCTCGGGGAGGAAGAACTGGCGACGGGGAACAGCCGGTCCACGGGTGCCGCCGGTCGCTGCGGCCAGGGGTTGACCATGGAACATCGGCAGCTGGGAAGGTCGGGCCTGATGGTGCCCGCCTTGACGCTCGGGACGGGCACCTTCGGCGGCGGCAACGCGTTCTTCCAGGGATTCGGAGCGACCGACGTCGCCGACGCCCGGCGCCTGGTCGGACTCTGCCTGGACGCCGGGGTGGTGATGTTCGACTCGGCGGACAACTACTCCGACGGCCTGGCCGAGGAGATCCTCGGCCAGGCGATCCAGGGCCACCGAGACGAGCTGCTCATCTCGACCAAGGCGACCTTCCGCGTCGGCACCGGGCCGAACGACGTCGGGTCGTCCCGCCAGCACCTGGTCCGCAGCTGCGAGGCGGCGCTGCGGCGGCTCGGGACCGACCGCATCGACCTGTACCAGATGCACGCCTTCGACGCCCTCACCCCCGTGGAGGAGGTGCTCCGGACGCTCGACGATCTGGTGCGCGCCGGCAAGGTCCGCTACATCGGCTGCTCCAACTTCTCCGGCTGGCATCTGATGAAGTCGCTGGCCGCATCCGACCGCCACGGGCTCGAGCGCTACGTCGCCCACCAGGCGTACTACTCGCTGGTGGGCCGGGACTACGAATGGGAGCTCATGCCGCTCGGCCTCGACCAGGGCGTGGGCGCGGTGGTGTGGAGCCCGCTGGGATGGGGCCGGCTCACGGGGAAGATCCGCCGCGGGCGCCCGCCCGCCCCCGGCACCCGGCTCACCCACGCCCTCACCGCGGCGGGCGGGCCGCCGGTCGAGGAGGAGCACCTGTATCGCGTCGTGGACGCGCTGGAGGCGGTGGCGCGCGAGACCGGGAAGACGGTCCCGCAGATCGCCATCAACTGGGTGCTGTCCCGGCCCACGGTCGCGACGGTGATCATCGGCGCCCGCGACCCAGGGCAGCTCGGCGAGAACCTGGGCGCGCTCGGGTGGCAGCTCACGCCCGAGCAGCGCACGCTGCTCGACACCGCCAGCGCCCGCCCGCCCGCCTACCCCTACTGGCACCAGCGGCCGTTCCGGGAGCGCAACCCGCCGCCGGTCGAGTGAGTCCGGGACCGCGCCTCGAGGTGGGCGGTGGACGCCCAGGGGAGAGCCGGAGATGCGAAGCAACCGTCAGCACGTGCTGGGCCGGCTCTTCCCCGACCTGGATCACTCCGGCCGCTCCGGGGTGGTCTCGGTGTGCTGCGCACATCCTCTGGCGATCGAGAGCGGGCTCCGCCAGGCGCGCGAGGCGGGCGAGCCCCTGGTGGTGGAGGCGACCTGTAACCAGGTGAACCAGGAGGGCGGCTACACCGGCCTGCGGCCGGACGGGTTTCGCCGCCTGGTCGGGGAGGTCTGCGACCGGGTCGGCTTCCCCCGCGGCCGGCTCGTGCTCGGCGGAGACCACCTGGGCCCGAACCCCTGGAGGCAGCTCCCCGCGGAGCAGGCGATGTCCCGCGCCGAGGCCATGGTGGCCGCCTTTGTCGGCGCGGGCTTCACCAAGGTCCACCTCGACGCCAGCATGCCGTGCCGGGACGACGGCGCCGCGCCACCCCAGGAGGTGATCGCGCGTCGCGCTGCCCGGCTGGCGAAGGTCGCCGAGGGCGCGGCCCCGTCCCCGGCCGCTCTCAGCTACGTGATCGGCAGCGAGGTCCCGGTCCCGGGCGGCTCGCGCGATGCCCCCGACCCGCACCATGTCACGACCCCCGAGGCGGTGCGCGCCACCTGGGAGCTCCACCGCGCGGCGTTCGCGGCGCTGGGGCTGGAGGCCGCGTTCGCGCGGGTGATCGCCGTCGTGGTCCAGCCTGGCCTCGAGTTCAGCAACGACGACGTGGTCGTCTACGAACGCTCCCGGGCCGCGCCGCTTCGCGCGGCGCTGCCCGGGCTGGGCAGGCTGGTGTACGAGGCTCACTCCACCGACCACCAGCCGCCGGAGGCGCTGGCCGCGCTGGTCGAGGACGGGTTCGCCATCCTCAAGATCGGGCCGGCCCTGACCTTCGCCATGCGCGAGGCGCTCTACGCCCTGGACCACGTCGCCGAGGTCCTCTTCGAGGTGCCGCCGGGAGAGACCCTGCGGGCGGCCATGGAGCGGCTCATGATCCGCGAGCCGCGCCACTGGGCACCCTATGCCCACGGCACCTCCGGCGAGCAGCGTGTGCTGCGCCACTACGGGCTGAGCGACCGCCTGCGCTACTACTGGCCGTTCCCCGAGGCCACGGCGGCCGTGGAGCTCCTGCTCCACCGCCTCCAGGGGCGCTCCGTTCCCCGCGCCCTGGTCAGCCAGTACCTGCCCCTCCTCCACGAGGAGGTCGCCGGGGGCCATCTCCCCGCCACGCCCCAGCGAATGGTGCTGGCCTCGATGGAGCGGATCTTCAGGGGGTTCCTCGCCCCCTGCGCGACCGCGCCGGCGTGAGCGCTGCTGCGCTCGCCCCGGGCCGGCGCGCCCGGAGCCGTGCGGGTCCCGGTCGCCTTGACGGGTGGCCGCGGGGATCTGTAATTGGAGGTCGGATCGGATCTGCGCTCGCCGAGCCTGGCGCCGCGAAGAAGGCTCTGCCTGCGCCAACTCGAGGAGCCGGCAACGGGGAGCTGCGCATGCCACTCGTGGCGGGCATCGACTCATCGACCCAGCGACGGCGGCTCGCTTGCGCCAGCTTCCCGGGACGGCGCGGCGCGCGCGGGCATCGTCGCCGCCACGCCCTCGGTCCAGGCGCTTCACCCGGACCGAGGTGGCGAGGTGGTGGACTAAGGACCGGTGTCTCCTCCGGCGCCCGGGTCCGACACCACCTGGAAGTCGTAGGTCCCGGTGGCCTGGACGAGCAGGTAGCGTGCCGGGGCGGAGGCCCGGTTCACCACTCGGTGAACCCGCCCGACGATCACGTGCACGTGCTGTCCGGGCACGAGGCGGACGGTCTCGTCCGGTCCCCGCAGCCCGACCTCGATGCCGTCGTCCAGGGCAAAGACGTCGTCCGCGACCACGGTGTGGAAGTGCCAGGGCGAGCCGCGGCCGGGCCCGAGGGTATTCACCTTCACCGAGACGGTGTCGGTGCGTGCGATCCACTCCGTATCGGTGGCGAACTCCGGCGATGCGTTCATGGCTGGAATCGTAGCCCGGGCTCCGGAGGACCGAGCCTCCCCGCGGGGTACCCGGTGAGGGTCCGTCCTTCAGCCGGGAGCAGTCCCTCCTCACCCAGCGGCCGGGCCTCGGACAGGCGGCGCCCGTGGCGAGCGGAGGGGCGCGTGACCCGACCGCCCGGCGAGCTCACGTGGCGGGCTCCAGCGCCATCCCGCGCCGGGCACGCAGGTCGTGGATCTGCTGCTCGCAGTACTCCAGGTGGCGCCGGGTGAGGACGAAGAAGCGCTCGAACCTCGCGCGCGAGCGCATGTCGACGCTCCCGTTCAGGGTGTCGAAGACGACGTTGATCTCCGACCGCTCGATCCGCTCGACGACCTGGAGCGCCCGCGCCAGCTCGATGCCGCGGCGAACCTCCTCCTCGCACGCCTGGAGCCGCGCCTCGAACCCCTCCACCGCCGTGGCGAGCACGTCCCTCGACTCCTTCCAGAGGTGGCCGCGCCCGATCTCGCGACGCACGCGCGACAGCACGATGGCGTGCCCCTCCTCGTGCCGCGACAGCGTCGCGAAGAACCCGGCCGCCTGGGCGTCGTCCCAGAAGTGGTCGGCCAGCCGCCGGTAGACGTCGCGGACGCGGCACTCGAATCCGACGAAGCGCTTCACGGTGCGCACGAGGCGGAGATCCTCCATCGCCAGGTGCGCCTCCTCCTCCGCGCACCGGCTCACGATCTCCAGGAAGGTCTCCCGCGGGTCCGCGAAGAGCGCGCGCACGAGCACCTTCACGCCGAAGCTCTCGACGATGACGATCGGGTGCGCGAGCACCTGCACCCGGGTGATGACGCCTTGCATCGCTGGCCCCGCGACGTCCTTCGGGAGGCGGACGGTCCGAGGATACCACCCGCGTCGACGCCGGCCGGCGGGCGCGGATTCGTCGACGTCGCGTGCCACGGGCGGCGAGACGACGGAGAGGACGACCCCCGCGGCCTGATCCGGCTGGAGGGGGAGCGCTCCAGCCCATGGGGCACCCCTCTCCACCCTCCTGGATGTGGCGCGCCGGAGCCTGCGCGGCGCTCGGCCCGGCGCGCCCGCGCGGCCGCTACTTCTTCTTTTCCTTCTCCTTTTCCTTCTCGTTCGGGTGCTCCACCGGGGCCTTCGGGTGCCCGTGGTCCTCCCCGCCCTTCCCCGTGTTCGGCTGGACGGTCTTGGGCGTCTCCTCGTGCTTCGTCATGGTGGTCTTTCCCCCGGCGTTGCTCGGCTGGACGGCGGGGGTGACGGTCTTCTGGACCTGACCACCCTTGTTGACCTGGGCTGGCGTCGCCTGGGTGCTTCCGGCTGCCGGCTGGACCGCGCCCTTCTGCGTGGTCGACGGCTGGATCGCTCCCTTCTGCGTGGTCGACGGCTGGACCGCGCCCTTCTGCATGGTCGACGGCTGGACCGCGCTCTTCTGCATGGTCGACGGCTGGACCGTGGTCGGAGACCGCCTCTGGAGCGTCTGCAGGGTCGGGTGGGCCGTGACCGTCTGCGGCAGGGCCTGCTTCTCCCCGACCTTCGGAGGATGGGTGGCGACGGGGGAGAAGGCCGCGGGGTGTGCGGCCAGCGCCGACGGCGGAGGAGGGGGAGGCGCAACCGCAGCCTTGGGCGGGAGCGAGGCGGCGAGCGCAGCCCGGTTCGGCACCTGGGTGTTGACCGGGGCGCCGGTCCTGGTCACGCCCGCCGGCGCGACCACGGTCACGTTGGTGATGTTGGTGGTGTTGTTGATGACGGTGGTGTTGTTCACCGGCCCACGAACGACCATGCCGGGCCGGACCACCGGCGGCGCGCCCATCACCACCTGCGGCGGGGTGCCCATTGGCGCGGGCACGATGATGCCCGGCCGCGACCCGGGCGGCGGCGGCACGAAGACGCCGACGGACACGCTGGCACCGACGACCAGCGCGCCGCGGTAGGCGGGGCGAGCCTCGACCACCGCGATCTGGAGGGAGGGCGGGGGAGGCCGGAATACGTAGCCGGGCGGGCCCCAGTGACCGGTGACGAAGATGACGACCCCGCCGCGGACCTCGTAGTAGGGCGAGACCCAGAGGTACATGGGCCGCGGCGGCAGGATCCAGTGGCCGGACATCCAGGCCCACCCGCCGTCGTCCCACACCCAGTACCCGCCCACCCAGTACATGCCGTCCTCGGGCATGGGCGGAGGCGGCTCGTAGCGCATGGGCGGGGGCAGGTAGCGGACCGCCACCGGCGGCGGCGGCTCGTCCGGCGGCTCCTCGTACACGGCGCGGGCAGGCTCTTCCGAGTCCGGTGCCTCCTCGTACGTCACCTCCTCGGGAAGCGGCTCCTCGGGCTCCGACGCGGAGGCTTCCTCGTCCGGCGGAGGCGGGGGCGGAGGCGGGGGCGGCGCCTGGTCGGCGAGCCCGTGCTCGGTGAAGCGGATGGCCTCATCGACGTGGAACAGCGCCCGCCGTTGAAGCCCCCGGGCGAACTCGTTGTCCTCGTCCCCGGAGATGTCCGCGCGCGCCCGATGCAGGAGATCGACGGCCCGGTGCAGCTGCCCGGCATAGTCGAGCCGGCTGTCGATGGGCGGGTGGGCGTTCAGGTTCTTGCCGTCGTCGATGGCCGCTTCCTGGATCTCGCGCATCGCCGCGTCGATCTCGCCGATGGCCGCCCGCTCGTCCTCCCGCATCTCGGCGTTCCCGCCCTTCTGCCAGATGAAGGCACGCGCGGCGCGCAGGTCGCTCAGCGCGTGCAGGTAGAGGGGGTGGCGGTGGGAGTACTGGGCGTGGGCGGCAGCGGGGACCAGGAACGAGCAAGCCAGGGCCAGCAGGAGTGAAGCGCGAAGATGTCGCATGGAGACCCTCCGTCGGTCGATGCGGTGGAACACGGAACTGGGGCCAGAGTTGCGCTCCGAGCAGCTTCCCCCAGGTGGAAGGGCGTGTCCAAGGAGCGGATGGCCCCTCGGGGTTAACCCCTGTGCACAGGTTTCGTCAGGCACCGCGCCTTTCGCAGCGGACGGCTCACCCGGGCCGATCATTCACGGCGACCGGGCCGACGTCCTCCCAAGCACTCCGGCGAGAGGTTACCTGAACTCCTCGCCCAGCCAGGCCTTGAACGCATCCATCGACTGCGGACGTCCCAGGAAGTCCTTCACCAGCTCGGCCGCGGGCTTCGTGGCACCCGGGTCGATCACCGCGCGCCGGTAGCGGGCCGCGGCCGGCCCGCTCAGCGGATCGGCGCGGTCGAACTGCGAATAGAAGTCGAGCGCGATGACCTTGTCGAGGACGTAGGTGTAGTAGTTCGACGCATACTCGGTGAGGTGGGTGAAGGAGGCGTACATCCGGTATCCGTCCACAAACCCATACGGGCTGAAGCGGGTGCGGATCTGGCGCAGCTGTGCGTCCAGGTCCACCTGGTCCGGCGCGCGGTCGTGCAGCTCGAGCGAGTAGAGCGCGTAGAACAGCTGCCGCTGCACCCAGCCTCCGCGGCCGAAGGCGTCCGCGGCGTTCATCCGCTCCACCAGGTCCGCCGGGATCACCGCCCCGGTCCGGTAGTGGCGGGCGAAGCGCGCCAGGACGCGGTAGGCGGTGAAGAACTCCTCCAGCATCTGCGAGGGCGCCTCCACGAAGTCGCCCTCCACGCTGAAGCCGCCCTGGGCGGACCAGCGGTTCTGGCTGCCCAGCACGTGGTGCATGAGGTGGCCGAACTCGTGGAAGAATGTGACCACCTCGCCGTACTCCATGAGCCCCGGATCACCGGGCAGGCCCCCGGAGAAGTTGCAGATCAACATGCCCTCCGGCAGCTGGCGTCCCCGGATCCCCGGCACCAGCGGCGCGCTCGAGAACCACTTGTCCTTCCCCTCGCGGGGATGCATGTCCAGGTAGATGCGGCCCACCCGGCGGCCGCGGTCGACGACGTCCAGGGTCCTCACCGAGGGGTGCCAGACCTTCGCGCCCGGGACCGGCTTGAACTGGACCCCGAAGATGCGTGAGGCCGCGCCGAGGACCCCGCGCTCGACCGCCTCGTAGGGGAAGTAGGGGCGGACCGACTGCGCGTCGAAGGAGTACTTCGCCCGGCGGTACTGCTCTTCCCAGTAGAAGCCGTCGGACTCCGGGATCCCCTCCAGCCCCGGCTGCCGCTCGGCGGCAAACGCCCGCAGCGCCTGGAACTCCCGGTCCATCGCCTGGCGCGAGGCCGCGTCGACCTCGTCGAGCAGCCGGTGCACGTTGGCAGCGCTTCCCATCATCTGGTCGGCCACGGACAGGTCGGCGAAGGACCCGTAGCCCAGCACGGTGGCCAGCTCGTGGCGCGCGGCCAGGAGGTCGAGGAGCACCTGGCGGTTGGCCGGGTAGGCTCGCCCGTTGTAGGCGACGTAGACGCGCCGCCGCAGGTCGGCGCTGGCGGCGAAGTTGAGCACCGGCCCCACGTCCGGCTCATCGGTGGTGATGCGGTACCGGCCTTCCGCGTCGGGCGCGTGGCGCGCGATGTAGTCCTCCGGTAGGCCCTCCAGCTCGGCGCGCGTCGCCTCGACCGTGAGCACGCTGTCCTGGACCGTGCGGTTGAAGGTGAGCGACAGCTCGGTGATCCGGTCCTGCAGCGCGCGGATCCGCGCCCGCGTGGCGTCGTCCTGGTCGACGCCCGCCAGCCGGTACTCGAGCAGGGTGCGCTCCAGGTAGCGCCGGGTCGGCGGGTCGTCCGCGGGCAAGGGCACCGCGGCCAGCGCCCGGTACACGCCCTGGTTCAGGCTCAGGTCGGTCAGCGCGCTCGAGACCTTCTGGTTCATCGCCTGTGCCATGTCGCGCAGGGGCGCGGACGCGCCGACCGCGAACATGACGTTGGCCTCGTTGCCGGCCAGGCTCAGCGCGTTCTGCGCGTCGTCGTACGCCTGCAGCGTGTTGGCGACGGTCCGCTCGCCCCGGACGGCCAGCAGCCGATCCACCGCTCGCTGCGCGGTGGCCAGGCGCTCGCC
The DNA here is from genome assembly GCA_035541675.1 of Anaeromyxobacter sp. GTDB lineage: Bacteria > Myxococcota > Myxococcia > Myxococcales > Anaeromyxobacteraceae > Anaeromyxobacter. The sequence goes on along the minus strand of DATKMW010000107.1, from coordinate 32,686 downwards.
GACCCAGGACTCCAGCGCGGCCGGATCGTCTCCGCTCATCCAGACGTGCAGGGGGTCGGACCGGGGGCTGGCCGCCAGGGCCGACCCCGGAAGCACCGCAACGCTGACCACCAGCGCGACCGCCGCGGCTCTCGGCGCCAGGGTGGGGAGCTCGAGCTTCGACATCGACGCCCTCCGGGGTGGAGAAGGGGGAACGAGCGGGGCCCGTAGTCTACTTCCAGGTGCCCCGCTCCTGGCATCCAGCCGAGGCCCTGCCGCCGGGATGCCGCGCGCCCGAGATCCTGGGATACTCCCCCTGTGCCAGGGCGTCCGCGGCGCTACCGGGTCCGGGCCGGCGACCTCCGCCTTCTCCTCCTGGGCTCGCTCTGGGCGGCCCTCGCCTGCGGCCCGCGGCACCGGCCCCTCGACCAGGCCTTCGCCGAGGCAGGCCGGCTCCCCAACGTCCTGAGCCTGGCCATCTCCCGGGACGGCGCCCCGGTGCGGGAGCAGTACTTCCACGGAGCGGGTCCGGCTGACCCACAGGACGTCCGCTCGGTGACGAAGAGCGTCGTGGCCCTCCTCGTCGGCACCGCCCTGGACCAGGGCTGCCTCTCCTCCCTCGACGAGACGCTGGGCGATGCCCTGGGGTCCCTGGCGCCGGAAGACCCCGACAAGGCCGCCATCTCCCTGCGCGACCTCCTCACCATGAGCAGCGGGCTCGCCTGGTCCGAGGTCGGGGCCGACGGATACGACCAGTGGGCCGTGGCTCCGGACCAGGTCGCCTACGTCCTGGCCAGGGACCTGGTGGAGCCGCCGGGCTCGACCTTCGACTACGACTCGGGCGCCTTCCACCTGCTCTCGGTGGCGATCACCCTGGCCTGCGCACCCACCGCGGACTTCGCGACCGCCCACCTGCTCGGGCCCCTGGGGATCCGGAGCCGCGCCTGGGAGACCGACGACCAGGGGTTCACCAACGGCGCCGCCGGGCTCGAGCTCACCACCCGGGAGATGCTGGCCGTGGGGAACCTGGTCCTCGACGCCGGTGCGGCCGGAGGGGCGCAGCTCGTCCCGGCCGCCTTCGTCGAGGCGGCCACGCGCCGCCAGATCGCCACCGGACCGGATGCCGCCGAGGTCGCCCCGGGATACGGCTACGGGTGGTGGGTCGGGACCACCTCGACCGGCCAGGCCTACGCCCTGGCCGAGGGCTACGGCGGCCAGCTCATCGTGGTGGTGCCGAGCTCCCGCGCGGTCGTGGCCGCGACCGCCCGCTGGCAGGGCGTCGACCCCGAGGTGGCGTCCTCGCAGTTCTACGAGCTCCTCCGCATCATCGACGAGGACGTGATTCCCGCGCTGTGAGCCGGCTCGAGCGCCGGTGCGCTGCGGAGGCTCAGTCTTACTGATGGGGCCGGGCGGCCGCGCGGCGTGCCGTGTCGCCGCCGGCGGCCCTCGCCCCCTGGGTCCGCCGTCCCGGGGAGTGCAGCGCGCCCAGGAGGAAGGCGCCCACCCCGAGGCCGGCGTGGACCCAGCCCGTTCCCGCGTGCCAGGCCTCGGGCGCGAGGTAGGAGAGCGCGTAGCCGGTGACCGCCAGCGCGCCGAGGAGCAGGCACAGGGACAGGCCGCTGGCCCGCTGCCGCCCCGACCGCCACCCCCGGGAAACGTGCCCGGCGGAGACGAGCCCCATGGCGAAGAGCCCCACCGGCGCAGCCAGGCCGTGGAGCCGCAGCAGCCAGGGCTCGAGCGGATGGGGCAGCTCCCCCGCTCCCGCGCCCCACAGGTAGTGCGCGGGCAGCCAGGAGAGCCCGGTGAGGAGCAGGACCCAGGCGGAGGAGACGACCAGGCGACGCTGCCATCGCGGCAGCGGGTTAGCGGAGGGGGTCATGGATGAAGGCCCGCGCCCGGTGGGCCAGGACGAGGGGGTGATCCGCGCGGCCCGAGAGCGCCACCACCTTGGTGAGCGCATCGCTCAGGCAGCACCGGGGGGAGACGACGCTCACGTGGCGGGCCCGCGGCGCCTCGCCGGCGAGGCGGGCCCGGGCCCGCGCTCCGAAGTCGCTGGTGGCCAACGCTCCCTCCCGCAGCTCGATCCAGGGGCGGGCGCCGCCGGCGCGCTCGTCCCGGAGGTGCACCCGCACCGCCACGCCGCGGGTCCTGAGGTCGCCGCCCGCATTCACCCAGCACGCCGGAGGCTGCGCCGCCTCCGCGGCGGCCGCGGCCAGCGCCTCGAGCGCGCGGTCGACGGCGTACCCCTTGGCGATCCCGCCCAGGTCGAGGCGCACCTCCGCGGCGTGCTTGCACAGGACCGGGGTCCCGCCTGCCGAATCGAGCGACCAGGCCGCGGGGCCGGTGCCGAGGCTCACGTCGAGGAGCCCGCCGCTCTCTCGCCACAGCGCCCGGGACAGGCGCAGGACCGCGGCGGTGCCGGAGCGCACCTCGAGCCTCGCGCCGGCCGGCGCCGCGTTGAAGCGGAAGACGTCGCTCTCGGGGAGGAAGGCCGACATGGCTCCCTCGACCTCCGCCAGGGCGGCCCAGCCCGCCGAAAGGGCCGCCTCCCCCCAGCCCGGCCTGGTGGCGCGGCGGGGCCCCTCCGAGGTGCGGATCCCCAGCTCCACCAGCGTTCCCAGGGCCGGGCGGGCGCGCCGCAGCACGGTCACGGGGTCACCCCTCCGGCGCGGAGCAGCTCGGGGAAGGCGTGGGCGATGCGGCGGACCCCCTCGGCAACGTGGGCGCAGGAGAGCGTGGCGCCGCTGATCCCGGCGATGTCCTCACCGATCCGCAGGGGCGAGGCAGCGCTCTTCCCCACGAACTGCTTGCGCCACAGGGGAAGGCGGACCTCCTGCCCGTGGCTCTCGCGGTAGGAGAGGATCTCCACCTGCCGGATGATCCCGTCCGGCCCCAGGCCGACCGAGTAGGTGATGCGCTCGAACTTGCCCACCACGTCGTCGACCACCAGCGCCCCGAGGAGCTCCCCGCCGCGCCAGGCGAGGCGCAGGGTCCAGCGGGACCGCGGGAACGGCGCCGCCAGCCGGCTCGCCAGGGCGGCGCGCTCCTCCGGGGAGAGCTCGACCTCGCGCACCTCGAACCGGTCGGCGCCGGGGAAGCTCTCGGCCTGGGCCTGCTCGGCGGTGAGGTAGTCGACGGCGAAGGACGGGGCCGGGGCGACCAGCACCGCCGCCGGCGCCAGCAGCGTGAAGGAGACCCGGCGGTAGCGAGCCCACATCAGAAGCTCCACCCCAGCCCCAGGTCGAGCCGGTCCTGGTCGTGGTCGCGGCGGAACGACTGCACGTCGGCCTTCACCACCACCCCGCCGGCCAGGAAGAGGCTGAGGCCGGCGGTCACCACCTCCTGGGTGGGCAGCGGTGCCGGGGTGAGCCCGGGCCCCAGGTCCGGGTAGCTCCGGCCGGTGTTCCACTCCTCGTACCGGGCGAACGGCGAGAGCGCGAGGTCGCCCCTGGTGAAGGCCCGGTAGGCCGCCTGCGCGTACCAGCCGTCGAACCGGGCCGGGATCGGGACCGGCTGCCCGGAGAGCGAGGCGTCGAGCCGGCCGGTCCCCGAGATGGTGGCGCGGGTGTAGAGCGCGGAGAGGTCGAACCGGGCCGGCGTCCAGCGGGCGTGCAGGTCCCAGATGGCCACCACCGCGCGGGGGGCGCCGGCGGTGCCCTGGGTGGCGTTCCCGGCGAAGGCGGCGCCGCCCAGCTGCAGCCCGGGGACCCCCCGCCAGTCCAGGGCCAGGTGGCCGGCCAGGTCGTGCGCCTTGGCCAGCTGCAGCTCCTGGTGCACCGAGCCCAGGGGCGAGTCCCGGCCCTCGGTCGAGGTCGCGTCCCAGCGGGTGAGGTCGAAGCTGGTGGTGAGGCCGGCCCGCAGCGAGAGCCCCTGGGGGAGCACCGCCGTGGCCTGCAGGCCGCCCTCGCGCCAGGTGCTGGGGATGATGGCCGTCTCCACGAAGTTCCGCTCCACGCCGTAGTAGCTCGTGGGCTCGTGGTTCTCGTTGAGGAGACCCATGGGCATGAGGAACAGGCCGGCCTGCACGCTCCAGGTGTCGCCCAGCTGCCGGTCGATGTAGGCCTGCTCGACCTCCACCTCGCCCCGGTCCGACGAGGAGGAGACGGCGTGCTCCACCTCCAGCTCCGAGACCAGCTTGGTGGCGTCGTCGAAGCGGTGCAGGAGCGCGAGCACGAAGCGGCGCAGGTCCGCCTGGGCCTCCGCCCGGCGGGGCAGGTTCACGTTCAGCTCGCCGTAGCCGGAGAGGACCGTGCTCGGCTCGGCGGAGCCGCCCTGCGCCCAGCCGGCAGCGGGCGCGAGGCCCAGGCAGGCGCAGAGGGGGGCGAGGGCGAGGGGTCCCAGGAGGCGGGCCGCGCGCCCGGCGAGATGGCAGCGCGGCGGGCAGCGAGAAAGCATCGGCCGGGACCCTGGGCTGGGGTGGTACTGCAAATGAGACTCAGTATCATTTGCAGGATACCCGGGGCGCCGCCGGAGTCAACCCCTGCCCGGCCCGGGTTCCGGGCCGGCGGGGCCACGGTCAGCTCCGTTCCCAGCGCCCCGCCAGGCGGCGGGCCACGGCGAGGAGGGCGGCCCCCGCGCCGAGGAGCACCAGCACCTGCGGCCAGAGCGCCACCACCGGCGCGTCCCGCCAGAAGACCTTGGTGAAGCCGTCGATGGCCCAGGCGTTCAGGGTGAGGAGCCCCGCCTTCTGCATCAGCTCGGGCATGAGGAAGCGCGGGAACATGCTGCCGCCGATCGAGGACATGACCAGGATCACCAGGGTGGAGAGGGCACCCAGCTGGGCGCGCGTCCGGCAGACGCTGGCGATCAGCATCCCGAAGGCCCCCACCGCGAAGCTGGTGGAGAGCCCCATCACCGCGAAGCCGCCCAGGTGCGGGAGGAGATCGAGCCCGAAGACGGCCCAGGCCCAGAGGAACATGACCGACAGCTGCAGGAAGGCGAGCGCCGTGCAGAAGAGGAGCTTCCCGCCGAGGAGCGCGCCCAGGGTGACCCGCGAGCCGAGCACCCGGTCCAGGGTCCCGCTCTCGACCTCGTCGAGCAGCGAGCCTCCCGTGGCGCTGGCGGTGAAGAGGAGGAACATCACCCCGATGGCCGCCGCGTAGAAGGAGATCATGGGGTGGCGTTTCCCGGTGCCCACCACGTCGCGGGTGGCCACGGAGAGGAGCATGGCCCCGCCCTCGCCGCGGCCCGCCGATCCCTGGGACCGCCGCTCCCGGAGCGCCCGGATCCCCTCCTCGAGGCGGCCCCGCTGCTCCGGCGTGAACCCGCCCACCTGCTCCTCCAGGAGGGCCGAGCCACGCTCGATCATGAAGTCGGGCAGCGAGGTCATGGCCACCTTCTGCAGGAGCCCCGCCACGACCTGCGGCCCCACCGGATCGCCCGGGTCGCGGAGCAGCTGGAGGGCGGCCCCGGTGCCGGCCGCGCCCGGCCTTGCCAGCCGGTCGCCGAACCCCCGGGGGATGACGATCGCCACCGGCACCTCGCCGGCCCGCACCGCGGCCTCGGCCGCCTCGGCGGTGTAGTCCGCCCCCGGCGGCGGCCGACCCCGGCCGGGGCGGGTCCGGACCTCCAGCGACTCGCCGCGCAGGCCCTCGACGAGCCCCTCCGAGGCGGCGCTGCGATCCTGGTCGACCACGATGACCGGGATCCTGGGGGTGGTGTCGCCGCGGCCGCCGAAGATCACCGCGAAGATGGTGAAGAAGGCCACCGGCAGGACGAAGCTGAGGAGGAGGGCGCCGCGGTCGCGACGGAGCGCCGTCGCCGCAGTGCGTGCCACGTCGAGGATCATTCGCGCAGCTCCCTTCCGGTGAGGTGCAGGAACACCGACTCGAGGTTGGGCCTGTGCAGCGAGACGTCCACCACCTCGTGGCCGGCCCGGGCGGCCGCCTCGAGCAGCTCGCCGATGTCCGCCGCCCGCTCGACCTCGAACCGCACCGCCCCGCCCTCGGGCCGCCCTCCCCGGCCCCGCGCCCACTCCGCCGCCGGGCCGTCCCCGTCCTCCAGGTGGACCCGCACCTCGCTGCGCGCCCCGAAGGCGCCGTGCACCAGCTGGTCCCGGGTGCCGAGGGCGATGACCCGGCCATGGTCGACGATGGCGATGCGGTCGCAGAGGCGCTCCGCCTCCTCCATGTAGTGGGTGGTGTAGAGGACCGAGATGCCCTGCGCCGAGAGCGCCTCGATCATCTCGAAGATCCGGTTGCGGGACTGCGGATCCACCCCGACGGTGGGCTCGTCCATCAGGATCACCCGGGGGGAGTGGATGATCCCCGCCGCCATGTTGAGGCGCCGCTTCATCCCTCCGGAGAGCCCTCCGACGCGGTCCCGGGCCCGCTCGGCCAGCGCCGCCCACTCCAGGCACCGATCCACCGCGGTGCGCAGGCCGGCGCCGCGCAGGCCGTGGTAGCGGCCGAAGGCCTCCAGGTTCTCCCGGCAGCTGAGGCGCGGGTAGAGCGCCAGATCCTGGGGGATCCACCCCAGGGCCATCCTGGCCGCGGGCGATCCGGCGGGCTCGCCGAGGATCGTCACCCCCCCGGCGTCGGGCACGACCCGCCCCACGATGCAGCGGATGAGCGTGGTCTTGCCCGCCCCGTTGGGGCCGAGGAGGCCCAGGCACTCCCCGCGCTCCAGCGTCAGCGAGACGCCGTCCAGCGCCGTCAGCTCGCCGAAGCGCTTGCCGAGCCCCAGGACCTCCACCGGCCGGGCGGGCTCGTTCCCTGCTCTGGTCGTCGCGGGCATGCTCTCCCTCCCGGCCGGCAAAGGCGCCGATCGACACGAGCACCATAGCCGAGTGAGGGCCGCCGGGACGCTCCCCGCGACGGGTGGCGCCCGTCGCGGATGAACGGCGGAGGCGGCCGATGGGCGTGCGGGAGCGCTCGCGCAAGAGGCGTGGTGAAGCCGACACGGCCCATGGGACCGCCCGCCCGGAGCGGGCGGGGCCCCCGTCGACCCGTGCTCCGGCCAACGGTGGCACGGACGCGAACCTCGAGGAGGGCCGTGGCCGGCGACGGCTCCGGCCTCGCGGTGGATGGCCGCATCCCGGCTCGACGCCGCCGGGCCGCTCCGCCCTCCCTCTTGACCGGGAGGTTGATGACAAGTATGTTGTTATTATGACAGTTGAGTTGTCATCAGCCGTGGCGGACCTGTACGCGGTCATCCGGGAAGTGCGACGCCTCTTCCACAGGCTGGCCAATGCCACCGATCGCCTGCACCGGGAGCAGCGGGTGACTGCGGCGCAGCGCGCCATCCTGGAGGAGCTGGTCGAGCTCGGGGACCGGTCCGTGCCCGACCTGGCTCGAGCGAAGGGCGTGACCCGACAGCACGTCCAGGTCATGGCCAACGAGCTCCTGTCCTTCGGCCTGGCTGCGGCCCGGGCCAACCCCGCGCATCGACGTTCGCCGCTCCTCTACCCGACCCAGGCCGGCAGGAGGGTGTTCGAGGCGATGCGCTCCCGCGAGAACCGGCTCCTCCAGGCGGTGGTGGAGAGGTTGCCCTCGGGGCGGCTCTCTGGGGTCGCCGCGATTCTGCGGGAGATCGGTGACGCCGTCGACGAGGGGCTCGACCGCTCGCCGGACAGGCGGGAGCCCGGCCACCCCTCGGCCGGTGCGCATCGCAAGCCTCGCCGCCCCCCCCGTCGATGAAGGACCGGACCTTGCCAGGAACCTCTTCCGACCGAACGTCCTCTCCGCCGAGCGCCTGCGCCTCCGCGCGAAGCCCCTGGATGCCGGGGCCCCCCAAGCTCCTGCTCCTTGCCATCGGGGCGATGGTGGTCCTGGCGCTCCTCCTGCCCGGCCCCGCCGCATTGCCACCGGCCTTTCGGCTCCTGGCGCTGATCCCGCTCGGCGCCGGGATCGCGCTCAACCTGCTCTCCGACAGAGCCTTCAGGCTGGCGGGAACGACGGTGAAGCCCTTCCTGCCTTCGACGGCGCTGGTGACGGATGGCGTCTTCCGCCTGACGCGAAACCCGATGTACCTGGGGTTCGTCCTCCTCCTGGTCGGCCTGTGGCTGGCGCTGAGCGCCCTGACCCCGGGGCTCGTCGTAGTCCTCTTCGCGGTGCTCATCGATCGCTACTTCATCGAGCCCGAGGAGGAGAAGCTCTCCTGGACCTTCGGCGGTGCCTACCAAGCGTACCGGGACCGGGTGCGTCGCTGGATCTAGTCCTCCTCGCGAGGCCTCCCTTCCGCCACCCGCCGGCCCGCTGCCGCGGCGGTCGACGCCCGCCCGACGCCTCCGCGCGACGCGGATGTCACGCCCCGCTCGGCCGGCGTGCGTCATTTCGCCGATGGCGTGCGCCCCCTCCCTCCTTACACTGGCTCATGCTCTCCACGCGGGCGTGCGATGGCGCTGTGGGCCGACAGAGGCGGCCGGCGTGCGGGCTGCCCCCGAACCCGCTCGAGCTCCTGCGACGGCGCGTGAATGGGTCGAGCCCCATGGGCCGCGTCGACGGCGGAGTCCATCCTCCCATGGGCGGGGAGGTCGTCCGGAGCCCTCCCTCCTGCCGGGAGACGCCGCCAGGGCGGGGCGCAGCGCGGAGCGAACGGTGACCACGCCCTCCATGAGCGCGCGCTCCTGGGACTCGTGCCCGAGGCCTCTCGCCGGGGACCTCCCCGCCTCGCCCTGCTGCGTCCACGTCGAGGACTCGAGCAACGGGTTCGACGGGCGGTTCCTGGTGTTCTTCTGCTGCTGGTGCGGCAGGGCCTTTCCCCACCCCCAGGAGGCCGTCCCGGAGCTTCCGCCGGCCCCGGAGACCGACGCGCCGCACGGCCCGCTGGCCGGCGTCAATCGCCCAGCGCGCTGCTCCGACCTGCAGGGATCCTGAGCCGCTGCGTCCCGCGTCGTTTCGTTTCGCGATGGACACGGTATCGCCGCGATCCGAACCGACCATGCACCTGCCCTCCGCCCGGCGGTGTGGCCACGGGGTGTCCATGTCCCTTGCTCGCCTTCCGAACCGGTCCGTCACCCTTTCCGGCTTCCGGCGGATCGTCCCCGCCCTCCTCGCCTTGCTGGTGGGGGTGGCCTCCTGCCGGACACGGGCCGCCGAGGTGCTCGCCCGCGTCGGCGGCAACGACGTGACGGTGGAAGAGGTCCGTGGCTACGTCGAGACCCTGGGGGCGCAGGAGCAGTCCGCCCTGTCCAAGGACCCGTCGCTGCTCTCCCAGGTGGTCCGAACCTACCTGGCGCGCCAGGCGGTGCTCCACGAGGCCCAGGCCCGGAAGTACGACCAGCAACCCACCGTCCGGGCCCAGCTCGACCGCGTCCGCGATCAGGCGCTGGTCGACCTCTACCTCGACTCGGTGTCCCACCCTCCCGAGGGCTATCCCTCGGATGCGGAGCTGCAGGCCGCCTACGACGCCAACAAGGCTGCCTTCGAGGTTCCCCGGCAGCTGCACCTCGCCCAGATCTTCATCGCCTTGCCCAAGGGGGCCGACAAGGCCGCCGAGGAGAAGGCCCGTCGCAAGGTCGACGAGGTGGTGAAGAAGCTGAAGCAGAAGGGCTCCGACTTCGGCGCCCTGGCCCGCACCGACAGCGAGGACAAGCAGAGCGCCCCGCAGGGGGGCGACATCGGCTGGCTGGCCGAGGCGCAGGTGCTGCCCGGGATCCGGTCCACGGCCGGCGCCCTGGCCAAGGATGCCGTCTCCGAGCCGGTCCGCCTCGACGACGGGTGGCACCTCCTGAAGCTGCTCGACGTCCGCCCGCCCGGCACCCGCCCGCTGGCCGAGGTCCGGGACGGCCTGGTCCAGCAGCTGCGCGCCGCCCGCGCCCGCGACCTGCGACAGGCCTACGTGTCGAGGCTGGTGGAGCAGAGCTCGCCCGCGCTCAACGAGCTGGCCCTGGCCAAGGTCCTGCAGAAGGGGAAGTGACTCGCCTACCGGGGTGCTTTCGGCGCCAGCTGGTCCCGCAGCCGGTCCTCGTAGTCCTGGGCCTGGTTCTCGAGCTCGACACGCTTCGCGCCGACGAAGGGCTCCCGCGCCGCCACCACATCCCCCAGGGTCATCCGCTGGTACCTCTCCAGGATCTCCTCCGCCACGCGGTACAGCCGGCCGTTCCGGGTCCGGCAATCGGCCAGCTTCTCGCCCAGCTCCCCACCCTCGGCGGCGGCCTGCTCCCGCCGCGCGTGCTCCTCCTCCAGCCTGCGCGCGGCCTCCCGGGCCGCGTCGGCGGCCGCCCCCGAGGTCGCCTGGCACTGCGCCAGCTCCTTGCCCAGCCGCGCTGCGGTCTCGGACCTCTCCTCCAGGCGTCGCGTCAGCTCCACGCGCTCCCGGTCGTTGGGCCGGGGAGCCGGGCGGGCGACCTGGGCGGCGGCGAGCTTGGCCTTCAGGTCCTCGATCTCCTTCAGCCGCTCGGCGCTCTCCGACTGCAGCCGGGCCCGGTCGTCCTCGGCCGCCCGCAGCTGCGAGGTCGCGGTGCGCAATGCATCGCGGAGGCGCCCCTCGGTGGAGGTCTCGGCGGCGAGGCCGACCGCAGGGAGGACCGCCGCCAGGCAGGCCACGGCCAGGACCCGGAGGGCGCTCTGCCGGGACCACGCTGCCTCGGTCCTCGGGGGGGCAGGTCGGGGGGGGCTGCTTCTCTCGGGCGGGGCCATCGGTGTGTCGCTCCTCTCGATCGCGGTGGAGTACGGCCTCACCCCGGACGGCGGGCGGTGAAACGGTAGATGGATGGGTTGGGGAGGTCGGGCGGCATCGCCTCCCGGAGCTTCAGGCCCACCACCGACTGGATGGCTCGGTCCAGCTCCTCGTCCCCGGTGGAGCGGAGGAGCTGGAGGCGAGCCACGCGCCCCGAGGGGTCGACCCAGATCTTGATCTCCACCCGGGCCTGGGCGGTGCTGGTCTTCTTCATCCTCTGGAAGGCGTCCTGGATCTCGGAGGCGATCCGGCCGAAGTACCAGCCGAAGCGATTGCTCGCGTCGACGCCGCCGGTTCCCTCGCCGCCGATCCCCTCGCCGGTCCCGTCGCCGATCTTCCCCGGGCCGAGGACGCTCCGGCCCCCGGGGTTCCCCACCAGGTTGAAGGCGTCGCCCTCCCCGGTGGCCTCGGTGGCCAGCGCCAGCGGCCCGGCAGCCGGCTCGCCCGACTGCGGGCGCGGCGCGTCCGGAGGCGGGATGTCGGTGGCCTTGAGCTCCACCAGCCGCGTCTGCGGCGTCTGCTGCTCCTCCTCCTTGGGTGGCTCCTTGGGCGGAGGAGGAGGGGGCGGCGGCTTCACCGCCGGGGGTGGCTCGGGCCGCACGATGACCCCGGTGATCTGCAGCACCTTCCTCTGCTGGGGCGCGTCGCGGCTGTGCGCCACCCAGCGCCCGGCCAGGACGAGCAGGGCGAGGAGCGCGGCGGCCGCCCCCACCGCCACGCCGTTGTCGCGGAGGAGCTCCCGGAGCCTGGCCACCTCTGCCTCCTCACTTCACCAGCGGCTTGGTGGCCAGGCCCACCGTGGTCAGGCCCAGCCTGGCCAGGAGGTCCAGCACATCCACCACGCTCTGGTACTGGACGTCGTCGTCACCGCGCACCACCACCGGGAACTCCGGCGTGGCCGCCTTCTGGGAGAGCAGCCGCTGCTCGAGCTCGGAGAGCGAGACCGGCAGGCCGTCCAGGTAGAGCCTGCCCCCCTCGGTGACGTTGATGGCCTTGGTGACGGACTTGGCCTTCTGGGCCCGCGGCGGGCTGGCCTTGGGCAGGTTCACCCGCATGCCCTGCACCGTGGCGGTGGTCATGATCACGAAGATCACCAGGAGCACGTAGGCCAGGTCGAGCATGGGGGTGATGTTGATGTCGTCGTACGGCTTCTCCTCGGTGTGGACGCTGGCCATGGCTTCAGTTCGCCTTGGGCTTGGTGGCCACGCCCACGGTGGTGATGTCCACCCGCGCCAGGAGGTCCAGCACGTCGACGATGCTGCGGTAGCGCACCATCCCGTCCCCGCGCAGCACCACCGGGAAGTCCGGGGTCAGGGCCTTCTGCTGGACCAGGCGCTGCTCCAGCTCGCCCAGCGTCTGCACCGGGATGGTGTCGAGGAACACCTTCCCGTCCTGGGTCACGGTGATGGCCTTGGTGGTCGACTTGGCCAGGCTCTTGGACGGGCTGGCCCGGGGCAGGTTCACCCTCATGCCCTGCACCGTGGCCGTGGTCATGATCACGAAGATCACCAGGAGCACGTAGGCCAGGTCGAGCATGGGGGTGATGTTGATGTCGTCGTACGGCTTCTCCTCGGCGTGGACGCTGGCCATGGTCCGCCGCCTCAGTCCACCGTGGCCAGGTGGGGGCCGCGCTGCTCGTTGATGGTGCGCTCGCTGTAGGCCTCGGCGATCTTGGTGACGAACTCGTCGACGAAGACCTGGAGGGTGGCGTTGGTGTTCTTGGCGCGGGTGAGGAGCCAGTTGTAGCCGAACAGCGCCGGGATGGCGACCGCCAGGCCGGCCACCGTGGCCACCAGGGCCGCGGCGATCCCGGGCGCGATGGCGTTCACGTTGACGTCCCCGGCCGCGGCGATGGAGGCGAAGGTGATCATCACCCCCACCACCGTGCCCAGCAGCCCCAGGAACGGCCCGCCGGAGATGGCGATGGTGAGGAGCACCATGGAGCGGTTGAGCCGCTGGTTCTCGCGCACCAGGCCGGCGTCGAGGGTGGCCCGGATGGCCTCGATGGCCTCGGCGTGCAGCGGGCGGGTCCCGTCGGAGCGCTTGCGGATCTCCGCCGCCCCGCCCTGGTAGATACGCTGCAGCGGAGCCTCCCGGAGGGCCCTCTCCTCCTTGGCGTCGGGCTTCTCGGTCCGCTCCACCAGCCGGGCCAGCTCGCCGCTCGCCTGCCGGAACCGCTCCAGGAACCGGTCGTTGGCCCGCTCCACCCGGCTCAGGTAGGAGGCCTTGCCGGCCATCACCACCCAGCTCACCAGCGACATGATGGCCAGCAGGCCGATCACCACCCAGCCGTCGAGGGTCACCGACTTGACGATGATGGCCAGGTAGCCGCTGGACCAGCTCCCGCTCTCCTCCTCCGTGCCGGCCGAGATCAGCTTCCCCGGGTCGGTGCCCTGGTCGATGGCGGCGAAGCGCAGGAAGCCGGCGGGCCGCTCCACCTTGGCGATCTGCAGCTCGTCCACCTCACCCTTGAACGGCTGGGCGGAGGGCGGCGGGGCCGCGGCCGGCTCGAGCCTCGCCCCCTTCTTGGCGGGGCGGACCGGGGCGGCCGGCGCCGGGACGGCCGCCGGGGGCTGTTCTCCCTCGCCCCCCAGGAACGAGCCGCCGGACAGCGCCGGCAAGGAAGCCTGGACCTTGCCCTCGGCTGCGCCGTCCACGTAGATCACCAGCCCCTGTGCCCCGGCGGTCACGGCCAGGTGGTGCCAGCTGTTGGCGGCGAGGACGCTGGTGGCCGAGGCCCGCCTCGGCCCCTCGGCCCCGCTCACCTCGAGGTAGGGCTTGCCGGCGTCGAGGCCGATGACCAGCGAGCCCGGACCCTCGCGCCGGGAGAAGACGATCCCGGTGCTGTTGGCGTCGGCCGGCTTGACCCACGCCGACCAGGTCATCTGCCCGCCGGCCGCCCAGGCCAGCGACGGGCCGCCGGGGATGGCCAGGGGGGCGGAGCCGTCGAGCTTCAGCCCCCGGCCGATGATGGTGCCCTCGGCCGCCTTCCCGGCGTTCTGCGACTGGTTGCCCCAGCTGCTCGAGTCCCGGGCCGGCTGGTCGCGCTCGGTGAAGTGGTAGACCAGGGCCGTGGCCGGGTCGAAGGTGCCCTTCATGTCCTCGGCGGGCGTGGCCTTGGCATTCCCGTAGTAGATCCAGAAGGCGGTCTTGGCCCCGGGCTTCAGGTCGGGGATGGCCACCCAGGCCAGGGCCTCCCCCAGCAAGGGATCGAACTTCTCCAGGTGGAACTTGAGCGGGGTCTTGTCGTCGGCGGCCACGAAGCGGAGATCGCTGCCGTCCTCCTTGGCCACCTCCAGCTTGAAGTTGCCGCTGTGCAGCCGGACCAGCACCGCTGTGGCCCCGATGGCCTCCGTGATGCCTGCCCCGGCCGCGCTGGTGTCGATGAAGAACTGCCTCCTGTTGGTCCACTCGTCGTTCCACCAGGCGCGGGCGGAGGCGGGCCACAGAGAGAAGGCCAGCAGAACGGACAGCGCCCCGATCGCGGATCGCCTGGAGAGCCGCCCGCGCCCCTCGCTGCAAGAGATCATGTGCTGCGCTCCTCCCGCCTGCCCTCGATCGCGTGGAATCCCGGCGCGCCCGGCCACCCGGGCTCGGGACCGGCAGTCGATCGCGTGATTCTCGGTCGTTCGCGGAGCGAGGCCGGCGACGGTTCCGTTGCGGATGTGTGTCGTGCGACGCGCCCGGTCACGGCCGGCCAGGAAGCCAGGGCTATCGCACGCCAGGCTCTGCCCGGGGCGTGACGGGGAGTATGTCCCCGCCCAGGTCGAGCTCCTCGGCCGATGCACGGCCTTCGAGGCGGACCGCCGCCATGGCGAGCGGGTCGACGCTGAAGGGGTCGGCCGCGCCGACGTCGACCTGGTAGCCCAGGTCGGCCAGGGACTCCAGCGTGGTCCGGCTCAGGACGGGCGCGACCCCGGGCGTGAGCGACGCGGTCATGAGCTCCGCCCCGAACACCGTCTTGCGCCAGTGCCGGTCGCGGGATGCATCGCCGCCGGTGTTCTCGACCGGGACGGGCGACCCCGCATAGGCCGCGCCCCCGTCGAAGTCGCGGAACGCGGCGACCGCCTGGTCGCCCGAGAAGTGCGGGTCCGATCCCCCGGCGCCCACCAGCAGGCCGAACCCGTGGGCGCTGACGGGGCCCCAGAGGCTGCCGTACCCCAGGACGTGCAGCATCTCATGGGTGATGACGGCCTGGAGGGTCCCGTTGGCCTGGAGGGTGGGCATGTAGTCCGAGTTGATGCGGACGATCCCGGCGAAGGGCAGGCCGTCCGAGGTCCGGACGTAGCACGGCCCGGAGAGGGCCAGGGCGCCGGGGGGCGAGGTGATGGGCTCCGTGTCGGCCAGGACGAGGAGGTATCCCACGTCGGTGGAGAAGGCGGTGTTGCCGCAGTCGCTCGAGGCCGGCTCGTCGGCAAGGTACCCCGGCACCGGACCCAGGACCATCTGCGACACCCGGTCGGCCGCGGCCTGGAAGTCGGCCTGGTAGGCGTCGGCGCCGTTCAGGAACTGCAGCTTGATGGCGAACTGGCTCAAGGGCGAGCTCGTGCCGGTCACGGTGAGCGCGGCCTGGTTGGAGACCGTCCCCTTGGCGTCGGTGCACTGGTAGGTGACGGCGTGGCTGCCCGCGGCCGCGAAGCTCACCACCCCAGGGACCTCGGAGTCGCTGGTCGCCTGGCTGCCGCCGGCGAAGGTCCAGGCGTGGGTGAAGGGCGCGACCCCTTCGCAGCGCCCCTCGAAGCTCAGCGCGCCGCCGGGCGGCACCACCGTCGAGCCCGCGTTCGGCACCACGATCGCGGCCGTGGGGGGGCCGCCCTGCGAGGAGCCGCCTCCCCCGCAGGCGAGCTGCGCGATGGCCGTTGCAGCGCAGACGGCCAGGACGATCGCTCCAAGGACTCTCATGGCTCGCTCCCCTGTGGCGTGGCTTGGTTGGCGGCGGGTCAGGGCGTGAAGGTGCCGGTGAGCACGGTCGCCCGGGCGAAGGCGCCCGCGCGGCGGAAGGGCGCGGAGTCGTAGGCCGCCGCGCTCGCCTCGGCGGTGATGCGCGCGTAGTAGGTCGCCCCTGCCTGAAGCGTGCCGGGGGGCACCTCGAGCGACGTGCCGGCGGTCAGGACCCTGAGGACCACCGAGGCGGTGGTGGCGCCGCCGGCCGTCCCCAGCCTCACCACCTCGACCAGGTAGGCGGTGGGCGAGCCGATCGAGGGCGGCTCCCAGGAGACCGTGGGCGTCACCCCGACGCCGGCCTGATCCTGCAGCGCGTCGGCGCCGCCGATCCGCGGGGTCAGGACGGCGCCGATCTCCGGCGAGAGCGGCCCCGCGGTCCCCGGGAGCGCATCCCGCCGCACCACGCTGGCCCGGTCGAGGAGCGGCCGGACGGCGCCGGGGCCGAGGTAGCTCACCTGGGCGGCGAAGCTCGCCTCCGCCCACTCGCTCCACAGGGAGGGGAGGAAGCGGCCGTAGTAGAGGGTGCCGGCGACGGTCCCCAGGCCCGCCGGGAGCGGGAAGCGGACGAACTCGGGGGCGCCGCCGAGCGCGGCCGGCACCGGGTACGCGAGCCCGAAGGCGCTCGCCCCGACCCGGAAGAGGTGAGGCTCGGCCGGGAGCGTCGTCCTGGCCGAGGGCCCGAGGAGGGCCAGCTGCCCCTCGAAGAGCGGGAGATCCCAGTCCAGGTCGAAGGCGGTGGCGAGCGGGAGCAGCTCCAGCGAGGCGGACAGGGTGGTGGCCTGGCCGTCGGCGAGCGCGAGGCCGGTGAGCGATCCGGCCCCGGGCGGCTGCGCGGTGGCGTGCGTCGCCGCCGCGTAGAAGAGGATGGTCCCGCCCTGGTAGATGGATCGGGTGGAGAGCTGGTGCAGGTAGAGCACGTCGGCCGGCTCGAGCAGGTCGAGCGGTGCCCCGCTGCCGCTGGCGTTGGCCCAGTCCTCGACCAGGGTCCCGCCGGTGTCGCCTCCCTGGAAGTCCCCCACCGCGCCGGCGACGTCCCACACGTCGGCGTTCGACGAGGTGAGCTGGACCTGGTCGGTGATGGGGTTCCAGGGGTCGAGGCCGGTCAGAGCCAGGGTGACCGGGGTGGGCTCGGTGGCCGGGGCCTGGTCGGCTCGGCCCAGGACGTCGTAGCCGAGGTCGATCCCGTCGCCGGTCCCCGCGCTGCAGGTCTGCACGCCGTCCGGCGGCAGGTAGCACAGGAGGTAGGCGCCCCCGGGGACGCCGGGGATGGAGAAGGAGCCGTCCGCTGCGAAGCCCGAGGCGAGGGTGCCGTCCCCCTGGAGGTGCCCGCCGGCGTGCACCGTCCAGGCTCCGCTCCCGTCGCGGGTCAGGGCGAAGGGCGCAGCCGCCGTCGCCACCTCGGGGGCGGGCCCGGTCACCTGCGCCGAAGGAGGATCCGGCCAGTGGGTCACCAGGCGCGAGCCGGTGATGGTCCGCGCGCTGGTGACCTCTACGCTCAGGGTGGCGCTGGCGGTGGCGCCCTTCCCGTCGGCGACGCTGATGGTCAGCTGGCATGTGGCGGGATCGGTGGCCGGGGCCGTCCAGGTGGCGGAGGCGCTCGAGGGGAGGTCGAAGGATCCGCAGGACGCGGTCCAGGCGTAGCCGAGGACCACGGCGGGGTCCTCGTCGTGGGCGACGACCCGGACCCGCACCGTCCCGCCGGGGAGGATGGTCTTGGCCGAGGAGGAGACGCTGTCCAGGACCGGCACGGTGTTCCCGTAGGGCGGCGAGGAGCCCCCCAGGTGGATGGTGACGGTGGCCGTCGCGCCGGCCAGCACGTCGGCCTTCCCCGAGCCCTGGTAGAGGGCCGCGCCTCCGGCGTCCAGGGCGGTCACCTCGAACTCGCGCCCCGGTCCGGCGGGGATCCCGGTCACGTAGACGGTCCAGGCGGGGCCGCTCGGCTGGAGCGGTACGGTGATGGGCGTGAAGGCCGGGCCCTCGCCGGCGCTCACCGTCAGGATCATCCTGGCGATGCCGGCGGACACACTGTCCGTGAACACGGCGTCCACCTGCGCGAACCCGGTCGCCCTCGATCCTAGGCTGGCGCCGCCGCAGGCGACCACGGCCGATGCCAGCGCGGCTGCGACGGTAATACGCCTGAAGTACATTTGACTGCTCTTGAGGAGGGAACCCCGCCAATCCGGTGAGGGCCACTATGGATTGCGTCACCCAGCGTGTCTATCGACCCATGGTGTGCTCCGACAATCGTCACCGCCCCGTCGCTCCGGCGACTAGAACCGGCTGGACACGTCGACCAGGAGCGCGTCGGACCGAAAGGGCGGGCCGACGATCTGGTCGGCGCTCATCCAGCGCACGGAGGTGAAGACCTGGTCGAGGATGGCCACCGTGCCCCCGACGATGTAGCCCTTGAGGTTCGTGCCGCCCATCCCGAAGTCCGAGTCGGTGAAGGCGTCGACCACGGCGTCGGACTCGAGGTACCGGTAGGCGAAGAAGAAGCTCCAGTCTCCCCGCTTCTCCTGCGTTGGGCTGCCCAGGGTGAGCTTCCCCAGGTAGCCGTCCTTGCCCCCCAAGAAGCGCCCGCAGGTGGTGTCCGTGCCGGCCAGGCAGTTGTTGACCGCCTTGGGCTCGATGCTCCGGGCCGAGAAGCCCATGTTGCGCGCCGCCTCGCCGTCCAGCCAGGCCTTGGCCCCGGACCCGAGCCGCACGTCGGCGCGAGCCGTTGCCACCAGGTCGCGGAACCTGGCCGCCAGCCCCCAGTACTGGTAGCGGGGCGTGGCCGGGGAGAGCGCCTCGGCGGCCAGCGCCTCCTGCGAGGGCGAGCGCAGTCGCATGTAGGTGTTGCCCTTCTGGGCGTAGGGCGGCCGGGAGTCGTCGGTGCTGCAGGTGACGTACTTGAGATTCGTGTCGCAGGAGCTGGCCAGGTGGCCCTCGACGTTGGCGAAGTAGTAGAAGGCAGCGGCCAGCTTTAGCCCCCAGGCCTCCCCGGCCCGGATGCCCCCGCCCAGCTGGCCGGCGTAGAGCCACTTGTTGAAGGCGCCGAACTTGTTCGGGCTCTGGGCCGGGTAGTTGAAGGCGGTGGTGTAGAGGGGGAAGACGCCGCCGCTGGCGAAGAGGCCCGTTCCCTGCTGCGGCAGCGCGCCCGCCTTCACCGCCAGCCCGTCGAAGCCGACGTTCTCGCTCCAGGTGAGGTCGGTGGAGAGGAAGGGGTTATCGAAGCGGCCCAGGAAGAGGGCCGTCTCCGGCGAGCCCAGGCGCAGGAAACCCCGGTCGAGCCAGAACTGGTATTTCGAGAAGAAGCCGCCCGAGGAGCCCAGGGTCTGGTTGCTGGAGACCCCCGAGCCCTGGTCGCCCGTGCCGAGCCGGAGACCGATCAGGGCCCCGCCGGTGGGCTCCGCCTCGAGCCCCACCCGCGCCCGCAACCGGCCCCGGGTGACTCCGCGGTCGACGTTGAGGTACCGGTCGTTGGACAGGTCGATCCCGTTGTCGTCGCTGGGCCCGTTGTTGTTGATGGCGTTGAAGTCGGGGAACACCCCCACGGCGTTGCCGTGGGGGAAGAGGTCCCGCTCCATCCGCGTGCGGAGGTCGCCGCCGAACCGGACCTTCTTGACCCACTCCGGCACCTGGTTGGGAGCGGCCCAGTTCTCGCGCCTCGCCTGCTCCAGCACCTCGCGGGCGATCTCCTCGCGGATCTCCTGCTTGACGCTCTCGGGGAGGTAGAGGACCCGCTTGGCGGTGCCGGGATCCGCGGGTGCCCCGCCCGCCGCCGGGGCCTCGGAGGCCGGGCTGGGCCCGGCCGAGCGATTCGGCTCGGCGCCGGACGCCGGAGGCTCGGCGGCCCGCACGGCCGGGATGGCGCAGAGGGCCAAAAAGGGCGCAAGAAGCACGGCTCGCCCTCTCCCGATGCGGGTCGGGGAGCGAGGTCCGAGGGGCTTCTCCGAGACGATGCAGGGATGGAGGGTCATGAGGAGCTCTCGGCCAAGGGCGCTCAGAAGTCGCCCGCGACCTGGAAGAGGAGGCGCGGGTGATGGGCCCGGGTGGTCCCGATGGAGGTGAGCGGCAGGCCGACCTCGACCGTTCCGGCGAGGTGGCGGAGGAGCTTCAGCCGGGTCCCGCCGCCCAGGCTGAGCAGGTGGAACAGCGCGGTCTGGCCGGGGGGCGTCTCCCGGACACGCACCCGGCCGAAGTCCGAGAAGAGGTGCAGGCGCCAGCCCTCCAGCGCCCCCCCGACGTCCAGGGCCGGGCCGCGCAGCTCGGCGGTGGCGGCCACGCCGTAGTCGCCCGCCGCCTGCGCCTCGAGGTAGCCGCGCACCGAATCGGCCCCGCCCACGGTGAACTGCTCGGACCCGACGAGCGGGTCGGCCGTGTACTGGCCCTGGCCCCGGAGATAGGCCTGGAAGCGGAGCGGCAGGTCGTGGGTGTGCTCGGCGCTTCCCCGGAAGTAGGTGAAGTTGGCGCTGGCGCCGTAGCGCTTGGCGTCGAAGCGGGCGGTGGAGCTGGAGAGGGCCCGGATGTTGGAGACCACCGCGGCGCCCATCTCGGTGTGCGACGAGCCGGCGAGGAGGCTGGCGGAGTACTGCAGGGTGGCCGGCCAGTACTCGATGGGGTTTCGCTGGGTGTCGGTCCCGAAGGAGACCGCCTCGTGGAACCGCTTGTAGTCGAGGCCGGCGCTCAGGCCCTGGAAGAAGCTGGCGCTGCCCGGGAGCGTGAAGCTGGCGCGGGCCCCGAGGACCTGGCCCCGCCCCGACACCGCAATGCTACCCAGGGTGGAGACGTCGCTCTCCTGGAGGAGCCCGCTCAGGCCCAGGCTCAGCCAGGGGGTGTCCGCGAAGCGCGCCAGGTACGAGGCGGAGAACACCTCGCCGTCCTTGAGACGCTGGGGCGCGAGCTGGAAGGCCAGGGTGAGCGAGTGGCCCAGCTGCCACAGGTTGTCGTAGCGGACCGAGCCGTTGACCCTGGTGGCGGTGGTCCCGGGGCTGTGCCGGTTGTTCACCTCCAGGGAGCCGTGCAGGGGCAGCTCGTCATTCACATCCAGGTCCACCTCCACCGTCCCGGGGATCTCCCCGGCACGCAGGACCGGCGTGACCCGGCGGTCGGGGAGCTGGTTCAGGGCCACGATGTCCTTCACCATGGCCTCGAGGTTGGGGACCTTCCCTTCGGCCAGGGAGGGAGCGAGCCGCTTCACCTCGCTGGGGAGGAAGTAGCGCGCCCCCCGCACGCGCAGCCTGTCGATCTTCCCCTCGGTCACCTGGAGCGTGACCACCCCGCCCTTGACCGTCTGCGGGGGGATGGCCACGGTCACCGCCTGGTAGCCCTTGTCGGCGTAGGCCTTCTCCAGCGCGGCCCGCGCGTCCTCGACGTCCGAAAGCTTCCTCCCGGGCCCCAGGAACGGGCCCAGGATGCCCTCCAGCTCGACCTGGGTGAGGAGGTCGGCGCCCAGGACCCGGTACTCGTTCACGTCGAAGGTGCGGAGCTGCACGATCTCGGGGAGGTTCGCGGCGGCGGTGCGGGCGGACGGCCAGGCGCCGCAGAGGAGCGCCAGCGCGAGCAGCGCGCCGCGTCGGGCGGCGCGGCCTGGGAGGCACACTATGCGGGCGAGGGCCACGGGCGGTCCGGGAGCGAAGGCGCCTAGGGACCGGACGGCGGCCGCTTCTTCCTCTGCTCGCTCGATCCGTCCTGCGGCCCGGTGGTGGTGTCCGTGGTCTCGTAGCCCACCGGCTCGACGGTGATGATCGAGGGCAGCTCCATGAGCGCCTTCTGCCGGGCCTGCTCGGCCTCGGCCGCCGCCGGCGGCTCGGCGGTCGATGCGGCCTGGGCGGCGGTCTGGGAGGCGGCGGTGAGCACCCCGATGTTGGGGGCCACCACGGCGGGCACGCCGGCGGAGGCTCCGGAGAAGGAGATGTTCTCGACCCCCACCACCACCTGGGCGGCGATGTTGATGTCGCCCACCACCCGGATGCCGGCGTCTCCGGCGTTCACCTCGCCGCGGGGAGCGACCAGGTCGAGCAGGCTCTTGGGACGATCGGTCGCGGTCCCGAAGGCGTCGAGCACCCCGATGCCCGCGCCGGTCTGGAGCCCGAAGGAGACGATGGAGACGGCCCCCTGGTCGTCGATGGTGTACTGCAGCTGCGGCTGGAACACCGAGGTCTTCGATCCGGCGCCGGCGTTGATGTTGCCGTTCGTGGTCCACATGGTGATGTCGCCGCCCGCCAGCGTGAAGACGCGCGAGGTGTAGAGGGAGATGTCCCCGTCGGCCATGATCTGGATGGCCCCTCCGCGCCGGGTGACGATGCCTCCCGAGGCGCCGGAGGAGTCCGGAACCACCGGGGCCCCCACGTCCACCCGGCCGTAGGGCGCGAGGATGTCGATGCCCGCGTCGAACTGCGTCTCCACCGGCTTGGCGTCCAAGATGACGTTGCCCCGCTGGGCGTCGCCGAGCGTCGCCGGATCGGTGGGGAAGAGGAACGACACCGCCCGGTAGCCGCGGTCGTAGCTGTGGTAGCGGAGGCTCTGGGGGTCGTTGTAGTCGATGCCCGTTTGCCGGAGCTCGTTCAGGTAGATGCGCTCCAGGAAGACCTGGCGCTGGACGAGCCGGAGCGAGCCGAAGGCGAGGACGAGCTGGGCCGGGGTCATCGCCCCGTACCTGGCGGCGTCGATGCCCTCCATGTAGCTCGCGAGCTCGGAGAGGTAGGTCTTGGCCACGTTCTGGCCGTTGGCGGGATCGAGGTAGGCGGCCGCGAACCTGTCCCAGCTCACGCCGTTGGCGACCCCGGCCAGGAGGACCAGGTCGGCGCCGACGTCGCCCGGCAGCGACGGGTTGGTCTGCGTGACCAGGGTGGACCTGGTCGCCGGCGAGGTCTGGTCGCCGATGCTGTAGATCACCCCGCCGTTGGGGTTGGCGTTGGTCGCATTGGCGCTGGCCCCGGTTGGCGGCTGCACCAGATCGATGTTGCGTCCCGCCTGCAGCAGGGCGGTCCCCGGGCCCATGACGTCCACCACGATCTGGTCGAGGTCGCGTCCTGCCTCGACGAGCGAGATGTCGCTCGCCTGGTTGCCTTGCGGCTGGTATCTGCCGGAGACCACGTCCTCGCCGGCCACCACCTCGAGCGGCTTGGGGACCTCCACCGACGCGCCCACGGATGTCCCCGGCGAGCAGGCCCCGGACGGCCCCGCGCACACCGAGCCGTTGAGCGCGTGGATGCGCGCCGGGTCGGGGTCCCCGGCGTGGAGCGGCGAAGCGCCGGCGGCGCTGACGAACGAGGGGAGGATGGTCACCGGGGCGAGATCCCCGGAGAGCGCGAACGCCGCCAGCGGGCCGGTGAGCCTGCTCGCGTCGACGTCCTCCATCTGGATGGTCCCCACCGCCAGGTGGACATCCTGCCCGGCGAGGAGCTGCAGGTTGCCCAGGGGAGCCGGGGCGAGGGTGACGGTGTTGCTGGTGGCCGGGAAGTGGCCCTCGAGGTAGATGCTCGACTCGAGCGAGTCGAGCTCGAGCGTCGGCGGCGCCTGGGCGAAGGCGGTGTTGAGCGAGCTCGGCCCGCTCCCCGCCATGGCGACCCGGTTCGCCCCCGCGGCGGTGAGGGTCAGGTCTACCGAGGCCCACGGGTCGTTCTCGTAGTGGACGTCGCCTCCGAGCGACACCGCGGTGAAGGCCGTGCGGTCGGTGTATCCCCAGAAGCCGGAGCCGGAGCAACCCGTCGAGCCGGCCGGGCAGACCGTCCCGCCGGACCCGAGGAGGTTGGCCGAGACTTGGCCTTGCATCGCCGGGTCGAAGACACCCTCGACGTCGACCTCCCCTCCCGCCGCGACCTGGACGGTCCCGTCCATGAGTCCCAGGAGAAGTCCCGCGCCGCGTGGCACCGCGCTCAGGGCCCCGGAGCTGGGATTGGAACGGAGCGAGTACTGCGTCAGGCTGGGCAGGACGCTGCCACCGGCGCGGATCTCCCCCTGGCCGCGCCCCAGGAGGTAGAGGCCGCCCTCGACGTTCCCGCCCGCCACCACCTCGAGGTTCCCGCCGCCGTTCACCACCAAATCGGATGCCATGGGCGTGGCGCCGGCCGTGGTGGTCGCGTACCCGGTGGTGGGGATGGCCACCTGGAGCTCCCGGATGTTGCCCCCGGCCATCACCGAGACGTCGCCGCCGCCCAGCGCGCCCACGCCCTGCTGGAAGCTGGCGTACAGGACCGACCAGCTTGTCTGCGCGGGCTGCCCGGATCCCCCGCCGTACCGGAAGAGCCAGGCCGAGCTGCTCTGGGGGGAGAGGTGGGCCAGGATGTCGCCGCCCGCCACCAGGGAGACGTCGCCACCTCCGGTGGGGAAGTAGAGCGGGTCGCCGCTCGCGTCGGTGGTGCGCCCGGAGAACGCCGAGGAGGGCGGCGTGTCCGAGCCGGCGGTGTAGACGACGGAGCTCGTGCCGCTGAGGGTGATGTCCGTTCCCGCCCTGAGCGAGATCGAGCCCGTCCCGGTCCGGATCATGGCGTTGGTGAGGGTGATGCCGCCACCCGCCTCGAGGTCGTAGCTCGCGCTCGGCGTGGAGAGCAGGGCGTCGCCGGGGTTGGCGCCGCTGAAGCCGTCGCTCACCACCGCCCCGTTGACGTTGATGTTCCCCGAGGCCCAAAGGCCCAGGTACCCGGCGCCCAGCTGGCCGTGGAGATCGACGTTGCTGGTGACGGACAGGTCGCCGGCGGCGTTCTCGAGGACGATCCCCGCTCCGACCTGGAGCAGGCCGAGTAGGGCGGGATCGGAGGCGGCGATCCGCGACTTGATCGCCTCCTGGCCCGCGAGCCAGGTGGTGGCCGTGGCCAGGTAGGGGCTCAGGGCCACGGTACCGCTGGCCGCCTCCTCGTCCACGCCCTGGATCACCACGGCGCTGGCGCCGCGGACGGCCCCGGTGATGGGGGCGATGGCCACGTCCGCTCCCTGGCGCGGCGCTCGCAGGACGAGCGAGCCCCCCGGCAGCGCCGCCCCGGCGGCGCTCGCGCCGCCGCTCAGGTCGATGACCGAGCCGGCGGCCAGCGTGATCTGGCCGACGCCGTTGGCCACCACCAGCACCTGGGGGGCCTCGGGGTCGAACCCGCCCGCCGATGCCGTGCCCGCGTGCGCGTCCAAGGTCCCCGAGACCGTCACCGCGTCCTGCCCCGCCTGGGCGCCGTACCCGATGAGCTGCACCTTGCCGCCGTCCGGGTGGCTCGAGGTGCCCGCGGCATCGATGGTCCCTGCCACCCTCACCTGCCCGCCGTCGGACTCCAGGATCACCTGGTGCGCCGTGAGCGTCTGGCCGGCGTCGACGGTGATCCCCTGGCTCCCGCGCAGCCGCAGGCTCAACGTCTCGTCGAAGCCGCCGGCCGACAGCCCGGCCAGGAGGGACGTGAGACCGTCGGCGGATCCGCTGTCGAGGAGGAAGGACCCGCCGCGATCGGCCGCGGTCCCGCCGGACCCCTTCAGCGAACCCAGGACGGATGCCGTGGACTGGGGACCGGCGTGGATCTCGATGGTGCCCGCGTCCCCGCCCTGCGTCGATCCGGACGAGACGTCGAGCGTGGCGGCGGCAGCCACGTTCACGTCGCCGTTCTGGGCGATGAGCCGGATGAAGCCCCCGGGTGCGAAGCGCCGGACCGGCTCGTTGGGATCCGAGGAGAAGTCGATCATCCGCCCGCTGACGTCGATGCTGGCGCTGGAGCCCAGCCCGATCGCCCCGCTCGACGCGGTGACGTCGAAGGTCCCGGCCGGGACGACCACGGCGGTGTCGACCGTCACCCCCGCGGCGCTGACGATGCTGAGCGAGCCGCCCAGCCCGATCGTGGTCGGGTCCGTCGCCACGCCTGCTCCGGAGAGGAGCTGCACGCCGCCAGCGAAGCCGATGGTGTAGCTCGCCCCCCTCCCGGCCCAGACCTGGGCGGTGTCGAGCGCCACGCCTCCCTGCGACTCGAGCGCGCCGGAGCCCTGGGCCTCGATCGTGCCCGCCCTGCCGGAGAGGGCGGTGTACCCGGACAGCTGCACCTGCCCCGGGCCGAGGACGAGGTCGTCGACGTCGAGGCTCAAGGCGCCGGTGCCGGTGGCCCCGGTGGCCTGGAGGGCGGCGCCGGTGTTGCGGAGCGTGAGCTGCCCGGCGGTGATGGAGTCGTTCGCGGCCTGTCCGGTGCCGTCGACCAGGCCCTGCAGGAGGGGCGTGTCGATGGTCAGGCTCTTCAGGCTCGGCACCCCGGACGCCGGGTCGCGGCTGCCGAGCGAAACGTCGCCGAAGACCTGCACCGCGCCGTAGCCGCGGATGAGCAGGTCGGCCAGGGAGCCCAGCCGGGAGAGGGTGTCGGCGGAGAGCACGGTGCCGGCGGTGCCGGCGGGCACCTGCCCGAGGTTCACGATCCGGGAGGCGAGATCGAGCTGGCGGCTCGACAGGACGGCGCTCGGGGCGAGCTCGATGTTCCCGCTCCCGTCCAGCGTCAGGGAGTCCTGCGCGCTGAGGCTCGCGCCGTCGATCTCCAGGACGCCGGTCCCGGCCGGATTGGTCCGGACGATCCCCACGCGCGGGCCGGCGGAGAGGCGAACCAGCGCGCCGTCGGCGCTGGCCGGATCGGCGCTCGTGCCCAGGATGAGCGTGCTCGGGTCGAAGCGGGCCGCCGCGGTCCCGGCCGTGGCCTGGATCGAGCTACCGTCCTTGATCCAGACCGAGCTGGGGTTGCTGGGATCGGCCTTGGCCGCCAGGATGAGCTCCGGGACGGTCAAGGTCGTTCCCTGCGTGTCCACGATGACCTGGCTGGCGCTCACGGTCACCACCGTGCCGCTGGCGCTGGGTGTCCGGAGCCCTCCCAGGAGGATGCTCCCGGCGCCGAAGTTCTCGAGCGCCGTCGCGTCGAGGGTGACGTAGCTGGAGTCGGGCGCCGTGGCCCCGCCTGCCAGCACCGCGATCTTCGGCGCCGCGATGTCCAGGTCGCCGAGCACGCCCCCCGGGCCCGCCTGGAACTTGCCCGTCCCCTCGAGGGTGAGGCTGGTGCTGGCCACGATGGCCGCGTTCCCGGCGTCGTTCGGGACCCGAACGAACACCCCGGCGTCGCTGGCCAGCCCCGCCGCCACCGCGTCGAAGGAGTAGGTGTCGATCTCGCTGTACTGTCCGAAGACGCCCCGCGGCATGACCACGAACCGGCTCCAGACCGGGTTGGCGATGGCATTCGAGCCGTAGGTCTCGTATCCGCTCGCGACCACGGCGCCGTCGGCACGGGTGACCGTGGCCGAGGTCGAGGCGAATGCGCCGCTCTGTGGCTCGAGGAAGTAGGCGCCCGGCAGGAGCGCGTAGTGGCCGGGCAGGAGCGTGTAGAAGCCGTCCTTGAGCCCCGGCACGCCCTGCAGGTAGACGGACTGCTGCGGCGCGAGGCTCGCGTTCTCGAGCGCCGCGGTGCCGCCCAGCGGGGCCGGACCGGAGCCCAGGCTGGGCACGATGGCGTACCCGGAATCGAGAAGGTCGCTCGAGCCGCCGTTCCCCGGCGTGAAGAGATAGCCGAGGAGGTCGCCCCCGCCCGACACGTCGATGGTGGCTCCTGGCTTCACCGTCACGGTCGGCGCCTTCAGGGTCACCGACTTCTCCGGCGCCTGGCCCGCCTGGTCGTAGCCGTTGAAGACGCCTCCGGTCTGCACCGGGCCGAAGGGGACGGTCGCCCCCTCCAGCGAGGCGGAGGTGATGCTGCCGGGCTCGAGCGTGACCGAGTGGCTGGCCAGGAGTTGCACCTCGCCCTGCGGAGCGCGCACCACCCCGCCCTGGTCGATGTCGGGCGCCTCCAGGGTGAGCCGCTCCCCGAAGGAGAACGGCACCGGGGCCGGGTTCCCGTTGCCCTGCACGGTGATGCTCGTTCCGGCCTGGATGAGCACGCCCGGATCGTCGGCCGCCCGCGCGAGGCTGGTCGTCGATCCGGTGGCGTGCGCCCGCGAGGCCACGTAGAGCTGTGCGCAGTCGAACTCCAGCGAGCCGCTGGAGAAGAGGCCCGGGCTCCCCAGGCTCCCGGAGGGATCGGACAGGCGGATGTCACCCTGGGCCACGAAGCGGGCCGTGGCGAACCCGCCGTAGGCCGAGGTGCCAGTCAGCATGAGGACGCCGGAGACGTCCACCAGCCCGGCGTCCACCTCCAGGTGCCCGGTGCCGGCGGAGGCCGGGGTCCCGATGTCGCCTGCCAGCGGGGTGTAGGGCTGGCCCAGCGAGACGTACGCCGACTTCAGGGTGACCGAGTAGTCCGAGCCCAGCGGCGTGCCCAGGATCGGCGCCAGGAGGGTGAGCGACCGGCTGGACTCCAGGCTCACGTTCCCCAGGAGCTGGATGGCGTTGGAGTTGTCGAAGCCGGGGGTGGAGGTGGCCGTGATCGCCCCCAGCGTGACGTTGGCGGCGCCCGAGGCATCGACCGAGCCCACCGCGACGTTGAGCGAGCCCGGCGCGCCGCTGCCGCTCTCGAACACGGCCAGGCCGGACTGGCCGGTCGAGGAGATGGTGAGCGAGCTGCCCCCGGTCGCGGCGGGACCCTCGGACAGCCGCAGCGACCCAGCCACCAGGCCCGAGGGCGCCGAGAGGGTCACCGTCCCGGCGTCGCCGTCGACCCGCTGCGCCTGGTAGCGGCTGCCCGAGCCGGGGCCTGCGCCCAGGTCGGCAACGGCGCTCAGCCCCGACACGTCGACGAGCGCCGAGGTTCCGACCGTGATCGAGCTGGTGGCGGTGACGCTGACGTTTCCACCGGCCTCCACCGTGCTGACGTGGACGTTGTTGCTCCCCAGGGAGCTCAAGAGGTACCCGGGAGCGAGGAGCCTCGAGTCCCCCAGGAGCTGGACGGTGGAGCCGCTCAGCACGATCGATCCCCCGGCGGCCTCGACGGTCGTGGGGCGAGGATCCCCGTCCGCCCCGGAGACGATGGCCGCACCGTCCGCCAGGAGCTGCACGGTCGAGCCGGGCACCATCTGGATGGTCGCGCCGGGGTCCAGCGTCAGGTCGTGGATGACGGCGGCGGTGCCGCTGGTGGTGTAGTGGGTCGAGAGGGTGAGCGAGGTGGGGTGATCCCCCGAGGATCCTCGGCCGGCCACGTCGTAGAGCCTGGTGCCGCTCGGCAGCGTCGCGGCCGTGGCCGGCGGAAGCGTGAACGACTCCGCCACGGGTGCGAGGACCGCGTCGCTGGCCACCTCCAGGCCGAGCCCGCCGACCATGGAGTACGACGCGAACCCCCCCTGGGTGAAGAAGGCCGAACCGAACCCGCCCGGTGGCGTCCCCGAGCCTCCGATCACGACGTCGCTTCCCGTGGTGATGGACAGCTTGCCGCCCAGGGATGGCGCCCCGTCCCGAGCCGGGGAGAGGGCGTAGCCCCGCAGGTCCCCGGCGAGCAACAGGGTCCCGGAGTACGGCTCGTCCTGGAGGGTCGGGTCTCCCCCCTCCGCCGGGTAGGCGCCGACGTTGATGCTGATGGACCCGGCCTTCCCGGCGGTCAGGGTGCTGCCCTTGACGTCGAGCCGCGCTCCGCCAGAGACGTCGATGGTCGAGCCCTGGTCGACGAGCACCTGGAGGCTCTTGAGGGAGACGGTGCCGCCGACGAGGGCCTGGTAGGGCTGGTCGATGCCGTCGACGAAGTCGTTGGTGTAGCGACCGGCCACGTCGATCTGGGCGCCCGAGCCGATGTGCACCTCGGTGGAGTCGACCGAGGTGCCGGTCTTCTGCAGGGCGGTGAGGCTCACCGATCCTCCCGGCGCGACGATGGAACCCTCGATGTCGGCCTCCTTCCCCGAGAAGCTGAAGGAGCCTCCCTCCCCGAGGTCCAGCACCACGCCGGCGGGGATGGTGAGGTGTCCGCCAGGGGCCCGCTCGATGGTCCCCCAGTTGTCCTGGGGCAGGCCGCTGGCGTACAGGTCGGGGTCGCTGCCGGACGCGACGTGCAGGGACTTGAATGTCCCCCCGAACCAGGAGGTGGGGAGCGCCAGCGCCTGGTAGTAGAGGGAGCTGGCGACGGGCGTGTCCGGGGCGAAGCTCGAGGGCAGCTCGATCGTCTGGGAATCGACGAAGGTCACGTCGCCGGACTGGTTGAGGTTGAGGGTGGCCCCCCCGGGCTGGTACCTCCAGATCTGGGTCAGGTCGTTCGGGTCCACGGAGCTGGAGGGCAGCTCCCGCTGGTTGGGCCCGACCACGGTGGTGGCGACGATCGAGCCGTCGAGGACCCGGACCGCCCCGGTGGCCGACGGGTTCGGCGGCGCGGGGACCCCGGGCAGCGCGGCCTGCGAGTACCAGACCGGGCTGGCGGTCCCGATGGTCAGGGTCCCGGCGCTGCCTCCCTGCTCGTAGCCGAGCTGGTACTGCGCCACCGCCCGCGACAGCGCCGAGGTGTAGCTCTGGGAGATGCCCCAGCGCGCGTGGCTCACCACGAAGTCCCCGTCCATCCCCACGTAGGCGACGCCGGCCAGCGCCTGCTCGATGGGCACGCGCTGGCCCGAGGAATCGATGAGGTAGGTGCTCTTCACGTAGCCGGGCAGGTACTGGAGACTGCCGCCGGAGAGATCGATGATCGAGCCCTGGCGCGTGATCACCTGGCTGGCGGTGAGCGAGACCGTCCCCCCGTTGGTCATGAGCTGGGAGACGTCTCGCTCGAGGAGGTTCAGGTAGCCGCCCAGGTCGGCGACACCGCTGCCACCGACCAGGCTCGCGCCCTGCCGCACGTCGAAGTACACCGTCTGGCTGCGCAACGGGCTGTCCCGGAGCACCGGATTGTCGCGGAGCTCGTTGGCCCGGAGCTCGCCCCGGACGACGTTCTGCTCCATGGCGACCTGGACGTCGGTGAGGCCCGACACGTCCAGCCGGGAGCCCGGCGCCAGGTAGATCCGGGTATCGTCCGCCAGGACGGGATCGTAGCCGGGCTTGCTCGGGTCGGTCACCGCGGGCGCCACGGTCGTGGTCATCTGCGCGTTGAGGGCGATCCCGCCCGCCGGCGCGTAGAGGGTGGCCCCGTCGAGCACGTCGATCACGTCGCCGCTGACGTTGATCTGCGACGGGGTGAAGGCCGCGCCCGAGCCCAGGACCTTCTGCCCGCCCACGTCGGGAAGGATCTGGGTCACGCTCCCGGGCCCGAAGGAGGTGGTGCAGGGCCCGCTGCTGCACCCGGCGCTCGCCCCCAGGAAGACGACGCCGTTCACCTGGGCACCGGTGGTCAGGGTGAGGGTCCCGTCCTGGTTCGTCGACTGGGCGATCATGCCCACCGTTCCCAGGGGAGCCGAGATGATGGCGCCGGGTGCGTTGGTGACCACCCCGCCGCCGAGGTCGCTCTGGGCGTAGTCGAGGGCGACCCCGCGCGGTCCGTTGGTGCTGTTGTCCGCGGTCAGGGTGACCCTGGAGCCGGCGACCAGGAACACCTGGCCGTCGGGTACCAGGATGGAGCCCTGGTTGGTGACGGTCAGGCCGGCGAGCAACACCCGGCCGCCGGTGGCGGCGGTGATCTGCGCTCCGGGCTCGATGTCCACCGAGCCGCTGGTCGACGGCGTCGAGGCGAAGGAGAGGCTGTAGAGAGAAGTGCTGGCGGGATCCAGGAAGGCCTGGCTCCACGAGGGGTAGTTGCTCTCCGGGACCGCCACGCCCGAGAGCTTGAGGGTGGGGAGATCGAGCCCCGACAGGACCAGGGTCCCCGCGTTCACCTGGGACGATCCCCCGAAGAGGATGCCGTTGGGGTTGATGACGTACACCTGTCCCTCGGCCTTGATGCTGCCCAGGATCTGGCTGGGGTTCCCGCCGGTGATGCGATTGAGAACCACCCAGCTGCTGGCGGCGCTGCCGCCCGCCTTCTGGTCGAAGTAGAGGTCGGTCAGCTTGCCCACGTTGAAGCTCGACCAGTTGACGATCGCTCGCTGGGCGGACTGCGTCAGGGTGACCTCGGTCCGGCCGGCCACGGTGGAGGTGGCCGGCGAGGAGATGTTCACCGGGGAGAGGGAGGGATCGGGATCGATGACCAGCCCGCCGGAAAGGGTTCCGTCCGGGACCCCGCTGGCTGCGGCCTGCGCGGCCGCGGCCGCCGCGGCCTGGGCGGCCTGGGCCCTCTTGATCGCGTCCATGGCCTGTCGCAGCGGCGACTGCTCCTGCAGCGCCAGCGCCGCCGACTGGGCTGCGGACGCCGCCAGGGCGGCGTCGGCCGGAGAGGAGACGCCGACCGCTCCCGGCCGCCGGAGCGGGTTCCCCTCTGCCGGACCCGGTCCGGCGAGGAGGACCGTCGAGCCGAGGAGGAGGGAGAGCATCCGCCACGGTGAGGAGAAGCGCCGGGGCCGGCGCCGCGCGTGAAAGGGTTCCGGAGCGATGCGCCGCATGACGAGGAAGCTCCCTCCCGGACGGTCCGGCTCCTGCTGCAATCGGGACCCGGGGCACCGGAGACCGGAGCGGGGGGCCGTGCGAGCGGGCAGGAGTGCGCGATTCTGCGACCGCCTGCGACCTCGCCGGAGGGGCGTTTCTGTGAACTCTGCCCGGCTTTCCACGCCTACGGGCCCAGCGGTCGCGGACCGGTAATACGATCGAGAGTCACCTGACAGGCGCGGACTGTGAGGCCCGGTCCGCGCTGGCAAAAGACGCGAAGGGGCCGCCCGCCGGTATGGCGCGGGCGGCCCCGCCTTCGACGAGGGCGCCTCCCAAGCGGCGCCCTCGCTTCCACGCCTGCTACTGCAGCTTCGCGGTGGTGAGGAACACGTCGGTCGCACCGGTGGCCGTGACCGCGCCCGCCGGTGCAGGGAAGGTGATCGACGAGTTCAGCGTTCCCGCGAAGGTGACCTGGTTCCCCGAGGAGAACCGGTTGGCGGCGATGGCGTCGCCGGTCTGGGTGGCCGCATCGCCGTAGCCGACCAGCGAGTCGGTCCCGCCGGTGTTGCCGTTCAGCTTCCAGACGAAGACGTCCGGAGCGGTGGTCCCGGTGGCGGTGATGGTCGCCGTGGACGCGGTGGTCCCGGAGACATTCGCCGTCAGGTTGAACGCGCCGGTGGCGATGACGTCGCCGTAGTAGTCGACGGCCAGGCCGTTGACGTTGTCGGCCTTGGTGCCGCCCAGCCGCTCGGCCCAGATGGGCGCGAGGGTGGTGCCGTTGAACTTGGCCACCCAGGCGTCGGCCGCGCCCGCGCTGGTGAGCGTGGTCGAGCCGAAGGTGACGGCGCCGACCACCTGGCCGCC